>CAZZFA010000046.1:0-42531 GCA_964653435.1 uncultured Planctomycetales bacterium | reverse complement strand
CCGCCGCAGCGCGATCCATGCGCGCAAAACACGCTGCGCGCAAGATCCACCGCGCGCAAGATGCACCGCGCACAAGGTGCACCGCGCGCAAGATGCGCCGCGCACAAGGCGCGCCGCTCGCAAGGCGCACAAAAGGCGCGACGCAAGACTCCAAGGCGGCCTTCGGCCGCAACCGAACACGGGGGCGCCGGCCCCCGTCATGCTGAGCGAAGCGAAGCATCCGGCTTCTCTGCGCCACTCAGCCAGATTCTTCGTCGCTGCGCTCCTCAGAATGACGGGTCGCGCCACCGCCGCATCGCGATAACATGCGCGCAAGGCGCGCAAACGCTGCAACGCAAGACTCTACGCATTCAATCGCCGGGACCGGGCGCTCATCCCGCTCTTGCCTTTGCGATCTGCCGGGCCGGCTTGAGCCAGGCTTCCCACGCCTTCGCCATACACACACCGCAAGTACGGCCATGCACCCTGGGCGGATGCACGTTTGCGGCCCATCACGGAGGCGGCTCGGGTTTCTCTGCCTGGCGGGGGCCCGGCTTGTGGGTGTGCCCCGCGGGGTATACAAGGGTCATCATGTTGGCGGGGTGGGACGCCCGCCCCCTGGAAGGGCGTCGGTCCGATCAGGAGGTCCATGCTCCTTGGCCCCGGTATCCGCGTCATCGTGTCCCTCGTCGCAGAGCCGGGCCGGACCACGGTGGCGAACACCGGCGATCTTTGTTCTGGTCGCGTGCGCGCTGCTGTTCCTTTGCATACCGTTCGTTGGGCTGCTTCCATCGGAATTGATCGGGCTGGGCGCCGTGCCCGTCTCCTGGGGGCTGCCGCCGGTGGAGAGGGCCAGGCTTACCCTCGGCCCGTCCGATCTCACGCTTCAGGCGATGCTCAGCGCGGTCTTCCGGACGTCGCCGAGGACGCACTCGCTCGGGTCGCCCGGCCCCGAGATCCGGGCGGCGCTCGAGTCCATGCTGGTCCCCGCGGCCGGGCCGATCGGTGACGCAATGGCAGGAGGGGCCTCCAAACCCCGACCCGAGGACGCGGAGGTCGCCCGCCTGCAGGCGAGTTGGAAATCCGCGGGTCTTGGGCCTGTATTGCACTACCTCACCGGGCGGGCGGATTCCGCTGCCGCGCGCGTGCTCCGCCGTTGCGGCTGCGACGGAATCGATCCCGCCCTGGCATCCTTCTTCACACTCCAGTCCGGGCTTCGCAACTACGTTCGGCAGGTCCGCCGGCTCGCGAACGATCTGATCCGGCTCGGCGACGGCTGGGCCGCCTCGGGACAGCGTGACGACGCGGCCCTGGCCTACGGCGTGGCGATCGTCGCACTCGCCCGCTCCGCCGCTTCATCCTCGTACGCGCCGCTGGTGCTGGCGGCGGCCGAGGACTTGCCGCGCGCGTGTACCCGTCTCGCGACGGTAGCCGACGCGCAGGGGCGTGGTGCGTGGGCCGCTCGGCTTCGCGATGAGGCGGCGCGATGGGACGGACTCTACACGAGGTGGCGCGAGGGCGCGGCCGGCCCGCCCAACATGCTTCCGAACACGGGCTCGGCCGTGTATCACCCCGCCGAGCACCGTTCCGCGATGCTCGCGCTGACGCAGCTCGGGTTGGCATTTGCCGCCCTGTGCACATACGCCCTCCTGCTGCTCGCAGCCGTGCTCAGGGGCGTGGGTTCCGCATGTCGTCGCCGGCCGGCGGGATCCGTGCGCTGGGCCACGCCCCGCTGCGGCTGGATCGCCGGCGCGCTCGTGACGGCGGCGCCCACCCTCGCGGCGTGCGGGTTGTTGCGGTTGGCGGGGAATGACTGGTCGTGGCTGTCCTCCAGCCGGCTTGTGACAGCCATAATCCTGCTGGTCGCCGTGGCCCACGTCAACGTCGCGACACTGGCCGCGGGACAGTTGCTGCGCGGTCCGCAACCGCTGCCCACGCCCGTCGCCGAGCGCCTTTCGGCCGCGAGCCGACTTCTCGCCCTGCTGCTCGCTACGACGGCCGCTCTGCTGATCGTCTCGAGGCGGCCGGAGGCGCGCCGGGCGATGATGCCGCCGGCCGTCGATTTCACAGTGGCCCTGGCGTGGTTCTGGTTGGCGGCGACGGCGGCGTTCGCAATCGCGGCCGGCTTCTGGCGGCTGGCCGGCCGATTGCGGTCCGCGTTGGGCGGCTCGCGACGCCCGGCGTCTGAAACCTGCCCGGCGACGGTTCGCCCGGTGTATCCGCTGCTGGCGATGGCTGCGGTCGGGCTGCTCGTCCATGCGGCGATGTTACCCCCGTTGCTGTGGTGGAACGCGCGGGTCTTCCACGATCACTCGCAGAAAGTTGCCCACACGCTTCTGGATGAGCCTGCCGTGCGTCTTGGCCGTCTTTGGAGAGAGAGCTATCCGCCGTCGGCAGGGGAACTGCTCGGCCCCCTGCGGCCTCGTTCGTAGCGGCCGGTGCAGATGGGGCCGGGGTTGCTATGGTCGCGCGGGCCGGCGGCGTGTATAATGCGCGGTTGCGCTTGTGAGGAAAAAGATGGCCAACGACATGGAAAGTGCCTTCGGTGCGCCGGCCGTGGGGAAGGCCGGCCCGACAACATCGTTGCCCCGCGATCCGGAGCGGGAGAGGGCGATCTCCGAGTTTCTGGACCGATGGGCCCCCAGCGAGGACAAGGACCTGCTCGCGGAGATGCTCGTTACGGTGTGCCGGCTTGCCCGGGACAAGACCAACCGCGGCGAACTGAAGATCATCAACCGGGCGATGAAGGAGCTGCGCTACGCATTCAAGACATTCGCGCCGTACAGCAACGTCCGCAAGGTGAGCATTTTCGGCTCGAGCCGCACGCCGGAGGGCCACCCGGAATATGAGGCGGCCGTCCGGTTCGCCCGCCGCATGCGCGAGGAGCGATGGATGGTCATCACCGGCGCCGGCGACGGCATCATGCGGGCCGGTCACGGCGGGGCGGGCCGCGAGGCGAGCTTCGGCGTGGCGATCCGTCTGCCGCTCGAGCAGAAGACCAACCCCATCATCGCGGATGACCCGAAGCTGGTGAACTTCAAATACTTCTTCACGCGGAAGCTCATCTTCGTAAAGGAGGCCTCCGCGATCGCGCTTTTCCCCGGGGGCTTCGGGACGCAGGATGAAGGCTTCGAGGCGATCACGCTGATCCAGACCGGCAAGGCCCCGATCATGCCGATCGTCCTCGTCGACGCGCCCGGCGGCATTTACTGGCAGCATTGGCGAACGTACGTCGTCGCCGAACTGCTCCGCACGAACATGATCAGCCCCGAGGACATGCATCTGGTGCGGGTGACGGACGACATCGAGACGGCCGCGCAGGAGATCCTTCATTTCTACTCGCGCTACCACTCGATGCGCTACGTGAAGGAAACCCTGGTTCTGCGGCTCAACTCGCCGCTCGATGCGGAGACGCTGGCGCGGCTCAACGGGGATTTCGCCGATCTGGTGGTCCCGGGCGGCCGGATCGAGCAGACGCTCCACGCCCTGCCGGAGGAGAACGGCGAGTTGCCCGACAAGCCGCGTCTGCTCCTGCCGTTCAACCGGCGGAGCCACGGCCGGCTTCGCCTGCTGATCAACGCGATCAACGACGCCTGAGCGGCTCTTGCTCCAGGGGCGAGGGTTGAGGGGAGGGCGGCCCCGGAAGTCCTCCGCCGATGCCGCGCGCTCGTCGCCCCGGCCCAACTGCACTACAATCCGCCGTATGCGGGCGGACGCCACGAGGACATCGGATCTGGTCGACATCGCCGCGAAGGTCGAGGCCGGCCGGCGTCTCGATTACGACGACGGCGTGCGGCTGTACGCTTCGCGCGACATCTTCACGATCGGCCGGCTGGCGAACCTCGTCCGGGAGCGCCTGCACGGGCGCGTGGCCTACTACAACATCAACCGCCACATCAACTACACGAACTACTGCGTGCTGCGGTGCAGGTTCTGCGCCTTCTACCGGCCCTTTCCCGCAGGAGGGGACCGCGCCCCCGACCCGGCAATCGGCGATCCGCAATCCGCGATCGCGCCGCCTTCCGGCTATGCTCTCACCATCGACGACATCGTCCGCCTCGCCCGGGAGGCCCGCGACCGTGGCGCGACGGAGGTACACATCGTCGGCGGCCTGCACCCGTCGCTTCCGTTCTCGTACTACCTCGACATGTGCCGGGGCATCCGCGAAGCCTGTCCGGGACTGCACATCAAGGCGTTCACCGCCATCGAGATCATCCACTTCACGCGGATCAGCAGGCCGCGCCTCTCGATCCGCGAGGTGCTGGAGCAACTGCGCGAGGCCGGCCTGGGCAGTCTGCCCGGCGGCGGGGCGGAGATCTTCGACGACCGCGTCCACGAAGAGGCCTTCCGCAACAAGGTCGGCGAGCAGGGCTGGTTCGACGTGCATCGCACGGCCCACGAGATGGGGATCTTCAGCAATGCCACGATGCTCTACGGCCACGTCGAGACGCCCGAGGAGCGGATTGTTCATCTGCTCAAGCTCCGCGAGCACCAGGATGCCTCGCTTCGCAGCCGCCCGGCCCACTTCAACTGCCTGGTGCCGCTCTCGTTCATCCCGGATGGCAGCGCCCTGTCGCACCTGGGCGGCCCGACGGGCCTCGACGACCTCAAGACGCTGGCGATCTCGCGCCTGATGCTCGACAACGTCCCGCACATCAAGGCGTTCTGGCCGATGCTCACGCCCAAGCTCGCACAGGTGAGCCTGAACTGGGGCGCGGACGATCTCGATGGCACGGTGGTCTACTACGACATCACGAAACGCGAGGGCCGCGGCGCCACGCACCAGGAGCTGACGGTCGATCAGATCCGCCGGCTTATCCTCGAGGCCGGCTGCGAACCGGTCGAGCGCGACACGCTCTACAACCGCGTCGCGGGCACCGGCCCCTCCCTCTCGGGGAGAGCGACGGGGTGAGGACGGCGGCCCTGTCGCCGCCGCTTCGGCCGAACGCGGAGCGTTCTTCTCTACCGCCTTCTTGCCCGTCGCTTCGGGCTCGGGGTCTTGCCGGTGGGTGCATCGGCCGCCGGCTTCGTGGTGGGCTTGCCGTCGCTGATCGCCGGGGGCGGGGCCTGGCCCTTCCACATCGTTACGTACTTGCGCGTCAGCTCGATGTACTGCGTCGGCGAGTCTCCCCAGCGATCGACATATCTGCCCTCGGCATCCTTCACGACCGCGGGCTTCGCCGGCGCAAGCTGCGTCCCCTCGATCAGCTCGTTCCACGACTCGATTACCAGCAGATGCTTCTTGAATGCCTCCGGGCTGTTGAGTACCTCCTGCCACTGCTGTTCGTACGAGCTGACCCGGTCGTCCTCCCGGAAATAGCGGTAGGCGCGCGGGTAGGCCGCGCGGCCGTCGGCCAGCTTCGCGTCGCCGCCGGGCTGCTTCTCCCCGCCGTCGCGCTTGAAATACCCCGCCCCCACGGCGATCGAGTCCTCGCGGATCCGCGGGCCCGCCAGCGAGGCGTGCCAGCCGATCTCCTGATCCACCACGCCGGCCCGCCGTGAGATCTCGACGATGCTCCCGTCGGCCTGCACGCCGTCCCATCCGCCGTACTGCGGTCCGTGCAGATGCTGGTTCACACAGATGTACAACGGCAGGCCCACCATCCCTTCGAACCGGGCCCGCAGATCGCGGAACGTGCCCGCGTCCCACCGGCTGATCCACTCGCCCCGGTCCTTCTCGCCGCTGCGCGGGTAGAAAAGATCGACGATCAGACGCGTTCGCCTGTTCGCTCCGCCGTACGCCGCCAGCGCTCGACGCGGCATGATCGCGGGGTAGTCGTTTTCGCCGAAGAACTGTCGGTAAAACGCCCAGATCGGATCGAAGAGCAGGTCCGGCTTGCCGGCCGGCGCGCCGCGGACATCGGCCCTCGAGTACGACGGGCTTTCGAGGATCACCGAGAGCTTCACCGGTTGCTCGCCGCGCTGGTCGAGGTACTTCCAGGCCCTGAACAGCGCGGCCAGTTCGGGGCAGGGCGAGCCCTTCTTCTGTCCTCCTCGCCCTTTGACGGAAGCCGACGGGGTGGAGGGCCTGTTGGGTTTGCCTTTCTGCGGCGGGGATGTGCGGCCGGTACCCCTGCCCGAGCCGTCGTCCTTGTTCGAACCGGACGACGGCTCTTCCGCAACGAAGTCGTGCGGCCACCAGAGATCGACGAAGATGAAATCGATGCCCGCCCACTTCATCGCCCGCAGCTCGGCGACGTGGTAGAGCCAGTCATCCGAATCGGGCCACTTCGACGTGTTCGGCAGCCGCTTGGCAGGCCACGCGGACGGGTCGTTGAGGCCGAATATCTCCGCCCCCGGCTCCTGGGCCTTCGGGTAATACGGTTCCCACGCCCACTGCGTCCGCTCGCGTGCCGCCGCGCCGCCGTACTTGTACCCGACCCCGTCCACGTACCAGTTGTAGTAGTAGGTCGCGACGAGGTGCTGGTCGCGATCGAACGGCTCGATCCGGTCCGTCGGCCGCGTGGTGCGGGGCGCCTTCGCCCCGATCGCCACCGCCAGCGACCACGCGACGCACTGAACGACCATGCCCGACATGCCGTCCTCCCGGCCCGGCGGCACTGCGGGCCGCCGTCCATCGAACCGGCCAAGCCGACGTTCCACCACGCGCCGGTTCGCCCGTGTCTTTTAACAGAAGCTCCCGGGCGCGGCAAAGAGCCCGCGCGCCAAGTGCAGCGCCGGCCGGGCTTGGCGCCTCAAGCGGCGGCGTCTCCGTCATCCACACCGAGCGATCGCATGAAGCGGCCGTAGGTGAGCTTGAACGCCAGGCCCGTCGCGGCGAAGAGCGCGGCGAAGAGCGAGACATCGGCCCACCGCCCGACGTACGCCTTGGAGAACGCGATCGTGCCCGCGGCCACCATGACGGCGCCGATCATCGCGATGCCGAGCCCCTGCAGAATCGGCCGGCCGCCGCGCGGCGGTACGCCGGCCTTCTCGGCGATGGGTGCCCACCAGCCGAGCGGCCGCGCCTGTCTGTAGAACGCGATCAGCTTCTCCTCGGGGTCCGGCTTTGTGAACAGGGCCACGAGAATCCAGAGCACGAACGTCATCGCGATCGACGAGAGCACGATGGCATACCCGACGTCGCTCTCGGCCGCGAAGACATAGCGGAAGACCACGTACTTGTTCAGCAGGAAGATCGCCGGTCCGCCGAACGACGCCGCCAGCCGCGCCTTGCCGTTGAACCGCCACCACCACCATTGGCCCCAGTTCGCCGTGATCTCCGCCGACGAAAGCCCCAGCATGAAAACCGACACGTCGATCACGTTCTCCGCCACCGTCGCCACCAGCAGCGCCAGGCCCATGATGACGAACATGACCACGCGGCCCACGTTCATGTAGTGGCTCGTTGACGCGTTCCGCACGATGGAGCGGCGGTACACGTCGTTGAGGATCACCTGCGCGCCGAAGTTCAGGTTCGAGCTGACCGTGGACATGATCGACGCCGCCAGGCCGCTGACGGCCAGCCCGAGCAGGCCCGCCGGCAGATAGTGCGAAAGCAGCATGCCGTAGGCGAGTTCCTTGTTGATCCGCCCGTCGTACAGGCCCGGCCACCGGACCATCGCCCCGAGGGCCGGCAGCGTCGTCACCGCCAGCAGGAAGAAGAGCACCACTTCGGTCCAGACGTACATCTTCGTCGCCTCGCGGGCGTTCTTGCACGAGAGCAGCCGCTGGCCCTCCATCGCCCCGGCCATCGGCGCCACGTCGCCGCCGTAGCCGACCGCCGTGCCGAGCGTCCACGCGATGATGCCGATGACGCCCAGGTACTCGTGGCTCGAGGGCGGGTGCCACGACACCACCCCTGTGCCGAACTGGTGCACCAGCGACTCGTACAGCCCCGACGGCCCGCCGAAATCCGACCAGACCATCCCCATCAACGTGAAGGCCGCCGCGATCATCACCCACGTCTGGATGAAGTCGGTCACGACGACGCCAACGTAGCCCGAAAGCAGCACGTACAGCAGCAGCACGGGCACAACGACCAGGTATGTTTCCCATTTCTCCCAGCCAAGCACGGGGTTGAGCACCTTGTGGATGCCCAGCAGCCCGGAGCCCGTCCACGCGACGACGGCGATGAACGCGCTGCGGATCGAGATCCACGATCGGATCGTCAGCGCCGGCGCCCCGGCGAAACGGAACTCATAGAACTCCGGCGACGTGAAGATCCGCAGTCGCCGCCAGAAGACGGCGAACAGGATGCCGCCGATCATGAGCGCCAGGCCGAACCGGCTGATGTACCACCAGCAGATGCAGATGCCCGAGATCACCGTCATGCCGCAGTAGGCGGTGATGGCGTCGGTGTTCATGCAGGTGGCCGCGTACGAGAAGCCGGTGAGCCAGCCGGACATCCTGCGCTCGGCGAGAAAGTAGCTCTCCAGGTTCTTCTGCGCGGTCTTGCGGTAGCAGAACCCGACGACGACGAGGCTGGCCATATACGCGGCGAAGACGAGGTAGTCGGGGAGTCGAAAGGTGGTTTCCGCCAGCATTGCTTCATTCTCGCGGAAGCCACCCGTAAGGAGCAAGCAGGGCGACGTTTTGCCACACGCGGGGGCTTTGCGGTTCCCAAGGCGGCCTTCGGCTGCAACCGAACACGGGCGCGCCGGATCCCGTCATGCGGAGCGAAGCGAAGCATCTGGCTCCTCTGCGCCAATCCGCCGGATTCTTCGTCGCTGCGCTCCTCAGAATGACAGGTGGCGCTACCGCCGCAGCGCGATACATGCGCGCAAGGCGCGCAAACGCTGTGACGGAAGACTCTAACGCTGTCCCGCCTCGACAATTCTGCACTTGGCGCGGACGAACTCCGGGTCGAGGTCTACCCCCGCCTCCCATTCCACTGTGTCAAATGCGATCCGCACCCGGTTGAACTGGTCGAGGCTCTTGATCTTCTTGAACACGCCGAAGTCCAGATAAGGCTTCATGTCGAGAAGACCTTGGACGCCGTCTTCGAAGACGACGGTGAGAGAGAAGTCCTCGTTCGGACGGACATTGACGATTGCCGGGTACACTGGGAACTCCTACTGGAGGGGCTGAATCCTGAACGGGTCCTCGCCATTCATCACCAGGTTCCAATCTGCCATCAGTTCCTCCTGATGGAGTTCTGCCCACGCCTGGACGAGTCTCCGTTGCCGTGGCGGAAGGGAGCCCTCGATGATCTCTCCGGTGCGGATGTCAACGGACGCCTTGGACTCGCCGTAGTACGCGTGAAAATGCGGCGGGTTGTGCTCGCCCGGCGCGAAGTAGAGGCGGATGATAATGCCGTAGAACATGGATATGGTCGGCATCCGCTCATTATCCTTCACTGGGCGCCGCGACGACCGATCTCGCGCTCTCCGCCACGCAGCCCCCACTCGACGTCGGCGAGAATCCGGTTCTCGATCGGTTCGGGCCGGCGGAAGTCGAGCAGCCGGCGCGGAACCCCCACGGTCGCTTGGTCGGGGTCCGCCACCCATCCTTCGCGGACGAGATGCTCCAGGCGGCCCGCCAGGGCATCCGGGCACTCGACGCTGAGTGTCGTCACCCTGTCGATGCTAGCGAAGAGGGGCCCCCGGGTCAACGAGGTATCTCGCTTCCGCGGACGTCCCACCTCGGGCGACGGGACGTTACCGTTCGTCCTTGTCCAACTGCCGGCGCGTCCGAGCCACCGGCTCCCCCCTCAACTCCTGCGAAAAGCCCCTTGCCTCGAAGCTGATCCTGTTCGGCCGCCGAGCCGTTGAGCGAGCAGGGTCCGCTCCGCGGATGCAACGTGAACGGAAGCCCGCGCCCAACGAGGCATTCCGTCCGCACGGCGGGCCCTACGACCTGCACTCACGCCCGCGAGGTCGCCTCCCGCTCCTTCAGCTTGTCGAACTCGCGGTAGCAGCGGTACAGCGCCCGCGGGACGTGGAAGCAGCCCTTCCATTTCCCGCCCTTGCACTCGAGGTGCGGCTCGCCGCGGCGGTTCAGATAGCCGAACCACTCGCCGTATGCCGGATCGGGGAAGTGCTGCCAGGTGTACTCGTGCACCTTCCCGTACCACTGCCGGCACTCCCGGCGGCCGGTCATGGAGTACGACAGCGCCAGCGCGACGAGCGTCTCAACGTGTACCCACCAGAGCTTCTGGTCCCACTCGAGCTTCTCCGGCGGATGGCCCTCGATGTCCCGGTAGTAGACGATGCCCCCGTACCTCTCATCCCAGCCGTACTCGACGAGGTTGAGGATCACCTCGACGGCCTTTTCGATGATCGACGCATCGCCGCCGCGCCGGCGGATCGCGTCCATCGTGAACCACATCGCCTCGATCCCGTGCCCCGGCAGGATGAGCCGCCCCTCGAAGCAGTCCACGTGCGAGCCGTCCGGCGCGACGTTGTCGAACGTGATCCGGCGCTGCGGGTCGTAGTGCAGCGTCATGATCTCGCGGATCGCGTTGTCGAGATGCCGTTGAAGCTCGTCGTCCGGCAGGATGCCTTCCAGCTCCAGGCAGAGGTTCACCAGGATCATCGGGAACGCCATCGACCGCAGCGGCCGCGTGCCCGGGTACGCCTTCGTGTACCTGCCCTTGGGGCACTCCCGCCGCCGCAGGAGGTTCGCGAACGTCGCGAGGGCGATGGCCTTCGCCTCCTCGTCGCCGGAGGCGAGGGCGTACTGGCCGAAGCCCATCGCCGCGAACGCGTCGCTGAACCAGTTATACGGCTGGATGAGCGGCCGGCCGTCGCGCGTGAGCGAGAAGTACCAGTTGCCTTCCTCGTCGCGCCCGTGCTTCTTGAGAAACTCCGCCCCGCACCGGGCGATCTCGAGCCACTCCGGCCGCCGCTCCAGGTACCGGTAGAACATGGAGAAGCACCACACCTGCCGCCCCTGCAGCCAGGTGAACTTGTCCGTGTCGTAGACGTTGCCGTTGCGCTCCAGACAGGTGAAGTAGCCGCCGCACTCGCGGTCGAGCGAGTGTCTCTCCCAGAATGGGATCACGTTCTTCAGCAGCTCGTTGCGGTAGAGCGACGCCAGCTCACCGGAGTTGAGGTCCATGAGTGCCTCCTTCGGACGATTCGATCGCCGTACGCGATGTGCGCGTCGGGCCGCCCCCACAGTATTCATCGGCGTCCGGGTCCCGGCTTTCGGACAATCGCGAGACGTATACGCTGCGCGGGGGTCGCAGTTTCGTATCTTCCCGCGTGCGTCATCTCTTCGCCCGCTGCGCGAGCCACGCCTTCAGGGCCGCCGGCCGGTTCGTGATGATGCCGTCAATCCCGTCCGATACCAGCCGCTGCCAGTCCGCCGGCTCGTCGACGGTCCAGGCAAACACCTTGTATTTGTGCTGATGGAGCCGGGTGATCTGTTCGGCGGGAAGGTCCTTGTACGCCCACGCCACGATCCGTGCCCCTGTGGCCGGCAGTTTCGCCCACTTCTCCTGCGTCAGCTCCTTGTCGCCCAGCGCCGCGAGCGTCTGGGAGGGTTCGAGCCTGTGCAGGTCCGCCAGGAAGTTCCAGTCGAAACTCTGCACGATCAGCTTGTTGACAAGTCTCTTGTCTCGCAACAGGCGCGCGTACGCCTCGGCCGGCCCGTCCTTGTGCTCCAGCAGCGTCCGCGACTTCGCCTGAATCGCATCCAGTGCCGCTGCCAGCGTCGGCACCCGTTCGCCCGCGTACCGCTCGTCGAACCACGATCCGGCGTCGAGTTCGTTGATCTGCCCGTCGTGGAGATCCCGTATCGCGACCTTCGCCCGGCCGATCACACGCACGGCGTTGGTCGTGCGGTCGAGCGTCTTGTCGTGCAGCACGTAGAGCGTGCCGTCCGCGGAGGGCCGGGCGTCCAGTTCCACGTAGTCGACCCTCATCGCGGCGGCCTGCCGGAACGCGGCCAGCGTGTTTTCCGGCGCCTCGCTCGAGTTGCCCCGATGGGCAATGACCAGTACGCGAGGCTCGGCGTGTCCCGGGCCGCCTGTCGTACAGGAGGTACACATGAGTGGGGAACCCAACAGGAGGATATAAAGTAACGGCTTCATGAGGGGGCATTATACAAGGTCGCCGCCGGCTCGCCATTAACACAGACTCGGCGATGCCGTCTCTGTGATGAGGTGGGATCGATGCGGGCTGTCATGGGAGCCGAAACGCGAGGATCGACCGCTCACTCGCCGCCGACTATGTCGTCGGAAACCCGCCCCGCAAGCCTGGACTCGCCGTGTGAACTTTGCGAGTTGCGTTGCGGGGCTTTCCGTCGGGCCGGGCGTCAAGGGCGGTGCGGGGTGGCGGACTCTTCGCGCGTCTTTCGCTGTTATGTGAGCCTGGCCGAAGAGCTCGATCTGTCCCCGGCCCTGATGGTGTATCTCGGCGGATGCAACTTCCGCTGCCGGTTCTGCACGCAGGCGCCACGATGTTATCGGGCGGACGATGGAATGGACCTGCTGACGCCCGAGATGATCGGGCGGATCGATGCGGCGGCTCCGGCCGTCCGGTGGATCAACTGGGTCGGCGGCGAGCCGAGCCTGCATGCCCCGGCGCTCGTCGAGGCTCGCCGGCGTCTGCGGGCCGATACGCCGTGGCTGCTGAACACGAACGGGTACTTCACTCGCGAGTGTCGCGAGTTGGTCGATGGGCTGTTCGATCTGTACGTGGTGGATCTCAAGTTCGGCGCGGACGCATGTGCGGCCGCGCTGGCCGGCGTGCCGCGGTACCTGCGGGTGCTGCGTCGCAACCTCCGGGAGATCTACGCCACAGGGCCGCAGCGTCTGCTCGTGCGGCACCTGCTCATGCCGGGGCATGAGCGCTGTTGCTTCGAGCCGACGGTTCGTTGGGTGGCGGCGAACCTGCCGGGCGTGCGGTTCCACCTGATGAGCAGCTACGTCCCGGGTCCGCCGGCGATGCGCGATCCGGTCCTCGGCGGCACGGTGCCGGCCGCGGAGGCGGCCCGCGCCGAAGAACGCTGCCGCCGCCTTGGGTTGAATCTGGTGGAGTAGGCACATGGATTCGTTACCGCCGGGGCCGCCTCTATCGCAGGAAGTGGAGGTCAGTATCGGGCCGGATGGCCGCCTCTACTTTCACGACCTCGATGCGGACCTGATCGAGGTTGCGCTGGTGGTCAACCCGGACGATCGGGCCATGCGCCGGCGCCGGGCCCTGTGCCGCGAGAGGCCCTCGCTTACGCAAAAGGACTCACGCTGATGGCACAGCAGGATGCCCTGGCCGAACTGGATGTGCTGATTCGGGCCCGCTACCCGATCATTTACGTGATCACGTGGGAGGAGGATCGCGTGGAGCGCGGCATTCGCGCGATTGCCCGCAAACGCAACAAGAACGTCCTCACGTGGTCCGTCACCAGCGGCATGATGAGCGGCGACGTCAGCAGCGAGATGCCGACCAAGTCGCGCGGGCCGGCCGATCCCCTCCAGGCCCTCGACACCGTCATCCAGCACAACGACCCGGCCATCTACGTCTTCAAGGACTTCCACTTCTTCATGACGACGCAGACCACCTGCAACATCCCCATCGTCCGCAAGCTCCGCGAGGTCGCGATCGCGCTGAACAACAGCTACAAGACGCTCGTCATCACCGCGCCGGTCCTGCAGATGGCCCCCGAACTGGAGAAGGACATCACCGTCCTCGACTTTACGCTCCCCGGCCTGCCCGAACTCGGCCAGTTGCTCGACCGCATCACCGAGCAGTTCAAGGACAACCCGAAGATCCGCATCGACCTCGACGAGTCCGGGCGCGAGCAGCTCCTCAAGGCCGCCCTCGGCCTGACGGTCAAGGAGGCCGAGAACGTCTTCGCCAAGACGCTGGTAAACGACGGCCGCCTCTCCGGCGAGGATGTGAGCTGCGTCTTCGCCGAGAAGCAGCAGATCATCCGCAAGAGCGGTCTGCTGGAGTACTACGACGCCGTGGAGGACTTCCGCCAGGTCGGCGGCCTCGATGCCCTCCGCGAGTGGCTCGAGAAGCGAACACAGGCCTTCACGGATCGCGCCCGCGACTTCGGCCTGCCCGCCCCTAAGGGCGTGCTCCTCGTTGGTGTCCAGGGCTGCGGCAAGAGCCTCTGCGCCAAGGCCGTCAGCCGCCTCTGGAAGCTCCCGCTGTTGCGGTTCGACATGGGCCGCATGTTCGGCAGCCTCGTCGGCTCGAGCGAGCAGAACGTTCGCCGGGCCATCCAGGTGGCCGAGAGCGTCGCTCCGACCGTTTTGTGGGCCGACGAGATCGACAAGGCCTTCGCCGGCGCACAGGCCTCCGGTGCGACCGATGCGGGCACGACGGCCCGTGTCATGGGAACGTTCCTTACCTGGCTGAGCGAGAAGATCAGCCCGGTCTTTGTCGTGGCCACGGCGAACGATATCTCGAATCTTCCGCCCGAGCTGCTGCGGAAGGGGCGCTTCGACGAGATCTTCTTCGTCGATCTGCCTACGGAGGCGGAACGTCAGGACATCTTCCGCATCCACATCGAACGGCGCGGGCGCGATCCGGCCGGGTTCGATCTCGGCGCGCTGGCGGCGGCCTCCGCCGGCTTCAGCGGCGCGGAAATCGAGCAGGCCGTAATCAGCGCCCTCTACGATGTCTTCTATGCCCGGACCGATCTGAACACCGAGGCGATCCTGCAGGCGCTCAAGGAAACCGTGCCGCTCTCACGGACCATGAGCGACCAGATCGAGGCGATCCGCGCCTGGGCGGAGGGCCGGGCCCGCAATGCGTCGCTCAAGCCCGCCCTGATCTCCCAACGCGACCGCCGGAAGCTGGAACTCGAATAGCGGAACGACGAATGGCCGAACCGAGCGACCGAGCAACCGAACGACGCAGTAACCCGGCAATCGCGTGCCGGAGTAACCGAGTACCCGATAAGGAGTCCCCCAATGAGTGCCATTTGTGTCCTGACGCCCCTGGTAATCGGCTCGTGGCCGGTCGTTTCCGCGGCCGTCGTCGGGGCCCTCGCCTCGATGGGATTCAGCCTGGCGAAATCCACCGGCGAGCCTGTCATCCGCACCCGAAACCGCATCGAGGAAACCATCGACAACAGCGAGGTCCTTGAGGAGCACATGTCCCGCGGCGAGATGGTCACGGCCGACAGGGGTGACGTGCAGGTGGAGGTCGGCCGCGATGAACGCGGGACGTGCCGGATTTGCGTCTCCGGCGAGGGCTGTACGGACAATCAGCTTCGCAAGATCGCCCGCGAGATCAGCGCACGCATCGTTCAGCAGTACACGTATCACAAGGTCGTCTCGGAGCTGAAGGCCCGCCGGTTCACCGTAGCCGGAGAAGAGGTCGCCACGGACGGGACCATCAAGCTTCACATCCGTCGGGCGGGGAGGTGACGCCGTGGATCAGCCGGAATTCCAGATCGAGATCCGCCCGGACGGCCAAGTCAAGGTGCTCGTCAAGGGCGTCAGCGGTCAGCCGTGTATGAACTACGCCGACCTGCTGGTCGAGATCATCGGCAAGGAGAAGTCCCGGGAACGGACGGCGGAATACTACGAGCAGGACGGGGCCGTCCGCATCCAGGCGAAACAGCGCCGTCGGTGAGCCGCGAACAGAACGCGCAGCGCAAGCAAGCGCCCGCCGCCTCCCCCCTTTCATAAGGGGGGGCAGGGGGGGTGGAAGTAGAAGGCGCCTCCAGCGGCGGCCGCGTGTCCGCAGATGGCGTCGGGAGCCCGATTGATGCAGTGCCCAAGTTGCGGCTTTCAGAACCTGCCCGGCCTTCAGCTCTGCGCCCGCTGCACGAGCCGGCTCTCCCTGGACGGCGTCGACGTCACGCCGTATCGCGCCGGCGACCGCTGGGCCCGCTGGCGGCGGCTCCGCCTCCGCTGGCAGCGCCGCACGCTCTTCACCGAGCGCCTCGCCGACCTATGGGATCGACTGTTGCGTCGAGGCTATTGGGCCGGCGCCCGGTCGCCGGAGGAAGTCCCGCCGGCCGAGCGCATCTTCTGGGTCGGCGCCTCGATCATTCCGGGCCTCGGCCAGATCGTGTCCCACCGCCGTCGCCGCGGCTGGTGCATCCTCGCCGGATACCTGCTGGCCCTCGTCGCCTCGGTGCTCTTCATGTCGTCCGCCTGGATGTTCTTCACGGCGATTGCGCTGAGCGTTCACGCCTACGCCGTCACGGACTGCATTTTTCACCGGGCGGGCTACGTGCGGCGGATGACCGCCGTTGCCACGAGCCTTGTGGTCTTCGTCGCCCTGGCTCTGGGGCCGTACCGCGGTGCGACGTGGCTCCTGGGCGGCTTTGCGCAGGTGGAACAGCTTACGGCCGATACTCGAAGCACCTTCTTGCAGGCGGGCGACGTGCTTCTTCTTGACGGACGGTGGAACCGGCACGGCTACGCCCCCGGCGACATTGTGAGCTACTGGATCGACAACCACGGCCGTGCGCACGGCGGCGGGGGGTGGTACATCGTGGGCGGCGTGCTGATCGATCGGATCCTCGCGGGCCCGGGCGACCATGTGGTCTGTGAGGACGGGCGGCTTACCGTGAACGGCAAGCCTCCCGCCCAGGGCCGGGGTCTCCTGGCCCCGGCGGTCCTTCCCAAGGCCCTGGACATCGTGGTGAAGGAGAATGAGTTCTTCATCTACCCGTCGCTGGTTCACATTCGCGCTCCCCGTGATCGGCAGGAGGCGGACATGCGCCTCCGAGTCAGCTTCGTGCCGGCCGAGCGGATTCGCGGGAAAGTGCGTATGATCATCAGCCCGCTGGACCGCGTACGGGTCTTTTAGCGTCTTCCGTCGCAGCTTCTGCGCGCCTTGCGCGCATGGATCGCGCTGCGGCGGTAGCGCCACCCGTCATTCTGAGGAGCGCAGCGACGAAGAATCTGGCTGATTGGCGCAGAGGAGCCGGATGCTTCGCTTCGCTCCGCATGACGGGGGCTGGCGCGGCCGTGTTCGGTTGCGGCCGAAGGCCGCTTTAGGAGCAACCATGGCGGACCGTTTCGAGCATCTGGAGTTCGATGATGAGAGCCTGCGGCTTCGCACGGAGCAGCAGAGGCAGGAGCAGCCCGGCGTGCTGGCCTCCGAACCGATGGAGACACATGCCTACCACGAACGGGCGATCCGGGCGTTTCAGCGCGGTGAGTTTGAACAGGCGCTGCGCTACTTCACGCGGACGCTCGAGCTGGATCGCGCCTTCGTGCCCGCCTGGGTGGGCCAGGTGCAGATGCTGATCGAGCTGAACGAGTTGCGCGAGGCCGACCTCTGGGCGGATAAGGCCCTCGAACTCTTCCGTGACCAGGGCGAACTCCTGTCTGCCAAGTCGGTGGCCCGCACCCGCCTTCACGACGTGCGGGCCGCGCTGCGCTTCTCGGATTCCGCTCTGGCCGCCCGCGGCAGCAGCGCCTACCGGTGGCTCGCCCGCGGCGAGGCGCTGCTCGCGTCCGAGCAGGCGCAGGCCACCGCCTGCTTCGATCGCGCGATGATCGAGCCGGACGCGGATTGGTTTACCCGCCTCTGGGTCGGTAGACTGTATCGCATGTACGGCAACCACACGCAGGCGCTCATGGCCGCGCGCCAGGCTACGGAGCAGGCCCCGCACGCGCCCTACGCCTGGTACATCCGCGGGCTGTGCGAGCGCGATCTGGCCCTGGGCGACTACCGGAGTTCACTGAAGCATGCGCTGGAGGTGGACCCGACCTTCGTCATGGCGAGGGTGGCCCTTCGCGAGCCGGCAAGCGACTCGTGGTTCAAACGGTGGTATCGCCGGGTGCGCGGCCGCTGAGGCGGGCACGCAGACGCCTTCCCCCGGACGATCGGGTTGACGGACCGGCGGATTCGCAGCAGGAGCCAATATGGATTTCCGCATGCTCGTCGAGAGCGGCCGTCGCATCGGGGCCAGCGACATTCACATCATGGTGGGCCTGCCGCCCTGTTTCCGTGTGCACGGCGAGATCAAGCCCGCGCAGGCGCCCGCCCTCACGGCCGACGAAGTCCGCTCGATGATCGACTCGATCACGACCCCGGTTCAGCGCCAGAAACTCGATACGGACTGGGAACTCTGCACCTCCATGATGGTCGAGAACTCCGGACGCGTCCGCACCACCTTCTACTTCCGCGCCGGCGTTCCCGAAATGGCCGTGCGCCTCTGCGCCGAAGACATCGGCAGCCGCGAATCGCTTCGCCTGCCGGCCGTCGTTGACGAAATCTGTCGTCGCCCCAGCGGCCTCGTCCTGATCTGCGGGCCTACCGGCTCCGGCAAGACGACGACGATGAATTACATGATCAACGTGATCAACAGCGAGCGCCGGGCGAAGATCATCACCATCGAGGACCCGATCGAATATGTCCACCGCCACAAGCGATCGATCGTCGTCCAGCAGGAGCTGCTCAGCGACGTCAAGACCTTTCCGCAGGCCCTGCGGCACGCCCTGCGGCAGAACCCCGACGTGCTGGCGATCGGTGAGCTGCGCGACCTGGACACCATGTACACGGCCATCCAGGCCGCCGAGACGGGTCACCTGGTGATTACCACCTTGCATACCCCCGGCGCCGCCGAGAGCATCCTGCGGATCGTCAACGTCTTTCCGGCCGGGCAGCAGGAGGAGGTCCGCTACTCGCTGGGCTCCTCCATCGAGGCGGTCTTCGCTCAGCACCTCCTGCCCTGCGCCATGGAGAAGAAGCGCGTCCTCGCCTGCGAGGTCATGCTCGGCACGCCCGGCGTCAAGAACATCATCCGCGAGGGCCAGATCCAGAAGCTCCATACCGAGATGCAGATGGGCCGTAAGCTCGGCGCCCAATCCCTCGATTACGTCCTCACCGAGCTTTATCGCGAGGGCCTCATCACCTACGACTGCTGCCTGACTCACGCCCGGGATCCGAAGACGCTGGCCGATCGCCTTCACGAGTCGGGGGCGGGTCCTTGAGGATGTCGTCCGCCAGGTTCGTCCCGTACACCTCACGCGCCAGGGTTGCAAGCGATTCCGCGGCGAGTTCGCCGTCGCCCCCGCGTCGGCAGTGCGGTAGCGCCGGCTTCGCCCGGCCTGCCAGCCCCGGCCGGCGCGGCGTTCGACGGGCCGGCTCGAGCAGCGCCGCAAGCTTCGCGTAGTCTCCCGCCTTCAGCGGGGGCGCCTCTTCGTCGGTGAGGTGTTGAACCAACCGGCTCCAAACCAACAGACGGTTACCTCTCGTCAGGCCCGAGAGCATCCGGCGCGGCAGCGCGTTCAGTAGCGATGAAACCGCGAGGCTGGCCATCAATGGGCGGGCGAATTCTTCCAGAACCTTCGCGTACCGGGCGACATCCGCCGGGCTGATCCCATGCAGCTCGCCCAGCCGCAGCTTCTCATGCGCTGCGGCGATCGTGGGGCAGTCCGCGGGCCGAGTGAGCAGCGCGGCATCGAGCGCGGCCCGCGTCTCGATCGGCAAAACTTGGTACACGGCTGTCCTCGCCAGTGCGGCGAAGCGGCTTGGGGTTTTGGGAGGTCTGCGGCGTCGCGCTGATACGAAATTGGGTAACGTAGCGGCCTTGCGGGAGCGCCTTCCAGTCTCGCTATCCTCCGGCGTCCATCGCGACTCGCGATCTTCCGTCGCGCTTCGCGCTTCTCGGGCGACGCTTCGGCGCTGCTTTGTGTGTGTTCTCACCGTAGACGCCCCAAACCGCCATTCCGCCGTACCCGCCGCACGGCCGGCTACATGTTCCAAAGGCCGCTGCTAGCGAGGCGCAGGTTCCTTCCCCGCAGACGGTCCGACGGATATCGGGGTCGTCCTGCTTCTACTCGGGATAACGCGCTCGTTGCGCCAGAGGCAGCCAGCCTTGCGGATCGGCTGTGAGTAACCGTTGGAGCCGCATCCTTTGGGCGGCATAAGAAGCGGCGAAAACGAAGGTTCGGGCTGCCCGACGGTAGACCGGTTTCGGATGGCGACCGCCGCGCGAGCGGGCGGGCGCCGCACGGCTGGTCGTGGCAACTGGCGGAGCTGCCGCTGCTGGTCGTGCGCCGGGCGATTCAGCCAGCAGAGGGGGTATGCATGGGAGACGGACTCGAGAAGTCGTCGGCTCGCGGTGCAACTCCTGACGACGCGCACATGAGCTTACGCCAGAGACCCGTGGGTGACTTGCTGCGCGGCGATGAAGCGCCGTTGGGGCTGTGGTCGGCTCAGGTGAATACCGTGCAGTCTGTCGCCGGAATATGTGAGGCACTCGCCGAAACCATTTGACAGCCGCAAGGACCAGTGCTAAGTTTGTGTGGAGTGCGGCCTTCGCGCACATGGCGCAGCAAGCGAGAGGGGGAAGAAGCCGACGACGAGCTTGGCGTACGCCGAAGTGACCCGACGGTGTCGCGTGGGACGACTCGCACGCCAGTACTGGTACGAGGCGCCGGATGCCGTCAGGTAACTGCGTCCGATCGACAGCATCGGGCAAGCGCTGTGTCGGTGGCATCTCGGCGGCAACGCTCGTTTCCGAGGTATTGGCGAATCGGACTCAGGTTGGCTGGATGGATCGCGTGGAATTGTCGATGGATAGGCATCCCACGGTGTCCTGCGGTCGACGGCGCGGCGGGCGGGTGTGGTCCGGTGGGGGTGGCGACGGGGGTCAGCCGGTCTCGGCGGAGCAGTGCGGTGCCTCCGGTTGGAGGCCAGCCGAGAATGGAGCGGCGGCGCTATGAAAGTCCTGATGCTCGGTTGGGAGTTTCCCCCTTTCATCAGCGGCGGTCTGGGCACGGCATGTCACGGACTCACCAAGGCCATGAGCGAACTGGGCATGGAGGTGCTCTTCGTTCTGCCGAAGCCCGTGGCGAGCCAGTTCAGCTCGCATGTGAAGCTCATGACGCCGCGATCGTCGCTGCCCGGTTCCATCCAGTACAAACTGAGCGAGTTCGAGCGGGTTACCTTCCGCACGATTGACGCCGGGCTGAGCCCATATCAGACGCCGGCGGATTACGCCCAGAAAGCAAGATCCTCTCCCGGTCAATCCGCACACGAGCCGGGTGTCTTTCCGCCGACCGCCGTGCTCGCGGAGATAGGCCCCGGCGAGCACTATGCCGGCGATCTTTTCACGGAGGTCCAGCGCTACGCCCGCCTGGCGTCGGCGGTTGCGATGGAGGAAAGCTTCGACGTCATTCACGCGCATGACTGGATGACCTACCCCGCGGGAATCGCCGTTGCTTCCCTGACGGGCAAGCCGCTGGTCGTTCACGTCCACTCCACCGAGTTCGACCGCAGCGGTGAGCACGTGAACCAGCGAATCTACGACATCGAGCGGGCCGGCATGCATCGCGCCAGCCGCATCATCACCGTGAGCCACTTCACCAAGAAGCTGGTCGAGAGCCGATACGGCGTGCCCGGCGACAAGATCGAGGTGGTTTACAACGCCATCGACCTGAACGGCAAGCGGAACGGCATCAAGCTTCATGACATCCGTCGCGACGAGAAGATCGTCCTCTTCCTCGGGCGCATCACCATGCAGAAAGGCCCCGAGTACTTCCTCGCCGCCGCGAAGAAGGTCCTCGAAGTCATCGACAACGTCCGTTTCATCATGGCCGGCTCCGGCGACATGATCCGCCACACGATCGAACTCGCCGCCGCGATGGGCATCGGGCACAAGGTGCTCTTCACCGGCTTCCTGCGCGGCGACGACGTGGACCGCGCCTTCCGCATGGCCGACCTCTACGTGATGCCAAGTGTCTCGGAGCCCTTCGGAATCGCCCCGTTGGAGGCCCTGTCGAACGACGTGCCGGTCATCATCAGCAAGCAGTCCGGCGTGGCGGAGATCCTCTCTCACGTCCTGAAGGTCGACTTCTGGGATGTCAATGAGATGGCGAACAAGATCATCGCGGTCCTGCGCCATCCCCCGCTCCAGGCAACGCTGCGGGAGCACGGCAACTTCGAGGTCCGCAAGCTGAGCTGGGCCGACTCGGCGCGGCGCTGCATTGGCGTCTACCAGAGTGTCATGGCCGTCGCCCATGCCTGAAGCTCGATTGACCGGTCCCACCGGACTATAAAGCGTGGCTGAATCTCCCCGGCGGTTGGCCATGTCGGTGACTGCGCGATGTGGTTGCGCTCTGCCCGGCCGCCACGGGAGCAGGGGGCTGCGGTTCTGGCGGCGCGCAGATGCGTGCCAATCGGCTTGCGCCGCGACGATTGCCTCTTTCGGGCGTCAAAAAAGCATCTCCCCGGAATATTTCACGGCGCGGTAGCAACTTCCAGCCGTGTGGGTTGTCTAAGAACAGCGAGGGGATCAAAAGGAGGTGACGACCGTGTTTACTTCGTCGCGTGCGACGTGTGAAAGACTCGATAGGCTTCAGATGAATCTCGATCGTCTCAAACGCGAGCTGGCCGAGGCATGGGCTACCCCTGACCGGTCGCACCAGATACCCGTCATTGAGCAGCGTATTCGTGAGGTGTGGGATCAGATGGACGGTCTGGCGGTTGCCCTCAGCGAGCCGATGACGGCCCACAATTGACGGCGAGCGGCGACGGACGTTGCAGAAGAGGAGACCACCGGGCCCCCCGCGCTTCCTGATGAGTTCCATCGCGGCGTATTCGATGGGCGGATCCGCCGTGGCGACCGCGTCCTGCGGCGCGGCTGCGCGGGGCGGCCTCGGAGCGTAGCGAGAGTACACGCCTCCCGCGCATGCATGGCACGTCGTGACCGTCCAGCTTGCGCGCGATTCCGCAGGATCGAGCGTCCTTTTGCTTGCCCGGGAGAATCCGGCCTTCGTCATAGTCGACCGGACCGCCAGCCTCCGCTACCTGTTTTCGACATGGAACGGTGCTTGCGGTACTTCGCCGCAGGTGGTAGGCTGCCGCTCCAAGGTTCCGGTAGCGGTTCAGTTTCTTCTTCTCAAGGAGGCACTTCGATGAAGTTTGTGTTCGGTATGGTGCTGGTGATACTCCTGGCCGGCCTCTGGGGTTGTGGGGCCGGCGCCGCCTGTCCGCTCGACAAGAACGGCGACGGGCAACTCACGGACGCCGACTTTGAGGGCATGACGCAGGCACAGCAGGAGGCGCTGTACTCGCAGGTGATGTCGGATCCGCTTTCCTTCCTGCCGTGTCTGCCCATGCTCGAATCGGCCATGGGCAGCCTGCCGGCCGTGAGCCAGTGATCGGCACGCCTGCCGGCGGACGACTTCGGCGCCTCGCGGTCTTTGCCATCGCGAGGCGCTGTGCTTTTCCCGGCCCGTGCGTGGGGCGTCGGGGGGGTCGAGGGATCCGATGGCGATGCCTGGCTCTCGTGCCGTTGCAGGACTACCCTTTGTCGGATGAGTCTCTACCCGGCCATCGTGCGGGCGTACGCCGCATTTCGCGAGTTGCAGCTTGCCCGCGTTCATCGCGATCCGATGTCCGTGCAGCGGCGGACGCTCCTGCGGCTCGTGCGTCGCGCGGCGGACACCGCCTGGGGCCGGCAGTTCGACTATGCGTCGATTCGCTCCGTGGCCGAGTTCCAGCGTCGCGTTCCCATCCAGAACTACGCGAGCATGAAGCCCTGGTGGCGGCGGAACTTCGACGGCGAGGCGGACATCACCTGGCCGGGCCTGCCGCCCTGGTTTGCCGCCACGTCTGGCACAACCTCCGGGGATAAGTACGTTCCCGTCACGCGTGAGCTCCTGCGCTCGCATGCCAGGGTCTCGGCGGACCTCCTCGCTCTGTACGCGCGTCGGCGTCCGGATCGTGCGCGGCGTCTTTTCGGCGGTGTCTTTCTGGGGATCGGCGGCACCACGACGCTGGAGCGGCGCGGGGCGGTACAGGTGGGCGACGCCAGCGGCATTGCCGCCGGCCGCGTTTGCTGGCCGCTGACGCGCTGGTACAGCCCCGGTCGAGACATCGCCGCCATCGTGGATTGGGAGGAACGCATCGGCCGCATCGCCGAGCGTGCCGCGAAGCAGAACGTCACCTTTCTCGCCGGCATCCCGAGCTGGGTGAAGGTGCTTCTCGACCGCGTCTTATGCGGGGCCGTCCGGAGCCGGAACCCGGAACCCGGAACCCGGAACCCCACATTCGCCTCCCTCTGGCCGGATCTCACGCTCTTCGTCCACGGGGGCGTCTTCTTCGAGCCGTACCGCCCGATCTTCGATCAGTACTTCGCCGGCTTGAACGTCGATTACCTGGACATTTACTCGGCGAGCGAGGCTTCGATCGCCATCCAGACGGACCCGTGCGACCCCTCGCTCCTGCTGGCCCTCGACCACAACGTTTTCTACGAGTTCGTGCCGCTGGAGGAGTGGGGCCGGCCCGACGCGCCGCGGCTGACCGTGGCCGACGTGCAGACGGGCGTCTCCTATGTCATCCTGCTGACCACGTGCGCCGGCCTCTGGAGCTATGACCTCGGCGACATCGTCCGTTTCACGAACCTCCGCCCGCTCAAGCTGCTCATCACCGGCCGGCATAAGCTCTTCATCAGCGCCTTCGGTGAGAACATCATCAGCGAACACGTGGAGGCGGCCGTCGCCCATGCGTGCCGGCTCACCGGCGCGCGCGTCCACGAGTTCACGGCCGCCCCGCGCTTCCCCGACGCTCGCCGCCCGTTGCCCGCGCACGAGTACGTGATCGAGTTCGCCTCGCCGCCGGCGGACATGGATGCGTTCCGCCATGCGATCGACTCCCGGCTCTGCGAGCAGAGCCTCGACTACGCGATCAAGCGCCGCGGCGACCTCGCTATGTCCTGCGTCGAGGTCACGCCCGTCCCCGAGGGCACGTTCTACGAGTGGCTGAAACGCCGCGGCCGGCTCGGCGGCCAGCACAAGGTCCCGCGTTGCGCGAACCACCGCGAGTACGTCGATGCGCTTCGCGCGATCGTCGACGGGGTGCAGGATGCACCGGGATAGCGGTGTAGGGCGTTGGGGCCGTGTTTTCGTGTTTTCAAAAAGCTTGAAAACCGTCGCCGACCCCTGACCGCGTTTGCACGCCGCGATACAATCGCGGGCAGGCGGCACGGAGCGCTCACCCGAGCCCGCGGCCGCCGACAGAAGCATGATCGAGCCAGCCGAACTGTACGCGCCGATTGCGGAGTCGCTCAAGCAGGTCCGCCGGATTTTCGACGACGAGCTGGCCAGCGACGAGGCCTTCGTGCGCGATCTGTGCGCGCACATCGGGCGCTACCGCGGCAAGATGGTGCGGCCGGCGCTTGTGCTGCTCTCGGCGGAGGCGTGCGGGCGGGTGACGCACGATCACCTCGTGCTCGCGGCCGTGGTCGAGATGGTGCACATGGCCACGCTCGTGCACGACGACGTGCTCGACGACGCGGAACTGCGGCGGCGCGTGCCGACGGTCAACCGCCTCCGCGGCAACGAGGCGGCCGTGCTGCTCGGCGACCTGCTCATCAGCCACGCGTTCCACCTGTGCAGCAGTCTCGACTCGTGCTACGCCTCGCGCCTGATCGGCTCGACGACGAACACGGTCTGCGAGGGCGAGCTGATGCAGGTCCATCACCGCGGCAACGCGGCGCTGACGCCGGACGAGTACTTCGCGATCATCTCGCGCAAGACGGCCAGCCTGATGAGCACGTGCTGCGTGCTGGGCGCGCGATATGCCGGCGCGTCGCCGGCGAGGATCGCGCGGCTGGAGAACTACGGGCTTGATGTGGGCATTGCGTTTCAGATCGTCGACGACGTGCTCGACATCGTGGGCTCGCCGCGGGAGATGGGCAAGACGCTCGGGCGCGATCTGGACAAGGCCGAGCTGACGCTGCCGCTGATTCACTTTCTGGCCAACGCCCCCGAGGGTCCGCGGGCGAAGGCGGTCGAGGCGCTGCGGAACGGCAACCCGGACCGGGCCTCGATCCTGCGGGATCTGGTCGCCGGCAGCGAGAGCATCGACTACGCCCTGGGCGTGGCGGAGCAGTACGTCCGGTCGGCGCTGGGCAACCTCACCGTTCTGCCGGACTCGCCTGCCCGGCGCTCGCTCGAGACCATGGCGCAATTCATCGTTCGCCGACAGCACTGACATTCCGGGCGGTTCCGATCGGGGCGGGCTGAAGGGAACGCGTCTTCACCCTCCCCGGGCTGTGCCGGCCTGTTTGGCGACCTCGATCGCAATTGCCGTCTTCCCGCAATTCCGCGCGCGGCGGGAACCGGCGAGGGCGGATCTTCAGGACTTCGGACGCCGGAGCACGCAATGCATGCCGATGTCATGCGCCAGTCCGCGCGGGTCGGTCGTCGGAAGGAGATGCGCCGGCGGCTGCGGTTCGTTTCGTCGTGACGCATCGAGCCGGAAACCTGCTTGCATGCCGCGCCGGCCGGGCTAGAATACGCCGCGTTCGGGCGATGGAGTCCGCCCTCAACCCTTGACACGACAGGGACGCGCCGCGTCCGGCGTTCGGCCGGGGACAGGCCGGCCGTCGTGTCAGGGGACAACCGGTCCCCAGGATCTGATGACTCCTGCCGGTGCCGCCGGTAGGGGTCCGCAGCGATGCGGTGCATCGAAAAAGAGACCCACCCGGAAGCAGCCGCCGGTCGGGATTCCTGTGGTGCGGTATGCCCGGCCGGCGCGATCGAGAACGGATATGGCGATGCGCATTCTGATTATCTCCGACGTCCACGCCAACCCGTGGGCGTTGGCGGCCGTCGAACGCGAGGCCGGCGCAGTGGACCACATCCTCTGCGCGGGGGATACGGTCAACTGCGGGCCTGATCCGCGCGCGGCCATCGCCTGGCTTCGGGAACGCGGGGCCATTACCGTCCGCGGCAACCACGACCATGCCGTGGGGTTCCAGACGGATCCGCGAGCAAATCCGGCCAAGCAGGCGCTGGCCGTGGCGATGGCCGATTGGACGCGGGCGCAACTGGATCGGTCGGAACGGCTGTGGCTCTGCCGTCTGCCGATTCGCCTTCACTGGGAGATCGCCGGCGTTCGGTTCGTCGTCATACACGCCACGCCGATCGATCCGCTCTACGACTACCGACTCACGCCGCGGCTGCGCGACGCGATTCTCGACGACATCGCGCGCGAGGTGCGAGGCGACGTGCTGATTCTCGGGCACACGCACCTGCCGCTGGTCCGCCGACACGGGGACCTGCAGATCGTGAACCCGGGTTCGCTGGGGCAGCCGCTGGACGGCGACGCGCGGGCGCCGTATGTGGTATGGGAAGACGGCATGCTTCACGCACGCCGCGCGGAGTATGACCGGAGGCCCGCGTTGGAGGCGATCGGCCGGCTGCCGCTGGAAGCGGCGGTGCGTAAGGACCTGGCCGACATGCTGGATCGGGCGAAACTCGAAGCGTGATGTACCCGCGCACGGTGGCGGGATGGAAACGGATGTCGCGCGACCGGATGCCCTTTCGGCGCGAGACACACGGGGCTTGTTGCACAGAGGAGCACAGCGATGCGTTGCAGGATTGAGGCAGTTCGTGCGTTGGAGATTCTGGACTCGCGAGGCAACCCGACGGTTCGCGTGTTCGTCACGCTGGACAACGGGATCACCGCATCGGCATCGGTGCCGTCGGGCGCCTCGACGGGCGAGAACGAAGCCGTGGAGCTGCGCGACGGCGACAAGAAGCGCTACGGCGGCAAGGGCGTGCTGAAGGCGGTGGCGAATGTCAACGAGACGATCGGTCCGCGCCTGGTGGGCATGGCCGTGAACCGGCAGGCCGAGATCGACCGCATGATGATCGAGCTGGACGGCACGCCGAACAAGGGCAGGCTCGGGGCGAACGCGATTCTCGGCGTGTCGATGGCCGTGGCCCGCGCCGCGGCGGCCGCCGCCGATCTGCCTCTCTACGCCTACCTGGGCGGGACGGGGGCGGTTCGCCTCCCGGTGCCGATGATGAACATCCTGAACGGCGGCAAGCACGCCGACAACAGCGTGGACTTTCAGGAGTTCATGTGCATGCCGATCGGCGCGCCGAGCTTCGCCGAGGCGCTTCGATACGGGGCCGAGACGTTTCACGCGCTCAAGGGGATCCTGCACAAGAAGGGCTATGCGACGAGCGTGGGCGATGAGGGCGGCTTTGCCCCGAATCTCAAGAGCAACGACGAGGCATGCGAGGTGATCGTGGCCGCGATCGAGGCGGCGGGATACAAGCCGGGAAAGGATGTGGCCATTGCGCTGGATCCGGCGGCCAGCTCGTTCTATGAGGACGGGGCGTACAATCTCTCCAAGTCCGGCCAGGGCCGCAAGACCAGCGCCGAGATGACGGCGCTCTACAAGGCATGGGTCGAGAAGTACCCGATTGTTTCGATCGAAGACGGGCTGGCGGAGAACGACTGGGCGGGCTTCAGGCAGCACACGGCCGCGCTGGGCTCGCGCATCCAGATCGTCGGCGACGACCTCTACGTCACGAACACGCGCTTCATCGCGCGGGGCATTCAGGAGCAGTCCACGAACGCGGTGCTCATCAAGCTCAACCAGATCGGTACGGTGACCGAGACGGTCGAGGCCATCGACCTGTGCCGCAAGGCGGGCTGGGGCTTCGTCGTCTCGCACCGGTCGGGCGAAACGGAAGATGCCTTCATGGCCGACTTCGCCGTGGCGATGGGCGGCGGTCAGATCAAGACGGGGTCCGCCTGCCGCAGCGAACGGATCGCCAAGTACAACCGCCTGCTGGAGATCGAGGCCGAACTCGGGAAGGCGGCGGTTTTCGGAAACCCGCTGAAGAAGCGGGAGGGCTGATTGCCGGGGTCGGCCGGCATGCGGGGATCGCGGGCTTCGCGGACCGATGACGGCAGCAGGGCGGCGGCCTCCGCCGTATCGGGCGAACGGAGGTGCTCATGCGCAGAATACTGGTCGCAGCTCTGATGGCGCTGGCCGGACCGATGACGGCGGCGGGTCGGCCGCCCAACGTGATTGTGTTTTACGCCGACGACCTGGGCAACGGCGATGTCGGCTGCTACGGGGCGGCGGACATCCGGACGCCGAACATCGACGCGCTGGCGGCGAGCGGCGTGCGGTTCACGAATTACTACGCGCCGGCGCCGATCTGCGCTCCGTCGCGGGCGGGCCTGTTGACCGGACGGTATCCGATCCGCTGCGGCATGTCCTCCGCGAAGAACGTGCCGAGCGACATGGACTCGCCGGGGATGCCCGGGCGGGAGATCACCTTCGCCGAGATCGCCAGGGCCAGAGGATACGCGACGGCGGTTTTCGGGAAGTGGCATCTCGGCTCGACGGCCGACACCGTGCCGAACGCGCAGGGCTTTGACCTGTTCGTGGGTCACCACTCCAGTTGCCTGGATTCGTTCTCGCACATGTACTACGCGAGCGAGCCATGGTTCCACGACCTGTACCGCAACCGCGAGGAGATCTTCATTGACGGTGTGCATCTGTGCGACATCGTGACGCGGGAGACGCTGCAGTTCATCGATTCGCACCAGGATTCGCCGTTTCTGATCTACGTGGCGTACAACCAGCCGCACTATCCGATGGTCGCCAAGGCCCGGTTCATCGAGATGTACCGGAATCTGCCCCGCCTGAGGCAATTCCAGGCGGCCCTGGTGACGATGATGGACGATTCGATCGGCCAGATCGTGCAGCGGCTGCGCGATCGCAAACTGGCGGAAGACACGCTCGTGTTCTTCGCGAGCGACAACGGCGCGCCGAACAAGTCGAAACGGGGCGAGGGCGGCGGACGGAATACGCCGTACCGCGAGTACAAGCGGAGCCTGTTCGACGGCGGGGATCACGTGCCGGCGATCGTGGCCTGGCCGGGGAAGATTCCCGCCGGCGAGACGCGCGATCAACTGACCATCGGGATGGATGTCTTCTCGACGATCCTGGACGCGATCGGGGCGGAGCCTCCAAAGGACCGGGTCATCGACGGGATCAGTTGGATGCCGCTGCTGAAGGACCCGGGCAGGAGCGGCCACGACGTACTCTTCTTCGAATGGGACAACCAGCACGGCGTGCGCCAGGGGCCGTGGAAGCTGGTGTGCAACGGCCTGATCAACATGGACGAGGGCCGCCAGAATCGCGCGACGGTCGGAAGCCCCGATTACATGTTCCTCTCCGACACCGTGAAGGACCCCGGAGAACGGAAGAACCTGTACGCGGCGAACCGGGAGCTGGGCGACCGGCTCTTGAAGATGCACGAGGAGTGGCGGGCGGCGATCGCCGCGGATCCGACCGCCTCGCCGCCATTCGATGCCGGCGCGAACAAGACGGCGCCGGCGAAGGGGGACCGGTAGCTTGTGCGATTCACGTCGCCCTCCGCCGGCGGACGGCGGGCGTGAGAACGCGGCGCGGTCGGACCCGGGGCAGCACGGCGTACGGCAGATCGGGCAGACGCCGGAGCCGCGGTCGCCGGTCCGCTGGCTCACGCCGACGGTGTTCGGCATCGGCATGGCGTCGCTGTTCAGCGACATGAGCCATGAGACGGTGACGGCCGTGTTGCCTGCCTTTCTGGCGTCGATGGGGGCGGCGGCGGGGGCGCTGGGAACGATCGAGGGACTCGCGGACGGTTTTTCGAGCATCGCGAAGCTGTATGGGGGCTGGCTGGCCGACCGGTTGCGGCGCCGCAAAGTGCTCTGCGCCGGCGGCTACGGACTGATGGCCCTCTCGCCGGTCGTTATGGCGATGGCGGCGGATTGGTTCGTGGTGCTCGGCGGGCGCGTGTTGGCGTGGTTCTCACGCGGGCTGCGGACGCCGGCCCGCAAGGCGCTGCTGGCGGATGCGGCGACGCCGGCGACCTACGGCCGGGCCTTCGGGTTCGAGCGGGCGATGGACACGACCGGGGCGATTGTTGCGCCGGTGGGCGTGTTGCTGCTGTTGCGCGCGGGTCTGGCTCACCGTACCCTGATTCTCCTGTCGGTCATTCCGGCGGTCCTGGCGGTGTTTGCGATCGCGTTTCTGGTGCGCGAGCGGACGGACCGCGTGCCGGTCAGGACTCCGTTCATGAAGAGCTTCGGCGGCTTCGATGCCCCTTTCAAGAAGTTCCTCGGCGCGGTGGGCCTGTTCGGTCTCGGCGATTTCGCGGATACGTTTTACATCCTGTATGCGGTGACGGTCCTTTCGCCGGCGATCGGCTCCGCGCGGGCCGCGACGCTCTCGGTAGCGGGTTACACCCTTCACAACGTGCTGTACGCCTCGTGGTCATACCTTGGCGGCTGGCTGGCGGACCGTGCGAACAAGCGGTTGCTGCTGGTTGCCGGTTACACGGCGGCCGCGATTGCCGCGCTCTGCATGCTTGCGGGTGTCAGGAGCTACGTCGGCCTGGCGATCATGTTCGCGTTGGGCGGAACCGGCGTCGGTCTGTATGAGGCCGTCGAGGATGCCGTTGCGGCGGAGCTGCTGCCTTCCGACATCCGCGGCAGCGGGTTTGGAGTGCTGGCGGTGGTTACGGGCATGGGCGATCTTCTCAGCAGCCTCGGCGTGGGCTGGCTCTGGGCGTTTGCCGGGCCTGTTGTCGCGTTCGGCAGCGCGGTTGTCGTTATGCTGGCGGGCACGATCCTGATGTTGCGGCAGGGCCTTCGGCGGCAAGGCCGGCCCGGCAGTGCGGGTCGCTGACGCGCGGGCCGGCGCGATTGCCGCGGATCATTCGGGCCGGTAGCATGCCGCCGGCGTCGGACTCCGGTGTGGAGCGGCTGTACGAAGGCCTGCTGATTCCTGCAAAGCGACCCGCGGCCGGGGCTGCCCGTCGTCAGGCGAAGAGGCCGTGCCCCGCCGCGTGAGAAGCCCCGGGCGGGGCTTTTTGTTGGCCGCACGGGGGCGAGCGGTCTTGAGGCTCGTGGGTGCGTACTTCCATGTTCATCATGAACTCTCTCCCTCGCGTGCGGATCGGCTGTTGTGCGTTCGTCACCCTGCTTGGCGCGGTCGGTTGCGCGACCGTTGATCCGAAAGGGGATTACGGGCGGGCGTCGCAGCTCATCGCGGAGCGCAGCGGCAGCCGCGAGTCGTACGAGCCCCCGGCGGATGCGCTTGTGGCGGAGAAGGTGGCGGCACTGCTGGCCGACGCTCTGACGACCGACAAGGCCGTGCGTGTGGCGTTGCTGAACAACCCCGCGTTGCAGTCGGCATTTCACGAGATCGGGGCCTCGCGGGCCGACCTGGTCCAGTCGGGCCTGCTGACGAATCCCTCGTTTTCGCTGCTTCCGCAGTTCGCCGAGGGCGGCGGACGGGCGAAACTCACGATGGGTTTCGGGCAGGAGCTGGTCGATCTCTGGCAGATTCCGGTTCGCCGGAGGATCGCCGAGGCACAACTGGAACAGGTCGTATTGCGCGTGGTGCAGCAGGCCGTGGATCTGACCGCGGAGGTCAAGGCGCAGTGCTATCGGCTCCTGGCGCTGCAGCAGGCGGAAGAGATCGCCAACGAGAATGTGGCGCTGGTGGAGAAGTCCCTGAAGGCGGCGGAGGACCGGTTCGCCGCGGGCGAGACCGGGCAGCTTGATGTCAACCTTGTGCGAACGAACCTTCAGGAGACGCGTCTTCAACGGATCGACATTCAGCGGCAGCGTCGCCTCGCGGAGACGGCGCTCGCGAGTACCCTGGGCGTGAGCCGGTGGCAGAGGCCGTGGGTATTGCGCGACGAACTGCCGACGGCGGCCCCGCCGGCGCAGGACGAGCGGGCCATGCTCGTCTTTGCGATGACCGAACGGCTGGACGCCCGCGCCGCGGCGCTGCGGGTGCAGGCGGCCGAAGAGGAACTGCGGCAGCAGTATCTCAAGGTCCTGCCGAGTCTCGTGGCGGGGGTGGAATGGGAGCGGCCGGATCGAAAGGCGCTGCCGGGGCGGAAGATAGCGGCCGACACGGCGCGGGAGTCCGTGGCCAGCGGGAAGCTGACGGCTCCTGCCATACAATCCAAGGCGCAGCGAGAGGCCGATCGCCGGGCGATTGTGGATTCGTTGCTCGGTCCGTCGCTCCAGGTGACGGTGCCGATCTGGGACCGGAACGAGGCGCAGATTGCCAAGGCCCGGTTCAAGGCGGAGCAGCAGCGCAAGGAGTACGAGACCTTGCTGGACGCCGTCGCGCAGCAGGTTCAGGATGCGCTGATCGCCGTACGCGTTGCGGAGGAGCAGATCCGCTTCTATCGGGAGGAGGCCCTGCCCCAGGCGCGCTCGAACGTGGAGTCCGCGCGGCGGACCTACCAGGCGGGGGAGGGCGATATCCTCGTCCTGATCGATGCACAGAAATCTCTGATTGCCCAGCGGCAGGCGTACCTGAGCGTCATGCGGGATTATGCGGTCGGGATGGCGGAACTGGAACGTGCCGTCGGCGGGCGACTGCCACCGGAGCCGGCCACGCAGCCGACGTCAGTCCCGTCCGCTTGCCCCGGAGGAGGCACAGGCAAACCATGAGAGAGGCGTACCGATATGCCCGTGGACTTGCGCGCATCTGCGGCGCGGCGGTTCTGCTTGTACCGGCGGGTTGCCAGGCCGTCGCGGGTCCGGGCGATCCGGCGGCATCCGTGGACGCCGTCGTGCAGGCGCTGCAGCAGTTCCTCGGCGATTTTGCGAGACAGGCGCTGGCGGCGTTCCTTTTCTGAGGCCGACCGGGAGTGAGCGTACGGGACTCTGCGATGAACAAACCGATTGAGAGCGGAGGCGCGGCCCGGCACGGCGACGACGGCTTCGTCGTCCGGCAGCGCAAGGCCATCGTTTTTCTGGCCGTCGCGCTGTGCCTGGGCGGCGCGTACTGCGCCTACACGATGCCTTCGTCCGTGTTTCCCCAGACGGATTTTCCGCGCGTCGTCATCCTGATCGACAACGGGGTCATGCCGGCCGACGAGATGATGGCCACGATCACCCGTCCCATCGAAGAGGCCATGAAGGATATTCCCGGCGTGGTGAACATCCGCTCCTCGACGGGCCGCGGCTCGGCGGAGGTCAACGTATTCTTCACCTGGCGCACGGACATGATCGAGGCGGAGCTGTACGCGTTGAGCCGCCTTTCGCAGATTCGCGGGAGTCTGCCCGAAACCGCGGAGACCGCGGTGCATCGCCTGACGTTTTCGGCGTTTCCGATCATCGGCATCAGCCTGACGAGCCGGACGCGGAGCCTCACGGACCTGTGGGAGACCGCGCGCTATCAGATCAAGCCGCGGTTTCTGCGGATCCCGGGCGTGGCGCGTGTGGACCTGGTCGGCGGGCGTGAGCCGGAATACCACGTGGTCGTCGATCCGGCGAAACTGGAGGCGTATCGTCTGCGCCTTGCGCAGGTGAGCGAGGCCCTGGCCCGGACGAACCGATTCACGGCGGCGGGCCTGCACGAGGAGAAGCACCAGCTTTACCTCACGCTCGTGGACGGCCGGGTGAGCACGCCCGACGAGATCGGCGATATCGTGATCGCATGGGCGGGGCCCTCGCCGATCCGTATCCGGGACGTCGCCGCGGTTCGCCGCGGCGCCGCTCCGCAGTTCAATATCGTTACGGCGGACGGGGTTCCCGCCGTGCTCCTGAACATCCGCAGTCAGCCCGACGGCAACACACTGGCGATCGCCGCCGCGCTCAAGGACGAGATGCGGGCGCTGCGGCACGACCTCCCGCCGGACATGCGGATGGCGTTCTTTTACGATCAATCGCTTTTCGTCCGCGAGGCGGTCGGCAGCGTGTGGGAGAGCATCTTCTTCGGGTTGGCGCTGTCGATGGTGGTCCTGTACCTGTTCCTTCGGAATACGGCCACCACGATCGTGACCGCACTGGCGATTCCCGTGACCATCCTCATCACGCTGGTGGGCATGCACATCTTCCGCATGACTTTCAACCTGATGACGCTCGGCGGCATTGCCGCGGCGGTCGGGCTGGTCATCGACGATGCGATCGTCGTTGTGGAGGCGATTCATGCGAAGATATGCGCCGGGCATCCCCCGCAGCAGGCCGTGCGCGCGGCGATCCGCGAGGTCGGCCTGCCGCTCGTCGGCAGCACGCTCACGCCGGTCGTGGTGTTCCTTCCGCTGGCGTATCTCGACGGCGTGCCGGGGGTGTTCTTCCGTGCCCTCGCCCTGACGATGGTGATCGCGCTGCTGAGTTCGCTGCTGCTGGCGGTGACCCTGACGCCGACGCTTGCCGCACTGTTGATTCGACGCCCTCGCGGGCCCGTGCAGGACGAGCTGGAACAGGGCGGGCCGGTCCTGAAGAAGGTGATCGGCGCATACGAGTGGACGGTGCGGCGGGCCCTGGGGCACATCGGCGTCTCCCTCGCGGTCATCGCCGTCGTGGTCGCCGCGGGGATCTTCCTGTACTACCGGGTGGATTCGGACTTTCTTCCGAAACAGGACGAGGGGGCGTTCGTGCTCGATTATTTCTCGCGTCCGGGCACGAGTCTCTCCGAAACGGATCGGATGCTGCGTCATGTGGAACAGATCCTCGCCGACACGCCCGAGGTGGAGAGCTTCTCCCGGCGTACGGGCGCCCGGCTGGCGCTGGCCATCGCCGAGCCGAACACCGGGGATTTCCTGGTGAAGCTCAAGCCGGACCGCAAGCGGAGTACCGAAGAGGTCATTGATGAGCTTCGCGAGAAGGTGAACGCGGCCGAGCCGGCGCTGCACACGGAGTTTCCCGGCGTGCTCAGCGACCTGATCGGGGATCTGACCTGGTCGCCGAATCCGATCGAGATCAAGATCTTCTCGACGGACACGGCGTGGGTGAAGCAGGCGGCGGCGGAGATCGCCGGGACGATCGAGACGATTCCCGGCGTCGTCGATGTGAACGACGGGCTGGTCGTGGCGGGGCCTTCGTTGAGCTTTCGCGTCCGCAACGAGGAGGCGGCGCGTGCCGGACTGACGGCGGACCAGGTCGGCTCGGCGATCGAGACCGGCCTGCTCGGGGATGTCTCGTCCTACGTGCTCCGGGGCGACCGGACCGTCGGCGTTCGGGTGCTGCTCGCGCGCGAGGGCCGCGACCGGGAGGCCGCCATCGACCTGCTGCCGATCCGTTCGACGACCGGGGCCCGCGTGACGCTCGGAGATGTCACGACTGTGCGCCATGAGGCGGGGTTGCTGGAGATGCGGCGCGAGGATCTGCGTCAATGTACGGTCGTTTCGGCACGGTTCGCGGGCCGCGACCTGGGCAGCGGCGTGGCCGCGATCAAGGCGCGTCTGGCCCAGACGCTGCGGCTTCCGCCGGACGCGTCGATCGAGTACGGCGGGCTCTATCAGCAGCAGCAGGAATCCTTCCGCAATCTGACGATGGTGCTCGTCGTGGCGGTGCTGCTGGTCTACGCGGTCCTGCTCGTGGAGTTCCGCTCGGTCCGGCAGCCGCTGGCCATTGTGGCGGGTGCGGTTCTCGCGTTGTCCGGTGTGATCGCCGCCCTGTGGATCACGGGCATATCGTTCAACATCGTGTCCTTCCTCGGCGCGATCATCGGCGTCGGTATCGTGGCCAAGAACGGCATCCTCATGCTGGATTTCGTCGACCACCTGGTGGATCGCGGTCTGCCGCTGAGCGAGGCCCTGGTCCAATCGGGACGCAGGCGTCTGCGTCCGGTTCTCATGACCTCGATGACCGCATTTCTGGGTCTGCTGCCGCTCGCGTGGGGCGTCGGCACCGGCGCACAGATGCTTCAGCCGCTGGCCGTGGGCGTGATCGGCGCGCTGTGCATCTCGCTGCTGCTGTCCCTGGTGGCCACGCCGGTGTTCTACTACGTCGCCATGAAGCTGTTCGGGGAGCGCCGGCCGCAGCCGGCCGGGGTGGACGTGCCGGCGGCCGCCGGCAGTACAATGTCCCGGGGGTAACGCCGTGGAGTTCGTAATGAACGGCCGTTTATCGTCGATCTTCCATCGGGTCCGGCGCGATCTGCCGGCATGGCTGCTCGTCGGTACGATGATCGGGCCGGCGGGATGCAGGCATCAGCCGGCGGACCAGGCGCGGGAAGACCCCGTCGTGACACCCGTCGCCGTTCGTGCGGCCGTCGCGAAGGTGGCGCCCCTGCAACCATCCGTCGATCTCGTCGGTGAGCTGGCAGCCGTGCCGGAACGGGTCGTGGTTCTGACCACGCAGGTCGCCGGGCAGGTGCAGAGCGTGGCCGTCGTCGAGTCGCAGGCGGTGCGCAAGGGGGACGAGATCCTGCGTCTCGACGCTCGCAGCGCCGAGGCGCAGCGGGTCAAGGCCCGTGCCTCCGTGGAAGAGGCCAGGGCCGTTCTGGCGCGACTGAAGCAGGGGCCGCGCCCCGAGGAGATCGAGGCGGCGCGTCAGGATGCCCGCAAGGCCCGGACGATGGCCGATGCGATGCGGCGGAAGATCGAGGCGATGGCGGCGCTGCACGAGAAGAACGAGCTTGCGGACGTGCAGTTCGAGCGGTTCAAGTCGGACATGCAGGCCGCCGAGGCCGATGCGGCCGCTGCGGACGCCCGGCTCCGGCTGCTGGAGGCCGGCACACGCCCCGAGGAGATCGCCGAAGCGGAGGCGAAGCTGGCGGCCGCGGAGGCGGACCTCGCGGCGAGCGAGCTGGCTTTGCGATTCCATCGTCTAACGAGCCCCATCGACGGCGTGGTCACCGAATTGACCGCCCGGCAGGGGATGTACGTCGAACCGCTGACCCGGCTCGGTGAAGTCGCCGATCTGTCCACGCTTTTCGCCCGCTTCCAGATCCCCGCCGCGCACCTGGCGGACGTGCGGGTGGGGGCGGCTGTGGACGTTCGCGCCATAGCGCTGCCGAATCGCGTATTCGGGGGCGCCGTCGCGCGTCTCGGGGAGCAGGCCGATCCGCAGACGGGGAACCTGGAAGCCTTCGCGTCCGTGGCCAACGAGCACGGCGAGCTGCGGCCGGGGCTGGCGTGTCAGGTCCGCCTCTGGCTTGCGACGATCCCCAACGCCCTGGTGATCCCGCTCGCCGCGGTCGCCGACCGCGGCGGGACGCCGGTCGTTACCGTGATCCGGCAGAACAAGGCATACGAAATCGAGGTCGGCTTGGGAGTGCAGACGCGCGAACAGGTCCAGATCGTGCGGGGCCTTTGGCCGGGCGACCTTGTGGCGGTGCAGGGCGGCTACGGTCTGCCGGAGGGCTGCCCGTGCAGCGTGACCGTCGAGCCGGAACCGCAGAGCCGGCCGGCGACGGCAACGGCTGCGGCAAACTGAGCTCCGCTGCGGGCCGCGCCGCGCCGATCAGCCGGTCTTCCGGGCGGTCACGTCGATGCTCGTGATGAAATCCGCGGGCGTAGTGCCCGCGGGCAGGGCCTCGGCAATCCGGCGATACAGCGGATCCTCAAATCCGCTGAGCGTTGCGACGTACTCCGGCTTTCGCGCGACCTCGATCTGTGCGAAGCCGGCCGCCCGGATCATGGCCTCGTATTCGTCGATCAGCACGGCACCGGCAATGCATCCCACGAGCGCTTCCACCATGTTGCGTACCGTCTCCGGCAGCGGCCGGAGCAGGGCGAGGTCGGAGACCGCGACCCTGCCGCCGGGCTTCAGGACCCGCGCGATCTCCCGCCACACCTGCGGCTTGTCCGGCGAGAGATTGATAACGCAATTGCTGATGACCACGTCGACGCTGTTGTCGGCGACGGGCAGGTGCTCGATCTCGCCGAGGCGGAACTCGACATTGTCCAGGCCCGTGGTCTTCCGGTAGCTCGCTATGTTCCGCCGGGCCTTGGAGATCATCTCCGGCGTCATGTCCACGCCGATGACACGGCCGGTCGGGCCCACCTTCGGTCCCGCCAGGAAGCAGTCGAACCCGCCGCCACTGCCCAGGTCCAGTACGATCTGCCCGGCGGTCAACGCGGCGATGGCGGTGGGGTTGCCGCACGACAGCCCCATGTTGGCCCCATCCGGCAGAGAGGCGAGCTGCTCCGGCGAATAGCCCAGCCGGCCGGCCAACTGTGTCGGCGACCAGGATGACCCGCAGCAGGCCGGAGCTGCGGCCGCGCCGCAGCCGGCCCCGGCCGTCCCGGCAGAGAGTGTACCCTGCTCCGCGATCCGGCCGTAGCCTTGCCGTACCGCATCTCGTACCGAATCACCGCTGCCGCAGCAGGAAGCTCCGTCATTCATTGCGTATCTCCATTACCAGACCGTTCAGGCGCGGACGTCGTCGCCGCGGGCTCGACGGCTTCTGCGCCCGGGAAGTACCGTTTCCGGAAGTACAGGGCCACGTTCACCAGACCGATCAGCACCGGCACCTCGACGAGCGGGCCGATGACGGCCGCGAAAGCCGCCCCGGAATTGATGCCGAACACGGCCACGGCCACCGCGATGGCCAACTCGAAGTTGTTGCTGGCGGCGGTGAAGGACAGCGTCGCCGTCTTGGAATAGTCCGCGCCGATCCTGTGCCCCGTCCAGAAACTCACCAGGAACATTACCACGAAGTAGATCAGCAGGGGGATGGCGATCCTCGCGACATCCAGCGGAATCCGCACGATCAGATCGCCCTTCAGGCTGAACATGACGACGATTGTGAACAGCAGCGCGATCAGCGTGATGGGGCTGATCTTCGGGATGAACCGGTGCTCGTACCACTCCTTGCCTCGGGCCTTGATCAACACGAAGCGGGTAATGATGCCCGCGATAAACGGGATGCCGAGATAGATGAACACGCTTTCGGCGATCTGGCCGATCGTGACCTGCACCATCGCGCCTTTCAGGCCAAACAGAGGCGGCAGGACGGTGATGAATACCCAGGCATAAACCGAGTAGAACAACACCTGAAACACCGAGTTGAATGCCACCAGGCCGGCGGCGTATTCGGTATCGCCCTTGGCCAACTCATTCCAGACGATGACCATGGCGATGCAGCGGGCCAGACCGATCATGATCAGGCCCACCATGTACTCGGGATAGTTGTGCAGGAAGACGATCGCGAGGACGAACATCAGGACGGGCCCGATGATCCAGTTCTGTACCAGGGACAAGCCAAGGACTCGATAGTTCCGGAATACGTCCCCCAGTTCCTCGTATTTCACCTTGGCCAGCGGCGGGTACATCATCAGGATCAGGCCGATGGCGATGGGGATGTTCGTGGTGCCGACCTGGAAGAAGTTCACCACGTCCCTGGTAGCAGGGACCAGGTAACCCCCCAGTACGCCCACGGCCATCGCCAGAAAGATCCAGACAGTCAGATAGCGATCCAGGAAAGAGAGTTTTTTGGCTATTCCGGATGACATTGTCTGCTCCTGATTGGGGCTTCGCGAGGCCGTGTGTCCTGACGGCGGCGCGGCCGGGTCCGATCCCGGTCAGTCCTGGGTGTCTCCGTCTCCGTGCCACGCCGGTGCGTGTGATGTCGCCACGGGTTGCGCCGGCGGCGACCCGATACCGCCCGCATGGGAGAGGACCGGTTCGTCTTGTCGCCTCGTCCGGGCGGACACGGTCGCCGCGTGGTCAACATCGTGCCGGCGGGGTGCCGTGGTGAATTCGCGTTCCACCCGCTGCCGGTGGCAGGGCCCGCTGTTCCACGTGCAGAACGGGTAGAGGCCGCCGTCCGGGGCCGCATAGAGGACCACGCACCGTTGCACACGGTCCAGCTCGAAGTTGTAGGCATCCTGAAAGTGCATGGAGGCCATCAACAGCGTGCCGAAACGCTGGCGGCGCAATTCGGCCATGTAGGCCGCCTTGTCCGCCTGTTCCTCGTTCATCCGCAGGAATGATTCCACGAACTTCAGAAACTCCTCGAAGCCCCACCCCGGCGGCGCGAGGTCGGGGTGGAAATGCTTCTTCAGTCGCCGCATGGCCTGCATCACGGAGAGCCGGGTCGTCCACGGGTGCCGTTCGATCCTCGCGGCGATCCGATCCATTTCGTCCATCGTCTCCTGCACGTCCATGAACTGGGGCAACGGCGACGCCTTGCCGGTCTGCCGGTCCACGATCAGGTACGTCGCACAGCCGCAATTGGGATGGCAACTGTAATGCGGGTAGCGCTGCTTTGTGGCCGCCTCCATCAGGCGGATGAACGGCTGAACGGCCGAGAACGGATACCAGTCGCGATCCATCCGGGCCACGCCGCTCTGCTCCTGAATATCCCGGGCGAGATCGGCCGTCGTGTACCGCATTTCCATCCGTCGGGTCTCGTCGATCCGCCCCGTGATCGCCACGGGCTGCCAACTGATCGCGCTGACCGCATCGAGGTGGTCGATCGCGAATCGGACGATGTCGCCGACCTGGTGGTCGTTGACACCCCGAACGAGCGTCGGAACCAGAACGGTCCGCATGTTCGCCCGGGCGATGTTCTCGATGGCCCGCTGCTTGATCTCGAACAGGGGCCGCCCCCGGGTCTTGCGGTACACCTCGTCGGTCACGCCGTCGAACTGGAGGTACACCTGACTCAGTCCCGCCTCGCTGGCCGCCTGGCAGAACTCCAAGCTCTGCGCGAAACGCAGGCCGTTGCTGGCCACCTCCACGTAGGCGATGCCCAGCGACCTGGCCCGGCGCACGGCCTCGATGAAGTCCGGGTGGATCGTGGGCTCTCCCCCGGCGAACTGAACGCAGGAGGGAGGCTGCGGACGGATCGAGGCGATCTTCTCGAGAAGGCGAGCGATCTGGTCCCGACGGAGCTCAGAGACACGCCCCGTGACGGCGGCGTTGGCGAAGCAGATCGGGCACCGCAGATTGCAGCGGTTCGTCAGGTCGATGTTGACCATGACGGGCGAGGAGATGTGTTGCGGACATAGCCCACAGGCCAGGGGGCAATCGAGCCCTTCCCGACCGGCGGCATCCTGAACCGGCACGGGCGAGTCGCGATGTGCGCGGCGCAATCGGAGGAAAAACTCCGCATCGCTGCACAGAAGCTCTCGAAACGGGCCGTGATCCGGGCAGCTCTTGCCCATGAAGACCTTTCCCTGTTCTTCGTAGACCCGCGCGTCGATCACGGCGTGACACACGGGGCAGAGACTCCTGGCTGCGTACGGCAAATTCGGCTGGATGTCGAGATGGCGCATGGTTTGCCTCCGTCAGCTCTTGTAACAGGTGCTCAGGTCCTTCAAATCCATCTTGCGGAGATGGGCGAGCCGTCTGGCGTCCTTCCGCATCACCGCATCGGTTTTCAGGGACTCCGATACCCACTTGAGGATCTGCTGCACATGAGCGGGCGCGCGGCGGCCCGCCATACGGAAGAAGCACCACCGGCCCTCTTTGCGGCGCTCGACCAGGCCCGCCTGTACGAGCGCATCGACGTGTTTCGATACGGTAGCGGGCGCCAGGCCCAGCAACTCGATGATCTGACACAGGCACAGCTCGCCGTAGCGAAGGGCCAGCAACGCGCGCACCCGTGTCTTGTCGCTCAAGGCTTTCGTAATGGCGAGAAACTCCCGCACGGTACCTCCAGGCAGATTCGCTACTTCGCTAACTGACGAATTGTAGTATCGTCCCGCCGCGTGTCAAGCGGATCCCGTCCCGCGGGTGCATGGCCGTAGTTGCAGACGGTGGGCGGCGGGCATTCACCAGGCCCGGCTCAAGCCCGCTGGACGGCAAGCGTGGAAGGGGAGGGAGCCGGTGCCTCCACCGGCCGAAGGCGGCGGCCCAAGGCCGCCCGGCAGAAGCGATGCTCCGTCGTCAACTTCCAGCCACGCAGCCGAGGGCGGCGGCCCAAGGCCGGCTGGCAGAAGCGATGCTCCGTCGTCAACTTCCAGGCATGGAGGCGAAGGCGGCGTCCAAAGGCCGGCCGGCTGAAAACGACGTTGTGTGCGCGGCATACGTTGCACCATCGCCCCATCCTCCTCCTCCGATTTCCACCGGCTGAAGGCGGCCTTGTGCGGGCGGCCTACCGTCGCCTTCGGCGGGCGCGGGTTTGCGACCGCCTTCCGGCTTGGCAGCCCGTTGAAATAGTGTCGGGGCAGTGGCCGGAATCGCGTTTTCGGCTTCGCCGGTGCGTAGCGGGATGGCTCGTCGCGATCGGCAG
>CAZZFA010000045.1:0-42829 GCA_964653435.1 uncultured Planctomycetales bacterium | reverse complement strand
GCCTGACAGTCCGTTGAAAGAGTCACGAACCGTTGCCGCCGACCGCGCCGGCGAAGCCGAAAACGCGATTCCGGCGACTGCGCTGCTGCCGATCGCGACGAGCCATCCCGCTACGCACCGGCGAAGCCGAAAACGCGATTTCGGCGACTGCCCCGACACTCTTTCAACGGACTGCCAAGCCTGAAGGCGGTGGCAAACCCGCGCCGGCTGGAGCCGACGGTATGCCGCGCACACAACGCCGTTTCCAACCGGCCTGCCTTTGGCCGCCGCCTTCGGCCGGTGGAGGCACCGGCTCCCTCCTCTTCCACGCTTGCCGTCCAGCGGGCTTGAGCCGGGCTTGGTGAATGCCCGCCGCCCACCGTTTGCAACTACGGCCATGCACCCCCAGCCAGATGTGCGATCCTTCGCGTTTTTTCTGCCGCTTGGCGCGTCAGGGCTGCGGCGTCATACTCGTAGCGCTTGGCATTTCGCCCCTCTCGCGCGGGGGGGGCAGCCACAGGGCGGTGAATCCGGCGGGGGCGAATCCCGCCGCGGAGGTGGGATCATGTGTCATCACTGTCACGAGGTAGGCGACGGGATTTCCCGGCGGGAGCTGCTCATCGCGGCCGCGGGGACGACGCTGGCAGGCGGCTTTCTCCTTCGGGGCGCGACGGCGGCGGAGACCGCCCAGGTCACACAGCCCGAGTCGCCCGCGGAGTGGCCCGAGGTCCGCGTGGCCTGGCTGCGGCCGAAGGAGAAGTACTGGCTCGGCTGGCCCGGCACGGCGTGGGACGTCAAGGCCTACGACGGGTTCCTCAAGAGCAGCCGGGCTCAACTGGAGAAGTTCGGCCGGGAACTCAAGGTCCGCGTGACGTTCGAGTCCGAGCCGCTCTATGACGACGCGGCGACCGACGCGTTCATCGCGAAGGTCAAGAACGAGAAGCCCAAGGGGGTGCTGCTCTTCCCGCTGCACATGCAGGAATGGGGCCGCGTCCGCAAGATCGCGCAGGCGGGCGTCCCAACGGTCATCTTCGCGGGGCTCGGCGTGTGCTTCACCGGCCACATTCAGGCGATCTCGCGGCAGCCGGGCGTGTACCTGATCTCGTCGCCGGACTGGGAGCTGAACCCCGTCCGGTTCGGCCTCAAGATGATCCGCACCGCGCACGAGGTCCGGCGGACCCGCATCGCCGTCATCGCCGGGGCCGAGACGAAGGACGAAGTGCTCGAACCGTTCGGACTGCAGATCCGCCGCATCCCGCGGCAGCGGTTCCCCGACACGCTCAAGACCATCGAGGAAACGTCCGACGTGATCGCCGTCGCGGAGGAATACGCGAAGGCGGCGAAGAAGATCGTCGAGCCCTCGCGGACGGACCTGATCAACGCCTCGAAGAACTACTTCGCGGCGAAGAAGATCCTCGACGAGGAAGGCTGCCACGGGGTCACGATGGACTGCCTGGGGCTCGTCCGCGACCGGCTGATCCCCACGCCGCCGTGCATGGCCTGGTGCAAGTTCCTCGACATGGGCCTGATGGGCGTCTGCGAGGCGGACATCAACGCGCTCATGTCGCAGGTGCTCTGCTGCAAGCTTCTCGACAAGCCCGGCTTCCAGCAGGACCCGGTGCCCGAGACGGTGAACAACACGTTCATCGGCGCCCACTGCGTCTGCCCGACGAAGCTCAACGGGTTCGACAAGCCGGGCGAGCCGTTCATCCTGCGGAGCCACGCGGAGTCGAACATCGGCGTCTCGCTGCAGGTGCTCTTCCGGCCGGAGCAGGAGATCACGATCATGCAGTTCGTCGGGCCGGGAAAGATGATCCTGGGCAAGGGCAAGGTCCTGCGGAACTTCGACACGCCGCCGGCCGGCGGCTGCCGCACCTCGGTCGAACTGGCGATCGACGGCCCGGCCGACACCCGCGACACGCAAGGGTTCCACCAGTTGTTCATCTACGGCGATCACGTGCGGCAGTTCCAGGCGTACGGGCAGATGTACGGGATCAAGACGGAACACATATAGGACAAGCGGGAAAACGGGCAAGCGAAAAAGTGGAAAAGTGCGCCGCCTCTCCGGCCGCTTTTCCACTTTTCTTTGGGGACGAATCGATGCTCATCAGGATGATCCTTGTGTGGACTGCCGCCGCCGGGTGTGCGCCGGCGGCCGACGACCGCGCCGCGACGAGCCGGCCGGCCGCGCCGGCCATTGGCATGTGGTACACGGTCTGGTGGACGAAGGACGACCAGTTCAAACACTGGTCCAACTGTCATCGCCTCCCCAAGCGCGGCCGGTACACCGCGGGCGATCCGGACGTGATCGCCGCCCACTACGCCCAGTTCCGGGATCTCGGGGTCGACTTTCTCATCATGGACGACACGAACTGCGCGGGGAACGACGGCGGGCGGATCAACGACAACATCCGGGCGTGGTTCGACTTCATGGACCGCAAGCCGGCCGAAGAACGCATCCCGATCTGCATCGGGGGCGGCGGCGAGATGCGGGGCGAGGGCCGCGCCGGTCAGAAGCGCGCGGCGGATTCCTACCATGCCCAGTGGGCGCAGAGGCCGAGCTACTTCCGGCTCGACGGCAAGCCGCTCCTGCTGGTGGACACCGACGACAACTACGGCCCCGGCGACTTCGACGACCCGCGCTTCGCCGTGCGCTGGTGCTACAACGGCGACAACCACGAATCGATGGGAAAGCGCGGGACGTGGGGCTGGGGTTCGTATTACCCGCCGCCGGTCCTGGCCGAGTCGATGAGCATCTGGCCGGGGCATCGCTTCCCGAAGTACGTCGCCGAGCAGGGGCGCGACCCGCTCGAAGAGCCGCGGGAAGGCGGTCAGCTCTACGTGCGGATGTGGCTGCGCGTATTGAAGGCCCGTCCCCGGTTCGTCACGATCGCGGACTGGAACAACTTCGAGGAAGAGACGGCCATCGAAGACAGCTACGCGTGGGAAGATTCGTTCGGCCACGCCACGCCCGATCTGTACACGCGGATCACCCGCGCGTATTCGCGGCTTCGCCGGGAGACGCTCGTGAAAGGCGAGTACTACCGGGATGAGGATGCGCCGGAGGTCTACCTCTACGACGGCCGGCGCCTCGTCCACCAGGCGGCCGCGCCCCGGCGGGCCGCCGTGATCGTCGTGCCCGCCGGAACGCTCGCGCGAATCCGCCAGCGGATCGAGCGCTCGTGCCGTTTTCGGTAAGACAGTTTCACATACGGCGAGCAGCGCCGCGAAGGCTCGGTCGCCCTTACGGGGCTTTGCGCGTGTTGACGCCGCCAACCCAGGGCTTACGCCCTGGGCTACTCTCGGTCGCCCCTACGGGGCTGGAAACGAACGAGACTCTCGAACCGAAAACGGCACCATCATCCCCCGGAGCTTTCGCTGTCGCGCCGTGCGCGGTAAAGAATGGGCAATGCGACCGGGTGAGCCTGAGGATGATGAGGTCGTCTCGGAGTTCCGCAAACGCGAGCGGCGGCAGCTTCTCGCCGTGTTGCCTCTGCTGCTCGCCGTCGTCGCCGCAAAACTGGCCCACGATCACCCCGGCGGGACCGTCTTCGCCCAGCCTGCGTGGAGCTTCTATGTTCTGGCGATCGCGCTCGTCGTCGGATCGGTGCTCTTCGCCCTGGTGAACTGGAGATGCCCCGCCTGCGGGCGGTACCTCGGGCGCGGCCCGGTCCGGCAGAACTGCCCCCGGTGCGGCCGGCGGCTGCGATGATCCGGTGCGAAGCGACCTCGCGACAACCGGCCAGGCGGCTCCCCCGGTAAGACCGGTCTATTCCAGGTATACGGTGGATCCCGGCGTGATCTTCGGAGGCGTAGCCAGAACCTCGCGGAGGTGCTCGGCGTCGAGGGCAAAGCGAGGGCTGATCTCGATGATCGCATCCGGCTCGCCGTCGCTGCGGCGGGGCACGCGCGCCCCGCAGGCCTCGAGCCAGGCGGCCGCCCGGCGTACCATGTCCCGCCGCGCCGTTTCCGCGCTGTCCACGCCCGTCGCATTCTTCACGGGGCTGAACTCCTCCGCGCGAACGGTCTGCAGAACGATCGGGTTCTTCGCCAGGGGAATCGCATCGAAGATGAAGGTCTCGAGCTTCACGGCGTTGGTGGTAGCGGGGATGATTCGTTCGCCGCGCTCGTTCACGTACGCCACCTTCTTGTCCGCCCGGTGCCACGGCAGTGCGAACCGGTCCGGCTCGGCCGTCAGCCGCTCCACGAAGCTCCGACTGATGATATGGATGGCGATACTCGCCGCATCGAACCGCCGCACTCCGCCGGGCCCCCTGGCCACCGCCAGCTCCGGCGGCAGGTCGGAGTACTCGATCACCGTCAGCTTCCCGTCGGCGATCACGAAGTTCCCCACCCGCTCGAAGTCGTCCGCCTTGGGTATGGTCTTGCTGGACATCTCCGAGCCGTCGATTTCGTGAAGTCCGATGAACAGCGGATCGAGCGGCCGGACCAGCGGGTTGTCCACCTGAAAGTAGCTGATGTACTCGATGCCGCGATCGGCCATGTCCTTGAGCGCGCCGGAGCGGGCCAGCGCCAGCAGCGCCCCGCCGTGCCCGTCGGGCGACATGGCCACGCGGTGTTTCTGATCGAGCAGGATTCGGCCGTCCCTGGTGAGCGCCGGCATCTGTCCCTGGACGAAGAAGAACACGTCCGCCTTCGGCAGGCCGAACCACTGGTTGTCTGCGAAGAAGGTCCTCGTTTCGGCGTCATTCAGGGGGCTGGTCATGATGTACCAGCGGGTCTGCGAACCGTATCGCCGACGCGCCCCGATGAGGAACTCGGCGAAGAGCTGAAACAGGGGTTTGTTCTTCACCGGGGAGATCGGGTACGCCCCCTTGGGGCCCTCGAAGCCCAGCCGGGTGCCCTGGCCGCCGGCGACGGTCATGGCCGCCACCTTGTTATGGCGGATCAGCGAGATGCCGCGCTTGACGGCATCGGCGTACTTGCCGACCAGGTCGATGCCCGGTCTGGCGGGGTAAAACGGGGCGGGCTCGATCGAGGTTGCCAGTGCCGCGGACGGGCGGTAGCGAACGTGCGTCTCGATGAGGCCGGCCAGTTCACCGAACGGTATATGTTCGAGGTCGTCGATCAGGGCCGCCCGCTGCTCGGCCGTGAGCTCCGGCCAGAACCGCAGAAGGTGCTCCTGCCCGCACGCGCGAAGCCGCTCCCGCCAGTACGTCTCATCCAGTTTCTTCATTACGCCTGTTCGCACTCCAGCCGGCCGGAAGGGCGACTCAACACACAGCGAATCCGTGTCCGATAGATACGCATGCCGTCCGTTCTTGTCAACCGGGCATCGAAACGGAGGACCGCTTCGTGAATCACGGCGATCCTTCGAGGCGGCAGTTCCTTTGTGCTGCGGGGCGCCTGGCCGCCGGCGCCGCCGCCGCACGAAGCCTGATCGACCTGCCGGCGGCGGCCGTCGGCTCGAGCCCGGCGGACCCGCCGGCCACGAATCCCGCGACGAGGGCGGCCTCCGGGGCGGCACAGGTGGTGTCGGTGCGGTCGGATGACGTGGTCCGCGAGAACATCATCCGGCTGGACATGCTCACGGAGATGCTCACGCGCTGCATCTGCCGGCTGACCGGTCAGTCTCAGATCCACGACGCGTGGCACGCCATCCTTCGCCCCGACGACGTGATCGGCGTGAAGTTCAACCACGTCGGCGCGCCGGAGCTCGCCACCACGCCTCTGCTCGCCCGGGTGCTCGTCCGAAGCCTCACCGCCGCCGGATGGAAGGCCCGCAACATCATCCTCATCGAGGCGCCCGAGTCGATCCGCGAACAGCTCGGAACGCCCGCGCCGCCGTATGAGTGGTCCGCCCGCGAGGTGGACTTCGGCAGCGGCCGGGATCGGTTCGCCGCCGTGCTGGACCGGATCTCCGCGCTGATCAACGTCCCGTTCCTCAAGTCCCACAACATCGCTGGGATCAGCGGCTGCCTGAAGAACCTTTCTCACGGCCTCATCCGAAGCCCGGCGCGCTACCATGCGAACCGCTGCTCGCCGTTCATCGCCGACATCGTCGCCGCGGAGCCGATCCGCTCGAAGCTGCGTCTGCACCTCGTGAACGCTCTGCGCGCCGTCTTCGACAAGGGGCCCACGGCCACGCCGGAGACCATGTGGCCGGCCGGCACCCTCCTGGCCTCGTTCGACCCGGTGGCGGCGGACACGGTCGGCCTGGAAATGATCAACCATCAACGCGACGCGCACGGCCTGCCTCCGCTCGACGACGACGATCAACCGATCCCTTCGCTCCACGACGCCGAGCGCCGTGGCCTGGGCACCACGTCGTGGGACAGAATCCGACACGTGAAGATCCGTCTGTAAGAGAGCCACCGTACGGAACTCCCGCCGTTGCGATCGGCGGACATCGAGCCGCTTTTCGGGTGTTTCACGGTTTGCGGGCGGAATGGATCCGCCAGATACGCGGAATCGCGAGAGCCGGGCGGCCCCCTGCCGGCGCCGTCCCGCGGACAGGATCGGCCCGCCCGAAACGACGGGAATCCCGGGCGCTTCGCGTTCGGACGGGCCTGGGGTATAGTGTGATCCGCGTTTCCGGAGAACGACGGTGGAATTCGACATTCAGCGCTTCTACCGCATCAATCGCCGTGTGCTCATGTGGGGCCTGTTCTTCCTGCTGCTCTACATGCTCCGGGGGTTCTTCACGCTGGTGTTCCTGACATTCATTCTGGGGTTCGTCGGCCGGCAGGTGGCCAACTGGGTTGTGCAGCACACCCGGCTGTCCTACCGCCTCGCCGTGATCATCCCCTACGCGGTCTTCGTCACCCTCGTCGTGGTGTTTCTGTCGTTTGCGCTGCCGCGGCTGTTTGCGGAAGGAAGGGACTTTGCGCAGAAGCGTCTTCCGAGCATCCAGGCGAGCATCATCCGCGAGGTCGCGAAGGTCGAGGCGGCCTATCCCTTCATCGAGCACATGATCGAGGAGCGGGTCGCGCAGCTTCGCGCCGGCAAGCAGAAGGAGGCGGCTCCGGGCCCGGCCGCCGAGCCCCTGCCGACCACGGAAGCAGACTGGCAACAACGCGCCATCCTTTCCTTCGTCGAGGACTACACCGGCGAGCCCCTGCCGAAACTGGTCTTCGGCTTCCTCGGAGCGATCGTCACCGTCACGCTGCAGTTCCTGCTGGCGATCTTCCTGAGCCTGCTCATCCTGCTGGATTATACGCGGGTCCGCGCGGAGGTCTCGCACTGGCGCGACTCGTCCGTCGGGGCGTTCTTCGAGGAGACGGCCTCGAGCGTGGTGAACTTCGCTGCGGTCGTCGGCCGCGCGTTCCAATGCCAGTTCTACGTGGCCACCCTGAACGCGACGCTGACGCTCATCGGGCTGGCCTGCCTGGGCATCAAACCGCTGATCCTGCTGACCACGATCGTGTTCATCCTCGGCTTCATCCCCGTGCTCGGGGTCTTCATCTCCTCGGTGCCGATCATCCTGGTCGCACTGAACCTCGGCGGGTTGTCCAAGGGGCTTTCGGCCCTGTTCGTGATCGTGCTGGTGCACCTGGCGGAGGCGTACATCTTCAACCCGCGGATTTACGCCGCCCGGTTCCACATCAACCCGGTCATCACGCTCATCATCCTGCTGATCGCCCACCGGCTATTCGGCGTATGGGGTATGCTGCTGGGGATCCCGGTCACGCACTACGCCCTGACCGTGGCGATCCAGATCCCGCGGGCCCGGACGAGTTCCGCCGGCGACGGCACGCCCGAGCGGAGCCGGTCCGCTCCGTAGCGCCGTTTTCGGCAAGACAGGTTCGCGTACGGCGAATGGGTAGTGGGAAGGGCACGCCATTGCGTGCCGATTCGGCTTCGAAAGCGGCCGAGACGCCCGCCCCCCCGTGTTCGGCTGCGGTCTTCTCCGCGACGCCCGCATACATGCCATTCCCACGGCGCATCCCACGCGGGGCCCCACGCCCGAGAGCGATCCACTCCGCCGCCGGCTCAATCGACTCCCGGACGATCTTCGCCTTCGACCACTCGTGGCCGACGCCGGCTGCGATTCCGAATCCAATCGCTGCCTGCACCGCAGGGGCACATCGCAACGGGCTCGACGCGCCCGGACGCTGCGCGCCGACGATTGAGACATCCGGCAACCTGCCGGTATCATACCGGCGGGAGATTACGAACAACGGATTACGTGCAAAGGACCAACATGAACCTGAAGGGCCGCGACTATATCGAAACCCGGGACTTCACGATCGAGGAGATCGAGCATCTGCTGGCCGTCTCCGCCGAACTCAAGCAGAAGTTCTACGCCGGAGTGCCGACGCCGCTGCTGCCGAACCAGACGATCTTCCTCCTCTTCTTCGACAACAGCACGCGGACGCGCAACGCCTTCGAGGCCGGGGCGACGCAACTCGGGGCGCACGCCCACTTTCTCGACTCACGTTCCACGCAGATCGCCCACGGCGAGACGGCGTACGACACGGGCAAGATCCTCGGCAGCATGGGCCACGGCATCGCGATCCGCCACGACCTGATCCTCGGCGCGGGCAACAAGTACATGCGCGAGGTCGCCGCCGCCACCGACGTGCCGGTGATCAACCTGCAGTGCGACATCGACCACCCCACGCAGACGCTCGCCGACCTCATGACGATCCGCGAGCGATTCGGCGCGAACCTCCGCGGGCGCAAGATCGCCGTGTCGTGGGCCTATTCGCCGTCGTATGCCAAGCCGCTCTCCGTGCCGCAGGGGCTCATCACGCTCATGACACGGTTCGGCATGGATGTGACCCTTGCCCACCCGCGCGAGTACCGGCTGATGGATCAGTGCGTCGCCGATGCGAAGAAGAACGCCGCCAGGGCCGGGACGAAGTTCGAGATCGTGGACGACATGGCCGAGGCCTTTCGCGACGCCGACATCGTCTACCCGAAGTCCTGGGGCCCGTACGACCTGATGCTCCAGCGGCGCGACTTGTGTCGAGAAGGGATTCTCGACACAGGGGCGAAGATGAAGGAGATCGAGCGGGAGTGCCTGGCGTTGAACGCGAAGTACAAGGCGTGGATCTGCGACGAGACGCGGATGAAGCTCGCCAAGCGCGACGCGATCTACATGCACTGCCTCCCCGCTGACCGGGGTGCCGAGGTGACGGATGCGGTGATCGACGGCCCGCAGTCGGTGGTCTTCCAGGAGGCCGAAAACCGCCTCCACACGGCCAAGGGGATCATGGCGAGCACGATGCGGGAACGGCCGTTCGCGTAATGTGGTAGTCGAAGAGCACTACCGTCTGAAGCAGGGTGCTCGGGGCGTTCGACCAAGGCTTGTTCTCCGTGCCTTGCGGGCAGGGCGTGGAGCGGTTAGTCTTGGTGTGTGTGGAGGGTGGCCCGAATACGCCACGAAGTCGGGTTTCTCTGTTTTCGGGGCGGCGCATCATGGCGCAGATGAGTGCCGGATCGAGTGCTTCCGGGAGGCTTCCCCACTTCGAACGGCCTCCGGTTATCGAGACGGTCCTGGGGGTGCAATTCGATCCCCTTCCGAAGCTGGGCAGTGCGCATTTGGGCGCATTCTGGAAGCGGCTTGGCAGCGAGTGGCCCAATGTTACTGACGCGCCCCCGATCACTCCGCGGTTCGAGCGTTTCGACGACGCCGGAACCTGGGGCGAGGTCGGCTTTCCTCTGAAGTTTACCAGGGATTTGAGCGTTCGTATCCAGATCCGGAATGCCGCTGGGAATCGCATGATTCAAGTGCAGAATGGTCGCCTCCACTACAACTGGCTTGGGGGCGACGGCGGCGAGTATCCGCGGTACAGGGAGGTGCGGCCGGGGTTCGATCGGATATGGGAGGAGTTCCAACGGTTTCTAGCTGAGGAAGCGCTCGGAGAAACCCGTTTGAATCAGTGGGAAGTGACCTACGTCAATCAGATTCCCAAGGGGCTTCTTTGGAACAGTCCCGCCGACTGGGCGAAGCTCTTTCGTTCGCCGGTGACTTTGTCCGTCGGGGCGGCCCCGGTGATGCTGGAAAGCTTCGGTGGTGAGTGGCATTACGAGATCCGACCGCAACGCGGTCGTCTCCACGTGCTAATTCAGCATGGGCGGCTTTCAGGGCCCGCAAGCCGTGAGGTGCTCCGATTGACACTGACCGCGCGTGGGCCGATAAGAGGGGACGGGAACGATGGGTTGAGCCTTGACGACGGACTGAACCTGGGACGCGCAGTTATCGTCAGGACATTCAAGGATTTGACCTCCGACAAAGCGCACGCTTGCTGGGGACTGGTCCATGAGCACGATTGAATCGCAGTACACAATCTCAGGAACCTTGCGCAGCGTTGTTCAGACCGAAGCCGCGGACGAGTTAACGTTGGCAACCTTTGATCGCGAACGGAAGGAGACTCGAGATGCCTGGGATGTCGTAATCGATCGTCGGCTGATCGAGTGGGGCAAGACCCCTGGGATTCTGGAGGACGATGGGATTGTGCCTCCTTCTCCCCGGGTGATCCGTCTGGCAAGCCAGCTTGTCATGGCTATGCGCGAGCAGGGCGCGCCCGCGCCGCTCCGGGTGGTCCCTAACGGGGAGGGCGGGGTCGTCTTCGAACGAGAAGCTGGTTCGTTGTTTCAAACGATCGAAATCAGGGCCGACCTCTCGGTGGAGTTCGCTTCATACAGAAATGCACGGCTCGTCTCACGGCAACGTCTAGCCTGAGTCACCGTACCGCGGCGGGTTGAGGCATGTCCATTTCCGATGGGACCGAGCCTGTCGCCGATGATGAGCTGCTCTTCCGACGCGTCCCTGTATCTCAGGGATGGTATGATCCGCAAATCGCTCCGCATCCGTCCCCCGAAGCATTCAAGCCGACGCGCAACGACGTGACCGGCCTCTCTGTCTACCGTGCAAAGTACAAGAGTGTCGCAGAAGCAGCACGAGGCCGTGAGGGCAGACGTTACTATGTTGCGGTGTTGCGTGCGGGCGATCTCCGAGCAAGGGGCATCGACGTGGTCCCCCGTCCGAGAGACGGCGATCCCGGGCACGCAGAACTGCCCGGCCTAACGTACGAGAATCGATACACGGACGAAGCTTTGGAATGGAAGAACCTTTTGAGCCGACAGCTCTGCTTGAGAGTCGAGGGGCCTTTCCCGCCCTGACTGCGGACCGGGGACAGGAGCCTGCTTCGTGACCGTGGAGAACGTGTCCAGACGCATGGTCCTCGCCCTCGGCGGCAACGCGATCAGCATGCCGACGGAAGAGGGGAACATCGCTCAGCAATTCGCCCACACGGGTGAGACCGCACGCGTCATCGCGGACGTCATCTGTGCCGGCCACCAGGTCATCCTCACGCACGGCAACGGACCGCAGGTGGGAAACGTGCTTCGGCGCGTCGAGATCGCCGCCGAGCACGACGTTTACCCGATCCCGCTGACGCTCTGTGTCGCCGACACGCAGGGCGGCATGGGCTACATGATCGAGCAGTGTCTCGAGAATGAGCTGCACCGGCGCGGCGTCCACCGCGGTTGTGCGACCGTTATCACCACGGTACTCGTCGACGAGGCCGACCCGGCCTTCTCCGCACCCAGCAAGCCGATCGGCATCTTCTACCGCGAAGCCGACGCCCGCCGACACATCGAACGCGACGGCTGGAAGATGGTGAACGTCCCGGACCGCGGCTGGCGGCGGGTCGTACCGTCGCCGACGCCGCGGGAGATCATTGAGATCGACCTGATCCGCAAGCTCGCCACCGGCGGCGATGTGGTCATCTGTTGCGGAGGCGGGGGCATCGCCGTCGCCCGGCAACCGGACGGCACACTCCACGGCGTCGAAGCGGTCATCGACAAGGACAGCACCGCCGCCATCCTCGCCGTCGCCCTCGACGCGGACCGGCTCGTGATTCTCACGAACGTCCGCCAGGTCTGCGCCGGCTACGGCACGCCCGGCGAGAAGCCGCTGCCGGAAATGACGATTGCGCAGGCCCGTCGCCGGATGGAGGCGGGCGAGTTCCCCGCCGGCTCGATGGGGCCCAAGATCCAGGCGGCCATCGACTTTATCGAACGAAGCCGCCGCCCCGACGCGGCCGTTCTCATTACCGACCCCGCAAGCCTCACCGTTGCCCTTGCCGGCGCCGGCGGAACCTGGATCCGCCGGGGCAACACGTAGCGGCCCGCGCGTTCTCTGTATCAACCACGTAATGCCCGGGAACCGGGCCGGCGCATCGAGCGTCTATCTGTCAGAGTGAAGGTCGCTCTACGGTTTGACGCCGCCGGGTACGGCGTCGGCAGGAGAATCCTCATGAATCGATGGTTCACGTGCACGCTGATTGTGGCGGCTGTATGCGTGGCTTCCGCAGGGTTGTTGCGTGCCCTCGCGGAGGAGAAACCCGCGACACAGTCCGCCAAGTGGGCCCCGGCGGTCCAGCCCAAGCCCCTGAGCGAGAACGTCAAGAAGGGCCTCGCGTGGCTGGTCAAGACGCAACAGCCCGCCGGAGGCTGGAGCCAGGGCGAAGAATCGGCCGCCATGGGCGCGGGGTCGGTCAACATCCGCGACACGGCCAACGTCGCCGACACATGCGCGGCGACGCTCGCCCTGATCCGCGCGGGCAGCACGCCGAGGCAGGGCGAGCACGCCGGAAACATCCGCCGCGGCCTTGAGTTCATCTGCCGCGAGATCGCCGAGGCCGAGCCGCAGGGCCTCTACGTCACGAAGCTCCGCGGCACGCGGCTCCAGCAGAAGCTCGGGCCGTATATCGACACATTCCTGGCGGCCATGGTCCTGGCCGAGGTGAAGGACCAGATGCCCGACGAGAAGAGCCGCAAGCAGATCATGACGGCCCTCGACAAGGTGATGGATAAGATCCAGAAGAACCAGAAGCCCGATGGAACATGGGCCAGGGAGGGCTGGGCGCCGACCCTCTCGCAGGCGATGGCCAGCAAGGCGATCAACCGCGTGTCGCAGAGCGGTGTTGCGGTCGACGAAACGGTCCGCCGGCGGGCGGAAGACTACGCCCGCTCGCAATTCGACAGGAAGAGCGCCAGCTTCTCCGCGGACGGCTCGGCCGGCGTTGCACTTTACGCCTGGTCCGCAAGCCTCGGCGCGATGCAGGACTCGAGCAACACGAACGCCCTCATGGAAGTGCAGGCGCGGCGGAAGCTCCAGGTCGCCACCACCCAGGCGGAGCGTGAAGAGGCAAAGAAGACGCTCGACCGCATCGAGGCCACTCGAAATGACCTTCAACAAGCTCAGGCGGCGGTCGTCAGCAAGCTGGGCGACGAGCGATTCATCGCCGGCTTCGGGTCAAACGGCGGCGAGGAGTTCCTCAGCTATATGAACATCGGCGAGAGCCTTGTGGTCAAGGGCGGCCCGGAGTGGGAGAAGTGGGACAAGTCCATGACGGAGAACCTGAACCAGATCCAGAACCAGGACGGCAGTTGGACCGGACACCACTGCATCACGGGCCGCACGTTCTGCACATCCGCGGCGTTGCTCGTGCTGACCGTGGATCGCGCCCCGGTGCCCGTCGCAGGCCAGATGCGTCGGCGATAAGGAGGCCGTAAGGCATGCCGCGCCGCATGCAATGGAGCGCCGCCCTGGCCGTCTGCGCCTTGGTCAGCGCGATGGCTTTTGCCATCCCGGGCTACCCGGAGGGGGCCGCGGAACGTCCCCGCCCCCGGGAGTCAGCCAGGCCGCTGCGTCCCTGCGTCCCCACATCCGCTCCGGCCGGCAAGGCCGCCGTCAACGCGGCCCTGATCGCGCGGATTGACGCCGCCCTTGCCGCCGCCGCCCGGTACATGGTCGCGAAGCAGTCGCCCGACGGTGCCTGGCGGTCCGAGGTCTATGGCTGCTTCCGCGACGGCCCGACGCTGACGCCGTACGTGATGAGCAGCCTGTTCTTCCTCTCCCACGGCGACGACGACATCGCCAAGGCGTATCGTCGCGGCGTCGAGTACCTCGTCAGGATGGTCGGCCCCGACGGCCGGATCCAGCCGCCGCCGCGAGGCCTGAACTTCCCCACGTATGCCGCCGCCATGGCCAGCCGCGTCGTCGTGCTCGATGAGAAGACCGCGGAACGTCGCCGCGCCCAGGATGCGTGGCTCGCGATGCTCCTCGAACGCCGGCTCAGCGAGGCCCTCGGCTGGGGCCCCGCGGACCCCGAATTCGGCGGCTGGGGCTTCTCGATCGATCCGCCCCGCAAGCCCAGGCCCGGCCAGCTCAGGGGCATCTTCTTCGAGTCGAACCTCTCGGCGACGCTGTTCGGCGTCGCCGCGCTCAAGTCGGCCAGGGTGCCCGCCGCCGACCCGATCTACAAGGAAATCCTCGTCTTCGTGAAGCGGTGCCAGAACTTCACCGACGACCCGGCGGCCTCGGATGCGAGATTTGACGACGGCGGCTTCTTTTTCATCCCCAACGACCCCCTGCAGAACAAGGCGGGCGTCGCCGGGACCGACCGCCACGGGCGGCAGCGGTTCCACTCCTACGGCACGATGACCGCCGACGGCCTCCGCGCCCTGATTCAATGCGGCCTGCCGCCGGATCACCCGCGCGTACTCGCGGCCCGACGGTGGCTGGAGAGGCACTTCACGCCGACGACGAACCCGGGGACATTCAACGAGGATCGCGAGGTCCTTCGCAACGCCACGTACTACTATTACTGCTGGGCGGTCGCGCACGCCTTCCAGCACCTCGGCGTGCGCACCGTCGAGACGCCGGCCGGCAAGGTGGACTGGGCCGAGGCCCTGGCGGACGAACTTCTCCGCCGCCGGCTCCCCGACGGGACCTGGACCAATCGCTTCACGGATGCGAAGGAGGACGACCCGCTCGTCTCGGTTCCGTGGGCGGCGTCGGCCCTGGCGATCTGCCGGCGGACGCTGACGGAATCGCGCCCATTTCCGGCGGCCGCGAGGCAAGGGGCAACGGATACAACAGGTCACTGACGCCCGTTCGCCGTCGCGGCCCGCACAAAGGCCGCCACATCCGCGTGGAGCTTCTCGAGTGCGGGCCGGTTGTGGTACATCATGTGCCCGCCCATGTAGAACGTGTGGGTGATGTTCGCCCGCAGTTCGGCGCTGATGTCCAGATGGTCAATGGTGTAGTTGGCCGAGTAGTACGGCGTCGCCAGATCGAAGTAGCCGCTGGCGAACAGCACCTTGAGGTGCGGGTTCTTGACCATGGCTGCGGCCAGGTCGTCCGCGACGTTCAGGTATCCCTGCCCCGCCTCGCCGAACTTCCACGGACGCACCTTGTTCGAGAGCACCTCGTACGGGAGCGTGCTGTCGTACTTCAGGACACGCCGCACGTAGTCGTTGAAGGTGGAGCTGTAGATCGCCAGATACTGCGACAGGCTCGGATCATACGACGGCCGGCTGGCGATCGGGTCGGGGTCGTACCCGATGATACGGCCGTCGAATCGCCCGATCACCTTTCGCTCCGGCCCGAGCAGATTCTTCTGGAACACGCCCAGCGGTATCCGCAGGTTGCCCCGGTCGATCAGGTCCGCCGGCAGCGCGGTGTAGCGGGCCAGCCGGTCAACGATCGCCTTGCGCTCGACCGCCGGGAGGGCGCCACCCTTCGCCAGGGCCGGAGCGTACGTGTCGGCCGCCCACCGCTCGACTTCCCGGAGCGTCCTGCCCAGATCATCCTGGAGCTCGGTCGCAAGCTTCTTGTGGTACCACGCGACCGCCGCATACGACGGCAGATACAGCGTGTACGGCAGATCATTCACTCCGCCCGCGTCCAGCGTCTGGAAATCGAGCACGGAAGAGATGAGCACGATCCCGTTCAGGGCGATGCCGTAGCGGTCGAGCAGGTACTCGGAGAGGCCCGCGGCCCGCGTCGTGCCGTAGCTCTCACCGGCGAGGAACTGCGGCGAGGACCATCGCTGATACTGTGTGATGTAGAGCCGGATGAAGTCCGCTACCCAACTGATGTCCTCCTTCACGCCGTAGAACTGCTCGGCCTTCTCGCCCTCGGCCGGCCGGCTGAAGCCCGTGCCCACGGGGTCCACGAATACCAGGTCGGTAGCGTCGAGCCAGCAGCAGGGATTCTCCACGAGCCTGTACGGCGGAGGCAGCGGCTCGCCGTTTTCCCGGAGATCGACCCGCCACGGCCCGGCCGCCCCCAGATGCAGCCACACCGCCGCCGCGCCGGGGCCCCCGTTGAAAACGAACGTGATCGGGCGACCGGCCGCACCGGCATCGGCGGGCCGGTCCTTGTCATACGCCACGAAGAAGACGGTAGCCTTGAGCTTGCCGTTTTCATCCTTCATGAGCATCCGGGCCGCCGTGGCGCGATACTTCACCGGCTCACCGGCGATGGTCACCTGACCTTCGGTGACCGCGGCCTTCTCCACGACGGCCTGGGTGGCCTCGCCTCCCTTTTCCGGCTGCGTGGTCGCCGGCTGACTGGCGGCAGGCGCGCCGGCGGCGTGGCCGGGGCCGGCTCCGTTGTCGCGGACACGGGCCGCATCGGTTGTATCGTTCCGTGCGGCCACGGTGGCGGGCCACGGCGTGGCACAGGCGATCAGAAAGCAGACGCAGGCGACAAACAGACGGTGGGTAGCCATTGATCCTGGTTCCTCCTGCTGATCCGTTGTCATGATAGTCCTGCGCGACGTGTTTGCCCACGCGCAGTGCGGAGGGCGCGCCATTGCGTGCCGATTCGACTTCCAAATCGGGCGAGACGCCCGCCCCGCATCTTCGGTGGCGGCGGAAGGCCGCGCCACGGGGCGGAAACCGAACGGGACTCTCGAACGGAAAACGGCGCTACTCGAACCGGAGCGTCCCGAAGGATGACGGCACGTGGAAATCGGGCTTTGGCCGGTCCACGTATGACCACGTCAGCCAGTGCGGGTGCGAGGTATCGTCGCCGCACTTGTAGAAGTTCGCGCGCCAGGTGACGCCGGGCGCGGGCTTCTTTGCGCCGGGATAGTAGCGCGGCAGGATATCGAACGGGATGCGATACTCGACCGTCCACGTCGTGGGCCCGGCGATCTCCGGCTCGACGATCTTCGGCAGCACATGCGCAATCCGGACGCGTTCCAGGTCGGCCGGCGCGATCGGGATCGCATTCTTCCGCGGGATGACCTGGAAGTCGAAGTACGTCGTGCCGCCGCAGTTCATCTCCATGTTGAAGTAGCCGGCCGCCGTGTCGTCCCCGGGCGTGAAGAAGAACTCGACGCAACTGTCGCGGCAGACGGCATCGTGGTGCTTCTGTGCGACGGCGCGGACGTAGCGGTCCTCGACGCGGAAGATCACGTAGATGGCCTCGTCGTCGTAGACGAGCCGCGCCTGCGTCCGCGGAAAATGCTCGGGGCGCTCGCCCATGAACTGCGTAAGCTCAAGCGGCGGAACATGTTTCCATGCGGGCTTGTCCCAGTCGGCGTCGATCGTCATCGGTTCGCTCAGGCGTGATACGACATACGTCCTGGGATGTCTGTCCACGGCCCGCGCTCCGCCCGGCGGCGTCGAGGCACAGCCGGCCAGGGCCGCAAGCAGCAACAAGGTACACAGATTCGCGTTCGGCCATGTTCGCAACACGATACGCCTCCCTCAGCGGCGGCCGCCGGCGGCAACCACAGCGTCGCACCGCGGCCGCGTGTTTCACCGCAGGAACTTTATGTACCCCCGGCCGTCGTAGAGTGCAATGCCCGCTCAGGCGGGCACGGCGCCCCGGGGTCCGTCACGGCTTCGGCGGCGCCGTTATTGGCCGGGGGGCCGTCGCATTCCTGCCTCGCCGGGGCGGCCCGCCGGAAATCCGCTGCGACAAAACGGGACATTCCGTCATATCGAGACAATAATAGCTTGTGCCGTCCTCCGCTCCCAGGTTCCGGTCCGGGCCGGAAGGAGTCGGGACGCCGTCGTCCGGAACGGGCCGTGAACGTAACGGGCCTGTCGGCAACGGCACGGGTCCCGCGGTTCGGACATGCCGCCGGCAAGTCGTCTTTGCCACCGACATCGAACCGACGTATAGTGTGTAATTCTTACCGCGAAGCGCGTGCGCTCCGCGGCGGCCGACGGGGATGTCGCAGGCAACGAGGTAACAGAAACGAATGGCAAATGCCGATGAAGTAGATAAGGGCGATTGCGGGTCTTCGAGGGGACGGGCCATGAACATCCTGCTCGTCTCGGCTGCCACGCCGGATACGTTCTGGAGCTACAAACACGTCCTGTCGTTCATCTCCAAGAAGGCGTGTTTCCCGCCGCTGGGTCTGCTGACGGTGGCGGCGATGCTCCCGAAGCACTGGAATCTCCGGCTCGTGGACCTGAACGTCACGCGCCTGACCGACGCCCAGATCGCCTGGGCCGACTACGTGCTCGTTTCCGCGATGATCGTTCAGGCCGATTCCGTTCGGAAGGTCATCGCCCGATGCGACAGGCTCGGCAAGACCCTGATCGCGGGCGGACCCCTGTTCACCACCGGGCACGCGAACTTCCCCGAGGTCAGGCACTTCGTGCTCGGCGAGGCCGAAGACGTCATGCCCGAGCTCGTTGCCGATATGATCTCCGGCCGCCTCAAGCCGTTCTACCACCGTCAGGAGCGCCCCGACGTCCGCCGGACGCCCCCGCCCCGGTGGGACCTGATCGAGTTCCGACACTATGCCCTCATGCCGTTGCAGTTCTCGCGCGGCTGCCCGTTCAACTGCGAGTTCTGCGACATCATCGTGATGAACGGCCGGGTGCCGCGCCTCAAGACCGACGAGCAGATGATCCGCGAGGTGGCCGGCCTGGTCGATGCCGGATGGACCGACACGATCTTCATCGTGGACGACAATTTCATCGGCAACAAGGCCCGCGTGAAGGGATTTCTCCGGGAACTCATCGCGTGGCAGGAACGCCGCGGGGTCCGTCTGCAATTCTGCACCGAAGCCTCGCTGAACCTTGCCGACGACCCCGAGTTGCTTGAGCTGATGGTCCGCGCGGGTTTCAAGAAGGTTTTCGTCGGCATCGAAACGCCCCAGGAGGACAGCCTCCGGGAATGCGCCAAGACGCAGAACATGAAGCGGGACATGATCACCGCGATCAAGACCATCCAGCGCGCCGGGCTCGAGGTCATGGGCGGCTTCATCATCGGCTTCGACAGCGACAAGCCGAATATCTTCGAGCGACAGATCCGCTTCATCCAGGAGGCGGGAGTCGTCACCGCCATGGTCGGCCTGCTTCAGGCCCTGCCCGGCACACGGCTCTTCTCCCGGCTTCAGCAGGAAGGCCGCATCCTTTCGAACGCGACCGGCAACAACGTCGAGGCGAGCCTCAACTTCATTCCCAGGCTGGACCGACAGATGCTCCTCGAGGGCTATCGCTCGCTCGTCAAGCGGCTCTACACGCCGGAGATGTACTACCGCCGCATCCTTACGTTCCTGCGCGAGTACCGCCCGCAGGGGCCTCGCTTCCATACGTCCTGGCCCGACATCAAGGCCTTCCTGAAATCCCTCTGGGTCATGGGCATCGCAAACCGCGGCCGGCGCGAGTATTGGAAGTTCCTCTGGAAGACGCTGCGCACCCACCGCCGGGCCTTCCCCGAGGCCATGACGCTCGCCATCATCGGATATCACTTCCGACGGATCGCATCGGCCCTGTGAAACGTGCTGCCGGCCGCAGGCGCGTGATTCGCCCGCCGTGCACCCCGCCGCCCAGCGCATGCGATTGCCCGTGCGTGCGGCGTCGGGGATCGGATGGCCTGGGCCGCGAACGCATCGAAACAGGACCATGTACGAGCGCGAGCGGCAGGATCGCGGATCGGCCCGACCCGCCGGGCTCGCGTGGTTTTCGGTAAGGCAGTTTCGCCCGCGGAGTGCAGCGCTGTGATGGCTCTCTCGCCCCTGCAGGGCTTGCGTCTGTTGGCGCCCGGAACTCAGGGCTCGCGCCGGGGGGTTACGGCCGGTCGCCCCGACGCTGTTATTCCCCGAAATCCGCGCGCCCCGCAGACATTCCGAAAGCGGGCCAGTGGGAGGGCACACCATGGCGTGCCGATTCGACCTGGAAAGCGGGCGAGGCGCCCGCTCTCGGCATGTACCGCTGCGGCCGGAGCCGCCTCAGCGTGCTCCGCGATCTCCGATACGACGTCCTCGAATCAGCGAAGCCCGCTGCGGATTGCCAAACCGACGGCGGCGTGATGTTCCGAACGCTGCTTCCGCGAGTGCCAAAAGAAAAGGCCACTTTCGTGGCCTTCTCGATTCCGGCGTACCGGCGGGTCAGTAGCGTCTGCCGCCGCCGTAGCCGCCGCCACCGCCGCGCGGGGCGCGGGGTCTGGCCTCATTGACGGTGAGCGCACGGCCGTTGTGGTCCTTGCCGTTGAGCGCGGCGATCGCCGCCTGGGCCTCCTGATCGGAGCCCATCTCGACGAAGCCGAAGCCCTTGCTCCGGCCGGTGTCGCGGTCGTTGATCACTTCGGCACTCTGCACCGAACCGTGCGGCGTGAACAACTGCTCGAGATCGGAGCTGCTCACGTCATAGCCCATGTTTCCGACATATAACTTCTTGCCCATCATCGTACTCCTGTATGCGAGGGCATTGCGATCCGCATTTTGCTTTCCGGATCGCCTGCGAAAGGGGCCAGCGTTTCGGCCCGGAAAGGTTGGAAGGGCGATTGAGAAGGGTGCAGACCGGATCGACTAACGTTGCATGTCCCACTCGCTCGACAGACCGACCGTCCTTATTATAGCCGGCGGCGGCCAGAAGTAAACCCCGTGGTTGCGCGATTCTTCAGCGAAGCCCGCGGCACCTACCGTGCGGCCCGGGCGGAGGCTTTCCTGGCGCGGTCCTCGTCGGAGAGGAGTTTGTACTCGATGCCGTCCGTCAGGGCTTCCCAGGAGGCCTCGAGGATGTTCTCGCTGACGCCCACGGTGCTGTAGACCTCGTGCGTGGCCTCGTCGAGGAACTCGATGTTCACGCGGACCTTCGCGGCGGTCGCCGCGCGGGGGTTGATCACGCGGACCTTGTAGTCGATCAGCCGGATCTGTCCGACGTTGGGGTACCGCCCGCGAAGGGCCTTGGTCATGGCGGTGGCCATCGCGTCGACGGGGCCGTGTCCGTCGGCGACCTCGTGGTGGACGTCACCGTTCACCTTGAGCTTGAGGATCACCTCCGTGTCCGGCTCATGTTCCTCGGCCACCTTCAGGATGACGCTGCGCCAATGGCTGAGTTCCCAGAACCGGTGGTGCAGCCCGAGCTCCTTGCGGCAGACCAGCTCGAAGCTGGCCTCGGCGCTCTCGTAGACGTAGCCCTCGGCCTCCTTGTGCTTGATGCGGGCCAGCAGGCGGCGCTGGAGCTTCTTGTCATGCTCGATGTCGAGTTTCTTGCCGATCTTGGCGGCGAGGCCGCTGGCGCCGCTCAGTTCGCTGATGAGCAGACGGCGGGTATTACCGACCGACTCGGGGGGCACATGCTCGTAGCTCCGCGCGAGGCGGCCGACGGCGTGGACGTGCATCCCGCCCTTGTGGGCGAAGGCGGCACTGCCCACGAAGGGCTGGTTCTCCACCGGCACCATGTTCGTCAGCTCGTACACGTAGCGGCTGATCTCGGTAAGGCGACGCATGGCGCCGTCCGAGAGCACGGAATAGCCGTACTTGAGGGCGAGGTTCGCGGCGACCGTCGTCAGATCCACATTGCCGCACCGCTCGCCGATCCCGTTGATGGTGCCTTGGACGTGTACGGCGCCGTGCCGGACGGCCGTCAGGGCATTCGCGACGGCCAGACCGGCGTCGTTGTGGGTGTGGATGCCGATCCGCACGGACAGCAGGGGCCGCACGGCGTCGATGCATTCGGCGATCTGCTCGGGGAGCGTCCCGCCGTTCGTATCGCAGAGACAGATGCAGGCGGCGCCGGCTTCCTGCGCGGTCTGCAGCGTGGCCCGGGCGTAGTCCGGATTGGCCGCGTAGCCGTCGAAGAAGTGTTCGGCGTCGTACAGGACCGTGCGGCCCGCCGCGACGCAGTGGCGGATCGAGTCGGCGATCATGGCGAGGTTCTCGTTCTCGCTGACGCGAAGGACTTCGCGGACGTGCAGGTCCCATGACTTGCCGACGAGGGTGACGACCTGGGTCTTCGCCCGGAGCAGGGCCTTGAGTCCGTCATCGTCCTGCGGCCGGACGCCCCGACGGCGCGTCATGCCGAAGGCGGCGAGGCGGGCGTGCCGGAACCGCATTCGGGCGGCCTCGACGAAGAAGGACTCGTCCTTCGGATTGCTCAGTGGGTAACCGCCCTCGATGTAATCGACGCCGAGTTCGTCGAGGCGCTGCGCGATGAGCAGCTTGTCCTGCACGCTGAGGCTGATGCCCAGGCCCTGGGTGCCGTCGCGCAGAGTGGTGTCGTAGAGTTCGACCCGACCGGCTGTTGTGGACATCCTTGTGGCTCCTTCCGCATCGCCGCCCGCGGGGCGGGGCCCCAAAAGAAAAGCCCCGCCGTCGGGGGCAGGGCTTGCGAACGTTTCCGCTTCGGCGTGTCGCCGCCCTACCCGCGTCTCCAGGGAATAATGGCGATGGCCTCGCCCAAGCCAACCTGTGTTGCGGGCAGGCAGTCCTTACAGAGACAGCGATGGGCAGCTCCACGGAGCATGACAGTATGATAAGGACCGGTGGCCCGGAAGGCAATGGCGGCAGGAACCGCCGGTTGCCATGTCGGGATGCCATGCCCGAGCCAAAGCAACCCTGTCGATTCCGCCCGCCGGCGGGCACGTGCCGTGGTACGAAGTCGAGGGCCGGGGTCTGGCGGCTCGTCCAGCCGGCGGGCGGGACGCCCCAATCCGCCTTGCTCAGAGCCCGCGGCCGAAGTCGTCCTCGGTGCGGCTCTCCTGGGTCTTGGACTTCTGGAAACAATCACGGCAGTAGACCGGGCGCCCTTCCACGGGCTTGAAGGGCACGGTGGTCTGCTTGCCGCAGCTTGCGCAGGTGGCGGGATGGAACTCCGTACGGCGACGGGGTTCGGATGCGGGGAAGAAACGGCCGCGCCCCTGCCGCCTCGGCGGCCCGGCTTCTCGGTTCCCGCCGGAGGGCTGGGCTTCGTTTCCGGGGGAACGTTCGCCGCCTTTCGGCCCGCCCTGGCTGCGGCGTTTTTCGCGGCACGGCTTGCACCGCTTCGGATCGTTCGTCAGACCCCGCGCCGCGTATCGTTCCTGATCGGCGGCCGAGTGCACGAACGGCTGGCCACAATCCGCGCACGTAAAGGTCTTGTCTTCATACGGCATGAGTCGAAACCTCCTCGGACAGCAGTTCACCTACCCGTGCGGCGGCTCATCGGCGGGTGCGCCTTGATGAGGTGGTGGGGGGGGATGAGGGGGGCCGTCCTTCAACTATACCGGTTCCGGAGGATCGACCAGGACTCACGCCCCGGGCTTACCAACCCGGGACACCCGCGGACGCCGCGGCACCACGTCAACCTGAAGCCATCTTGTAGCGTGCGCCGCGGCTTTCGTCAATGCGCGCGTGCAGGGCGTGTCGTGTCGCCGGCGGCGGGCATCGGAATTCTCCATCCGTCACGCCGGCGCCGTGGCGGTAGGAGAAGCGGCAGGTCCGGCCGCTCATGCCGGGCATGTGGTCCGCCCCATCCTTTATGCCAGGTCCGGCAATCGCTGCGTGTAGCGCCGTCCGGTTAGAATATCGGTTCATGGCGGAATCCTTCGGCACAGCCGCGTGGGATACACCGGGTCGCCGCACCGGGCTCGGCTTGCTCGTGTTGGCCTGGGGCGTACAGGCGATCGTCACGCAGTCGCTGTTGCTGCGTGAGGCGCTGGTGCTGATGTTTGGCAGTGAGTTTGCCTGGGGTGTGGTGCTGTTCGCGTGGCTGATGGGGGTGGCCCTCGGGGCGATGGCGGGAGGCCGGCTGTCGCGGCATTGGGAGGCCGGCGCGGCGCCTACATCGCTGCGGAGGGGCGGCGGGCGGTCGGCGCACGCCGATGTTGCGCTGGTGGTCGTGCTTGTCGCGCTGAGTGTGTCGGTGCCGATCGAGCTGTGGGTCTTTCGGGGGGCGAGGTCGTGGCTGGGGGTGCAGCCGGGCGAGATGCTGCCGTTGGGCAGGAGTGCGATCGCGGCCATGCTCTTCGTCTCGCCCGTCAGCGCGCTGGTGGGAATGGCCTTCCCGCTGGCGTGTCTGCTCAGCCCTTCGCTCGCCGGGGGTGCCGGGGCGACATCCCACGCGGGCGACGCGGGGCCGCTGGGCAGGGTGTACGCGCTGGAATCGCTCGGCAGCCTGGCCGGCGGTGCGGCGTTCAGCTTCTGGGCCGTGGAGCATCTGCGGCCGATTCAGACGGCGTTGATCTGCGGGGCGATCACGTTCGGGGCAGCCGGGTTGTTGCTGGCGGCGTCGCGTCGGAGACGGCGTGCGGCGTTTCTGCTCGGCGGTCTGGCGGGGATGGTGGTCGCCGTTTCCGTGTACGCGGGCGACGAGTGGAATCGCCGGCTCGTCGATCGCCGGTGGCGGACCGTGGCGCCGGGCTATGCTTTGTGTGCGGAGGCGGAATCGAAGTATCAGAACCTCGCCGTCGGGCGGCGCGCGGGACAATACACGCTCTACTGCGACGGGCAGGTGACGGCGGACTTCCCCGATCCGTACACGTTCGTGCCGCTGGCCCACTTCTGGATGTGCGAGCATCCCTCCCCGCGGCAGGTGCTTGTGCTGGGCGGGGGCGCCGAAGGGCTGCTGGCGGAAATCCTGCGGCATCCCGTCGGGCATGTGGACTACGTTGAACCGGATCCGCGGCAGATCGAACTCATCGCGCCGTTTCTGACCGAGGCGGATCGCCACGCGCTGAGCGATGCGCGGGTCCGCGTGCACCATCTGGATGCGCGATACTTCATCAAGACGCAGCGCGGCCGGTTCGATCTGGTGATCGCCCGCCTGCCGGAGCCGACGTCGGCCCTGCGCGCCCGCTTCTACACGGACGAGTTCTATGGGGAACTCCGCCGCGCGATGGGCCCGCGGGCCGTGTTGTGTACGACGGCGGCTGCGGCACCGACCCGCCTCGGCGCGGACGCAGTGGCATACCTGGCGTCGATCCGTGCGGCCCTGCAACGACACTTTCCCGTCGTGATCGTCGGGTGGGGCGATCCGGCGCAGGTTCTTGCGGCGACGGCGGACGGGCTGGTCTCGACGGATCCGGAGGAGCTGGCCCGGCGATACCGCGAGCGAAACGTGCGCTCCGCGCTGTTCGATCCGGCCTGGTTCGCCGGGGCGACGGACTGGCTGGAGTCGGCCAAGCTTCGGCAGCGGGCCGCCGAGCTGAACGGGGCGTCTGTCGAGGTGAGCACGGACCTTCGGCCGATCGTCTACGTGCAGCGGCTCATCCTGTGGGAGCGGATGACGAGCGGGCGATCGGGCCGGACGCTCGCGTACCTCCGGCGGATCGGCGTGGGCCGGCTGGCGATCCTTTTCGCGGCGGCGGCGGGAGCGGTGGTGCTGCTGCTTCGCGTTCGTGACGGGCCGCGCCGCGGGTGGGCGTCCGGGGCGGTCGTCCTTTCCGTTGGGACCACAGGGTTTGCCACGATGGCCCTGAGCATGATCTGGCTGTTCGCGTTTCAGAACCTCTACGGCTACGTGTACCAGCGGATCGGATGGATCATCGCGATGTTCATGGGGGGGCTGGTCATCGGTTGCGCGGCGGGCGGCCGGCGAGCGAGGCGAGGTGCCCGGGTGGCGGATATGCGGCCGGGGCCGCCCTCCTGCCCGGGTGCGGGCCCCGCGTACCTGTGGCGACGGCTCATCGGGGTCGATCTGCTGATCGCCGTGCTCGCATTGCTGGCTCCGATCGTTCTGCCCTGGTTGGGGGCGGCGCAAGGCGGTCCCCTCGCGTTCCTGCTGGTCGAGTGGACGGTGTCGATCCTCGTCGGCACGACGGGGGTGCTGTGCGGAGCGGCGTTTGCGATTGCAGGCGGCTTGCTTGGAGGGGGGGGCGGCGACGCCGCCGCGTCGCCGGGCCTTTCCGCTATCGACGCGGCGGCTGAGTCAGTCCGGTCGGGGGCGGCAGGTGGTCGTGTCGGGGCCGCGGCCGGCAGCGTCGTCGGCGCCGACCACGCCGGGGCGTGTCTCGGGGCCCTGTTGACGGGCGTGCTTCTGGTTCCCGTGCTGGGCACGGCGACGGCGGCGCTGTTTCTGGCTGCAATCAAGGCATTGTCGGCCGCCTGGCTGGCGACGGGTCGTCGGCTCTCACAGGCGGTTTGAACGGACCGCGGCAGCGGGCCTCATTTCGGCGGCGTAGAAGCGAAGACGAAGAACATTCATTAGTAAAGACGGACCCTGATACGTCCGAAGTAAAAGCCATGCGCGGCCATATACGTGCACGGCGAGAGATGCCGATAACAACCTGAGGCATGGGGCCGGGGCGAGCCTGTTGGGCGCCCGGTCCGCCGGCGGAGGGGCACGAGAACAGGTTGTTTCCCGCCGGGCCGCCGCATGTTTGGTGGATCGAACCAGAACGCCCTTTCGAGGAGTCAGCTTCGATGTTGAGACGAACTCCCTTCTCTCTGTGGCACCTGCGGCGTCTGACCGACCGCGTCGGTCTGTTACGCCGCGCGGAGTTCGGTGAGCCGGACAGCTTCGGCGGGTACGATACGGTCGACAATGCGCTGGCCCTGCGGCTGTGCGCGCGGCTGTTTGCGCAAGGCATGCAGGACGATGCCGCGGCGTGGGCGTCGATTTACCTGCGGTTTCTCTTTCAGGCGTTTCGTCGCGGCGCGGGCTTCTGTGCCGGCCGCGAACCGCTTGGAAACTGGCCGGATACGATGCTGACTCTGGCGGAACTCGGTCAGGCGGCCCGGGCGCTGGCGGCCGTCTCCAACAGCGACCTGCCGGGTGTCATCCGGGATCGGGCCCAGACGCTGTGGAACGCCGTCGTGCCGGACTTCGCGAAGATCCGGTGTCCGCGGGCGGCGGCGCACTGGCTGCTGGCGATCGGTGAACTCCCGCCCGGGGAGCAGCGAAAGGTCGAAGGGGCGGCGGCGCGGCTGGCGAACTGGCTTGTAGAAGATTGTCACCATGCGCTGCGGACGAGCGACTGGGAATGGTTTGACGAGCGCTGGCTGCCGGGTGACGCATGCCTGCCGCACGGGCTGTGGGCGGCGTACGCCGTGCTCGGCGAGCAGCGCCACGCCCGCGTGGCCACGGCGACGACCGAATTCCTGATCCAGCAGCTTTTCGAGGACGGCTTGCACGTGCCGGTGGGCTCGCGGGGGGGCTGGGCGCGACACTGCAGCAAGGGCGTGTTTGACCAGCTTCCCTCGGACGTGGCGGCCACGGCCGAGATGCTCTCGTACGCATACGATGTAACGGGCTCGTGCCGGTACGCCGAGTACGCGGATTACGCGCGGGCCTGGTTCACGGGCAACAACGTCAAGGGGCTCTGCATGCTGGACGAGACGACGGGGGGAGTGTACGACGCGCTCACGCCCGCGGGGCACGCCCGCGGCCAGGGTGCGACGGCAACCGTGAGCTACCTGCTGTCTGTTACGGCGGCGCGCGCGCTGCAGGCGATGCCGGTGGTGGACCTGGGCACGGTCGTGTGTGTGGGGTGAGCGGTCGCGCGGACGGGTCCGCGGCCGTCAATCACGGGTGATCTTCGCGGTGATCGGCTCGGCCACGCGTTCGTAATCGGCGCGAAGCATTTTCACGGCCTGCGTGTGCGAGCCCGCCTGAAACACAACATACTCGTCTTGCCGGAGGGAGGCATCCATCACCGTCGGGATGCCGTAGGGTTTGCCGAAGGGCGGTTGCGCGCCGAGTTCGCAGTCGTCGAAGACCTGGGCAAGCTCCTGCTCGGTGGCGAGCCGGACCGACTCGACATTCATGGCTCGCGCGAGCGCGTCGAGATCCACCCGGCGATTCGCCGGAACCACGCAGAGGACATAAGCGGCCCCGGCCCGGACGAGGACGGACTTGGCGACGTTCCGCCCGGGTGTGTGCGCCTCCGCGGCCAGCCGGTGGGAACTGAAGGTCGGCGGATGCACGTTCGTGCTGAAGGGCATTCCGTGACGGCGAAGAAGAAGCTCGACATCCATGGCGTGCCTCCCGTTGCTGCCGGGCCAAACCCGCATGTGCAGCCACGTCTCCGGGCCGCCGTCCGCCAGCGGCGTCGACGTCCCGCGCGGTGCCGGCGCGACCGGCGTTTTCAGATTTCGAGAGATCGTCCCCCCTCCGCGCCGGAGGGGCCGGGGACAGAGTCGGGCGGCAGTCACGACTTCGGATTGTCGGGCTTGTCCTCGTCGTCGAGCATCTCGTCGACGAAGTTCTGCTCGCCGCTGGCCGCCAGCGCCTCCAGTGCGCTGATGGGATCGACGCCCTCGGTCGCTTCGCGAAACAGCTCGTCCTCGTCGACCCGTCCGACCTCCGTGGCGGCGGAAGAATCGGCGTGGACGGGGCTCTTCGTGGCAGGTTCGCGTTTGCGGGATTCCAGCCGCGTCTTCACCTGCCGAACGCTTTCGGGCTGGCCGTTGATCTGGACCGTGAACACAACCGGGCCGATCACGATGTGGTCGCCGGGCGTGAGATCCTTCTCGGAGATTCGCCGGTTGTTCACGTACGTGCCGTTGGCGCTGCCCATGTCCCGAAGCGTCACGGTGCCTTCGTGGATGATCAGTTGAGCGTGCTTGCGGGAGATTTCGCTGAGCGGGATCCGCAGGTCGCAATCATCCTGGCGACCAATGAGCGTAATGCCCTCGCCCAGCGGAAACTCTTTCCGCTCGCCGTTTTCCTTGAACATTACGAGTCTGACGTCCATCGGGTCGGCCTCTTTGTGCCCTGATACTCAGGCGGATCGCTCGGACATGCACCCTCAGGAAGCCAAGGCCCGCGGCGACGCCGCCGGCACCCATGCCTCTCTATCCAGTCTAGCCGAGCCGACGCGGCGGATCAATGCCCCGGCGCACCGTAAGCCGTCCGTCAGAGCTATGTTATACTGGCTGACCGGCGGGATGCCAAGCATGATCGATGCGGGTTTGTATGTTCACGTTCCCTTTTGCCGGACAAAGTGCGGGTACTGCGACTTTTACTCTCTGGTGCCCGCCGAGGGGCAGGCCGGTCGGTATGTGGATGCCGTGTTGGCGGAGCTGGCCGACGGACCTGCCGCACCGGGCGGGCCGGCGCGGGTCCGGACGATCTTTGTCGGTGGCGGCACGCCGACGGTCCTGCCGGTCGCTGAGCTCTTGAGGCTCTTCAGGGCGCTGGGCGAGCTGGCGCGGCGCGACGGGGTATCGGAGTTTACCGTGGAGGCAAATCCCGCAAGCCTCGACGAGGCCAAGGCCCTGGCGCTGCGGGAGGCGGGCGTCAACCGCGTTTCGATCGGGGTGCAGTCCTTCGCGGCGGCGGAGTTGAGGACATTGGGCCGAAGCCATCGGCCCGAGGATGTGGCACAGACCGTGCGGTCGGTCCGACGCTGGGGTTTTGCGCATATAAATCTTGACCTTATTTTTGGCATCCCTGGTCAGACCGAACGAAGCTGGGAGGAATCGCTGCGGATGGCGATAGACCTTGGGCCGGATCACATTGCCTGCTATGGGCTGACCTACGAGCCGGGTACGCCGCTTCATCGAAGGTGGGTGGAGGGGGCCCTTGATCCGTGCGGGGAGGAGGCTGAGGTCCGCATGTATGAGTGCGCCATCGACACGTTGACCAGCGCGGGTTTTGAACATTACGAGATCAGCAACTTCGCGAGGCCGGGTGCCCGCTGCGAACACAATCTTGCGTATTGGCGCAACGAGCCGTATGTGGGCCTTGGACCGGCGGCGGCGAGTTACTTCGAGGGGGTGCGGACGCGAAACGTCGCTGACGTCGAGGAGTACGTCCGTCGGATCGCCCTTGGGCAGAGCCCGGTGGTTGAGTCCGAGCGTCTGGACGCCAAGTCGCGGGCGGGGGAGACGGCGATGCTCCAACTTCGGCTTACGGACGGTATTGACCGTCGGTGGTTCGAGCGTCAGACCGGATTCGATCCCCTGACGCTATTCGCTGATGTGATCCGCTGGCACGTTGCCGGGCGGCGGCTTTCCGTCACCCCAACGCATATCCGCCTGACGCGCTCAGGTTTGCTCATCGCGGACAGCGTGATGGCCGATTTCATAACAATAGGGGCCGAGAGGGGGTTGACAGCCGGTCCGTGATCGGGCCTAATGCTGGCCGCAGCAAGCGGCGTGTGGTTGACAGGGCTGGCGACGATCGCGAGCGGGGACGGCGGTGTCCGCCGGCGAAAGGAACTGGTTCTCAAGAGGAGACCTGCACTATGAGTATGTTGTTGTCCAACACGTTGGCTGCCCTCAGTGAGTACTTCACCTGGTGGCAGGGCCTGTTGCTGATCATCCTGATCGTTCTGATCGTGTTCTACTGGCAGTACAAGAAGAAGCAGATGTAGTCGGTTCTCCGATACGCAAAGCCGGCATCGGGGTGCGTCCGGGGTTCTGCCTCGGACAATCGGGTATTCGAGCGGGCCGTGTGGTTCGTGCGCACGGCCCGTCCTTCTGCTGGTGGAATCCGCATCGTCTGGGGCGGCCATCGGGCAGCGCGGCGAAGTCGTGCCGGGGGGAGGCTCCCGGTTGAAATCGCCGACGGGGTTGGTCGTCCGCCGAGAAGAATCATCGCGGCGGGGTGATCGCGCCACGTTCCGTGCCTTGCATTTCGTGCGTCACGGCGTAGAGCCGGGCATCGCGGAGGTAGAAGCGGAGGGAGAGTTCCCGGTCGGCCAGTTCGGTACCGTCGCGATTCTGCCACAGCAGCGGGATGCGCGTGTCGTCGACGCCCCGAAGGAGGCACTTCTCCCGTTCGTAGCCGGGGACGGTCTTGCCGGCGGCGTCGAGCAACTCGACCATGACGTACGCCTGCTGGAACAGGCCGCTGCCGGAGGGGATCGTGGCGTTGAGCTGCAGCGGCCGGGCGGGCATCCTGAACGGCTTCGACGTGAACGCCGCATTCGCCTTCGCCCCGACCGATGCGATCCGGTTTTCCGGCAGGCCCCACACGCCGTTGGCGATCCACCAGAGCATTTCTTTCCCGAAGTGCATGGGGGCCATCTTGATCGGATACGGTGCGTCGCCCTGGGCGTCTGTGCGGCGCCACGGGCGCTGCCAGCGTACCGCATCGCGGCTGACCCACCACTGGCAGCCGAGGTGCGGACCGTGTCTGCCGAGCGTCAGAGGTGACGGCGCGTACAGATCGACCATCGCGACGTAGCGGTCCGCGAAGGGGAACGCGAACATGCGATAGAACTCGACCTCGGGCGGGTCCTGCGCGTCCGGCGTGATCCGCCCATCCGGGCCGACGTCCGTGAGGGTTTCCCAGTGCAGGCCATCCCGGCTTGCGCGGATCGAGAGCACGCGGCGTTTCTCGCCCCCCATGTTGTCGGGGTAGGGTTTCTTTCGCGGCTCGTGCGTGACCTGATACGAGAGGAAGCGGCCCGTCCGGGCATCCCACATCACGCCGAACGCGTCGTGGTCGTAGTAGATCGGTTCGGCGGAGATCGGCTGCCAGTGCGTTCCGTCGGCGCTGGTGAAGCCCCGGAGTGCGTGCCCTTCGACATCCTTTCGATCGGACCGGCTCCACGTGTAGAAGAAGAGTCTGCCCGTATCCGGGCGGTGCGTGATCATCGACTCGATGAGCCACTCGCCCGGCGGACAGGCATACACCTGCGTCCAGTCGGTCAGGCGATGGCCGTCCGGCGTGCGGCCGCGGAAGATCGCCCAGCGGTAGTTCCGGCCCTGCTGTTCGTGCTTCGTCCCGTACACCAGGTAGCCGCCTCGGGGCTCCGCGGTGGCCAGGAGCGTGCGGAACGGCGGCGAGGCCCCCTCGTTCGCCTCCGGCGCGCTGAAGATCATCTGAAAACCGCCCGCGCCCAGGTCCGTGCCCTGGATGTTCCCGCGGAATGTCAGGACGTTGTCGTCGTAGTTCAGGAGGCCGACGGTGTCACGGACGTCCTCCGGTTGCATGAAAAGCAGCGATGTCGCTGTCCGTTCATTCGCGCCAGCGCTTGAAGGTGCGGCCGGCAATACGAGAGCGAGACCGATCATGATCGTGACGCGTGTGTGTTTCATTGCATGGGCCTCTCGTCGGCCGCGAACCGGTTTCACTCCAGCGGCGCGCTGGCGCCCGAACCCGCCGCGCACGGTCCGCAAGCGTACTGGTATGGGTTGTATCACGCAAAGCCCGCCTGCCCGCGGATACGCCTGTTCCCCGGCGGCGTGCACGCTCACCGTTCGGGGGCGGCGTCGGCGTGGTTCTGGATCATGACGCGGAGGTGACAGCCGGGCGGCTTGTTGACGGGCCGGAGCGGCCCGGGGCCGCCGTGTGCCGTACCGACGGCGAATGACACCGGCGCGCCGTTCAGTTGCCATTCCATGGCGTACTCCACCAGGGCCTCGGCCATGCCGCGGGCGAGTCGCCGACCGTCCGCCGGGCTGACGGAGTGGGCGATGATCTCGATCCCGCGGGCACATCGGCACGGGGCGGCGCGCACGACGCGGAGGATCGCCGCCGGATCGTCCTTCTTGTGCTTGCGGTACCATTCGCTGGCCTGCGTCATCGGGTTTGCCATCGCCCGCCAGAGGACCGCAGGCGATGCCATGAGGCCGAGGCACCAGTCGATGTCTTCCGGCCGCGGAGGCTCGATCACGCCGCGTTGTGGAACGCGATCGATGCGCAGACGGATGCGGCACGGGACTGCAGAGTCCGGATGTGGAAAGGTGCTTTCCGCGCGCCCGGGCGTGGCCGGGTTTTCAGGCACAAGGCCCGACGTCCCGGCGGCCTCAAAAGGGCCGCGGGTCGGCCTCCTGCGAAGGCTCCGCGGCAGACTCCTGCGGGCCTACCAGGTAGATGCGGTTCTTGCCGTCGCGCTTCGCACGCAACAGTGCCCGATCGGCCTGCTCGATGAGATCCACGGCCCGCTGGGCATCCCAGGGGAAGCTGGCGAGCCCGCCGCTGATGGTCAGGACGCCCTTTGCTTCCGGCCCCAGCAGCGGGAAGTCGTGCGTCTCAAGCTCCTTGCGGAACCGCCGGAGCACGGAGAGCACGTCGGTCGGGTGCTTGGAGCCGGCGACGCGGGGCTCCTCGGCCTCCCAGAACACGACGGCAAACTCGTCTCCGCCGTAGCGGGCAACCACATCGTGCTGGCGGCAGCAACGACGGAAAAGCTGCCCGGCCTCCCGAAGGATTTCATCCCCGGCGGCATGGCCGTACCGGTCGTTGTAGTGCTTGAAGTCGTCGATGTCGAACATCAGCAAGGTGACGTTCGTGTGGTCGCGTGCCGCCTGCTGGAGCGTGGCATCAAGCGTCCGGATGAGTTGACGCCGGTTCGGAAGGCCCGTGAGTTCGTCCGTCAGCGCGAGCCGTTCGAGGGAGCGGCGCCGCTCGCAGGCGTCCAGGAGGTGGCCGACGACCCGACCGTAGTGGCGCAGCTTCTCAAGATCACCGCTCTCGTAGGGGAACGCCTCGCGCGGGCCGACCAGGATCTGGCCGATGTTCCGTCCCGCGACCTCGATGGTCTCGACAAGTACCGGCCGCTCGACCGACGGGCCGATCTCCGCCCGGGCGCTCTCCGCGACGATGGTAAGACTCGCGCACTGGAGGGAGTCGCGCAGCAGGCCGGCCATCTGCTCGAGCACGTGCTGCGGGCCCCTGTCCATCTCGGAAAGGATTTGTGCCAGCGTGCTCAACTCGGCCGGGGCGATGTGGCTGAGCCGGCCGGGCGATACGTCCAGCCATCGTCCGGGACGCGGGAGCTTCAGCGTCTCGTCGAGGTCGTGCCCGGTCGGCGGATAGATGATGTAGTCGTCGGCGCCGGCCGGCAGAGCCCGTCGCGCCGCCGTCTCTCCGCTTGGCCGGCAGCACAGAACCATTCGTCCGCGGGGGCCGATGGCGCGCCGCAGCCCGCTCACCACGGCGCTGAGCCGCGGGAACGCCGGGTCCACCCCCAGCAGGACGCTCCGTGTACCCTCGCCGAACGCGGCTCGGCAGGCGGCAATGCCGGCCAGGTACGTGGCTCGCGTGATTACCTCCACGTCGGGATAACGGTTACGGGCGATCTCCGCGAGTCGGCCGGGATCGTTGATTACCAGCAGACGGCGATCGCTATCGGCAGCAAGACCGGGCAACATCACCGATGGGGCCTCCCGGATTCCGGTCCATCTGTCGGACGATCGAGCAGGGCGTCGATTTCCTCTCGCGTCAGTTCCACGCCGCCGTCCGGGTGCCTCGGTGTCGGGGGTGAAATCGCGCGGGCGCTGGGCGGCGTTCGCGAGGGGCGGTTCGCCTGCGGTCGCCACGGCACGGCCGGTGGGGGACTGTCATCTTCAGAGCGATCGTTCCCGTTGTTCGGCGAAGGCGGACGCCGCCACTCGGCGGGAATGGCAATCGGCCGGGCGACGCGAATGTCGGGCGTTGGTGCCGGTCTGGATTCCGCAGCGGGGGCCTCTGCAGCCGGCTTGTGATTCTCCACGGGTGCCTGCGGCGCCGGATCGGCCGGCTTGTCCTCTGCGAGCGTCGCTACAGGAGCGGACTCCGGCGTCGTCGGCGGCGCGGGTTCGTCAGCGTGCGGTTGCGACGCAGACGGCTCGGGGGCCGGCGGTGCGGGAGATTCGGGAGCGGTGGGCGCAGGCGGCTCCGCTACGTTATCGGGCGTCAATCCCAGGGGAAGATCGGCGAGTGCTTCGGCCCATTCCGCCAGATCGGTCAGATCGAGCTTCTTGGCGCCTGCGGCCAGTGCCGCTCGGAGGGTCGCCTCTTCCCCGTCGCCATCGGCGAAGACATAAGCCCCTCCGGGGGCGAGGCGATTGGCCAGGGGGAAGAACTCGACCTCGGTGCTCTCGATGCAGCCTGCCTGAACGACCGCCGCTTTTGTGGTGCCGATGCCGTCCGCTGCCAGCTCGCCCAGTGCGGCGTAGACGTCGGGCAACCGGATCACCTCGATCCCGGCGGCCCCCAGCGCACGACAGATCACCGCGGCTCGCTGGGCGGCGTCGCCGGCAACGACGATCACCTTCGGTTCGCCCGGGTCGGTCCGGACCGGCATCGCGAAGTCCCTCGCTCCACGGACTTGCGTCGCGTCCTCTCAATGGTAGTCTACCATCCGCCCGCACATGCGTCAAACGAAATAGGGCGGGTCGGTTGACTGGAGAACTATAGCGATGAATCGTGCGGTAAAGTGGGTCGTTTGGCTTGGTGTGAGCCTGGTATGGGGTGTGGCGGCGACCGTCGCGGATGATGCGGAAGTCGCGCGGCAGATCGACAGGCTGCTCTCCGCGGTGAAGCCGGGCGCAATGCGATACGGTGTCTGCGTTGTCGATCTGCAGACCAGCCGGGAGGTGTACGCGAAGAACGCCGACGAGCTGTTCAAACCTGCGAGCAACATGAAGCTGCTCACGGTCGCGACGGCGCTGGATCAGCTCCCGCCGGGCTTCAAGTACCGCACGACGCTCGCAAAGCGCGGCGACGATCTGGTTGTGCTGGGGCGGGGCGATCCTTCGCTGGGTGATCCACGGCTGGCCAGGGAGCGGCGCGAGCCGATCACGGCGATGTTCCATGCGTGGGCGGCGGCGCTCAAAGAGAAGGGCATTACGGAAGTCAAGGGCGATCTCGTTATCGACGATAGCGCCTTCGAGGCCGAGCGCTACAATCCGAACTGGCCGGTCGATCAGCGGGATCACTGGTACTCCGCGCCGGTGGGTGCGCTGAACTTCAACGATAACTGCATCGATGTGACCGTCAGCCCCGGAGGCAAGCCGGGCGAGCCGGCCGTCATCGAGGTCAGCCCGCCGAACACGTACACGGTCATCCGCAACGAGTGCAGGACGGGTGAGCAGCAGCGACCGACCATCGCCCGGCGCGGCGACGAGCCGGTGTACGTCGTGTCCGGCACGTGCAAGACCCCGGGGACGCTGCAATCGGTTTGCGTGCCCGATCCGGGCCTGTTCTTCGCCGGCGCGATGCGGACGGCATTGGCGGCCAAGGGCATCCGGATCAACGGGAACATCCGGCGCGAGCGGATTCGCGACGACCGGGGCAACCTCCCGCCGACGTGCACGGTGATTGCCGTGTACGAGCGCCCCCTGACCGAGCTGCTGGATCGGATCAACAAGAACAGCCAGAACCTCTTCGCGGAATGTCTGTTCAAGACGATCGGCTTCGAGCTGAGTGCGATGGAGAAGGGCGTGGGGGAGGGGTCGTACGCCGCGGGCCGAAGGTACGTGGAGCGGTTCCTCGAGAAAAGCCTGATGTCGAAGCCGGCGGGGCTCGTGATTGACGACGGCTCCGGGTACAGCCCGCGCAACCGGGTTTCGCCGCGGACGCTGGTGGGCGTATTGCGGCACATGGCGCGACACCCGCGCGGCCGGGACTTCCGCGCGAGCCTCTCGCGCGTGGGCGAGGACGGCACGCTCGAAAAGCGGATGAAGGACCTCAAGGGCCGCGTGCAGGCGAAGACGGGCTACATCTCCGGCGTGTATGCGCTGAGCGGCTACGCGAGCCCGGGCGGGAGCAAGACCTACTGCTTCTCGATCCTGCTGAACGATGTGGTCAACGGTACGGAGGCCCGGCACCTGCAGGACGGCATCTGCCGTATCCTGGCCACCGAAGGCGGCTCCGCGCCAAGCCAGCCCGCGCAGGCGGCCGCGAGGCCGACCCGCGCAAAGGCGAAGAAGTAATCCGGGTGGATCGCCGAACGGTCTTCGCCCGAAACCCGACGCGGTGGCCCTGCCACGCTTTCATCCTGAGTCCTTCGCGCGGCTCCGCCGGCCCCAAGGTAGAGTGCGCGACACATCCTGCGGTTGCTTTTGCGTACCCCTGCCCGCCAGGCGTGCGGCGCCAGGCAGGGCATGCGGTGGCGTGTCGATCCGGCTGATGGGTTTCGCGCAACATCAACGCTCAGAGGGGGTTGTGACGAGGGCCGTCGGTCGTTCTGGGTTGTGTGTGTGTCCCGAACGGTTGCCTGCGCGGCGTGAGCGGTGCGGCAGGGGGTATAATCAGTATGTGTGTCCGCTGTCTGCCATGTTCCCGGCGACGTCGCAGGGGAGACGGGATAATCGGAGCTGGAGCGTCAACGCCATGAAGATGTTGTGGGTCTTGGGTTGTCTGAGCATCAGTGCGGGCTATGTTCACGCACAGGCCGACGTCAAGGCCTGGACCCGGCTGGCGGGAAGCGGGAGCTATGACTTTGGTTACGCAGTGACGGTGGACGGTTCCGGCAACTGCATCATCGCGGGGGCGACGCAGGGGAGCCTGGGAGGCGGCAACGCCGGGCGGTATGACCTGTTCGTCGCGAAGTATGACGCGGCGGGAAACCGGCTGTGGCTGACCCAGCGAGGGTCCGCGGAACGCGAGTTTGCCTACGGGGTCGCGACGGACGCTGCCGGGAACATCTACGTCACGGGATACACGGGCAGCAGCCTCGACGGAAACTACTACTTCGGTGGTTGGGATATCTTTCTGACGAAGTTTGACTCGGCGGGGAACTGGCAGTGGACCCGGCAGGACGGAACCGGTCAGGATGACGAGGGCCGTGCGGTCGCCACGGATTCCTGGGGCAATGTCTACGTCACCGGCTACGTGCGAGGCAACTTTCACGGCATCGCCCGCATCGGTTCGGCGGATGTCTTCATCAGCAAGTACAACGCGGCCGGCAGCCGGTTGTGGTCCGCGTTGTTCGGCTCGGAGAACACCGATGAGAGTTTCGGGATAACGTGCGATGCGTCGGGAAACGTATTCGTCACCGGGTGGTGTGACGGAAGCATTGAGGGCAACCCGTATCTGGCGAACGGCGACAATTACCTGGTCAAGTACGACGCCACCGGGCAGAGGCAGTGGCTGAGGCAGTGGGGCACGATGAACAAGGACACGGGCTACTCGCTGGCATGCGACGCGGCGGGGAACGTGTACGTTTCCGGCTACAGCACCGGTCCGCTGTACGCCTCCCCGCTGGGCAATCGCGACTACTTTCTCGCCAAGTTCGATGCGTCGGGGAACCTGCTGTGGGGAAGACAGACCGGCACCGGCGGGCACGATCAGGGCTGGGGCGTGGCGACGGATGCGGCCGGCAATGCCTATGTGGCGGGCGAAACGGGCGGGCCGCTCGACGGGAATGACTATCAAGGCGGCCTGGATGTCTTCCTGACGAAGTATGATTCCGCGGGAACCCGCCTGTGGACCACACAGCTCGGCACCACCGGCGACGACTGGGCCGACGGCGTGGCCGTCGCCGCCAATGGCGCTGTCTTTCTTGCCGGTACGACGTACGGCAGCCTGGATGGAAACCCGAACCAGGGTCTGTGTGATGCGTTCGCGATGAAGTTCGTTCCCGCCTCGCAGATTCCGCCGGCGGCGCCGACGGACGGCACGCCCGTCGCCGACGCGACGGACAGAATCACCTGGAAGTGGACGGATGTCGCGACGGAGACGGGCTACCGCGTGAAGGACGCGGGCGGCGTGAACAAATCGGGCGATCTGGCCGCCGGTAGCGTGCAGTGGCAGGAAAGCGGGCTTGCCGCGAACACGCCTTACACCCGCCGGGTGTACGCGTTCAACGCCGCCGGGGAGTCGCCTCCCTCGGCCGGGCAGACGAGATGGACGTTGTCCGTCCCGCCGGCGGCGGGTCTCGTGACCTCGAGCAATTCGTCGCCGGGTGTGAATGAAGAGCTGCTCTGGACGGCGGTCGGCGGCTTCGGCGCCGGGACGCTGCAGTACTACCGCTATGCGTGGGACCGGGTCGCGACGCACGCGTGGACGGGGACGGAGCCGCAGTGGTCGAGCGGCACGCTCGTGACGACGCCGACGTCGGCCGGGACGTGGTACCTCCACGTTCAGGGCTTTAACGGCGAGGGCGTCGCGAACGGGACATACGACTATCCGGTGACGGCCGTGTTGCTGGCGCCGGGCGATTTCGACCGTGATGGCGACGTGGATCTCAGCGACTTCTCGGCCTTCCAATACTGTTTCGGCGGTCCTAACCGGCCGCCGGCGGGGCCGAACTGCAATGTGGCCGACTTCGACGCCGACGAGGACGTGGACCTTGCCGACTTCGCCGTTTTCCAGAACTGTTTCAACGGACCGAACCGGCCGTCGAGGTGCCCATAAGCCGGCGAACCCGGGCAGGTGGCGCCCATTGTGTGCCGATTTCCGGTGGGCGGTTTCCCTCGCGGCGAACGAACAGGGACCGGCGCAGCGTCAGTGTTGACGGATCGGGGACGGTGACCAGTTGCGCATGACCAGTGCCGCGCAAACGAGCCGGTCCCGTTTTCCAATCTCAACGGGTTCACCCGCTTCCGCGCCCGCTCGCGGCCGTGGGCGCTTATGCTGGGTGCTGACGGGCCGCCAGGTACGCCGGCAACGCCAACTCATGAACTACCCGCCAACTCGACCTGCACCTTCGCCGTCCCCGGACAACCCTGCGTGCAACCGATGTGCCGAAGAGTATTGGTGACGTCCCCTTTTCCGCTTCGCGTGTCGTGACGCCGCTCCGGTTGTCGAGGTCGTCGCGCAACACCATGCTTGCGCCTACTGGATGGAAGGTGGGTCATCGTCGCGGCCCGTACCCGAGAAGAGCAGATTGGTCCCTGCCCCCGTCAAAGGAACCGTGCCATCGGTGTTGATCACGTAGCCCAGTTGCCTGGCGCGAAGCCGCTCGACGTGGTTATCGCAGAAGATGACGTTGGCCTTGCCGCGGTGTCGCTCGTCCGGGGCCGATCGCGCCTTTCCCCGCAGGCCGTCGTCGCAGAAGTCACCGGTGGCCGTCAGTCGCGGAGGATCGAGGGCCCACCCGTGGTTGACGATGCGGGCCGGATCGGTGTTGGCAGCCGTTCCGCTGGGGTCGTAGGGCAGCCGCTGCTCGAGCGGGGTGCTGGCGGCAGTGCCGAGACAGTCCGCGGCCATGACAGTGCGCGCGGGTGACTTGATCCGCCCGGTCTTCACCGGCCAGTTGATCCAATCCGTGGCGCCGCCGCTGAGCCGCTTTCGGCTGTTTCCCAGAAACTGAAAGTTGTAGCCGTACGGGTAGTTGCGGCTGTTGTTGTAAGCCCGCGCCTCGGGGTCCAGGAAAACGTCGCCATCAACCGGCTGAGTGTTATCCAGGGCCGGGTCGGGGCTCGGTTTGGAGAAGGCGAAAAGTCGAACCTGTGCGCCGAGCATCGCATACCAGCGGGCGCGATACTTCCAGCCGTTGCCCACCCAGTACAGATTGGTGGAGCCGGTGATCTTCGGGAACCGGCCGGCGACGGCTGAGTCGTGCCATTGCTGTGCGTACATGTGCCAGCCCATTCCGATCTGCCGGATGTTGCTGGCACACACGACCGCGCGGCTGCTCTGGCGGGCAACCGCCAGCGATGGGGTCAGGATGGCCACGAGCATCGCGATGATCGCTGCAACGACCAACACCTCGATAAGGGTGAAGGCCGGCGCGTGGGCAGCACGCCTTGAGATCGACGGGATCTGGAAAGGGGCAAGAATCCGTTTGGCGCGGTTCGTGTCGGTATTTCGGGCGTCTTGCGAACGTTGCATCATACCGGCACCCTATCGGAGGCCGGGGCGGCCGTCAACGGTTCTTGATAGCCGGATGCTTCGCTTCGCTCAGCATGACGGAGGCCGGCGCCCCCGTGTTCGGTTGCGGCCGAAGGCCGCCTTGGGTGACTGTTCCCGGTTTGGACTCTCATGGACGAGTGTCCGATTCGTTGAATCACTCGCGGCGGCGAAGCAGCTCTTCAATCGTGCGTCCAGTGCAGCCGGACGGCGGTTTGACGCCGAGGTAGGCGGCGACGGTTGGGGCCAGGTCCGCGGGGGAGATCGTGCGATGGACGATCTGAACCGGAATACCCGGGTTAAGACGCCGCGCAGAAGCTGTGAAGAATCGGGGCCGGCCAGGCAGATCGGGCTGCACCTGCTTATTTCCGCGCGTTCTTGCGACCTGCAACGATTGTGAAAGCGGGCGAGACGCCCGCCTCCCGGTCAGGTGGGGCACGCCGTCGCGTGATGATTCGGCTGAGCGGCAGTCGTTGCGGCCAAAAGGGTGGGCAAACCCCGTTGCTCGCCTGCACGGCCCGGTTATAATACACCACAACCGATAGCGGGATTGGCGTACGGCGGGTCGGCGCGGCGGATTCGGGAACGGCCCGGATCCTTGACCCGCTCAGCCGCGCAACCGGCGCGGCTTGGCAGGCCCTCTTCGGGGATCTGCCGCCAGGAGCATCGTTCAATCCGTGGAGGAATGCCATGCCTGAGGAAACCCAGGAACTTCGGCGCATCAACTGGACCGAGTGTTTCGGCTTCACGCATATCTTTCGAACGTTCCGCTTCGCCATACATCCCAGCAAGATGGTGCTCGCGGTCGCGGGCCTGGTTTTGACCGTCTTTGTCGGGACCGTGATGGACGGCATCTGGGCCGCCGCCGGGCAGAGCGCTGTGCCGGGCGAGATCCAGGCGTACATTCAGGGCCGGTCGGGCGCCTCGTGGCGTGCGGCGCAACTGGCGTCCGGCCGGGAGATCCTCCGCCGGATCCTCGCGGAGGGCGCGGTCGTCCAGCGGGAGAAGGAGGCCGGTGAGGAACTCGAGAAGGAGGAGGATTACTGGAAGGCGGCGGCGGAGATGCCCGAGCGGATCCGCGAGCACTACGACAAGTCGCTGCAGGAGATTCGCAAGGCCAGGAAGCCGGAGGATCTCCAGAAGCTCTGCCTCCAGTGGGCCGGCCCGGGCCGTGTGGCCGTTCCCCCGGCCATTGCACAGGATACGGACAAGCTGAGGGAGCACGCGCTGCAGTTGGCCCGCAACGCCCATAAGACGGCGCTCGCCCATGTGGAATCGCTGCAGCGGCGGGGCATCTTCTGCTCCCTGCTTACCTACGAGCGGGGGGCTCTCCGGCAGGCGGTCGAGGCGGCGCGGGCGCTGAACTTCAACGGCGCCATGGATGATGTCGTGGGCGACTGCCGGCTCGCCGCGGCGGCGCTGGAGAATCCGAGCGGTACGGGGCCGGGTCTCGTGCCGTCGTTGCTGCTCATGGTCTACGGCTTGCGGTGGGTTTTCGCGGCGCACTGGCTCTTCGCGGTGATCTTCCTGCTGGTGGTCCTGGCGATCTGGTCATTTTTCGGCGGGGCGATCTGCCGCATCGCGGCCATGCACATGGCCCGTGACGAGAAGATCTCGATCAAACAGGCGGCGTCCTTTGCCCGCCGGAAGTTCATCGGCTTCTTCGCCGCGCCGCTGATTCCGCTCGGGCTGATCCTCTGCATCGGGATCCTCCTCGCTCTCGGCGGCCTGATCGGCTCGATTCCGTTCATCGGTGAGCTTCTGACGGGCGTGTTCTTCTTCCTCGCGCTGATCGCCGGGTTCGTGATGGCGCTGGTGCTGATCGGCGGCGTGGCGGGAGGCAGTCTCATGTGGCCGACGATTGCCGTCGAGGGCTCGGACAGCTTCGATGCGATTTCGCGAAGCTTCAGCTACATCTACTCCAGGCCGTGGCGATCGCTGTTCTACTTCCTGGTCGCCTGCGTATACGGGGCGTTCTGCTTCCTGTTCATCCGCGTGTTCGCCCTGATCATGCTGAAGCTGACCCACTTCTTCGTGGGCGCGGGCATGATGTTCGCCGCGCGGCCGGCGGCGGGCGAGGAGATGAACAAGCTCGATGTGATGTGGACCAGCCCGAGCTTCACGGGGCTGATGCCCGCCTGGGCCTTCCTCGGCCGGGAGCACTGGGACGTGGTCGGCGGAGTGCTGATCTGGATCTGGGTCGCTCTGACCGTCGCGACGGTATACGCGTTTCTGATCTCCTTCTATTACAGCGGCAGCACCGTGCTGTACTACCTGCTCCGCCGCGAGGTGGATGCGACCGATCTCGAGGATGTCTACCTCGAGGAGACGGAGGAAGAAGCGGCTCCGCCGGCGACCGGTGGCGCCGAGGCCCCCGCCGGGAGTCAGCCGGCCGCGGAGACTCCGCCGCCTCCACCGCCCCCGCCTCCTCCTCCGGCGGCCCCGCCGCCCGCCGCGCCGG
>CAZZFA010000044.1:0-43142 GCA_964653435.1 uncultured Planctomycetales bacterium | reverse complement strand
CCCGCCGCCCGCCGCGCCGGGTGGTTCCGCCGAGGCGGGAGGCTCCTCCGCGCCCGGGCCGCAAGCCGATCGGCCGCCGGGCGCATAACCGCCGACGTCGGCGTCGCGGCGGTGCGCTCCGGCAGATTTCGCATTGAGCCGATGGCCCGGTACGCCCGTGCCGGGCCGTCGGCTTTCTCTTTGACTTCGGCGGGGGCGATTGGTTCAATGGCATCGATCGGTTCGCCAAGGATCGTGGTTCGGGGCGTAGCTCAGCCTGGCTAGAGCGCCTGGTTTGGGTCCAGGAGGTCGCAAGTTCAAATCTTGTCGCCCCGAGTGAGTTGCCAGGGGGGGGAACGGCCTTGCGCACGTCGCTTTTCGAAGATTCTGCGCCGGGTTTCGCTGCGGACGCAGAAGAGTCGCTTCGGGCGAAAACCCGCTTTCACCGGTCGTGCGGCTGCAACTCCGACCAACTCTTGCGGCCGAGAGAAAAGAACGGAATGACGAACACCCAGAGTACCGGCAGCAGCAGGCCCTGATCCAGCGTGACGGATTCGCGGTATTGCAGGATCGCCACGACCGCTCCCGCCAGCAGGATGCCGAGAAAGCCCAGATAGATCGTTCGGATCGGCGTTGCAGGGTGGCGCCACGGCGCGAAGAGGAACAGATACGCCACGCCGGCCAGGCACACGGCAAAGGCGATCAACGGAAGCAGCAGACCGCCTTTCACCATCCAGACGATGCCCATCAGGGGCAACCAGAGAAGGCTTCCCAGTCCTCCGAGCAGCCATCCGAGTCGTGGTCCGGTCATGGTTGCGAGCCTTTCATCATTTGACTCGCATTGTAACGTCCCCGTGCGATGCCTGCCAGACGAGTTGACCACGAGCCAGCCGGCCGTTTGTGTGGCGGGCGAGGGAGGCGATAGAATCCCTGCATGTCCGGCTCTTCGTCTCCGCAGGATGCGGAGACGCCGGGAAGACGGAACACGAAAGGATGACGGCGATGTCAGATGCTCTGAGCAGACGCGAGTTCCTGGTGAAATCGGTGGTGACGACGGCGGCGACGGCGGCGCTCGGCGGTTGTGCGATGCAGCGGGGCGAGCCTGCGCCGGCGGCGGAGCCGGCAAAGCCGACCGAGCTGAAGAAGGCTCTGGAGTTCGGCATGCTGCCCGGGAATTTGAGCATCGAGGACCGGTTCAAGCTCGCTCGCGACCTCGGCTTCGCCGGCGTGGAGGCGGGCACGACGGATGACCCGAAGATCGTCGCCCGGATGCGCGAGGCGGCCGACAAGAGCGGCGTGCGGATCCACTCGGTCATGAACATGGCACACTGGCAGTGTCCGCTCTCGAGCGGGGATCCGGCCGTCGTCAAGAAGGGTGTGGCGGGCATGGTGACGTCGTTGCACAACGCGAAGGCGTTCGGCGCGGATACCGTGCTGCTCGTGCCGGGCGTCGTCAACGCCGAGACGAGCTACCTGGACGCCTGGGCCCGTTCCACGGCCGTGATCCGTCAGCAGCTCATCCCCGTGGCCGCGGAGACGGGCGTCGTCATCGCCGTCGAGGATGTGTGGAACAAGTTCCTGCTCAGCCCGCCGGAGTTCGCCCGCTACGTCGATCAGTTCAAGAGCCAGTGGGTGCGGGCGTACTTCGACGTCGGCAACATCGTGGCGTACGGCTATCCGCAGGACTGGATCCGTACGCTGGGCCGCCGGATCGTGAAGATTCACGTGAAGGACTTCGACGCGGGCAAGCACAAGTTCGTGCCGTTGCTCGAGGGCTCGATCGACTGGAAGGCCGTCCGCGCGGCGCTCAACGAGATCGGCTACAGCGGCTTCATCACGGCCGAGCTGTCCGGCGGCGACGAGAAGTACCTCCGCGACGTGAGCGAGCGGATGAGCAGGATAATCGAAGGGAAGGCCTGATCGGCCCGCGGCCGACAACGGCGGAAAACGTTCAGAGCCGGCGGTTGGCGGGCCGCCGGCTCTGAATGCGTCATGAGTGGCCAGAGGTCAATTCAGTTCAGTTCAACACCGGATCGAGTTCGAGCGCCTCGCGGAGCTTGCCCAGCGCGGAGTTCTGGATCTGCCGGACCCGCTCCTTGCTGAGGTTCATCCTCCGCCCGATGTCCGCGAGCGTGAGCCGCTCCGCCCCCACGGCGAGCGGGAAACGCTGCGCGAGGACATCCTTCTCGATCGGCGTGAGATCGACCTGGTTCTCCGCGATGATCTTCGAGAGTCGCTCCGCGTACAGGACGGACTCCTCCGTGCGGCGCGTGTCCAGCCAGTTGCTCTTCTCGAACTCGCTCTCGAAGTTCACCGGTTCGTGCTGTCGGCGCTTCGCCTCGCGCAGCCCGCAGCGGTAGAAGGCCCGCAGAATGGCGTTGCAGGCATATGTGCTGAAACGGAAGCCTCGCCACGGGCTGAACGTGTCGATCGCCCGGGTCAGGGCCATCATTCCCTCGCTCAGCAGCTCGTCCCCGTCCACGTTGACGATCCGGCTCCGCTTGTAGAGGTCGTACACCAGCCCGAGGTTGTCCGCGGCGATCTGGTCGCGGATCTGCTTGTGGAGCTGGGCGAACCGCCGGTACTCCGCAAGCCGCGTCGCCTTCGACCCGTATCGCTCCAGCAACGCGCGGATGCGGCGGGCGCAGTAGTGCATGCGCTTGAACTGACGCAACTCGGCCTCCGGGCTTCTGCCGGCTTTGTGCGCAGCCGACTCCTGGGACTCCTCGAAGAGCCGCCGATACGCCCAGCGCCCATGCAACTCGTCATCATCGACGAACTTCGGTCCCTTCACACGCGGCAATGGTCCGCGCGTGGCGTTCGCATTCTTTCGGGTCATAGTCCTTCCCGCCTTCTCGTGGAGACCCGACTCCGCCGTCCGGTCCGGCGAGCCTGTCGCGATTTGTCCGCCGACCTCCAGCCTGTCGTGAATCATATGGCACCTTTCGGGTCCGAGTAGTGCCTAAATAGCACTATGTTGGTACTATATCGGAAACCCGTCACCAGTTCAAGACCCTTTCTCAAAAAATCTTACGGTCCGGCATAGCCGTTGTAGCAAGCATATATCTCTTTCTTTGACAATAGGTTACGCAAACGCATTCTTCCGGGGCGCGCCCGGGCGTCGATTATTCTACGATGATCGGACCTGGATGGCTCATTTTTTCCGAGACCCTTTGCGGATAGGATGCCGGTTCGAAAGCGGGAGGCAGTTCGTGTTTTCCGGAGAGTCACCATGACGCGGCGCCATCGCCAACTTCCTGTCGGGCTGCTTCTTGCGGTCGCCTTTGTTTGCCCCTGGGTTCTCGGGCAGGGCTGTCCGCAGCCCAATCAGCCGCCCGTGGCGGATGCCGGCCCGGATCAGACGGTGGTGTTTGGCGCGCTGGTCACGCTGGACGGCAGCGGCAGCTACGATCCGGATGGCGAGGCGATCACGTACCGGTGGACGCGGATGGCGGGCCCCGTGGTTACGCTGAAAGACGCCACGACGGCCAAGGCCACGTTTACCGCGCCCGGTTCCGAGACGGTTCTCACCTTCGCGCTGACGGTTACCGACAGCCACGGTCGCAGCGACACGGCGAGCGTGACGGTAACGGTGCGGAGTTCGGTGACGCACGGGTCGCAGCTTTTCGTCGCCAACCGCACGGCGAACAGCATCACGAGCTTTCGCGATCCGGCCAGGCTCCAGGGCGACGTTGCCCCGAGCACGAACGTGACGGGTGATCGGACGCTTCTCGGCAGCCCGACCGACATGGTGGTGACGCGGGACGGGCGGCTTCTGGCGGGTAACTTCGCTTCGTCCTCGCTGACGCTTTATGCGAACGCGGTGGCGGTTACGGGCAATGTGAGTCCGGCGGCGACGGTACAGGGGAACGCAACGCTTCTGGAATCGGTGACCTCGCTGGAGGTCAACCCGGCGAAGGACCTGGTGTTCGTGTCGGAGATTGGTTTCATCAACCGCGTGGTCGTGTTCGCGAACGTGTCGGCCTCCGGGTTCTCCGGCAATGTGGCGCCCGCGCGGACGATCTCGAGCGCGAGCATGGTGAATCCGCTGGGGATCAGCCTGGCCACCAACGACGACCTGTACGTGGCGAACAACGGGTCGGGCAACGTCATCGTCTTCGCCGGGGCGAGTACGCGGGACGGCTTCGTTCTGCCCGATCGCAGCCTGTCCAGCTCGTATTTCAGCGCCGTCGTGGACGTGGCGGTGGATGCGGGCGACATTCTGTACGAGCTGAACGGTCCCCTCGGCGGCAACCGCGTGAACGTTTTCCGCAAGGCATCCACGCTCAACGGCTTCGTGCTGCCCGATGCGTCGCTGGTCGTGCCCGCGGCGACGAGCCTGGCCGCGATCGAGGTGGATTCGGCGGGCACGGGGTATGTGCTGGATTCCGGGGCCGCCGCGATCCACGTGTACGAGAAGCTGGCGACGCGCAACGGCACGATCCCGCCCGACCGAACGATCCAGGGCCAGAACACGCAGCTCATCGGTGCGATTCGCCTTTTCCTCCTCGAGTGGTGACCGCCGTGGAGGGTGGCAGGACTCCCCCCGGCGTGGAGGGGCGGGCGATACCGGCAGACGTGCTTGCCGGGTTCGGCCGGGCACAGTAGCATGAGGCCGACCGGTAATTCGCCGGCGAGGAGGTTGAGTCCGTGGGCAATTCGGCGATTTTCGAGCGGTTGGCGGATGCGGTGGAGCGGCTGGACGTGAAGGCCGTCGATCCTCTGATCCGGGAGGGGCTGGCGTCCGGCGTTCGACCGGCCGACCTGCTGACGCAGGGTCTGTCGCTCGGGATGCAGCGCGTCGGGACGAAGTTCAAGAGCGGCGAGATGTTCATGCCGGAGGTGCTCGTCGCGTGCGATGTCTACTACGCGGGGCTGGCGATCGTCAAGCCGCTGCTGGCGAAGGACGGCGACGAGCACCGGATCGGCACCATGGTTCTGGGGACGATTCACGGCGACGTCCACACGGTCGGCAAGGATGTGGCGATCCCGGTATTCGAGGCGAACGGTCTGCGGGTGGTGGACCTCGGCGTGAACGTTTCGGATGAGGCTTTTGTGGAGGCGATCCGGAGGCACGAGCCGCAGATCGTGGGGCTCGGCACGTACATGACATCCACGTTCATGCACACGCGTGACACGGTGGCGGCGATTGCGAAGGCGGGTTTGCGCGAGCGGGTCAAGATCATCTGCGGGGGGCCGGCGGTCGATCCGGAGGCGGCCCGGCGGATGGGCGCGGACGACGCGAGCGACGACGCCTGGAAGGGCGTGGAGAAGATCAAGCAACTGCTCGGGGGAGCGGCACGATGAGCGAAGTCGTGGATCAATGGGTCAGGCGGCTCAAGGGCAAGCTCGCCCCCGTGGGCGAGATGACGCACTGGCAGCGACTGGCGGCCGCGCTGGATCGGAAGCCGACCGATTTCGTCCCGGTGGCGCCGGAGCTCGACTACTGGCAGATCACGTATGCGGGCTACTCGCACAGGGAAATCTACAACGACGTGGACAAGACCACGGACGCGTGCATCAAGACGTGGGCCGACCTGCGCACCGACGCGATCTGGATGTACGTGGACATCAGCCACCAGATCGAGAACTTCATCCCGCCGGAGAAACGCCCCGAGCACTTCATCCACCGCGGCGACAACGATTACCTGATGTTCAAGCCCCTCGTCGAGACGATCGATGAGGCGATCGCCCTGTACGAGACGCGGGCGTACGAGAAGTACCTCGACGGATCGCGGGCCGTCACCCACTACACGCCCCACATGCTCCAGCTCCTGGAGTTTCAGGAGAAGATGGACCGCGAGGTGCCGATCATCGTCGGCATCGCCACGCCCACGAACTACGCGGAGACGCTCGTCGAGGTGCAGCGGTTCCTGCGCTGGATGGTCACCGAGCCGGAGAAGGTGAAACACTACCTCGACCTGTGCCTGCACGAGCGGCTCGCCGCGCTGGACTTCTACGCCGAGTACGCCGCGAAGAACGGGGCGCAGTTCTGCTGCCTGTTCGGCGGGGCGAGAACCTGGGGCCCGCGGCACCTGGAGCAGTTCGGCGACGTGGACCGGATCTTCGTCGAGAAGGCGAAGACGATCTTTCCCTATACCTTCTGGCACATCTGCGGGCACAACCTGCCGCAGGCCCTGCAGATGGTTTCGGCATGGGACGGCATCAAGGGGATTCAGTACGACATGCCCTACTACGGGCAGGAAATGCCCTGGCCGCAGTGGTTCGAGCAGGTCGCGAGGATGCTCCGGGGCCGACAGTGCGCCATGAACTCGCCCACCACGCAGCTCGCGTGTCACGGCACGGCCGAAGAGGTGAAGACCATGGTGGCGCAGTTCATCGAGGCGACCACCCCTCACACGACCGCCTGCGTGATGCCCGGTTGCGAGATCGATTCCTATTCGCCCGCCGCCAACGTAAGGGCTATGATCGAAACGGCCCGCAGTCGGCAGTTGGCGTGATGGACGGCACACAGCATGTGATTGATCTGGAGATCGAGATCCCCATCAAGGAGGTGCTGCGCATGATGGGGTGTCGTCGCGGGGCGCCCGTGCGCCCGGCGCTTCGCGAGCTGGTCGAGCGGCTCGTCGCCGAATCGCGCAGCGTACTGCGGCCCCGCGGGGTGTACGCCGTCTACGACGTGGAACGCGTCGGCGGCACCGAGCTGGTCCTCCGCGGCTGCCGGACGGTGTACGGGCCGGTCGCGGAGTTCCTCCGTCCGGCCCGGCGGGTGGCCGTGTTCGTTCTGACGCTGGGCGACGCCATCGAGCGGCTTTCGGCCGAACGGCTTCACCGGGGCGAGACGCTGGAAGGCTATACGCTCAATGCGATCGGATCGGCCGCCGCCGATGTCGCCACGGATGCGATGGCCGATTCGGTCTATTGGCGCGAGGCCGGGCCGGAGGAGGGCATCACGCCGCCGTTCAGCCCGGGCTACTGCGGCATGGCGCTCGAGGAGCAGCAGACGCTGTTCTCGATCGTCGACGGAAGTGCGATCGGCGTGACGCTGCTGCCTACGATGATCATGGAGCCGATCAAGAGCGTCTCCGGTCTCCTGGGCATCGGCGACGCGCGCGAGGTCATGCGTCACGGCGTGCCCTGTCAACGGTGCGATCTGGAACAGTGCCGGATGCGCCGGGGTTGATGCCGACAGCCCGCGCCGCCCGGGCATTTCCGTACGCGATCGAAGCGGAGCGGGGGGCGGCGAACGCGCGTCGATTGTCAGCCCTCGCCATCGCGGAGGCCTTTCATGGAAGCGAACTACGGTCCACCGGCGAGTTTGCGGGCGCTGCAACTGATCATACTGGCCATGATGGCGGGCGTGCTGGCGGTCGGCGTGGTCGCGGTCGCCCTCGGTTCGCGAATAACGATCCAGCCGGAACTGGCTCCGCTCTTGCTGGGCATCCTCGCTCTGTTCGGAGCCGCGGAGCTGCCTGTCTACTTCGTCGTTCGGGCCCGGGTGCTCGCGGGGCTTCGGGAGTCGGTGGAGGCCTCGCGCGACACCGACACCGATACCGATGCGGCGTCGCGGGTGTTTCCCGCGATGGCCACGCTGACGATCATCGGCGGGGCGATGGCGGAGGGGTTCGGCCTCTTCGGCGGCGTGATCTGCCTGTTGACGGGAAACCGCGCGGCCCTCGCGGCCCCGGCGATCGCGCTGGTGCTCCTCGTGCTGCGTGTGCCCACGCAGGACAAGCTGTCGGCCTTCGCGGCGGCGACCGTCGAGCAGTCGCAGGGTTGAGCACGGTGCGGTGCGGCACGGAAGCCGGCCATTACCCGAAGCTCACGCCGATCTTCTTTCCGAGGTCGAGGATGAATTCGCGGGCCTTGTCGTACTCCGCCTCGTTCGCGCAGTGCTCGATCATGAGCGGGACTTCATGGTCGAGCCCGGCGAGGCCCCGGAGCCAGACCCCGTAGTCCATCTGCCCCGAGCCCGCGGGCACCTCGCGGAAATGCAAGTTCATCTCCACGTCCCACACGAGGTCCTTCGCATGGCAACTCACGATCCACGGCCCGAGCTTGTCGAGGCAATCCGCCAGGAGGACGGCGTTGCGGTAAAATCGGACGGGCGAGTTCACCAGGTTACAGAGATCCAGGTGTACCCCGAAGCCGTCTCGATCCACCGCCCGGATCAGCCTGAGGTACGAATCGGGCGAGTCGGGGATCGCCCAGCCCATCATTTCATAGCAGAACTTCGCGCGCCTGGGCTTGACGGCGTCGATAATGGCGCGGGCGTTCTCCACGGCGGCGTCGAAGAACCGGTTCGAGAGGTTGTCCGGATGCGGGCCGTACCACACGTCGGGGTTGTATGAACCGGCGATATCCACGCAGCAGCGCGCGCCGATGGCCTCGGCCAGCGCCAGGCCCTCGGTAACGGCCTTGAGGTTCTCGCGGCGCTTTGCGGGGTCGGCATCGAGCAGATTGCACCATCGGCCGACCTCGGCGATGACCACGTCGTGTTTCGCGCAGGCCCTTGAGATATCGCGGATGCGGTCCACGTCGCGCAACTCGACCTTCGGGCAGTACGCCGCCCGGTAGCCGAGTTTTCGATGGGCCAGCGCCAGTTCTTCCGGGTCGCTCGTCCGGGCGAAGACCGGGCCGCCCAGGCGCAGCGGTCGTAACGATTCGGATGGCCGGCTGGTCGGCGATTCGGCTGCTTCCGCGGCCGTAGCGCGGGGCGTGCCCGGCGCGGCGAGTCCGGCGGCAACCGCCGCGCCGATCGATTGCTTCAGGAATTCACGGCGACCCAGGGGCGTGCCGTCCATGTCGTCCTCCAGAGACGGGCGAGCCGGCGGCGCACCCGGGCCCCGGTGGGCCGGTATCCCGGCTGTTGTGCGGGGTCTGGGGCGACGTCGCGGTTGCCGCGTCAACTCTTGATCTCTACCAGATCGACGACAAAGATCAACGTCGCGTTCGGCGGAATCCTCGGTGGCGAACCGCGGGAGCCGTATCCCAGATCGGGCGGGATGATCAGCCTTCGCTTGCCGCCGACACGCATCGTGAGAAGCCCTTCCGTGAAGCCGGGAATCAGATCCGCGAGTTCGAATACGGCGCCGTCGCCCTTGTCGAACTGCGTGCCGTCCTCCAGCGTGCCGACGTAGTTCACCGACACGATCGCCGTCTCGTCCACCGGCATGTCGCCCGTGCCGACGACGAGGTCCTGATACTTGAGGCCGCTGGCCGTTGTGATGATCGGCGGCTCGGGCACGTCGCCGATCACTTCGATCGAGTCGATCACGACGTCGTCGAAGGGCTTGTCGTCCGAATCCACTGGGACGTTGGCGATGCGATCCACGACCGTCTCCATGCCCTCGACGACGTGCCCGAAGACGGTGAATCCGCCGTTCTGATGATCCAGGTTGTCTGAGTTGTCAACCAGGTTCACGAACCATTGCGATGTGGCCGAGTCGGGGTCGTCCTCCAACTTGGCCATCGCCACGGTCCCGCGGACGTTGCTCCGTTTGAACTCGTTCGGGATCGGCCCACGGGTCGGGGGCGTGCTCCCGTCCGGGCGATATCCGCCGGTCTGGATCACGAAACCCGCTACCACGCGGTGGAATATCAGCCCGTTGTAGAAGCCGTCGCGGACGTACTGCAGGAAGTTGTCCACCGTCTTCGGGGCATCGTAGGGGTAGAGCTCGATCACGAACGCGCCCAGGCTGGTCTGTACCCGGACGCTCGCCGGGCCCCGCACGGTTACTTTCTGGGTGCACGTGACCGTTCGCCCCGCGCTGTCGGTTGCTTGCCACGTCACCGTGGTCGGACCGACGAGGAACCCGTCCGGCGGCGCGTCGTTGGTGACTGTCAACGCGTTTCCTTCCGCGTCCGTCGCCGTCGCCTGGCCGAACGGCACGAGGGTTCGGTCGCCCGTCTTGGCCACCTCGACATCCGGCGGGCACGTGATCGTGGGGGCTTGCGACGGGGGCGGATTCTCGCCGGTGGTCTGCGTGGCCGTCACGGTAACGGTCTCGGTCGGCATGTTCGGCAAGGGGGTGCCGTTGCCGGCCGTGGCGGTCTTGGTTTTCAACGCGGCGATGGCGTCGACAACGCCCATGCCGTCCACGACGCGTCCGAAGACCGTGCGCCCCGCCCGGGGCTCGTCGCCGGCCACGTAATCGTATTGTTTGGAGTCTTTCGTATAGATGACGAATTCCGCGGATGTCGTACCGGAGGCGCTTGAATCCACCATGGCAAGATAGCGCCGGCGGTTCGGTACCTGGTTGCTTGATTCGTTGGGGATGGTCGTGGAGACGCTCTTGGCGGTCAGGTCGGCACGATAGCGCCCGCCGCGGATGCCCTCGTCCGTCCTGGCCCAGTGGATGATGGTGTCGTCGAAGAACTTGCTGCCGACATTCTGCAGAAAGATCCTCGTGGTTTCCGGCGCCTGCACGGCGAACAGCTCCACCACGATGGTGCCCTGCGGGGTGTTCAGGCTGACCCGCGGGTTCTCGACCCGTGCCGGCGGGGGAGGAAGAGCGGCATCCCCGTCGTCCGGGGTCGCGGGGCCGATGCACTGCTGACCGAGCAACAGGGGAGCCAGACACGCCAGGAGCAATCGCGTTCTCACCGTCTCACCTCGTAGAGTCCGATAATGGAATCAGGGACCACTCGTACACTCCTGGATTCATTATACCCCCAACCCGCATATTCTTCGCGGGGGGCTGGCACTTCACACGGCGGATCCGGTTTGCGCTGCGGCGGCCAACCGACGCCGCTTTGGCTCGCGGCGAAGCCGCTTTCCTTCGTCGCGCATCGCGTGGCTCACCGCCCAGACCGCCGGGTGGGTCGTATCTTCGGCGGCGGGGTCGAGTTTGTGCGCCACGCCTGTGTCAGCAGTGCGGTTCGGCGGGGGTGCGTTTTGCCCGCGAGAAACACGGCCGACACGGCAATGGCTCACCCCGTGCGTCCTGACCGCCACCGATCTGCGGATGCCCCCCGGCTTTCTCCAGAGAGTAGATTCTTGCTTGAAGGTATCTCTGCTTTCGGTTATCCTGAAGCGCGTGCGACCGGTAAGACCGCTGTGGGGCCGGTTCGGCGACATGTCTGATCGACAGCGAGAGAGAGCCAGCCAGGTGCTGGCTCTCGGCATTTTGAGGAGGACGGACGATGCGGCATCACGTTCTTGCAGGACTTGTTGTGGCATCCACGGTGTGCATCTTCTGCGTGCCTGCTACGGCAGTGAGCCTGCTCGAAGACTTCGATGGCGGCATACCTGCTGAGCGGTGGGAGGTGTATCAGGTCGATGCAGCAGACGCACCCTGGACCATCGTTGCACCGGATCTGCTAGGGGCAATCCGCATCTCAAAAACGGCCGACAGCGATTCCGTAACCGCCCTTGAGTTTCTCTCCGCAGGTATTCGCTCTCGATTTGCCCTCGACGGGGATTTCTCCGCCTTCGTTACCTTTGAGCTTCTAAACTTCCCGATTCCGTACTGGGAGAATCGCGGGTGGAACGAGATCCAAATGCGAGTGCGAATTAGCAGCAGTGGCGCGGAGTTCTTAAGTCTTAAGTACACGGGGGAAAACATGCCTCAGGCTGCCGAAGGCTTCATGAGCCGGCCGCCCTACGTGCTCGTGCAGATAGGTGACTATACCACAAGAGGACGGCTCGGCATCACGAGAAGCGGAAGCACAATGACCGCTTGGCTCGACCGCGGCGATGGTCCCGTATCTCTGGGGTCTTTCGCTGCTCCGGAGTTCCTCGGCCCCGCTTCCGTGACCGTTTGTGCAGTCCAGGCTGTCGCTTGGCCTGCCGGTCGTCCTCATACTGCCCTTGATGCGCGATTTGACGATGTTGCAATCAGCGCGGATACAATCACGCCTCCGGCCGATGCGGACGGCGATGGCGTGCCCGACTCGTCCGACAACTGTCCCGCCGTCGCCAACGCCGATCAGGCCGACTGCGATGGCGACGGCATCGGTGATGCCTGCGATAACTGCCCGACCACGGCGAACCCGGACCAACTCGACGTGGACGCCGACGGCATCGGTGACGCCTGCGACGCGTATCCGACGAAGCGCAATATCGTAGTCAACTCACTGGACGACCCGGGCGTGCCGGGTGACGGATTGACGACGCTTCGCGAGGCGATGGACCAGGCGAACGCGGACGGCAATGCCGCGGTCCTGTTTGATCCGGCGTTAACCGGTGGGACGATCCGACCCGGGACGGCGTTGCCGGCGATTACGGGCGGCGGGATCGTAATCAGCGGCGATACCAACGGGGATTGCACGCCGGACATCGAGTTGGACGGATCGGGTGTCGGATCATCAAACGGCCTCGTCATCACGTCGGCCGACAACGAGGTCCGCGGGCTCGTGATCAATCGCTTTGCAGGCGTTGGCGTGTCGATCACTGGAGCCGCGGTCTCCAACAATGTGATCTCCTGCTGTTACGTTGGGACAGACCGCGCCGGGGGCCAACCGTTCGCAAACGGTTCACATGGTGTCACCATTGGTGGCGACGCGAGCAATAACACGATCGGTCCGCGAAACGTCATATCCGGCAACCGCTCCCACGGGATAGGGTTGTCAGGTGGCGCCCATCATAACCTGGTAATAGCGAACAAGGTCGGGACTGACGTCTCCGGTCGTTCTGCGGTACCGAACGGCGCGTGCGGACTGTGCATCTGGGGTGGGGCGTATGAAAACGTCGTCGGCCGCGCCAATACCGACGAAGGAAACGTATTCTCCGGAAACGCCTGGAATGGCATTTCAATATCCGGTGCTGGTTCCAACGGAAACACCGTGTCGGGCAACATCTGCGGCGCGAACATAGATGGCACAGCGGCGATTCCAAATGCGAACTGGGGTGTTGCCATGACCACCGGTGCCCAGGGGAACATCATCGGCCCGCATAACATCCTGAGCGGAAACGTTTTTGACGGTATCATCATCCGGGACACCGGCACTTCGCAAAACGTGGTGCGGGAGAACAAGATCGGCGTCGATGCCTCGGGCACCGTCGCCGTTGCCAACAAGCGGTACGGCGTGAGGCTGTACAACGGTGCAACTTCGAACACCGTCGGTCCGGACAACATCGTCAAGAGTAACGCCAACAAGGGCATAGTTGCGGATGGGGCCGGAACAGAAGGCAACCGGATCGCAAGGAACTCCATTGCCTCCAATGGCGGTTTGGGGATCGACCTTGGCAACAACGGCGTTACGGCGAACGACCCCGGCGACGCGGACACCGGTGCCAACGGCCTGCAGAACTATCCCGTACTGACATCGGCCGTCGTGGGCGCCGGCACGGTTGTTATACAGGGCAACCTGAACAGCGTCCCCGATGCGGAATACCGTCTGGAGTTCTTCACGAACAGCGCCAAGGATCCCTCGGGCTTCGGCGAGGGGGAGATGTATATCGGCGAGGCGATGGTGCAAACCGACCCGGCCGGTAACGCGCCATTCTCGATCACGTTGCCCGCTGCGGTGAGTGAGTGCCAGTACGTGACCGCCACCGCAACCGACGCCACGGGGAATACCTCGGAATTCTCGGCGTGGATTGTTGCGAGACTCGAATCGTCGGCCGACGCCGACGGGGACGGCATCGCCGACGCGTGCGACAACTGCCCAACCGCACCCAATTCCGACCAACGTGACGGCGACACGGACGGGGTCGGCGACGCTTGCGACAACTGCCCGAACGCGCCAAACGGCGACCAGGCCGATGCGGATAGCGACGGCGTCGGCGACGCCTGCGACAACTGCCCCATCACGGCGAACGCCGATCAGACAGACGCGGATGGTGATCGCGTGGGCGATGCCTGCGATACCTGCACCGATACCGATGGTGACGGCTTTGGCGATCCGGGCTTCCCCGTGAACACGTGCCCAACCGACAACTGCCCGCCCCTGTACAACCCCGGCCAGGCGGACAGCGACAACGACGGCGTAGGCGATGCCTGCGAACCGCCCCCCATTCTCTATGTCGATGCGGCCGCTACCGGGGCGAACGATGGCACGAGTTGGGCGAACGCCTTCCGTGAACTTCAATCGGCGTTGACCACCGCGGCCGCCTGCCCCGGCGCCGTGACGGAGATTCGCGTGGCGCGAGGGACGTACCGCCCCGATTTCGCTGCGAACACAGGTACACATACGCTTGATCGGACGGCGAGTTTCCACCTGGTCAGCGGCGTCGCGGTTTACGGCGGATTCCCGCCGGGCGGCGGCACACCAGCCGACCGCTCGCCGACTGCATACCCGACTGTTCTCAGCGGCGACTTGGCGGCCAACGACGGGCCGAACTTCGCGAACAACGCCGAGAACAGTTGGCACGTCGTCGTAGGCAGCGACACGGACGCGACGGCCGTGCTCGATGGCTTCACGATCACGGCCGGTTATGCGAATGGCCCCGCGCCGGACTTGTGGAACAAATGCGCCGGTGGGATTCTTCTTACCAACGCAAGTCCGACGATCGCCAACTGCAGGATTCTCCGAAACAGGTGTCGTGCCCCGGGCGACGGCGCCGGGGTCATTATCGAGGGCGGACGACCGGTGTTCCGCGATTGTGTCGTCGGCGGCAACTGGTCTGAAAGTGCAGCGGGCGGGATGTGGGATGGAAGCGGCGCCACGCTGGTCAACTGCCTGTTCGTCGGCAACTCCGCAGGGCGAGGCGGAGGCATGCACGCAAGCCCAAACACCGTCCTGATCAACTGCACGTTCACAAACAACTGGGTCGATGCCCGCGACGGCGACGCCTTTGGCGGAGGCATTGATGCCCGTGACGGCTCACCTGCCTTGGTGAACTGCATCTTGTGGGCCAACCGCAACAACACTCAGCAGGACGAGACCGCCCAAATCAGCCGCGGGACGCCGGTCATCAACTACTCCTGCGTCCAAGGCTGGACCGGCACGCTGGGCGGTACGGGCAATCACGGGCAGGACCCGCTTTTCGTCGATGCCGACGGTGCGGACGGCGTGGCCGGAAACGAGGACGACGATCTGCGACTCCTTCCCGACTCCCCTTGCATCGACGCCGGTGACAACGCCGCGCCCGCGGGCGCAGGCCTCATCACGGATCTCGCCGGCATGCCGCGCTTTGTGAACGATCCGTGGACGCCGGATGTGGGCGCAGGCACGCCGCCGATCGTGGACATGGGCGCTTACGAATACGTTTCGCTCCGCGATTTCGATGCCGACGGCACAGCCGACGCGATGGACAACTGCCCTTTTGTCGCGAACCCTGACCAGGCAGACGCCGACGCCGATGGTATCGGCGACGCCTGCGATAACTGCCCGACCGTGCCCAACCCGGACCAAGCCGACGCCGATGCAGATGGCGTGGGTGACGTGTGCGATCTGTGCCCAGACACGCCGGCGGGCGGTCGCGTGAACGCGACGGGTTGCGCACCGTGTGACTTCGACCACGACGGAGACGTGGACCTGGGGGACTTCGGCCAATTCCAGGTATGTTTCAACGGCCCCAATCGTCCTCCTGCTGACAACTGTATGGTCGATGCCGACATGGATGGAGACGCCGACGTGGACGTCGTGGACTTCTTCGTCACGTTCCAAACGTGTTTCAACGGCCCGAACCGGCCGCCGAAGTGCTGATGCGGGAGTCCCGAGGTTTGCGGCTGAGGATCGACGGCATGCCGCAGCGCAGGCAAAGCGGCCTGGGCGGCGATGCATGCCGCAACCTGCTGTCAAATAAGGCCTTGCTCGCTTTCGCGTTCCTCTGTCTTGGGGGGCATTGCCGTACGCATTCGTGGAGGGTTCCGTCCCGGCCGTGACCGCCGGCCCGCAGCCGCCGATCCGTCTTCCGCCTCCGCCAGTTCATCCCGGCAAATGCGTCCCGGCGGAGCCGGTCTGTGCGGCGGTGCCGGCCTGCTTATAATCCGGCGGATTGGCGCGGGCCTGCGGATCGGCGCGGACTTCCGGATCAGCGCCCGGCGGCTTTCGCAAGGAGACACACGTGATGCAGCGGGCCAGGATTACCATCATCGGCGCGGGGAACGTCGGGGCGACGTGCGCCCACTGGGCGGCATCCAAGGAACTGGGCGACATCGTCCTGGTCGATATTGTCGAGGGGATGCCGCAGGGCAAGGCGCTCGATCTGGCCGAGGCGGCGCCCATCGAGGGCTTCGACTGCCGGATCGTCGGCACGAACGGCTACGACGAGACCGCCGGCAGCGACGTCATCATCATCACCAGCGGCCTGGCGCGAAAGCCCGGCATGAGCCGCGACGACCTCCTCGCGAAGAACACGGAGATCGTCGCGACCGTGACGGCCGAGGCGGCGCGCCGAAGCCCGGACGCGGTCCTGATCGTCGTGAGCAACCCGCTCGACGCGATGGTGTACGTGGCGTGGAAGAAGTCGGGCTTCCCCACGCACCGCGTCGTCGGCCAGGCGGGCGTGCTCGACACCGCCCGCTACCGCACGTTCATCGCCATGGAACTCGGCTGCAGCGTCGAGGACATCACCGCGCTGCTGCTCGGCGGCCACGGCGACGACATGGTGCCCCTGCCGCGCTACACGTCCGTGGCCGGCATCCCGCTGCCCGACCTGCTGCCGAAGGAAAAGATCGACGCGATCGTCGAGCGGACCCGCAAGGGCGGCGGCGAGATCGTCGGCCTGCTCAAGACCGGAAGCGCCTATTACGCCCCGTCCGCCGCCGCCGTGCAGATGGCCGAATCCATCATCCGCGACAAGCGGCGGATCCTGCCGTGCGCGGCGTTCTGCGACAGGCAGTACGGCGTGGGCGGGTATTTCGTGGGCGTGCCGTGCGTGCTCGGCCGCAACGGCGTGGAGGAAGTGATCGAGCTGCCGCTGAACGCGGAAGAGAAGGCCCAGTTCGACACGAGCGTCTCGCACGTCAAGGCGCTCGTGGCGGACACGCAGAGGCTGCTGAAGGCGTAGAGCCGCGTTCGGCCGTGTTACGAATACGTCCGACTTACGAAGCTCGCAAGAGACGGATTCCCGTCACGCAATCTACGAGGCGGGCGTATCCGGCTATTCGGATCGTTCGCGGGGGGCGGCGCGCCTCCCGGCATAAGCGGGTCATACGCAGACGACTTCGGCGACCTCGGGGACTCGTTCCTTGAGGTGTCGCTCGATTCCCATCGCCAGCGTCATTGTGCTGGAGGGGCATCCCACGCACGCCCCGTGCAGACGGAGGGAGACGGTGCCTTTCTCGTCCACGTCCACCAGCTCGATATCTCCGCCGTCGCCCTGAACGGCCGGCCGGATCAGATCAATGATTTCCGCGACGCGATCCTTGAGCGTACGTTTCGATGCCTGCGGTGCGGGGTCTGCCATTACGCGCCTCCCGGGTTAGAGTGTTCCAGCGACCAACACGGGCATTATATGCCGACCAGAGCGGCGGGGACAAGCGGCATCCTGCCCGGCTTTACATCTGTTCGACGAACAGCGATCGCTTCATTCGCAGGGCACGGCTGCTGGCCCGTACGTGCTCGGCGACAACGCCGGGATCGGCGATGCCGACCAGTCGGGTCGTCGGCTGGGTTGTCTCCGAGGGGGCGATCAACTCCACGTCGCCCACGCCGAAGATCCGGTCGAGAAAGCTCTGGTGGGTCCGGACGTCGTCCACGCGGTACAGCTCGGTCTGATCCGTCGTCTTGCCAAGGATACCCTGCTCGATGAAGAGTCGCTGGGTCGTCAGGCGGTAGCGGGTGCGATAGACCACCAGGGCCGAGCGGGCGAAGAGCCCGGCCCCCGAACCGAGGATCAGCAACAGGACGATCCGGCCGAACCACGGCGTCGAATCGGGCCGGCGGAAGTGCGCCCACACCCAGATCAGCACGATCGCCACGACCGCCCACACAAGGAGGTGTCCGGCCTGATGTTTCCAGCTCATCCGCCCTCGCCACAGCTCGCGTTCCTCGCCGAGAGCCGCCGTCAGGTCGTCGCCGGGGGTCGGGGCGGGCGGCTTGTCTGATGGGGTCGGTGGTCTGGGCGGCTCCGAGGGCGGGATAGCGGTCATGGCGGGGCTCCATCGTCGCACAGCGTCCGGATTATCTCACGTGGATCGGATTGTAGCCGGCAGACGCCTCGTGAAAAAGGAGGTTGCAGGAATTCGGCAGGGTCCGCTCCGCGAACGACAGCCTTTCATGAGATTACGGCGCTGACGCCGGAGGTCACTCGGCCGGTTACCGCACGCGAGTGATGATGCGGTCTTTGGTCCAGTGGTCGCGATACCACGTGCTGGCCTCGAAGGTGTCGTCGAGTTCCTTCATCCGCTTTCGCAGCAGGGCGCGGAAGTGGTCGAGCGTTGCCGCGTGCTCCGGAAGTCCGGCAAGGTTGCGGAGCTGATACGGGTCGGCCTGGTTGTCGAACAGCAGCTCCTTGCGATCCTTCCGGTAGACGGCGTAGGTGTACTGTTTGCTGCGCAGGGCCCGCCACTCGTGGCCGTCTTCCCATGTCGCGCAGGCGCCGGTGTTCTGCATGAACGCCGCTTCCGGCTCGGGGCCGGGCCGGCCGAACGCACAATGGCTCAGGTCCATGCCCTCGACCTTGGGCGGGACGGGCAGGCCCGCCATGGACAGGAGCGTGGGCATGATGTCGGGCGTGTTCAGGCACGCGTCGGACGTGAGGGCGGGTGGGATTCTGCCCGGCCAGCGCACCACGAACGGCACACGGACGGCTTCTTCGTAGAAGATGTTCTTGGCCCGCCGGCCCTGGGCGCCCATCATCTCGCCGTGGTCGGATGTGAACACCACGATCGTCCGGTCGCGTATGCCGGCGTCGTCGATCGCCTTGAGCAGGCGGCCGACGTTCCAGTCGAGATTGGCGATCATGGCGTAGTAGCCGCGCATCATCCGGGGGATGGCCTCGCGCTCGGCGGGGCCCTTGAACCGGCCCCATGCGTCCGCGTACGGGTCGTTCTCCGGCTTGTAGTTCGGCGGCAGTGTGAAGCGCGGCGCGCTGCCCTCGTCGGCGAACATCGCGTAGTACTCGGGCGGCACATTGTCCGGTCCCCAGGGGTCATGCGGGGTGCCCACGGACAGGAACAGGGCAAAGGGCTTGCCGGCGGGGGTGTATCGCCGGATCAGGGCGATCGCCAGGTCGGTCTGGGCGTCCGGCTCGTATCCCTTGACCGGGATCTTCGCGGGGCTGTCGGTGTGGTAATAGCCCTTGTAGTACCGGTGGTGGAAGTTGTAGGCCGCCCAGAACCCGTCAAAGCCCAGGCGATAAGGCCCGGGGGGCACGAACGAATTCTTCGGGTCATCGTGGTTGCCGAGCTCGTTGGCCCAGAGATGCCACTTGCCGATATAGGCCGTTTCGTATCCGTGCCGGGTCAGGACGTGGGCCAGGCACTCATGGCCGGGGTTCATGCGCAGCTCGTTGATGACCATCCCGGTCGAGGTGGTGTACTTGCCGGTGAAGAGGGAGGCTCGATAGGCCGCGCAGACAGGGTGGCCGGAGACGGCGTTGCGGAAGACGACGCCCTGCTTTGCGAGCGTGTCGATGTTGGGCGTTCGGGCCCTGGCGTCGCCCGCGAAGCCGCAGGACTGATACCGAAGCTGGTCGGCCAGGACGAAGATGAGGTTCGGCGGCGACGTTGGGGCCGTGGCGGCGGGCGGGGGCGATTGCGTCCGCGTCGGGGTTTCGGCCCGCGCGGAAGCGGCGGCGGTTTCCGCGGCGCAGATCGCACACAGCACAGACAGGGCTCGGTTCATGGCTTCGCGACGCCTCCTCGGGCAGCCGGTGCATGGTAGCGGAAGGTTACGGCCTTGGCGAGGTCAGCGGAGTCATTCACGGCGTGGCCGTCGCCCGGCCCGCCGCTTCCGGCGACGAAGCGGCGTGTGGTTGCGTTGACTCACTTCTGCAGTCTGTATTTGTCGGCGGCGGCGGCCGGGTCGGCACCGTCCCGCACGACCTCGCAGAGGGCCGCCTGGAACGCGCTCGGATCGGGCACCTGAATCGCGTTGCGACCGAAGACCACTCCCCCGGCGCCGGCGGCGATTTCCGCGGCGGCCAAAGCCAGGGCCTCGCGCTGCGTCGGCAGTTTCTCCGCGCCAAGCCCCAGCACGGGCACCGGGCACGTTCCGGTGACTTCGCGGAAGCGGCACGTGTGAAACGTCTTGATCGCGTCGGCCCCGAGCTCGGCGACGACCCGGCTGCCGATCCGCACGTTCTCGTGAAGCTCCTCCGGCGTCATGCCCAGGTGTCCCGTCGGGAAATACTCGCCGACGACGGGCACGGCCAGGCGGTGGCACTGGTTCACGAGTCGCGAGAAGTTCTCGACGTTCGCCGCGTCGCGTTCCTCGCTGCCGGTCCGCAGCGTCAGGGACACCAGCGCGATGTCCATCCCCTCGCGCAGGGCATCCTCGACGGCGTAACAGTCGACGCTCGACGCCGCGTGGTAGTCGAAATGGAAACAGTACACCGAGTTCCAGTTCAGCCGGACCACGGCGAGCGGGCCGTGCCGCGACGTGAAGATTTCGCCGCAACGGCGCAGCATTCCAGGGGCCAGAAGCACACCGTCGACGGCCGGGTTGATCTTGCGGGCGGTGGCCGGCAGGTCCTCCATGCCGGGGATGGGGCCGTCGAACATGCCGTGATCGATCGCGATTACCACTGCGCGCCCCTTGTCGAACAGTCGCTTCAGGCGGATCTCTCGTGCGTCCATGTGTTTGTCCTGCCACTGGTTACTGCTGAGCCGATCCGTACGAATCGGCCCGGCGCCGGGCCATTCGCGTCGGTCGGGCCGGTCCGTCAGTGTAGTGAATGACGAGGATGTCTGCCAACGCCCGTGCCGGCGGCTGCGTCGCGGCGAGCGAGCGCGGGCCGCCCCTCGCGTGCCATCAGGTCGGTAGCGGGTCGGGGTCGCGCCGGACCCAGACCGCCGCGCCGATCAGGACGGCGATCGTCGCCGCCGCCGCCAGCGGCAGCGGGGTGAACCAGTCGGCCCACGGACCGATGAGGCCGCGATAGAAGCCGGCCGTGCCGAACGCATTCATGGCTACGGCCGCGACGATCAGGACGAAGGCGGGGAACGAGAGTCGGCCCTTCATTCCCGTCGCCACGAGCAGAAGCAGGAACGGCATGGCGTCCAGGAGGTACCGGTTGCCGAACTGCGAGAACCCCGTCGCGCGGAACAGCAGCAGCGCGGCGACCACGGGCAACGCCCCGGACAGGAGGGCGACCGTGAAGCCGTCCCAGCGGCGCCGGATCAGGAACAGGTACAGCAGCGGCGGCGTGACGAGAAACATGCTGTTGCCTTCGAGGTCGCCCATTCGGCGGCCGTTTTGCACGGGAAACCGCCAGTTCCAGAGGTAGTACTTGAGGTTGGTCGGCAGGTAGACCAGGTTGAATGTGCCATGACGGTCGTAGTCCTCCACAAACCGGGGCGCGCCGCCGGTGTGTACCGCGATGCCCTGCCCGGTCTCGAAGATGCTGCCGAAACGGGCGTAGTTGTAGGCCAGATTCAGTATGCCGGCGAGGATCACCGGCAGGCCGAACGCCGTCACGCGCATGGCAAACCGCCGAAGCCGGTCGCCCTTTTCGTTGCGTTGTCGAAGCCAGATGACGATCGGATAGAACAGGCCGGCCAGCAGGACGGTGTTGCGTCCGAGGATCGCCGCGCCGAAGAGGGCTCCGCACAGGGCGTACGTTCGGGCGGAATCGGGTCCGCGGGCGAGCACGATGATCGACAGCAGCAGCGCCGTCGTGGTTGCGATCTGCGCGGCGAACCAGATTCGCCCTCCGCAGGAGAGGAAGAAATGCACGGTGCCGAAGCCCAGCAGCACGGCGAGGGCCACGCAGCAGGGCTCGCTGATCCGCCGCAGGCCGGAACGGTCCACGCTGCGGAACATCCAGTAGGCCAGCGCGACATTGAGGGCGCCGAAGAGGGCGTTGACCAGACGGTCGCTCACGCCCGGCCCGAAGAGCAGCACCCACGGGACCATCACGACCGAGGCGAGCGGCGGCCAGTACGTGTAGAGGCGGTTGCCGACGACGGCCAGGTCGTGTACGGCCTTGAGGTAGACAACCTCCTGAATGGTATTGGCGTCCAGCGTCTCCCCGCGCGCCCGCAACTGTGCCTCGATGGATTGCCGGAACTGCGGCGCCACCCGGCGGACGTGATCGCGGAAGGCCTCGTCTCGAAGGTACAACTGCCCGTGTATCAGGGCGTCCGCCGCCAGGACGTGATATGGATACGTGGATTGCTCGTACGCACACTGCATCCTCCCCGCCACGGCGAGGTAAGGAACCGCGGCGATGAGACCGAGCAGGGCGGCACGTCGGGCAATCCTCGGGCGAGGCCGCCGCGACGCCTTCGCGGCCGTCGGGGCCGCCGCGCCTGCGACCGTCTGAGATACGGATTGATCGTGGCTCACGGTTTCACTCATATCCACCCAGGTGCGTCCGGACCCATGCGCTCCGCCGCCAGGCCGCCGTCCAGATCACCGCCAGAGCCGAGGCGACAAGGATCAGGTTGGTCGGGGTCAGCCGGCTTGCCACCGGCGCGGTCTGCAGGGGCAGAAACCGCAGGGTGCCGAAGATGTTCATCGCGATCGCCGCCACAATCAGCACGCCGGCGGCCGCCGACACGCGTCCCTGCATTCCCGTCGCCACGAGGAGCAGCAGCAGCGGCATCGCGTCGAGGAGATACCGGTTTCCGAACTGGACGTACCCCGTCGCACGGAAGAGCAGCAGTGCGGCCAGCAGGGGGATGGCTCCGCACAGCAGGGCGAGTGTGAATCCGTCCCGCTGTCGCCACACCCACAGGAGGTACAGCAACGGCGGCGTGATCAGGAACATGCTGTTGCCCTCGGGATCGAACGTCCGCTGACCGTTGCGGATAGGGAAACTCGCGTTCCAGAAGTAATAGAAGAGGTTCTTCCGGAGGTAGGCAGGATGGAACGCGCCGTAGCGATCGTAGTCGGCGACAAACCGCGGCTCGCCGCCCGTGTGTACCGCAATGCCGATTCCGCTTTCGAACACATCGCCGAACCGCGCGTAATTGTATGCCATCTGCACCAGGCCCGCGGCGATCACGGGCAGGCCGAACGCGATCGCGCGGACCGCGAACCGGCGAACCGCCTGCTTGCCTTCCTGCCGTTGCCGCAGCCAGATGACGAGGAGGAAGAATGCCCCGAGAAGCAGGACGGTGTTGCGCCCGAGGATGGCGGCGCCGAAGAGGGCGCCGCTCGCCGCACAGGTGCCGGGCGAATCCCGCCGGGCCGTCAACGCCACGATCGAAAGGAACAGAGGCGTCAACGTCGCGACCTGAACCGCAAACCACACGCTGCCGGCGCACGAGAGCCAGAAGTGAACCGTGCCGAAGGCCAGAAGGAGCGTCAGGGCCACGCAGCACGGTTCGCTGATCCGGCGCAGGCCGCACCGGTCCACGCTCCGGAACATCCAGTAGGCCAGCCCCACGTTGACGGCGCCCAGCAGGGCATCGAACAGTCGGTCGCTGGCCCCGGGCCCGAGCACCGCCACCCACGGCACAAGCAGCGCGGGTGTCAGCGGCGCCCAATAGGCGTAGAACTTCCCGTCGTGAATGGCCAGATCATGGAAGATCGAGGTGCGGAGGAACGCATTCAGCCTCTGCGGGGTCCACTGCTCCCCCCGGCTGCGCTGGATCTTTTCCGCCATTGCGCGCGCTCGCTGTTCCTGTCTGGCGAAATGCGACTCCAGTACGGCCTCACGCAAATGCAGTTGGCCGTGGAGCATGGCGTCTGCCAGGAAGACGTGATACGCCGCCGGGCTCTGCGAATAATCGCACCGCATGCTGCCCGCCACGGCGAGGTACGGCACGGCGGCGATGAGTCCCAGCAGGATCGCCCGCGGCCAGATACGCCGGTGATCCGCCGGGCAGCCGCGGATTGTGCCCTCCGCGGCGGAGATTTGCGTGCCGGAACAGGTTGACGTCGGCCGGGGGCCCATCGCTGGTGTGAGTATGGTATCCGCCTCCGCCCGGCACGCCAACGCGGCACAGGGCGCGCACGCGACGGTCGGAGCAGCGTCATTGCCCGCCGGGCGCAGGTCTGCCACGGTTCGATTTGCAGCGGCGAATGGATTGGCTTACGATCCCTGCTGCTTCAAAGGAGCGCCGGCGACGGCCGGGAGGACTTACGGGATGCTTGACACGATTTGCGGCCGGGCCTACGTGCTCGGCGACAACGTCGATACGGATCAGATCATTCCCGCACACTATCTGACGTACAATCCGGCGATTCCGCAGGAGCGGCGGATGTTCGGGCGGTTTGCGCTGTCCGGCGTGCCGGCGGCACAGGCCGGCCTGCCGGAGGGGCATGTGCCCTTCGTGGACCAAACCGACCCGAATAACACGCGAAGCCGGTTCACGATCATCATCGGCGGGAAGAACTTCGGTTGCGGCAGCTCGCGCGAGCACGCGCCGCTGGCCCTGGCCGAGGCGGGCGTCAAAGCGGTGATTGCCGAGTTCTACGCCCGCATCTTCTTCCGGAACAGCGTGAACGGCGGATACCTGGTCCCGCTGGAGAGCACGGAACGGCTCGTCGAGAAGGTGCGGACCGGTGACGAGCTGGAGATTCGCATCAGCCGTCGGGAGGTCGCGAACCTGACGCGCAAGGAGACGTACGTGTTGCGGCCGCTCGGCGATGTGGCGCCGATCATCGAGGCCGGCGGCGTGTTCGCCTACGCCAAGCAGGCGAAGATGGTGTGATCTCCCGCATGTGATCCCTGTGAGGCGGCGTGCAGAGCGGCCGCGCGGGCCGTCGCCGCGGGTCTCATGTACGAGCTTTGCGCAGTCCTGACTCTCGTGCTGGCAGACCTCGTCCTGCGCCGGCTGTCTTCGCCGGACCGCGGCCTGCGTCTGATGCTCCGGGGGCTGTGGGGCGCGGGGATCGTCGCGACCGTCGCCGCGGAAATCGCCTGGGGCGGATTCGCCGGAAGCGTGGCCGCCGCCACCGCCTTCGCCGTCCTGGTGGGCCTGGCCCTCACGGATGCCGTGGTACGTCGCCGCGCCTGGCCGGCGCACGCGATGGGCGTCGCCTTGTGCGTTCTGACCGCCGTCAGCGCGTTCACGCGGGCCGTGCGGTTCGATCAGGTCCGCGACGAGCCGCTTCAGCCCGATGTGGTCTACTACCGGCAGCACGCCGCCGAGACCGCCAACCCATTTGCCGCCGGCAACAAGACGCCCCTCTGGTCCGCCCTCCACGCGCCGCTCGTGCGGCTCTATCCCGACGAACCGGCCGTGATGCGAATCCTCTCGTGTTGCGCGGGGATCGCCGTCGTACCCCTGATCGCGGCGGTCATCGGGCGCTTCCTCGGAAACGTCGTCGGCGTGATCGTCGCAGGTTTCTGCGCGCTCGATACGTGGATGATCGACCTGTGCTGCCAGGGTCTGCGCGAGGAGACGAACCTGATCCTGTGGCTGCTGCTTTTCGCCGTCGCATTCCGGCCCGACGGGCCATCCCCGCGCGGGTGGCCGGGGGCGGGGCTGCTCGGCGGCGTGCTCGTTCTGCTGCGCAACACGAACTGGCCGGCGCTGATCGTGGTTCTCGGTTACGGGGCGCTGACGCGGCGGTGGCGGGCCTGGCAGAGCGTGGCGGCCCTGCTGCTGCCGGTGGCCATCGCTTCGCCGTTCTATGTGAATCAGTGGCGGCGGTACGGCGATGCGTTTTATCTGGAGCACCGGGACGCGCGGTACTACGTGAACGGCGAGTTCGGCGGCAGCCGTGAGCTGCCGGCCGGCGTCACCATGCCCCCCCCGGAGGAGCGCGCCCGCAATCCATACGCCGGCGATCCCGTATCGCCCTTCGACTACCTCTTCCGCCTGCGTCCGCTCCGGGCGGCGCTGTACGGCCAGTGGTATGGGATCACCCGGACGATCCTCGGGTATCCGTTCGGCTGGGCACCCCCGACGGAATGGCTCGGCCTGCTCTGTGCGGCGGGCCTGGCCGGGCTTCTGCTGGTCCCGGCACGGTGGATGACGCTTTTCGTCGTTGCCAGCGTCGCGGGAATGCAGGCGCACCTGATCGCGATCGGCAAGCTTGAGCAGCGGATGATCCTGCAGGCGTATCCGTTCTGGCTGGCGGGCGGGATCAACCTGCTCTGCGCGGTGGTCGCTCGGGGCGTGGGTGCGTGGAAACGCAACGGCCCAGGCCCGTGACCGGGCCACACGCTCCCTCTTCATCAGACAGCCGCATCGCACACCGCCGAGCTCCGGTCCGCGTCGGGGCCGGACAGTTCGAGTTCCCGTCGGCGCTTCGTCTCCACGTCCGCAGGCGAAAGGCAATCAGCGGTTCAACGCACCCTGATTGAGCTGCCATAGAGCGGCGTTGCTGGTGCTGACGGCGTTGTAGCCGGCCTCGATGAGCCGGCGGGCCAGCTCAGCCGTGCGGACCAGGCCGCCCGCGATCCGCGGGACCGCGACCTGATCGAACTCCCGCGCCATCTCCAGGGCGGCCACGCCGGGCACGAGCTCGATGGCATCGGGCTGCGCCTGTTCCGTGATGTGCAGGCCTCGCTCCACGGCCCGGCTATCCTGAAGAAACACAAGCAGTATGGCGACCAGCCCGAGCCGACGGGCGGAAGCCACCAGGTGGGGCCGGACGGTGATGATCCCGTTGATCTTCTTGAGCCCGGCCAGATACCGCAGGCCGGCCTCGTCGCTGGCCAGACCCGAGAGCAGGTCGATGTGCACGGCCACGGGGACATCGCGTCGCGTGCCGCTCTTGAGCCAGTCGAGCGTGCCCGCGAGGTCGGCCAACTCGCAGCCCTGCAGGAAGATGAGGCTCGCGCCGGCCCGCAGGTCCTCCTCGGCCACGATCTGCGGAAGGACGGGGATGATGGGCCTCGTCAGCCACGTCTGGATGGATTGCGAACGAGTCGACTTCCTCATAACGCCTCCGCACGGCTGCCGCAGCGCCGGCGCGCGGACGCGCGCTTGACATCCGCCGGTGCGATGCGGTAGTGTACGGTCTGGGACAACACGATACCAGCATCCGTCGCCTGGCGGGCCAGAGATACAGAGAAAGGCCCCCGCGGAATCCTGCGGGGGTCTTTTTGCGCGCCGGGCGGTTTTCAGCAGCGGATGGCGGCGGCAGGTTCGTTCATGGCGCGCGGAATCGTCAGCGAACGGGTGTCTTCGGCCCTGCGGAGGGCGACGGACACGCGCGCCCTGCGGATGGGCGAAGGCGTCCTCGCCGAGACGGCGGATGTCTTTCGTGCCTGCTTCGGCGAGGCGCCGGCCGTCGTGGTGGCCGACATGAACACGTTTCGCGCCGCCGGGGGGCGCGTGGCGGACTTACTTCGCCGCGCCGGCGTCACGACCGGCGAGCCCTTTGTGTTCGACGATCCGGACCTGCACGCCTGCGACGAGCATGTCCGCCGCATCGAAGAAGTGCTCCGTCCGACGGCAGCCATTCCGGTCGCCGTCGGCTCGGGCACGATCAACGATCTGTGCAAGCTCGCTGCGCACCGATGCGGGAGGCCGTACATGAGCGTTGCCACGGCCGCCTCCATGGACGGCTATGCCGCGTTCGGGGCGTCGATCACGTGCGAAGGCGCGAAGCAGACCTTTTTCTGTCCCGGGCCGCGAGCGGTCATGGCGGACCTGGAGGTGATCTGCCAAGCGCCGCCGGAACTGAACGCCGCCGGTTACGGCGACCTCCTGGCGAAGGTCCCGGCCGGCGCGGACTGGTTGCTGGCCGATGCCCTCGGCATCGAGCCGATCGAGCCTGAGGCGTGGGCGCTCGTGCAGGGGTCGCTGCGGGAGTGGCTCGCCCGCCCCGAGGAGATCCGTCGCGGCGACCCGGCCGCCGTCGGAAACCTGATCGAGGGCCTGCTGATGACGGGCTTTGCGATGCAAGGGGCGAAATCGAGCCGCCCCGCCTCCGGTGCGGAGCATCAGTTCAGCCATCTGTGGGACATGCAGGACCATCGCTATCGCGGCCGGATTCCGCTGCACGGCTGCAAGGTCGCGATCGGCACGCTTGCCTCCACGTTGCTTTATGAGGCGCTGTTCGCCTGCCCGGTCGCGGAACTCGACGTGGACGAGGTTTGTCGGCGGTGGCCCGGGCCGGACGAACTCGCCGATCAGGTGCGCCGGACCCATGATCGTCCCGGGCTGGCCGCCGCCGCCGTGCGCGAAACGCAGGCCAAGTACATCGATCGTTCCGCGTTGGCCGATCGGCTGCGGACGGTGAAGGCCGTCTGGCCCGAGCTTCGCCGGCGACTGGCGGATCAACTGATTCCGTCGAGCGAACTCCGCCGGATGCTCCGGCGGGCCGGCGCCCCGGACGGGCCCGAACGGATCGGTATCAGCCTGGAACGGCTGCGGCGCAGTTACGTCGAGGCCCAGCAGATCCGCCGGCGTTTCACCGTGCTTGATCTGGCGGTGCAGGCGGGATGGATGGACGCGTGCCTGGAACGGCTCTTCGCGGCGGATGGTCCGTGGCGGCGAGGACGGGCAGGTTAGGTCTTGCGTCGGAGCTTTTGCGCGCCTTCCGCGTGGCGCGCCTTGCGCGTTTGTAGCGCGCTGCGGCGGTAGCGCCGCCCGTCATTCTGAGGAGCGCAGCGACGAAGAATCCGGCTCATTGGCGCAGGCAAGCCAGATGCTTCGCTTCGCTCAGCATGACGGGGGGCGGCGCGGCCGTGTTCGGTTGCGGCCGAAGGTTGCCTTGGAGGTTTCCGCCGCACCCGGCGGAGTTCGGACTCGATCATGACGAACGCGATACAACTGGCGTCGATCCGGCATCTGGCCCTGGACATGGACGGCACGATCTACAAAGGGGGTACGCTTTTCGACTTCACCCCCGCCTTCCTCGATCGGATGAAGGCCCTCGGGATCGGCTATACGTTCCTTACGAACAACTCCTCCCGGAGCCGGAAGGATTATCTGCGTCATCTGGATCGCATGGGCATCCGCGCGACCGAAGAGCAGATCTTCACCTCCACCCTGTCGACGCTCGATTATCTTCGGGAGGCGTTTCCGCACGTCCGTCGGCTGTACGTGCTGGGCACGCCCAGCCTCCGCGAGGAGTTCGTCGAGGCGGGCTTCACCGTGGTGACCGGGGAGCAGGAGCCGGAGGCGGTCGTGGTCGGCTTCGACACCACCCTGGCCTTCGGCCCGTTGTGCAAGGCCGCGTGGTGGATCAGGCAGGGCAAACCCTTCATCGCGACGCATCCCGACCGCATCTGTCCGACGGACCTGCCGACCGTATTGGTGGATTGCGGGTCGATCTGTGCCTGCCTGGAAAAGGCCACCGGCCGCACTCCGGTCGCCGTGCTCGGCAAACCGGATCGCCGCATGCTGACGGGCATCCTTGCCCGGCACGGCCTGCGACCCGCGGAGCTGGCGATGGTTGGCGATCGTCTGTACACGGACATGGTCATGGCGCGGAGCGCGGGCGCCGTCGGCGTGCTGGTTCTGACCGGCGAGGCGACGGCCGACGAGGCGGCGAATCATCCGGCGCCGCCGGACCTGGTGGTGCCGAGTCTGAAGGAGCTCGGCGATCTGATGGAGACCGCACGAAAGGGCGGGGTTCGGGATGAATGAAGCGCCGCCGATGAATCGATCCGATGTGTTTGAGGAGCTGACGGAATCGCCGCTCGACGTCCTCGTGATCGGCGGCGGGATTGTCGGATCGGGCGTCGCCCGGGATGCCGCGATGCGCGGCTTGCGGGTGGGGCTGGTCGAGCAGCACGATTTCGCCTTCGGCACGAGCAGCCGATCGAGCCGGCTTCTGCACGGCGGCCTGCGATACCTCGCGCAGGGACGCATCGGGCTCGTCCGCGAGGCGAGCGTCGAGAAGCGGATCATTCACACGATCGCCCCGCACATCGCGGCGCCGCTGGCGTTCGTGTTTCCGGCGTACCGCGGGGCGCCCTGGGATCCCTGGGCGCTGTGGAAGCTGCGGATCGGCGTGAAGATTTACGATCTGCTGTGCGGCGGACGCAATCTCGGCCGGTCGAGCTTCTTCGACGCCGGGGAACTCCGTGAGTATCTTCCCGGCATCCGCGAAGCGGGTCTGGCCGGGGCTGTGCGCTATTACGACGGGTTGACCAACGACGCGCGGCTGGTGATGGACACGTTGCGATCCGCTGCGAGGGCCGGCGCGCTCCTGCTCAACTACTGCCGCCTCGAAGACGCCGACCCCGCCGGCGGCGCGTGGAGTTGCTCCCTCCGCGACGTGCCGTCCGGCCGGCACGGCGAAGCGACGGCGCGGTGCGTGGTGAACGCCGCCGGGCCGTGGGCGGCGCAGCTCCGGCACAGTGGCGTTCGCCTGCGCCTGACGAAAGGCGTGCATCTCGTCACCGACCGCGCGCGCCTGCCGGTGCCCGACGCGGTCGTCATGACCGAGGGGAACCGCATCCTCTTTGTCATTCCCTGGGGCGAGCGGGTCATCCTGGGCACCACGGATACGGACTACGACGGGCCGATCGAGGCGGTCCGAACGGACCCGGCGGACATTCGCTACATCCTCCGCGTCGTGAACGGAGCCTTTCCGCAGGCCGGACTGGCCCCCACGGACATCATCAGCAGTTGGGCGGGCCTGCGGCCGTTGATCGCCGATCCGGACGGCCGCCCCTCCGACATCTCGCGGGCGCACGAGATCCTCTCCCCGTCGCCGGGCTGGTGGGATGTGGCCGGCGGCAAGTTGACCACATACCGCCTGATGGCCGAGCAGACGGTCGACCGCATCGTGAAGCACCTCGGCCGCAGCGTCCGACGCTGCCTCACGGCGGAGACGCCGCTGCTGAGTCCGGAGGACGCGGATGATCTCAGCCGGATCACGCCGCCCGCCGTGACGCCCGAGGCCGTTCGACACTACTGCCGCAACGAGTGGGCCGTGCACCTGGACGATGTGATGGTCCGGCGAACCAGTTGGCATTACTATCACCGCGACGCGGATCGGATCGCCGCACGGGTGAGCGAGTGGATGGCCGAGATCCTCGGCTGGACCGCCGGGCAACCCGGCGTCGAACTCGAACGGTATCACCGGCTCGTCGATCCGGCCGCGCATGCCGTGACGGATCCGGCATGACCGGAGAAAGATCGCAGGATGTTTCAGTCCCTTCGCACCGTCTTCGCCGCCGCGCCCCATATTCCGCGCCTGCCGGAAGCGGAGGTCCGACGCCGGTACCCGCGGTATCGCCGGCGGGTCATGGAGGCGACCTTCATCGGCTACAGCACGTTTTACCTCGTGCGGAACAATCTCGCCGTGGTCGCGAAGGACATGGGGGCGGCGCTGCACTACGACGAGAGCATGATCGGCAGCATCCTTGCGATCACCGCCATCACGTACGGACTCGGCAAGTTCGTCATGGGGGCCGTCTCCGACCGGAGCAATCCGCGGACGTTCATGGCGAGCGGGCTGCTGGCGACGGCCGTGTGCAACTTCCTCTTCGGCGGCATCGCAAGCTATCCGCTGCACCTGGCGCTGTGGGCGGCGAACGGCTTCGTCCAGGGTATGGGCTGGCCCCCGTGCGGTCGCACCATGGGCCACTGGTTCAGCCGGAAGGAGCGCGGCCTCTGGTTCAGCGTGTGGAACGCGTCCACGAACTTCGGTGGCGGACTTGCCGGGGCGCTGGCCGGATGGGCCGCGTCGTACTATGGCGGGTGGCAGTATGCCTTCTTTGTGCCGGGCGTGATTGCGACGGTCGGCGCCGTGTACCTGTTCCTGCGGCTGTGCGACACGCCGCAGTCCGTCGGCCTTCCGCCGATCGAGGAGTACGTCACCAGCTACCGCGGAGCGGGTGCCCTCGTCTGCACACGCTGCGGCTACGACCTCCGGCTCCTCACGAAGCCGCGCTGCCCGGAGTGCGGCGAGCCGTTTGACGAGGGCCTGCTGCTCGCCGATCCCCCGCCGCCGGCAGATCACGAACGCGAGCTGACGTTCCAGGAACTCTTCGTCGACTACGTCCTGACGAACAAGTACGTCCGGCTTCTGGCCATCGCGAACTTCTTTGCGTACATCACCCGCTACAGCATGCTCGACTGGGGCCCGACGTACCTGCGCGAGATGAAGGGGGCGACCCTGACGGGCGGGGGCGTCGCGATCCTCATCGCGGAGTGGGGCGGGATTCCTTCGACGATCCTGCTCGGCTGGCTCTCGGACCGGATCGGCGGGCGCCGCGGCATGGTGGCGCTCCTCTGCATGTTGCCGGTTCTGGCGGCGTTCATGACGATCCTGTTCACCCCGGCCGGGTACCTCTGGCTCGATATGATGATGCTGGGCGTCGTCGGATTCTTCATTTACCCGGTCCTCAATCTGATCCTGATCATGTCGCTCGACCTGACGAGCAAGAAGGCGGTCGGCACGGCGGCGGGCTTCATCGGGCTGTTCGGCTATCTGGGCCGCATGACCCAGGCCCAGGGCTTCGGCCTGATGCAGAAGCACCTCACGGGTCTTTACGGCCGGCATGCCACCTGGGACATGGTGCTCTATTCGATTGTCGGTTGCGCGGCCGTGGCCGTCGTGCTTCTGGCGTTCACGTGGCGTGTGCGGCCGAAGGCGTGAGCGGCGCGATCGCCGTGCCGTCGCCGGGGACGAAAGCGTCCGTCCTGCGTGGCGTCGATCGCGGCGGTGGCGTAAGATGGCGGCATGTGTGACAGCATTCTGAATCTGCCCGATCGGATTGCGGGCCTGCCCGAAAGGGAACAGGCCCGCGTGAGGCGGTTGTTCGAGGTCGGCACGCGGACCGGCCGCCTCGTGGTGCCCGAATCGCTGGCGCCCAAGCTTGCCCGGTGGTATGCCGCGCCCGGTGACACGGGTCCGCAGCAGGCGATCGCCCGCGCATCCGCGCAGCGCGTCGCCCGCACGTTCAATCTCTACAGCGGCGAGGGGGCGCTGTTCAACGAACTTCGCGCCAGGCGTCCGATGCAGCACGGCAATACGGCCGATCTCGACGCGCGGATCGAAAAGGCCCGCCAGGGCTGCGACTTCTGCGACCCGCTCCGGATGACCACCGCCGACACGTGGGGCCGCATCACCGGCGCATCCTCCGTCAGCGCCGCCAACGCCAGCATGTATGACGCGCATCACGGCATGGTCGTCTTCGGCGAGCACCATCCCCACCGCTTCGGCCCGGAGCAGGTGGCCGATTACCTCGACGTGGCTGCCCGGTGGCTGCATCGCTCGCGGGAAGAGGACCCGACGCTGCGGTACCCGTTCATCATGTGGAACTGTCTCGAGAAGGCGGGTGCCTCGCAGCCGCACGGGCACCTTCAGATGCTCCTTACCCGCGATCGGCGCTATGCGCGGCAGGCGTGGATGATCCGCGTGGCCGACGACTATCACCGACAGACGAACGCCCGCTACTGGGATGACTGGCTCGCCGCGCACGAGTCGCTGGGCCTCGTCCGCCGCCGCGGCTCGGTTGCGTGCGTGGCCTCAATCACGCCGATCAAGGAAAAGGAAATGCTCGTGATCGGGGGTCGCCGCCTCGACGACGACTTCGTCGGCGCCGTCGCCGCCGTGTTGCGCTGCCTCATCGACCGCCTCGGCGTGCTCAGCTTCAACGTCGGCCTTTACCTGCCGCCTATGGACGGCGACGAAGGATACGATCTCCCGCTGATCGCCCGCTGTGTGGATCGCGGCGACCCGTCGCGGCCGACCGCCGACGTGGGGGCGATGGAGCTGTACGGCTCGCCCGTCGTGGCCTCCGATCCCTACCGGGTGATTGAGGCTTTGGAGCCGTAAAGGTTCGAGCATGCCGGTGATCGTTACGGCAGGATCTGCGCCCGCGCCGCATCGAACCACCGCCGCACGCCGTCGTCCAACTGGACAAGAAGGCCGGTCCGCGGGTCCACATCCAGCGTACGCCCCTCAAATGTCCGCCCTTCGGACAGGATTCGGACGCGATGCCCGATGGATTCATCCCGCTCCAGCCACGCCCGGTGCACGCGCTCGGCATCGACCTGCTCGTCGGGCGCCAGCCACCGATCGAGCGCCCGGAGCAGCTCCCGTGCGAGCCGCGTCCGGTCGATCGGGTGGCTGCTCTCGAGTTCCAGCGAGGTCGCGCGATCCCGGATCCCGGGCGGGAAGTGGTTGGCGTGCTGGTAGCAGTTGATGCCCACGCCGATCACCCATGCCCGCCGACCCTCGCGAATCGGACGCGACTCCACCAGCACGCCGCCGAGCTTACGGCCCCGGACGAAAAGATCGTTCGGCCATCGCAGCGCCGGCCAGACGTCGGTGGCCTCGCGGACGGCGTCACACGCGGCCACGCCGCCAATCAGCGTGAGAACACCCGCGCGCGCGACCTCGTCGCGGCCGATCAGGAGCACGCTGCACAAGAGGCTGGCGCCGCGCGGCGCATGCCACGATCGCCCCTGGCGGCCGCGGCCGGCCGTCTGGAACTCGGCGAAGACCGCCAGACCGTCCGCGTCGGGGTCGGTCTCGGCCTCGCTCAGGGCAAGATCGTTCGTGCTGGCCGTCTCTTCGAGAACGCGCACCTTCCGGCCGATGCGGGTCGTGCCGAGCCCCTCAAGAACGGCGGAGGCGTGAAGCAGTGCCGGGTTCATGGCAACCACCTTACCACCTGTCCCTCGCGGAGGGTACAGGCGCCGCCGTGTAGCCTCGCATGTCCGCGCCGCATACAATGCTTCTCTCGTAAACCGGATGCGACTCAGATGACTACCGGGCTTCGAAAGCATTACCGAATCGGATTCGTCGCGTTTCTTTGTCTGGCCGTCCACGCGTCCGCCGCCGCCAGCGACGCGCCCCGGTCCTCGCAGGCGACGATCGACGTGGCGGCCGACATCGAGGTCGTCCGCGTGTGGCCCGAGATCATGGGCATCAACCTCGACTACGGCGGGGCCGCTGCGCTGGCAAACCCCGAGGTGATGCAGGCCGTCAGGCGGATCGGCATCAAGTCCATCCGCTTTCCGAACGGTTGCGAAACCGACCGATACGACTGGAAGGCCGACAACAGGTCGAAGATGTCGGTCGATCAGTTCCTCGCCTTCTGTGACGCCGTCGGCGCCGAGCCGTACTACACGCTGAACCTTCAGGGCGGCACCGAGGGCCGCCAGGGCCCGCCGCCGGCCGGCGCGCCGCTTCAGGAGGTCATCCGCTACCGCCACGTCGCGCCCAACCCGTGCGGCTACACCGATTACTACTTCGGCACGCTTGCCGAGGCCGTGGAGATCGTTAGAAAGCACACCATCGAACGGGCGCTCGCCGGCCGACGCCCGATCCTCTGCTACGAGATGGGCAACGAGAACTGGGGCCAGGGCAAGACGGACTGGCCGCCCGAGGTTTACGCCGCCACGGTCGCCGCCTATGCCAAGGCGATGCGAGCCACGCTCGCCGACGCCGTCCGAGAGCACGCACCACTCAAGGACCTGAAGCTCTGGATTACAGCCGTCGGCTATCCGCTCGTCGGAAACAACCAGGATCCGACACAGGCGACCGATCGCGACGTGAACGTCCGCTGGACCCGCGAGGTAAACGCACTCCACAACGCGGGCCTGATCGACGCCGTCCAGGACCATTTCTACCCGTACAGCACCGAAGGCGCCGACCTGCTCGTCTGGTCGTACCACAACCTCCAGAACATCCTGTTCGCCCGGCGGGGCCTGGCCAACCCGCTCCTGAACGGCTATCGCGACGACGCCATCGCCTACCGCATGCCCATCGAGATCACCGAGTGGAACCTCAAGTGCTGGGGCGAGCAGCGCAAGACCGACGTGCCGGCAAGGAACCTCGGCTTCGACCAGGGCCTGGCTCATTGGAAGGTCGACGCGAAGGAGGGCACACGTGCCGACGCGACTCAGGCCGCCGGCCGGCGCGGCCCGGGCCTGCGACTGAACGCCGGCGGCAAGGCCGGGCAATCCGTACTCGTGTATCAGGTCTTCGACTGGAAGGACAGGAAGACGAAACGCATCTCCGCCACGGCCTGGGTCCGAACGGACACGCCGGCGAGCCTGACGGCGAGCCTGCGGACGGTGACGGCCGGGGGCGAACTCGGCCCGCCCCTCGCGGAGACCGGACAACGCCAGGCCCGGCGCGCCGGCCACTGGCACAAGCTCTGCTTCGGCGGCGCCGTGCCCGACGGGACGGCGCAATTGGCCGTCGCCTTCGAACTGACCGGACCGGACGCCCGGGCCGACATCGACGGGGTCGAGTTGTTCTACTGGAACGCCGAGAGCGGCCTGGCCCCGGCCTCCGTGGACACGGCCGCTCAGCAACTGTTCCTCGTGGACGCGATCCGGACGATGATCGAGCACGGCGTGAGGCGGGCGCACCTCCATCACCTCTTCGGCGGCTATCCGTGCGGGATCATGCTGCCGGACGGCCGGACCAAGAACAACTACAGGGTCTTCGAGTTCTACGCCGGCCGCATCGGCACGCGCGTGGTTGAAACGACGGTGCGGTGCGATACGTTTGATTTCGAGTGCCAGGCCGCCCGGTACGCCACCGACTTCAACGCCCTGGCGCCGAGCGTGAAGCAGGTGCCCGTCATCTCGGCGCTGGCCATGCGGGACGAGCGCGCGATCTATCTCGTGGCCATCAACCGCTCCACGGACGTGCCCGTCGAGGCGACGATCCGCATACGCGGCGCGGACGCCACCGGCCCGGCCTCCGAGCGGTCGCTCACCTGCATCGACTTTGACGCGCCGGGCGTGAAGCTGTCGTCACGCGATCTGCCGCCCGCTCGCGAGCGAAAGCGAACGCTCGCGCCCCACTCGGCGTACATGTTCCGCTTCGGTCTCGCGAGCCGGTAGCGGCGGAGGGGATCACCCCCGCGTCGTCTTCAGGAACCCCACGCTCGACAGGAACAACTGCTCGCGCCGCGCCCCGCGCTGCTCGTCCGCCTGTGACTCGGCCTCCAGGTCCGCGACGTTTGCCTGACAGAACGGACAGCCGATGACCTCAAGGTGAAACCGGATATACCCGCGCCACGGTTCCTCCAGCACGCCGTCGAGGTACGCGCCCAGCGTGCTCCGCTTCAGGCACGAGCATCGCCGATCGCGCCAGACGCTGGCAACGCTCGCTTCGTCCGTCAATTCCTCGATCACGGCCGCCTCAGCCTCGCTCTCCGGCGAGGCGATCAGTTCCCGCAGCCGTCCGATCGCGCGGAACTTCACGCCGGCCACGTGCTTCTCGTCCATGCCCAGTTGCTCGGCGATCTCCTTGTTCCGCCGCCCGGCGTAAAACGAAAGCTCGACCACCTGCAGGTCGCGGAACTTCTCGTTCTCGCCGTAGTCGCGGATGAGGTGCTTGAGTGCAACCGCCAGGAGCGCCCGCTGCCGCTCGAGCGACTCCTTCTGCCGCAGGACGCCGCTGGGCGTCTCGGTCGGTCCAGGCCGCTCGCGGAGGTCGTCGCACTCGTCGCCCGACGGGGCAAAGTCGGCCGGCGTGGGCATCCGCTTCCGTCGGCAGGCATCGCCGATCTTGTAGCGGAGGATCGCGAACAGGTACGTTTCGAGCGACCGCGACGCGTCGAAGTGCGGCAGGCTCTGCAGGAAGCCGAGAAAGACCTCCTGCACGGCGTCCTCCGCGTCCGCGCTGCCGGGCAGACGCATGCGCGCGAAGGCCCGCAGCCGGCCCTCGTAGCGCGCGATCAACTGTCGCCACGCCTCTTCGTCGCCGGCACGAATCTGCTCGACGAGGAATTGCTCCGCGTTAATCGATCGTTATTCCGTTTATCCGTTTGTCCGTGGTCCTGCCGTTCCGGAAACACGCTCCTCTGCAGATTACGCACACTTCGTCGATTTGGAAAGGCCCGCCCGGCCGCCTCACCCGGCGGAACCGGTGACATCCGCGGGCAGCTTCTTCCCGGGCTGCGAAGACGGAGCCCGAATGGTGCCCGTCAGGACGCCCAGCCGATACGCCGACCAGTGGCTGATGTAGTGCGCGCCGGACCGCTCGCCCAGTTCCACCGACTTGCGATACGCCGCAATCGCCTTGTCTCGTTCGCCTTCGATCTCCATCCGCTGCCCGACGTAAAACCACGGGAAGCACGCGTACCGGTCATCTCGTGCCGTATTGTTCGTGTACTCCGCCTGGCTCACCAGGTCGAGAAAGTACGCCGCCGTCCAGGCGTCCAGCGAACCGTTTGCGACCGGCCTCCGCCGCCACGCGTCGGCATCCCCCGCCGCCCGCGCGAACGCCCGCCGGGCCTCGCTGACCTGCCCCGCGCGCAGGCGCGCCAGGCCGAGCGATTTCTGATACCAGTTTTCGCATCCCCCCCGGCGAATGCCCTGCTCGATGGCCTTGATCGCTCCCACCGCGTCCCCGCCGACGATACGGTATTCACCGCAGACGAGCAGATCCAGCGGCTTCAATCGCGCGTCGTCCATCTCGGTCGACTCGGCCGTCGCGACCGCCGTCGCCACCCCGTCGGCGGAGGTCTGCGCCAGCGCCACCAGCCGCTCGGCCAGCGACGGCGATGGACGAAAGATCGAAACGGCCCGCGACAGCGCCGTCTGTGCCGCGCGGCCGTCGGCCGCGGCGGAGAGACCCTCCGAAAAGTGCATCGCCATCACGCACAGCGCCGCGAACGCGCCCGCCACCGCTACCCGCACAGGCCACTTGAAAAAGGCGTACCGCCCGGCGGCGAGAAAGGCGTATGCGAGGATGATCATCAGCAGGAGCACGCCGATGGTGTAGAACCGGTGTGGCCTATCGGCGGTCCGGGGCGCCTCCGGCGCCGGTGGCGCGATGACTCTGGCCGCGAGGGCGTCCATCGCGGACGGACTGGCGTCGATCAGGACTGCACCCAGCCATCGCCGGCCCGAGGACGCATCAAGCGGCTGCAGAAACTCGTCCAGCCGGGACGCGCCGCTCGACACGGCCGCGGTCGCCGCGGCATCGATGCTTTCAGTGAGCCGATCGGCCTGCGCGGCCGTCCGCCCCGACAGATCACGAGCCCTGGCTTCGGTTCGCTGCGCCGCCTCCCGAAGCTTCTCGGCCTGCTGACGAAGGACGCTCGTGCGGTCGCCGCCGACGGCGCGGGCGTCACGTCTGCCAGGCACGGCGTCCACCGTGGTTCGCGCGGCGGCGGCCGTCCTCTGGGCTTCCACGCGAAGCAACTCGGCCTCTCGCTGGACGGCCGCTGCTTGAGACCGCGCCTCGGCAACGGCACGCGAGGCACGCTGATCGCGAGCCGAGGCGCCCATCTCCTGAGCTTGCGCGACAAGGCGCCCGGCCTCTCGCAGAAGCGTGTCCGTGCCGGAGAGGATCTCGTCCATCCGCACCGGCGTCGCCTCTGCCGTACCGCGAGCGTAAGCGGCGACCTGCTCGGCCTGCGCGCGAAGCTCGTCGGCCTGTTGCCGGAGCAGATCCGTGTTCACGGACAGGCCGTCCGCGAACAGCGGTTCCGTTCGCCCGAGGTAACGATCGACGGCGACCGCCTGTGCAACCTGTGCGCGAAGCCTCTCCGCCAACTGGCGGCGCGCATCCCGCTCCGCCGCCTGTCGCGCCGCCTCCGACGAGTCCGCCGGCTCCGATCGGGCGACGATGAACGGCCCGGGCCGCCCCGCCGGCCAGTCAAGGCCAAGCACCCAGCTCTTGTTGAAGTGAACGACGTTCCGCCAGCTGGTCTCGGTGACTGACCCACGGACCTCGCCGTCCGCCGGGCGCTGCCCTTCGCGAGCGAGCCGAACGTGCCTTTCCGCGGGCATGAACAACTCGGCCGTCACCGTCCACCGGCCACCGCCTTGCTGCGACCGTTCGGACCATCGCAGTACGGCCCCGCCCAGCAGGTGCTCGGCCTCGAGCGTGCCGGGGCCGGAGTTCGGGTTCCAGGCGATCTGGACGAGCCGGTCGGCGCGTTCCTGGAACTCCGCGCGGGCCGCCGCGCGCATGGCGGGCTCCGCCCGCTTCCAGATGTCGAGCGTCGTCGGGTCGCGCGCCTCCATCGTCAGGACAAAGCGGGGGCCCGCCTCGCCGGCGATCCGCCCCGCGGTGCGAAGCGTCTGGATTGCTCTGCGAGTCATTGCCGCGCAAGCCAGTTCACGACAGGCGAATTCGCTCCCAGGATTCGCGGACGCCGCCGCCATCACCCAGGGGTCGTTCAGAATGTCGTCACCGGTGGGCCGCGTAGTGGCCGCGAGGACCGCGAGGGGCAGCTCAGCGACGACCTGCGGCGCGGATGCCGCGGCATCTCGGCCGGCGATCTGCCGTGCCCGAAACATGGCCGGAAGCAGTATGGCGGCCAGGATCGCGAAGATCCCGAGCAGGAGGAGGCTCAAAAAGAGCCCGCCCATCACCGCGAAGCCCTTCTTCGGGTTCCGCGCAAACCCCCACACCACCAGCGAGATGAACAGAAAGATGAAAAGCGGTATCGCGATGAAGACAAGCTTGCGTGCGCCGAACGCCCCCGGCGCATTCGCCCACGGTGTCTGCATCTGCGTAGCCCATCCGCCCGGCGCCATCGGCGCCTTGGATCCGACGAGAAGCAGCCCCCCCAATATGCACGCCGCCAGGACGCCCGACGCGACCGCGCCGGCCTTCGGGCTGCGGATCGACAGCCAGATGATCAGCCCCACCAGCAGGCCGAAGCCCAAAAGCGGGCACCAGCTCACGTTCATGTGCGTCGTCGAATCCATCACACCGATCACCAGCCCCCGGCATCTCTGCCGCCCGACTCCGACGCGCTCCCGCCCGCCCGTTCCTCGGTCATCGGTCGCGGGACGTCGTTGTACGAGTACGAGAGCGTAATCGCATACAGCGACCGCCTCGCCTTGGCGAGCACCCTGGCGTGGATGGCGGTTGGTGATGAGGGAGAGGCTCTTTGCTCCCCCAGATCAATAACCACTTCGTTGTCCGCGACGCCCTCGCCCGCCCAGTGTGCGCCGGCCGCCGTCTGCCGCTGTTCCCAGCCGACCTGCAAGTCGTATGGGCCGGCATGCGGATAGGCGGCGCGAAGTGCCCCGAGCAACGCGGAGTCCCACTGCTTTCGGGCCGTCGGATCTACGTTCGTTCGAGGGCTCACGATCAGCCGGAAGGGTCGGACGGGCGACCAGTCCACAAGATCGTATTGCTTCAGGCGAGTCACGATGTTGTTCGCACACGCCTCGTAGGCCTGCGCACGGGAGGCAAACGCGCCGCCCGCCTCGGTGGACTCGTGCCGTGAGTAGCCGACAGACCTTGAGTAAGCGGTCGCGCGCATGCTGACCAGAAGAAAGCCAAGGACCGCGATCACAACACAGACGAGCACGAGGCCGATCTTCAGGCGTCGTGAGCGATCAGACGACGGCGCCGCGTGTTCGGCCGCCGGCCTTGTCAATGCCGCACCGGCCCCCCGGACGATCGTGAAGAACATCGCGAACACAATTCCGAAGACGAGGAAGCCGATCGCCACAAGGGCTTCGTCCTCGTGCAGGCTCATTCCGCCCAGCACGCTCGCCCCGATCGCGGCCGCCGCCAGGCAGATCGCGATAAGAAACGGCCGTAGCCACTCGGAGTACACGCCCCGTCGCCGCCGCCGGGTGACCTTGCTCAACGGGAACACTTCGCCCGCCAGCATCGCGAGACCGCCCGCAAGCGTCCCCGCCGCATGGTCCTGGCCCATGCGAACGGTCCCGAGCGCAATGAAGCACATGAGGGCGCCGCAGAGCAGCGCCGCCGCCACCGTGCCCCAGAAGACCCGGGCACCGTTCGACCGGAGCCGAGGCTCATAGCTGCCCGAAGATCCGGCCCCCGTGCGCAGGATGAAATCGGAGGGACTCGCCTCGCGAGCCTGAGCCGGTTGCGCGGCGGTGTCCGGCGAGGCGGTCTCGGAAGCGCACACGGGCGAAGGCCCCGCGGCGACGGACCCCGCGCGAGATCCTCTGTACAGCCGGCGGGTCACACACGTGAGCCACGGGATTGACGCGGCGATTGCGGCGCCCAATGCGATACAGAACGGAACGACGTCGTCGGCAACGTCGAGCGCGGAGGCCAGTATCGCCACGGCCGGCACGGCCAGGATCGCGCCGAAGATCGACTGCCAGACCCGTCGCGCGCGGTCCGTGCAGGCCTGTTCGGACGAGGTACGGTGCGCCGCATGGGGGGCGGGTGTCTCGCCCGCCGTGACCGCCGCGCGGGGAACGGGCGTCCCGCCCGTCACCTCCCCTACGGCAGCCGCACAGGGTCCGCTGTGCGGACCGGCCGCCTGTCCCTCGTCGCACGCGTTGCGCTCTTCGCCTTCATGAAAGCCGGCAGAGGGGGCCGTCTGCCGCCGCCCCAGCCCCGACGTCGTGCCGGGCGGCCCGTCGCTCTCATCCCAACGTCTTCGCAGTCGGAAGAACGCCGCCGATTGCACCGTCAACGATGTCGTTGCCGCGATGCCCCCTGCAATCGCGAAGTAGTTGTCGTTCCAGAACATGCTGGCTACGCCGGCCACGACGGCCGCCCACACGGCCGCACCCAATTCGACACGCCCCTCGGTCCCGCGCTTCAGGAGCTTGGCCCAGTTCACCAGCAGCATCGCCGCGGCCAGTCCCCCCACCACGGCCTCCAGCAGGCCGTCGAACTGTCTGAGGGCCTGCCTTCGCGCCTGTGCCGATGCGAAGGCGGCGACCGGCGGAAACATCTCTCTGCAAAAGGCGGCTGCCGCCAGCAATGTCAGCAGCCCCGTTCCGAATACGACGAGTCGCCCCAGCATGGGCGGCGCCGGCACGGAGTGGATCCGCAGCGAGATCAACGAACCCACTATCGCCGCCACCGTCATCGCGACGACGAACGTGAGCACCACGGCGAACGTCCCCAGGAACGCCTCGGCCCGATCCCGGACACCGGGCATGTCCGTGTCCGCGATCATCGCCACGCCCGCCGACAGCGCCACCGCCACGAGGAATGCCACCAGCAGGCGCTCGAGCCAACGGGTATCGAGCAGCACCGGGACCCTCGGCCGGCGCGACTCGAGCGGCCGCCCGTAGACGTCCTGGCCCCACGCCCCCGCGAGAATCAGAACACCCTCGATGAACCCCCACAGAGCGCCGACCCCCCTGCTCAGCATCGTCACGATGATCTGGATGATCCCGATCTTCGTGTAGCCCAGGTAGAAGCGATGGATGCCCAGCCACCCGAGGAAGATGCCCAGAAGCCCGGCCACCCAGCGTGATCGCGGCGGGAACTGCGGTATCGCGCCCGGCCGCACCCCCTCCAGCTTGCGAAAACGCGACTCGACTTCGGAGATGCGTTCGCGAATCCGCTCGCGCCGCTCTTCGCGGTGCCGGCGCCACCGGTCGCCCCACGACCAGGCCTCGCCCGGGCGCCCCGTGCCTTCCGCGCCCGCCGGCCCCCACGCGCCGGTGCCGCTGCTG
>CAZZFA010000043.1:0-43551 GCA_964653435.1 uncultured Planctomycetales bacterium | reverse complement strand
CTGAAGACTCACGCCTTTTCACGGCACACCGAAGCATCCGGCTTCTCTGCGCCAATCAGCCGGATTCTTCGTCGCTGCGCTCCTCAGAATGACGGGTGGCGCTACCGCCGCAGCGCGATACATGCGCGCAGGGCACGCCGCGCGCAAGGCGCGCAGAAGCTGCGACGCAAGACTCTAACACACGGGCGGTCCCGCACCGTCCCGCCGCTTGCGCGACCGCACGGGCCGGGCCGTGCCCCACGCCGGATCCATTTGCCAACCGCGCCATCTTCAGCGACCGCTCGCATCCGTCTTCATCAGGCGTAAGGATCGGTTCCGGTCGCGGTCGTTGTAGTTCTGCGAACGCGTCTCGCCCTCCGCCGTGACGTAGACGGCGCGGCGCTCGCCGACGACCGGGCATTCCTTCTCGCAGATCCCGCAGCCGATGCACAGCCCCGTGTCGATCTTCGGCAGCTTGAGCTGCACGTGGATCGCCGCCACGCTGCCCTTCTGCGGCAGCTTCGCGAACCTCGCGCCGCGGCGAAGCTCGCCGCCCTCATCCGTCTCGCCGATCAGCAGCGTGTCCGCGTCGTTCGCCAGGATGCGGTGGTTCTCGCTCGTGCCGTCGCGATGGATGATCTCGACGTGGTAGCTCGTTGTTGCATCGCCGCGGAACTGGTCGCGGCGGAACAGGCACGCGCGCGGCACCAACTCGCCCGCGGCCGGATAATCGGCCAGCGTTACCGTCGTGTCCGTCGCCGAAAGCACCTGCTTCTTGCCGTCGCGGATGAGCAGTTGCCTGTACTCGCAGTGGATCGCCTTGGGCGAGGTCGGGCAGACCTCTTCGCAGACGACGCACGGAATGTTCTTCGACCACGGCAGGCAGCGGCCCAGGTCGTAGTGGGCCGTGCCGAGCTTGACCGGCCCGCGTCCGCCGAGGGCCTCGGGCAGCGGCTCGAAACCGAGCTTCTGGCCTACCGTCAGCCGCTGGATCGCGCCGGTCGGGCAGACCTGTCCGCAGGCCGTGCAGTTGAGCTGGCAGTAGCCCATGCGGAAGTTCATCACCGGCGTCCAGACGCCCTCGACGCCCGCCTCGAACCACGCCGGCTGCAGGACGTTCGTCGGGCAGACGCGCACGCATTGCTCGCACTTCAGGCAGCGTTTCAGAAACTCCTGCTCCTCCACCGAGCCGGGCGGCCGGACGACGCTCGAGGAAAAGTCGCGCGTGGTCCGGCCGCTGGTCTTCGTGAACGGGTAGAACAGAAGGCTGGCAAAGGCCGCGATGGCCGCCCGGCGCGCCGGCACGTCCGGATTCGTCACCTCGTGCGACCGATCGGGCAACAGCGCGAAGCTCAGCGCCCCGCTGCCGCAGTCCTCGATGCAGTTGAAGCAGACGAAGCACTCGCTCTTGCGGAGGTTCGCGTGCGGATCGCAGGCGCCCTCGCAGCTCTTGAGGCACCCGTCGCAGTCCACGCACGCGCCCGGATTGCGTTCGATCCGCCAGAGCGAAAAGCGGCTCAGCACGCCCAGCAACGCACCCAGCGGACACAGCACCCGGCAGAAGAACCGCGGGATCGCCAGGTTCATGCCGACGAAGAAAAGCAGCATGAACCCGATCACCCAGCCCAACTGGTGGTACTTCGGCTCACCGAAGCCCGACCATGTCCCGAGGCCCTTCTGAATCGGCCCCGGCAGATTCATCGCCGGCAGCACGGAAGCCGTCACCGATCGGTGGAACAGGCAGATCGGATCGAGCAGCCCGATCTGCAACGTGCCGAAGAGCGCCGCGACGAGCACGAACACGAGAACGTAATACTTGATCGCGTAGATCCCGCGGTAGCGGTTCGACTCGATCCGCTCCTTGACCTTCCGCCGGTTGAACACCCATCCGACGAAGTGGTGCAGGGCGCCATAGGGGCAGATCCAGCCGCAAAAGATCCGGCCGAGAAAGAGCGTCGGGACGAGGATAATGAGCGACCAGGCGAGGCCCTTGTAGACCGTGTGCGTGGTGATGGCCGTCGAGATCGCGATGAGCGGGTCGATCTCGAGGAACTTGCTCACCCACCCGACGAGCGCGGGGCAGTCGTTGAGGTTCGCGAACGTCGTCGCGAAACAGAACGCCGCGAACATCGCGAACATCAGAAGCTGAACGATGATTCGTACGGTCGTTATACGCATGCTGCGGCGCAAATCCCTTATTCCGGCAGTCCGTTATTCCGTTGATCCGCTGTTCCGCGGGTCCGGCGCCCGCGCGGCCCGTCGCGGAGGCGTCCGGCGCGTGGCTCCATAATCCGCAATTCCTCACACCTCGCCCGCGTCCACGAGCTTCCCCTGATCCCGATACGTCTGCCAGTTGCGCTCGACGAGCCGCCCGGCAAGCCGCCCGAACTTCTCGTACGCCAGATCGAGATAGCGCAGCGCGCTCGCCTTCGCCCCCAGCAGGTTGTCGCAGCACCAGCCGTCGCAGGCCACCTGATCCACGCTCGCCACGATCGTCGGCCGGCCGAGCCTGCCGCCCAGCGCGATGTCGCTCAGCCGCCCGCCTGTGGGGCCGTTGCTCAGCATGACGCGCGTCCCGTCCGCGATGATCAGCGTCGGGCTGAGCATCAGCCCCAGATCGCTGATGATGTCGTGGATCGCCTGGTGGAACTGGTTGCGTCGTCCGCCGAGCAGGCCGTACCAGTTCTTCATCGCCATCGACGCCGAGCAGAGGTTGTGATTCTTGATCACGGGGATGCCGATCACCTTCGTCGCCTCGCGCAGCGGCTTCCAGAAGATGGGCCAGCGGCCGAGGGCCTCGCCTTTCGATGCATCCGGCGGGGCATCACGCACGACCACCTCCGTATCCTGGGCGGCGGAGTGAATCATCACCTCGGCGCCCTCGGCGCGAGCCGCATCCTGAATGCCCGAACGGGCGAAGCAGACCTCCGGCTCCTCGATCGGGTTGTCGGCGACGATGACCCGCGATGCCCCCGCCTCGCGGCAGAGCCGAATGACCGCCCGCACCACGTCCGGGTTCGTCGTCGCCCCGAGTCTCGGGCCACGGTCGAACCCGACGTTCGGCTTGAGCATCACCACATCGCCGCGATGAATGAACCGCTTCATGCCGTCGGTGCTCAGGCCCCCCACCGCCGCCCGGACCATTCGCTCGACCGCAGCGGGATCGGCCTCGAACGTCTTCGGCGAGCAGCGTGCGTAAGCAAGCCGCGGCGCCGCCGGATCGTACCCGACCCGGGCGAAGTAATCCGGCAGCCTGACCGGCGGCGGCAGTTGCAGCCCGGCGTCGCCCCGGCGATCGTGCAGCGCCGCGAAGATCCCCGCCGCCGCCCCGGCCGCAACGATTGTCGAGCCGCCGCGGATGAGCACGTCACGCCGTGAAATCGCCCGCCCGATCGAGCCGTGTTCAATGTGCGTCTGTTGCCTGCTCGCCACCGCTACCCCCCGGCTCCTGTGAGCCGGATGACTCCTTTTCCGCCGCCGGGGCGGCGGGCGCCGCCGACGAAATCGCCGCGAGCGCCGCCTCGTCGAGCCCCTCGCAAAACGCCGTCGCTTCCTTCTCGGCCAGGGCCGCGTCCGGGCACTCCGTCGCGCCCGCAAAGAACGGGCCCTTGTAGAACGCAGCCTCAAATACGCCGAGCGACTCGGACACGAGCATCTCGCCGCCGCCGAGGGGTTTGCGGCTCAGCACCTTGTTGTACTTCCTGACCGCCTCGGCGTACTGCTCGAACGTCGCCCTCGCCGCGGGCGCGTCGGCCGTCCGCAGGATGAAAAGCTGGTACGTCTTCTCGCCGGCGGAATACTCTGCAACGAACATGCCGCGCAGGAAGCTGTATCCCAGCGCATCCGTCGCCTTGTAGCTCAGCGAGCCCTTCTTCCGGTTGCCGGCCGGAAAGGCCTTCTCCGCCCAGAACGGCTCGCCGTCGTCGCGAATCGTCTTCTCCACGGCGGCGGCCACCTCCTCGGCGGCTCCAGCCGCGGCAGGCTGATCCGGCGGACCGAGGACGTTCACGTAGTACTTGCCCTTCCAGAAGAATACGCTCGCCCCGGACGTGTACCCCTCGCGGCCCAGCGCGCGGACCGGGGCGTCGGGGCTGCGCTCCAGACGATAGACGCCGAACGCGTTGACGGGCTCCCCCATGTCGTACACATAGACGTCGAAGGGCCAGCCCTTGTCCGTCTTCTGGTACGTGCCGAACTCCAGCTCCACAAACAGGAACCCCAGGAACATACCGGCCTTGCCGTCGATCTTCTCGTACAGCGTATCCTTGTTGAAACGCCGAATCTCGTCGGGTGAGGCCCACCCGGCCCCGGTGAGCAACGGGAAATGCTCCGGCCGCTTCGCGACCCCGGCCGCCGCCGGCGCGGTGCTCACCGTCGCGTCCGTCGCCGCAGGCGCACCGTAGGATAGCTGCACCGCCGCTGCGGCCTTTGCCACCTCAAGGACTGCCCCGGCCGCAGCCGCCCCGGCGGACTCGATCTCGGTGTAGTAGCGCCCACTCCAGAAGCCGATCCGCGAACCGGCGGACCAGCCGCCACGGCCGACCGCGCAAGGTCCGGCCCCTGACGGCCGGCGGAGGCCGGCGACAGCGGCGGCGTTCCGTGGAGAGCCCATGTCGTAGACCGTAACGGTTACCCGCAAGTTGCCCGCGCCGGCCGCCTCGAAACGCCCGCGGTACGCCCGGCCCAACCCGTTGGACCGCATCACGTCCGCTCCTTCGCCAGCCCAGTTCGACGCGGCGTCGGCCTCCCCGGCTTCCACACCCCCGACCGACCTCCAGGGAGGGGGCAGGACCGGCATCATCTGCTCGCCCCGGCGCAGCTCACGCGGCTCGTCGGTCGCGTTGAGATACTTCGCATCGAGTTGGAAAAGCTTCTTATCGGCCGGGCGAACCGTGCGCACCAGCGCCACGACAACTCCTGCCGCCAACAGGAGGATTACGAAACCGATCACCGTTTCCACGACCGGCACGCTCTTCCGCGCGTAATGACGGGCGAAGAAGGTGGGCATGAGTACCTGGTCTCTCCTGCGGCTCGATAGTCCGCCGGCCCGCGCCGCAGATCCCCGTGGTCGCTCCCGGAAAGCAACGGGCCCGCCGAAACGACGAGCGCCGTCCCCGGGGGATTATCTGGAAGCAATTGGCCGGAGTCAACCGCACAGAGGAAAGTCAGCCTGCCGGTAACACGGATCGGACAGCGCGACCACAGTGCGACCGCGGGGCAACATCGCTCTGCGGAATCCCCCGCGACTCGCCCGGGCGCGGCACATCTTCACGAAACCCGGACGGGAAAAGGTGCGCCGCGATCGCATGTGATGCGGCCTCAGGACTTTGCCGGCCTGGTCGTCGTCCCGCTGGTGGGGGCCGTCTCTCGAGTCACCTCGATCCGGGTGGCAATCAGTTGCGGCGTGCCGCCCTCTTTGACGAGCCGCCCGGTCGCTTTGACCTTCTCTCCTACCTGAATGTCTTCCAGGCGGGCAACCCGACCGTTGACCAGAATCTCCGTCTGATCGGTGACGGTGCCGGTAATCCGTACATCAGCCTGCTTCTTGGGATTGTACCACCGCATGGAAACCTGGTTGGCGCCCGTATCGATGGACTCGGCTACGCCTTCGATCATCCCGTGTTCCGGCGCGGGGTTCTTCCGGCTGCACGCACCACATGCCAGGAACCCGGCCGCCAGAACGATCATCGTGCCGATGCGAAGCGTTTGCCCCATGCTTGTGCCTCCCGTGACTGTCCTGTCTGCCCGTTCGCAGCACTGCCGCCAGTGAAGCCCGTACTCTACTCCTCCCGACGAACGAACGCAATGCCGGGTTCGCTCGGCTTGACGCCGCATCATACGGAGAATACTGTTTCGGACATGAGAAAGGACACCCGAACGCGCGTCATCATCGCGGTTGTCGCGATCGCGGTCGTGATTGTGGTCGGATCGTTATACCGCAAGCGGCACGAAACGAACGTATACGAGATACGCGGCACGATCACGGGCATCGACGTGGCCGGACGCCAGGCATCCCTCGAGTTCACCCACCCCAAGAACGGGCAGCGTTTCCAACTCGCCGGCGAGGTGCCGACCGATTGCCGGATCTCGATCGACGACAAACCGGCGACGCTGGCCGACCTGAAAGTCGGCGACACGGTGCGGGTGGAAGGGACCATCGACTCCGGCAAACGTGTTACCGCCAAGGCCATATGGGCGATGCGCGCCACGCCGACGGCCACCGCTCCGACTACCGCCAGCCGGCCCGCGGGAGCCCCGTAGGTGCGCGCAAAGGCCCCGCTCAGTTCGCCGCGTCCGAAGGGGCGCAACGCCTGTGCTGCTGCGTGCGGGGCTCTGCTGATCGCTGGAGGCATCGCCAACTTTCTTTCCCTCCTCGATCCGCACGCGTTGAACCTCTCCGGTGACGAAGCCTTCTACTGGGAATGGGCGCGGCGGCCGGCGCTCAGCTATTACGAAAAAGGACCGCTGATCGCCTGCATTATCGCCGCTTCGCGTGCGGCACTCGCCGCATGGTCCGAGCGGCTTGTGGGCAACGAGATGCTGGCCGTCCGCCTGCCGGCAATCGTCCTGTCCACCCTGACGGGCGTGGGAATCTACGTTCTGGCGCGCGACACCCTGCGAAAGCCGCGGCTGGCCCTGGCGGCTGTGGCCCTGACCTTCACGATTCCGATCCTTGCCGCCGGTTCGATCCTCATGACCATCGACACGCCCTTCGCCTGTGCCTGGGTATGGGCACTGGTCCTCCTGTATCGCGGCGTCCGGAGCGACGGCATCGCCGCGTGGCTTGGAGCCGGCGTGCTCATCGCGGCAGGCATCCTCGCCAAGTACACGATGGTGCTCATCTTCCCCGCGTTCGGTCTCTTCCTGCTCAGCGAACCCCGGCTACGGGCGTGGCTCAGGCGTCCCGGACCGTACGTGGCAATGGTGGTGGGACTCGCGGGGTTCGCACCCATCCTGCTCTGGAGCGCGCGCCACGACTGGGTGAACTTTCGTCACGTCGCCGGACAGGCGGGCGTGGCCCACGGACCCTCGTTTCAGCCGGCGAACGTAATCGCGTACATCGCAGGACAGGCCGCCGTGCTTGGCGGCGTGTGGTTCGTCGGAATGGTCTGGGCGCTGATCGACGTGTGGCGCCGCCCCTGCGACGAGCCCGCCGAGGTGCACGACGCGGCATCGGCCCGGCTCCTCGTCCTTGCGACGGCCGTACCGTGGCTTGTGTTCCTCGCTTTCAGCCCGATCACGAAGATTCAGCCCAACTGGCCGGTCGTGGCACTGTTGCCGGGCACGATCCTCCTGGCGTTGTGGCTCGGACGGCGGCGGCGGCTGCCGACGCCCGGCGGGCGGGCCGGCGCTGCGGCGTTCATTGCGGCGGGTGTTGTCTTCGGCGGCGGTCTGGTCGTCGTGATGCACCGCACGGACTGGCTCATGCCTGTATTTGCCCGCATGGCCCGCAACGCGCCGCCGTGGGACCTGACCCCCGTCGCGAAGTATGACCCCACCGCGCGGCTCCGGGGCTGGGCCGACCTGGGCCGGGCAGTCGGGGAGGTGCTCGCGCAGGAACACGCCGCCGGACGTGAGCCCTTTCTGCTGGCGGAAGACTACCAGCTTGCCGCCGAGATCGCGTTCTATACGCCCGGCGAACCGAGGGTCTATTCGGCACAATCCGCGCTCGGCGGACGTATGAGCCAGTATGACATCTGGCCGAACCCGATTCGAAATCGGGCGGAATTCGTCGGCCGGCCGTGCCTCTACATCGGTTCGCTGCATCCGATCCTGACGGGTGAGCGGGGCGGGACGCCCGTCTTGACAGACCTGCGGCTCGCACGCTCCGTCGTCCATGAAGTGCGCGGCCACCCGGTGCGGATCTGGTCGATCTATACGAGCCGTGCATTCGCCGGCTTTCCGGACGCCGCGTCGCCTGCCCGAAAGTACTGACGCTCCGCGGGTTGCGACTGAGCCCGCGATGCCCCACCGGCTCTTGTCCGCGAAACAGGCTGTCATCCGCCCCGCCCGTCCGGGACTTCGCGAGCGCGTCCGAATCCGATCGCGGGCAGCAGGAACGCGCCCGTCAGATGCCCAATCCGTCCGTAACGTCCGGCGCAAACACCTCCCGGCTTGTCACCGGGGCGCCGGCGAAGACGCGGGCGAGTGTAGCGCCATCCATCAGGTGAGCGGCGAAGTTGCGTATCTCCAGCAGCACACGCCGGAAGCGGCAAACCGGCTCCTGACTGCAACGGACGTAATTCGGCACGGCGACGCAGGCGATCGGAGCCATGATGCCTTCGAAGCGACGGACCACCTGGCCCATCGTGATCTTCTCGGGGCTTCGGCTCAGGATATAGCCGCCCTTCTTTCCCGGGACGCTTGTGACCCAGCCCTGCGCCTTGAGATCAAGCATGATGTGCTCAAGGAATCGCTTGGGAACCTCGTTGCGGCGCGCCAGCTCGCGGATCGGTATCGGCTGCCGACCGTAGTGCTCGACGAGCGTGAACAGCACCCGCAACGCATAATCGGTCTTCTTCGACAGTTTCATGGTCTGGCACACCTGTCCGTCTGCGGCCGAGCACCGCGATGCCCGGCTGCAAACGACCGGAACCTCTCGAACCCGAGACTGCGCTCATGCCGTTTTCGGCAAGACAGTCCCGCGCCGCACATCGCCGCATGCGAAACTGACTTACCGAATACGGCACTGGCATCCCTCCGTTCCGGCCGCAAGCCCTCGCTCCAGATCCGCGATGAGATCGTCCGGATGCTCGATGCCGATGGAAAGCCGCAGCGTCGCCGGCGTGATGCCCGCCGCGCGACGCGCTTCCTCGCTGATCGAGGCATGGCTCATCGTCCAGGGCTGTTCCACGAGCGACTCGACACCGCCCAGCGACTCCGCCAGCGAGAACACCTCAAGCCGCTGCAGGAAGGCGTCCACGCTGACGCGATCCAGGTCGAGGTCCACACTCACCACGCCGCCAAAGCCGCGCATCTGCCGCTTCGCGATCGCATGACCCGGATGATCGGGCAGCCCCGGATAATACACCCTTCGGACGCCCGGCCGCCCCGCGAGCCACCGCGCCACGGCCATCGCATTCCGCTGGTGCGCCTCCATGCGGTAGGCCAGCGTCTTGATGCCCCGCAGCACGAGCCATGCGTCGAACGGCGAACAGGCCGTCCCCAGGGCGTTCACCAGAAAACCGATCCGCTCGCGGAATCGACCGTCGCGAACGACGATCGCCCCGCCGACCACATCGCTGTGACCGTTGAGGTACTTTGTGGTCGAGTGGACGACGATATCGACGCCGAACGCGAACGGCTTCTGGCAACAGGGACTCATAAACGTGTTGTCGGCGATCGTGAACAGGCCGTGCTCTTTCGCAATCGCCGTCATCGCCGCGATATCGACCACGCGCAGCAGCGGGTTGGAAGGCGTCTCGATCAGAATCGCCCGCGTCGAGGGCCGGATCGCCTCGCGGACCCGGTCGGGCTCGTCCATGCGGACGAACGACGTCTCGATGCCCATTGGCCGAAGCACCTGATCGAGCAGCCGGAACGTGCCGCCGTAGATGTCGTGACCGGTGATCACGTGGTCCCCCGGCCGGAAGAGAAACGCAAGCGTGGTAATCGCGGCCATGCCGGTGCACGTGGCCCAGGCCTGCGCACCGCCCTCCAGGGCGGCGAGGTTCTCCTCCAGCGCCGTCCGTGTCGGGTTGCCCGAGCGCGTGTAGTCATACCCCCTGTTCACACCGACGCGCTCGAAGGCAAACGTGGAACTCGGATAGATCGGCGTCGTCACCGAGTTGAACGTCGTGTCCTTGTAGACGCCCGTGTGGACGGCCAGCGTCTCCGGCCGCCAGTCCGCTGAACATGTCTTTCTCATCAGGCCCGCCTCCTGGGCGCCCCCGGAAACGACGCCGTGCGCCGCATCCTTCGTCCCTCGCTCGCGCCTCCGGTTCGTCGCGATCGTGTTCACGCCTCCTGGAACAAGGGCGTGGACAGATACCGCTCCCCGCAACTCGGCAGGATGACCACAATCATCTTCCCCTTGTTCTCCTCGCGGCCGGCAATCTCATTGGCCGCGCACAGCGCCGCCCCCGACGAGATCCCGCAGAGGATCCCCTCCTCCCGGGCGGCACGCCGGGCCCAGATGAACGCCTCCTCATTGCTCACGCAGACCACATCGTCAACGACATCGAGGTTCAGTACGTCCGGAATGAAGCCCGCACCGATGCCCTGAATCTTGTGCGGACCGGGCTTGAGCTCCCGGCCCGCGCGCTTCTGTGTGATGACCGGCGAATCCGCAGGCTCTACCGCCACCGCCCGGAACGAAGGCTTGCGCTGCCTGATGACCTCGCTGATCCCCGTAATGGTGCCGCCCGTGCCGACGCCGCTGACGAGGATGTCCACCTTGCCGTCCGTGTCGTTCCAGATCTCTTCCGCCGTAGTCCGGCGGTGAACCTCCGGGTTGGCCGGATTCTGAAACTGCTGCGGGATGAAAGCATTGGGCGTTTCCCGAGCCAGTTGTTCCGCAACGGCAATGGCCCCCTTCATGCCCTGCGCCGCGGGCGTGAGGACGAGCTCGGCGCCCAACGCCTTGAGCAGCGTCCGGCGCTCCACCGACATACTCTCCGGCATGGTCAGGATGAGGCGGTAGCCCTTGGCGGCGCAGACAAACGCCAGCGCGATGCCCGTGTTGCCCGACGTCGGCTCGATGAGCACAGTGCCCTTGCGAATCTTGCCCGCCCGCTCGGCCGCCTCGACCATCGCGACGCCGATGCGATCCTTCACGCTCGAAAGCGGATTGAAGAACTCCAGCTTCGCGTAGACCGTCGCCGGCCCCCGGATGATGCGATTGATCCGCACGAGCGGCGTATTCCCGACCGTCCTGGTGATGTCCTCGAAGAGACGAGCCACGACTGAACCTCCTGGAATCTGCCTTGGCGGTGTCGACGAGACACGCAGCCGAAGAACGACTAAGGCAGTCGTATATTAGCAACGCGACGCATCGGAGTCAAGACCACAAAACTTTGAGGTATCGCGCGGTAGTACGGCTGGGTAGATCGTATTTACGCCCCAAGCACTCTTCGCAGAACCCGGCGCGACCGATACCAACAGCCCCCGCGGGAAGTTACAACTGCCGGTCCAGCCGGCGGTACATGATCGCCTCGGTCAGGTGCGGCGTCTGTATGCTCTCGCTGCCCGCCAGGTCGGCGATCGTGCGGGCCACACGCAGAACCTTGTCGTGGGCCCGGGCCGAGAGCCCCAGCTCCGTCATCGCCTGCCGCAGGACGGCCTCCCCATGCTCATCGAGCTTGCAGTACTTGCGGACCTACCGCGGCTTCATCGTGCCGTTGAGCGCCGTATTGTCCCGGCCGAAGCGCTCCCGCTGGATCTCCCGCGCCGCAAGCACCTGCTCGCGCATCGTCCGGCTGTCCGTGCCGTCACGGTCGCTTCGCAACTCGCGATAGGGCACCGCCGGCACCTCGACGTGCATGTCGATCCGGTCGATCAACGGCCCGCTGATTCGCGCAAGGTACTTGTCGATCTGCGGCGGGCTGCACTTGCACGGACGCTTCGGGTCGGTGAAGTATCCGCACGGGCACGGATTCATCGCCGCGATCAGCATGAAGCTCGCCGGAAACGCCACCGAGCTGTGCGCCCGCGCGATCGTCACGTAGCCGTCTTCCAGCGGTTGGCGCAGCGTCTCGAGGATCGTTCGCGGAAACTCGGGAAACTCGTCCAGAAACAGGATGCCGTGGTGCGCAAGCGAGACTTCGCCCGCCTGCGGGATCGTCCCCCCGCCGACCAGCGCCGGCCCGCTGGCGGAATGGTGCGGCGAGCGCACCGGCCGCGTTGCCATCAGCGAGGCACCGGGCGGCAGCTTGCCCGCCGCCGAATAGATCCGCGTCGTCTCGAGGGACTCGGCGATCGTCAGCGGCGGCAGGATCGTCGGCATCCGCCGCGAGAGCATCGTCTTGCCCGATCCCGGCGGGCCGATCAGCAGGATGTTGTGGGCCCCGGCGGCAGCGATCACCAGCGCCCGCTTGATCGCCTCCTGGCCGCGGACATCCGAGAAATCCACATCGTACGTCGATGCCTCCTCGAACAGCCGCCCCAGGTCAACCCGCGCCGGCTCCAGTGGCAACTGCCCCGTGAAAAACCCCACCGCCTCGCTCAGCGACGTGACGGGAATGACGTCAATCTCCTGGACCACGGCCGCTTCCTCCGCGTTCTCCCGCGGAACAAGCAACCCGGCACACCCCCGCTGCCGCGCCAACAGCGCCATCGACAGCGCCCCGCGAATCGGCCGCACGCGCCCGTCCAGCGCCAACTCCCCCGCCACGAGATACTCGCCCGACCGCTCCGGCGTCCCCAGCCCGTTCGCGAACACCATCCCCAGCGCAATCGGCAGATCAAACGCCGGCCCCTCCTTGCGAAGGTCCGCCGGCGCCAGGTTGACCGTCACCCGCCGGCTCGGCGCCTCATAGCCGCAGTTCTCCAGCGCGCTGTGAATCCGCTCCAGACTCTCCTTCACCGCCGTATCCGGAAGGCCGACGATGACCGGGTCCTTAACCCCCCGCCCGGCGATGTCCACCTCCACTTCGCACGGATATGCCTCAATGCCCACAAGCGCCACACTGTGAAATCGGGCCAGCATGGGTGGAATTGTAATCCTGCGTGCGGCAATGGCAACGCCATGCCCCACACGCTGAGGCGGTTGGCGTCCGGTCGGCTGCGCCCGGGCAGCGCCGACCGGAGACAGCCGTCCCGACCGCTGATCCCTCGCCGACCTCTGCCGCGCCGGTTCACCCGCCGATCCGACACCCGGTCGTGTACGATCGCACCGAAACGGGCAAGTCCCCCGTGGAGATCGCACAGGCACCGGGCCGCACCCCCGGTACGAGCAAACTCATCCTCGCCTCGCGGGCCCGTAAGCAAACAATGGATCCCCACGGCATGGCCGCCGTCGCCCCGGCCATCACGGGGACCGACGATGTGTAACACGTCTTCGGATGGTTACCCTCGTTCCAAACGGCAGTAGCCGGGCGGCGAACTTACCGCACAAGACGAATCCGACTGACGTATGCTCCGGCGGACGGCGCGTTCGACGCCGTGATTACCGACGAACCTTCGTATGCCACCGGCTGAAGCACCAGGCCCTTGCCGCCGTTCGCGCTGCCACTCAGATCCACCGCCAGCACACGGCCGAACCGTATGCCCACGACGGTAAACTGCGCATTGGCTCCGTGGCTTGCCACGGTCGTGTGAATGAAGAAGCCGACCACGTCGCCGATCCGCTGCTCCAGCGCATCCTTGATGCCGGCCTTGACCCCGGGATCGCCGTCGATCTGATGGGTGATCGGGTTGCCGGAATCGTCAACGAAACGTATCTCGGGCATGCCGATCGCCACGGTAAGGTTCTCCGGGGTAACCCCGTTGAGAATCTGAGCCTCGATCTCCGGTACGCCGTTGTTGGCGTGGCCGATGTTCAGGATGCCGAAATTGCCGGAGCCTGCGCCGCCATTACTGTTGTTGTTGCCCTTGCTCTTGCCGCTGCTGCCCCCCTGCTTGTCGGGATAGAGTCGAATCTCGCGGATGCCGTCGCCCGTGAACCGGACCGCACCATCCTCGAAACCGTACGTGTCGGCGCCGTTCTCCAACTCGTCGAGGTACCGCTGCTGCTGAATGGTGAGCGGGATCAGGATGCCCTCCCCATTCGGCGGAGGTCGGAAGCCTGCCATCCCACGGTCCACGATGGCCGTGGCGCTCGCCTCGACGTTCACCCAGTTCTTCCCCAGCACACCGGCAAAGGCCGTCGGGATGGGGCCGTCCGGGGCACCTGCCGAGCGTCGGACTGTGACGCGAACGGCATTGGCCACCGCGGGATGGGAAGGAACGAACGGCGAGTGGAGGTTCCAGGGATCGTCGATCCTTCCAAACTCCACGTCCTGTTCGGCTATATGTGTTTCATCGTTGAAGATCCGGTTCTTCCGGGCGATGGCAAGGGCACGCGAGCGCACCACCTCGGCCACATCGGTGTCGTTCTGCGTAAGGATCCCATCGGTGGCCAGCCCGCTGGCCCCCGCCAGGGCCGCAGCGTCCGCCGCGCGCTGCGCCTCTGCCCGGACGGCCACCGCACGACCGATATCCACCGCCAATGCGACGAAGCCCAGCAGCACCGCCGACATGACTGCGGTCTGGACGATGACTACGCCTTGTCTCTGATACCTTGCGCTCGCCGCCATAAGCGGTTCGTCCTCCGCAGCAACACAGTTTCGCTGTCGGAAACATGCGATTCGCCTGTCGCGGAGTCAAACCGCAACGCGTTCCGATTCCGCAGGTTACGTCCGTAATGACGCGTCGGCTTTTCCACCGGAGCGATACGAATTACGAACGTGGAGCACCAACGCGGTCAGGAAGTGCGCAGAGCCGCGAAGTATCGGGCGTGATACGGCCGATGCGTTGTGACGGCCCGCCTCGCATTTTTTTGCCGACGGCTAGCGCCGCCCGACTATTGACCGGAACAGGGTTTCCGTCTAAAAAATGTGTTTCGACCCCGGCACGTGTGGCGATCCGCGGCTTCTCTGGGGGTGCTTGGTTCGTACCCCGCAGCAGGATCACCAGAACCGACACTGGAAGGAGTTACGCTCGTGCAGAAACCGCAGGCAAAACCCCGCGTCCCGAATTTCGGCTCCGGCCCTACCTGCAAACGCCCCGGATGGAGCGTCAGTGCGCTCTCGAATGCACTCGTCGGACGATCGCACCGGTCGAAGGACGGCCGGGCGCGACTCAAGAACGCCATCGAGCTGACCCGCGAGGTGGCCCGCATCCCCAGGGATTATCTCATCGGCATCATGCCCGGCAGCGACACCGGCGCGTTCGAGTGTGCGATGTGGAGTCTGCTCGGTGCCAGGCCGGTGACCGTGCTCGATTTCGAGAGCTTCGGCCAGGGTTGGGCCACCGATGTCACCAAGCAGCTCAAGCTTGAGGCGAAGGTCCTCAAGGCGCCGTACGGCTCGCTGCCCGATCTTGCCGCGATCGACTGGAACACGGACGTGGTATTCTGCTGGAACGGCACGACGAGCGGGGTCTGCATCCCGCAGTCCTCCCCGCCGCCGGCCGACCGCGGGGGACTGACGCTCTGCGACGCCACCAGTGCCGTGTTCGCCATGCCGATGCCGTGGGAGCGGCTCGATGCGACGACGTTTTCGTGGCAGAAGAGCCTCGGCGGCGAGGCGGCGCACGGGATGCTCGTTCTCTCGCCGCGGGCCGTCGAGCGTCTGACGACATACAGCCCGAAGTGGCCGCTGCCGAAGATCTTCCGCCTGACCAAAGGCGGCAAGCTGATCGACGGCATCTTCGTCGGCGACACGATCAACACGCCGTCCATGCTCTGCGTGGAGGACTGGCTCGACACGCTGAACTGGGCGAAGAATCTGTCGTTCGACGGCAAGACGGGCCTCGACGCCTGCATCGCCCGAAGCCTGGCGAACCTCCGCACGGTGGAACAGTTCGTCGCGCGGAACCATCAGTGGATCGGCTTCCTCGCCGAGAGGCCGGAGATCCGCAGCAATACGTCGATCTGCCTCAAGGTGGTCGCCGAGTGGTTCACCAAACTCGGCGCGGAAGATCAGGCCGCCTTCACGAAGAAGGTCTCCGGCGCGCTGGAATCCGAAAAGGTCGCGTTCGATGTGAACGCCTACCGCGACGCCCCGCCCGGCTTCCGCTTCTGGGGCGGCCCGGCGATCGATCCGCAGGACATGGCGACCGCGCTCGAATGGCTGGCGTGGGCCTACGAGGCGAACAAGCCGCAGTAGCCGCCCGGTGCGGCCTCGTCCGCACCGCGTCGCGGACGAATACCTGACGATGCCCGGAGACGGGGCTTCCCGGCGGGCGTGGCAGGAGAGTGCGCCGAGACGGTCGCGCGCCAAGCGGAGGGACTCTGTACACGCAACGTGGTCGCGGGCGCTCCCCGCGGCCTCACCCGCCGAATGCCCGGTCGATGGCGACGGGGTCTCGGACGTAGTCCTGAAGGCCCTGGACAAAGCCGTTGTGACGCTCGTGGCCGGGCGTGGTGGTCATCAGCCCTTTCAACTCCACGATGTTGCCCTTCCCCTTGAGCAGGTGGCCGACGTAGCGCCCCGCCGTCCGGCCGATCAGCACATTGTCGCCGCCGATGAAGCAGGTATACCGGTCGCCCTGGACGCGCCGGTCGAGGACGATCACGGGGATCTTCGCGTCAAAGACCTTCTGCACGGGCGGGGTGAGCGGCACGGTTTCCTTGGGCGAGATGATGAGCAGATCGACCTTCTGCGTAAGGAACTCCTCCACCTGGTTGCGCTGAGTCTGCGAATCGTTCTGCGCATCCTTGAAGACGACCTTGAGCTGCGGATACTTTGCGGCGGCGACCGCGATCTCCTGGTTCATGCGGACGCGCCACGGCTCGCCCAGGTTGCACTGCGACATGCCGATGGTCCACTTGCCCGCGTTGGCCGGGTCGCTCTTCAGGATGTCCGCATGCTTCGCCCGCAGCTCGGCGATCAGGGCCGGCCCCGGCGCATCCACAGGAATGCCACCCCGGTCGATCGTGTCCCTCGTGTACAGGGTCGTGGCCAGCACGATGTCCTTCGGCACCGGTATCCCGTTCAGAATGAGCAGCGCCAGGTCGATGGCTTCCGCGGCGCCCGTAGGGTACTCGAGCGTCGCGGTGAGAATGCCCTCGCGAACGTACTTCTTGCCCTCGTCCGGGTTCGCGTCGATCCCCACGAACTTGATCGTCTTCTCACGGCCCTGGCCCTCGGCCCGGGCGGCCAGCCACGCGCCGTGGGCCTCGGGATCGTTGTGACCATACACCACGTCGATTCTGTCGAACCGGCTCAGGGCGGATTCCATCTCCTGGCGGCCGTTGTTCTCCAGCCACTTGCAGTCCGCCGAGAAAATGATGTTCATGCCGCCGTACGACTCCGTCGCCGCAGCAGGCTGCGACGTCGCCGACTTCTGCCGGCAACCGGCCCCGAGCAGGGCCCCCGCGACGAGGGCCGCGAGCGTGCCGATTCGGACGTGTCGAAGAAACGTCGAGGTCATGGCATCTCCTTTCAACCGCGGCGACGCTGTATGATCACCGCCACGACGATGATGGCGCCTTGAATCACGAGCCGCCCGGCCTCCTGAACATTGTTGATGCTCAGGATTTTCTCGATATATCCGATTATCAGGACGCCGACGAGCGTAAGCAACATGCCGCCGCGCCCGCCCATGAGGTTCGTGCCGCCGATGACGACGGCGGCAATTGCCTTGAGTTCAAACGTGAACCCCGCCTCCGGGTCGCCCAGGTGATCCCGCGCCGCCTGACAGATCCCCGCGAGCCCCGCGGTGAGGCCGCAGATCGCGTAGGCGAAAAGCTTGTTCCAGCCGACCCGGATGCCCGACAACCGTGCCGCCTCCTCGTTTCCGCCGATCGCGTAAAGGTGACGGCCGAAGCGGGTCTGGGTGACCACGACCCACAGGACGGCAACGCAGGCAAGAAAGAAAACCGTGACTATCGGCAACTGCACGCGGCCCCAGGGCGCCTCCCACAGCAGGATGCGGCCGTCGATGAAGTCGAAGACGGGCGGCCCGAGGCCCTCGGTCGGCTGAATCTTCTGCCCGGCGGTGAGGCCGGCAAACGTCGGTACGTACTTGGCCAGACCGCGAGCGGAGACCATCGTCGCCAGCGTCGCGACGAAGGGCTGCATGCCGCAGAGCGTGATGAGGGCGCCGTTCACGGCCCCGGCAATCGCACCGATGGCCAGACACGCCAGGAACGCCAGCCACGCCGGCCAATGCTGCACCATCGTAAAGAGCGGAAAACACATCGCGCAGACGCCGAGCACCGAACCGACGGAGAGGTCGATCCCCGCCGCCAGGATCACCAGCGTCATGCCGCAGGCGAGCATGCCGTTGATGGCCACCGCCCCCAGCAGGTCGTGATGTGTCTTGAACTTGAAGAACGTACCGTCGGCATTCAACAGACACCCGAGCGCCAGCACCCCCACAAGCGCAAGCGCCGCCCGGAAACCGGGGCTGTGACAGATGCGAGGCAATCCGGCGATCATGCGAGCTCCATTGTCCGTTCGTTCATCGGGGTCTCCTGTGGAGAGCCGGCCGCGCACGCGGTCCGGACCCTGCACCCGGCGGAGGCGCGATCCGTCGCGGTCACACCGCCGCCGCCATCACCCGCTCCTGGGTGGCCTCCTCACGCGAAAGCTCCGCGGTGATCCGTCCCCGGGACATTACCAGAATCCGGTCGCTCATCGCCAGAAGCTCCGGCAATTCGCTCGTGATCAGCAGGATGCCGATGCCGGCGGCCGTCCAGCGGTTCATCAGCTCGTAAATGTCCGCCTTGGCGCCGACGTCGATGCCGCGCGTCGGCTCATCAAGCAACAGAATCTTCGGCTCCGTCAGCAGCCACCTCGCAAGGATCACCTTCTGCTGGTTGCCGCCGGACAACGCCGTGATCGGTGCATGAAGCGAAGGCGCCCGGAGCGAAAGGTCTCGCGAAAGCGGCTCGGCCAGCCGCCGCTCGACGGCGCCCCGGAGCCAGCCGGCCCGTGTCGCGCGGGGCAGGGCCGCAAGCGTCATGTTGTGCAGCACGCTCATCGGAAGCACAAGGCCGCTGGCCTTTCGGTCGTTCGTCACCATCGCCAGGCCCGCCGCCAGCGCGTGCCGGGGCGAGCGCGGAACGAACGGCCGGCCCTCGACCCGGATCTTCCCCGAACATCGGCGACCGTACCGGCCGAAGATCGCCCCCAGCAGCTCGCTGGCACCGCTGCCCATCAGGCCGCCGAGCCCCACGACCTCGCCGGCTCGCAACGTCAGCGACGCCCCGTTTACGAGCATCTTGCCGGCCGCGCCCTCGCGCAGCGAAAGCCCCTCCACGCGCAGCAACTCCCGACCCGGCGCCCGCGTGTGCTTGGGGAAGAGCTGCTCGATCTGACGACCGACCATCCAGTGGATCATCTCGTCGCGTCCGAGCTCCGATGCGCGACGGCAGCCGATAAACGACCCGTCGCGCAGCACGGTGATCCGATCCGCAATCCGATAGATTTCGTCCATCTTGTGCGAGATGTAGATCAGTGCCACGCCCCGGGCGCGAAGCCCCCGGAGGATCTCGAAGAGTCGCTCGATCTCCGCGTCGGACAGGGCGCTGGTCGGCTCGTCGAGGATGAGAATCCGCGCGTTGCGCGAGAGCGCCTTGCCGATCTCGATAAGCTGCTGAACGGAAACGCCGTACTCCGCCACGTTGCGGCGAACGTCGATCCCCGGAGCCAGGGCGGCCAGAAAACGCGCCGCGTCCGCCCGCATGCGCCCGTAGTCCACCGTACCCCACCGCGTGACAGGCTCGCGGCCGAGAAACATGTTCTCCGCCACGCTCATCCACGGCACAAGGGCCAGTTCCTGGTGGATGATCGCGACGCCGCTCCACTCCGCGTCGCGCGGCGAGCCGAACCGGACCGGCCGGCCGTCGATCTCGATCGTACCGGCATAGTCCGCGTACACCCCGGCGAGGATCTTCATCAGCGTGGTCTTCCCGGCGCCGTTTTCGCCGACAAGCGCATGGATCTCGCCCGCGCGGACATCGAGCGAGACCCCGTGCAGAACCTCGACGCCATCGAAGCTCTTGCGGACGTCTCGCATGACCAGCCGCGACGGTGCCGCCGCCGATCGCTCTGTCAGGGCCGGGACCGGAGTCATTCGCGCGGTATCATGCAGGAAGTGTGCCGCATTCACAAGGGCCTTCGGGCGACCGCTGCCAGCCCGCGCAAACCATGAACCTTCCCTGGGATGGCGCTACGCCGGCCCTTGCCGGAATGCCGCCTCCGGGTCGCACGAGGCAACCAGCGGATACGCTCCGTTCCCGACTTACTGGCGGTTACCACCGGGCGGGCCTGCGGATCGGGCCCGGTCGGGCCGGACGGCGTCCCGGGCCTTCGGGCTGGCCTGCCTCGCCTCGCCGCTCCTGGAAGCCCGCTTCTTCACGGGGCGAAGGCCGCGCCCCTCCGCCTCGGCCGCGGAACTGAACCAGCGGCGATTCTCATCCTTGATCCGCTGGGCGTGGCTCGTATCGGGAGCGTGGTAGATGTCGCTGTTCGTGCTGGCCACGACGGGATCGGCACCGGCTCGCCCGACAGACCGCTCCACGAACGCCGCGATCGTCTGCCCGAGATCTTTCGATTTTCCAAGCAAATCCGTGCCGCGCGGCAACATCGACTCGCCGTCGCCGACATCCGCAACGAACCGCAGCGTCGCCTTGCCGGCGGCCCGCTGCAACTCCGCCGCCTCGCCGTCTCCCTTTGCGGCCAGCAGAAGAACCGCCCGGGACTCGCACTTGCGGATCGACACGGACGACTCCAGGCCCGCATGGTTCATGCCGGGCGAGAGGCAGGCCACCGCGTCCACGGATCTGTCACGCGCGGCGTAATCCAGGGCGACGGCGGCGCCAAGACCGGCGCCGACAAGCGCGAACCTCGCCGGATCGACCTGTTTCTGCCGGACGAGCCAGAGATACGCGGCGGTCACATCCTTGTACATCGCGCGATGCAGACGGCTGTCGCGTTCGCTCGCCCTCTTCGCCAGATTGAAACCCTTCGGCTCGATGCTCTCACCGTAACCGCGCAAGTCGATCGCCAGAACGGCACAACCGATCGCGTGAAGGTGCGGCACGAGCGGTCGCCACGCCGACCGGCCGGAGCCTTCCATGTGCAGGAGGATGACCATGGGTGCGCCCTCGCTGCCACGGCGCAACGGCGGGTAGTAATCACCGACGATCAGTACACCGTCCTCCGCTTCGACTTCGACCCGTTGCGGGGAAACGACCGCGGACGAAGCAAGCGGCTCGGCGCGGACCGGTTCCCCGATGCACGTCACGACGACCACCGCAGTGCCGACCACAGACGGGATCAGGGTGAACTGCATATCGCTCTCCTGCGCGGAATGGACGAGGGGAGTATATCGGAGCCGCAAAAGCGCGAAAAGCGCTGACGCCGCCGGCCAGGGCGAATTCGCGGGGCTGACGGGGAATCGGCCGGCACGCACTTGAGCTACCTGGAGGTATGGACACAGGGCTGATCACACTGCGCGGAAGGAATAGCGGGTAACGCCGCTGCCTCGCCTATCGGAATGTAATCTACGCCGAGAACGGATGTTAGCGTCGCACTCAGGATCATACAGGGAACTTTCGTGCCCCAGCGTGATGTTGGCACAGGATATGCTATGGAAATCCGGCATAGGCATACCCGACGCCGGCGCGATCGATAGCGCAGCATGGCGGATCCATGCTTCACGGGCTTTGTGCGCGAACGTTCGCGCAGCGCAGGCGTCGAAGGAGAGCTCAGATGGACAAGCTGCCGTCGAGAACGGCTCAACGAGCAGTCGCCCTCCTCGCCCTCGCGGCGATAACCGGCTGCGATGAGTTGCCGCCAAACTTCTGGTCGGAGAAGGCAGGGGAAATCCTGAACCGAAGCATCTTCGCCCTGCTCAACGCCGTCCTCGGCGCCTTTACGGGCGGAACGATCCAGATCTGACGTGAGATGAGGCACGTACGCGCAATGATGAACGACCATACACGTCGCGAGGGCAATCCGCATTTGACGGACGAAGACGCGGGCGCCCCGGCTCACGGGCGGCTCGCCCAACGCATCCGCCCCCGGCAGAGGTCTACGATGTTCGTACGCTCACGAGACGCATGGTTCATGGCCTGCGGGGTGCTTCTTTCGCTGCCTGCCTTCACGCCGGCCCGGGCGAATGATCCGCGCAACGGCGAGTCGTTCAAGCTCAGTCCCGCGGAGGCGGCCGCCGATCTCGTCGTCTCAGGCGAACCGGCGAACAACGCTCCGCCGGCTACCCAAGACGCCGCCCCGGAGACGCACGCACCGGAGGCGCCGGAACCCGCCTGGCCGCCGGGCCTACTCATGAGCGCCCTGAACACCCTCGGTCTCGAGAAGATAAACCCGCTCGGTATCCGCGCGTACGGCTTCGTCGAAAGCGGCTTCACGGGCCTGCTCCACGGCCCCCAGTCGACCCGCCGTTCCGGCCTGCCGCTCCGCGTGTTCGACGCAAAGAAACCGGACAACCTCCGGCTCAACCAGTTGCAGCTCACGCTCGATCGCGTGGTCGATACGAGCAAACCCGTCGACTGGGGCGGCCGCTTCGACCTCGTCTACGGTTCCGATGCCGCCGTCTTCCGTCCGCTGGGCCTCTTCAACAAGCAGACCCAGGACGTGCAGCTCACGTTCAAGCAGTTCTACGGCAACCTGTGGATCAGGACCGGCAACGACGGCCAGGGCCTCGACCTGATGTTCGGCCAATGGATCACCACCATCGGCGCGGAAGTCATCGCCGGCCCGGACAACTACCTCTATTCCCGCAGCCTGCTCTTCGGCTTCGCCGAGCCGTTTCTGCACACCGGCGCAAAGGCGACCTACTACTTCGATCCGAACAACAACGTCTACTTCGCCGTCGTCCGCGGCTGGGACGATTTCAAGGACAACAACGAGGGCGCGTCTTTCATGGGCGGCTTCATGCTGTCCACAAAGGAACTGACGGGCTCGTTGCCCAGGGACCAATTCTGCCTCAACGTGATTGTCGGACCCGAGCTGCCGGGCGACGGCTGGAACGGCAACCGGTTCCTTCTTGATACGGTCTGGACGCACCGCTGGACGGAGAAGCTCACGCAGCTCATCAACGCCGACTACGGCTATCAGGTCGGCGCCCCGAATACGATCAACAGCGAGAACGTCGTCGAGCCGGGTGATGCCTCCTGGTACGGCGTGGCGTATTACCTGAACTACGTTTTCAACGACTACGTCAGCGCCACCGGTCGAGCCGAATGGTTCCGCGACGTCCGGGGCTACCGAACGGGTTACGTCGGCAACTTCTTCGAGGTCACCACCGGCATGTCCTTCACGCCTTTCCCGAAGAGCCGCCTGCTGAACACGCTCCAGATTCGCCCGGAACTGCGAGCCGACTGGTCCGACAACAACGCCCCGTTCCACGGCAACGACTGGCAGATGACCGCCGCCTTTGACGTCATCTATCGCTTCTGAACGGCCGGACCGGGATGCCGCAGCAAACCGGCAATACCGCCGCTGCGGAACCTACGCCGCAGGGCCGGTTCCCGGCCCACCCGCCGGCGACGCCCGGCGGTGTCGCACATCCGACGCAATGGCCGCCGCGGAGGAATGATGCGTTCGCCCCCCGGCTTGTTTCGGCCGGCCCGCTTGCTATGCTGTTGTCATGCGCGGCTATTCGCTGGTGAGCCTGGCCATCGGCGTGTTCTATCTGGCGGCGGTGGTGGCGATAGTCGGGGGAGTCTCGATCGGCGTCTGGCTCTGGTTCCAGGCGGACCAGATCGCACGGCTGGGCACGAAGGGGGTGCCACTCGTCGAGCCCGTCGCGCGGTTCACGCCGGCAGAGTTAACGAGCGCAGCGGTCGTAATCGGCACAGGCGGCGTGACATTCGGCCTGATCTTCGGGTTCGTCGCGCAGCTTCTCTCCATGCTCCGCAATCAGGCCATGAACAGCGACCGGCAGGTGCAACTGCTCGCGGAGATCCTTTCGCTGCACGAACAGGAGATGTCGGCAATCGCCGCCCGGCGGGTCGCCCCGTGCGAAGGCTGCGGCAAGCTCGCCGGCGTCGAGCGAATCGAGTCCGGACAGTGGGTGTGCGTCGAATGCCGCCGTGCCCTGCGAACCGCATAGGATTCGCATAACACGACACCGCTCGTCCGTGTCCTCCCGCACATCCATACGTTCACCACGGCAAGAACCGGCGCGCCACCGGCGTGCTGCCCGGCACGAATCGCGGCGTCGCCATCGCCGGCGACGGGGCCGTCATCATGCCGCGGGCGGCCGCGCCGCACCGCCGGGGTTGCGTCAGGCCGCCGAAGTGCTCAGAATGCCTCCTTCCCGGAGGTAGCACCATGGCGGCGAGAATCGAAAAGGTCCTTGTCATCGGGCTGGATTGCGGCGAGCCGTCGCTCGTCTTCGGCGACTGGCTCGAACACATGCCGAACATCCGCGAGCTCTGCCGCGCGGGCACCTACGGCACGCTGGAAAGCACGATGCCGCCGATCACCGTGCCAGCGTGGTCGTGCATGGCCGCCAGCAAGGATCCCGGGCAACTCGGCATCTACGGCTTCCGCAACCGCGCGGATTACTCCTACGACCGGCTGACGATCTCCACCGGCCTCGATGTGAAGGAGCCCCGCGTGTGGGACATCCTCGGCACGCGGAACCGGAACTCCATCATCGTCGGCGTGCCCGGCACGTTCCCGATCACCCGGCCGATCAAGGGCGCCATGGTCACGTGTTTCATGACGCCGGGCATCGACAACGACTACACCTGGCCGCAATCACTCAAGGCCGAGATCGCCAAGGTCGTCGGCGAGTACATCCTCGACGTGAAGGGCTTCCGCACCGAGAACAAGCAGTGGCTTCTCGATCAGATCTACGAGATGACCGACAAGCGGTTCAAGCTCACGAAGCACCTGATGCAGACGCGCCCGTGGGACTTCTGCTGGATGGTCGAGATGGGCGTCGACCGCATCTACCACGGCTTCTGGCAGTTCATGGACAAGAGCCACCACCGCTACGAGCCCGGCAACAAGTTCGAGCACGCGATACGCGATTACCACATCCACCTCGACGGGCTCATCGGCGAGCTGCTGAGCGTCTGCGACCGCGAGAAGACGGCCGTCATGCTCGTCAGTGACCACGGGGCCAAGTGCATGGTCGGCGGACTGTGCTTCAACGACTGGCTCATCCGCGAGGGCTACATGGCGCTGAAGCAGCCCGTCAGCAAGCCGACGAAGTTCGACTTCGGCATGGTCGATTGGAGCAGAACGCGAGCCTGGGGCGAGGGCGGATACTACGGCCGCTGCTTCCTCAATGTGCAGGGCCGCGAGCCGCAGGGTATCGTACCGCAGGAGCAGTACGAGGCGCTGCGCGACGAACTGATCCGCAAGCTCGAGGCGATGAACGACCATGAGGGCAAACCGCTCGGCACGCGGGTCTACAAGCCGCAGGAAATCTACCGGAAGGTGAACGGCGTGGCGCCCGACATGATCGTCATCTTCGGCGACCTGCGCTGGCGGAGCGTGGGCACGGTGGGCAACCCGGACATCTACACCTTCGAAAACGACACCGGCCCTGACGACGCGAACCACGCCCAAATGGGCATGTACACGCTGACCCACCCGTCGCTGCCGGCGAAGGGCCGCGCGGACGGCGCCTCGATATACGACATTGCGCCAACGATCCTGAAGCTGCTCGGCGTCACGCCGCCGGGGGATATGATTGGGCGGCCGCTGGTCGGGTGAGGGCGCTGTTCCGTTGATCCGGCAGGCCGTTATTCCGGCGCCGTCGACTCGCCTCCACGACCGACCTGCTGGTGCGAGAATCCTCTCTCGCACCTCTTCCCTCTGCGAACCTGCTGGTGCGAGAATCCTCTCTCGCACCTCTTCTTTCTGCGAATCCCTTCGCACGAAGGGCGCGCGATCGGAATCGCGCGGATCGTAGGACCGAGATGGGAATCTCGGTCCAGCCGCTAGTCCGGCGCCGTCGACTCGCCTCCACGACCGGCCCGCTGGTGCGAGAATCCTCTCTCGCACCTCTTCCCTCTGCGAATCCCTTCGCACGAAACGCGCGCGATCGGAATCGCGCGGATCGTAGGTCCAGGTGGAGCGCCCCCACTCCGTGCCTGCGCGTCTGCGTGGTGAGCACGAACCAGGCAGGTCATGCCATTGCGTGCCGATTCGACTTCCAGAGCGGGCGGGATGTCCGCGCCTCATGTTCGGCTGCCGGCGAGAGCCGTGCTACGGAGCCGGAAACGAACAAGACTCTCGAACCGAAGACGGCGCTACCGGCTGAAATACGCCGCAATGCCGTCGGCGATCGCGCGCGCCAGGGCCGCCTGATACGCCGGCGAATTCAGCCGCCGGGAATCGGCCGCGTTCGTCAGGAAGCCGCACTCGATCAGCACGGCCGGGCGCGAGTGCCCCACCAGCACGCGATAGCCGGCGGTCTGTATCCCGTTGCACTCGACGCCCGAGCGGAGCAGCGCGGCCTCGATCGCCCGGGCCGCCCGGACACTCTCGTTGGAGGCGCTCCGCCCGATGTACAGCGTCGTCCCCGCGGCGTCCGCGCGCCTCGCGCTGTCGGCATGGATGGAAACGAAAAGGTCTGCATGGGCCTTCTCCGCCACCCGGCAGCGGTCGTCCAGTTCCACGAACGAATCCCCCCAGCGCGTCATAATGACGCTTCCGCCCCGTTCGCGCAGTTCACGGGCCAGATCCCGGGCGATCGCGAGGACGATGTCCTTCTCGGGCGCATAGGACCGTCCCCGACCGTTCGTGCCGGGGTCCTTGCCTCCGTGCCCGGCGTCCACGACGATCGTCGCGCGAAAACGCGCCGCCATCGGCGGCGGCACGACGGGCGGCGGCGCGCTCGGAACCATGTGCTCGAGTTCCCATCGCACGAGCGATGCACGCGCCGCCAGCACGTACACCTTGCCGTTCTGGTACACCGCATTGTTGGGCGGCCCGAGTCGCTGGCCGTTCAGGAACATCAGCCCGGTCCGGCCGGTCTGGATCGTCAGCGTGTTGCGCCCGTCGGTCATGGTCGCGCCGGTCGGCGACTGCTGCGTCAGACGCATTCCCAACTGGGCGGCGAAATCCTCCGCCGACCAGTAGACGGGCGGCCTCTCGCCGGGGCGCCGGACAGGCTCGGTGCAACCCGCCGCGGCCAGCACGAAGGGGACACAGATCAGGGGAAACAGGCGACGGAGCGACTCCATTCGCGATGACTCCTTGTGCGGTGATCCTACGAAACACCGCCCGGCTGTCAAGTCAGCAACGCCGCGCTTGCGTGGACACCGCATCGCGCAAATAATCAGCAAGGCACGGCGCGAGCGTCGCCGGAATCGTGAGGGCCTTCGGACATGTCGGAAAGAATCGGTCGTCGCCGCTTCATCGGGAACGTGATCGCCGCCGGGGTCGCCGGCAAACTCCCTGCGCTGGTGGGATGCTCGCCGAGCACGCCGCCCCTGCCGTCCGGTCCGCCGGCTTCCGCCAGTGCCCCGGCGAGCGCTTCGGCCAGGCGCTCGCTCACCGACCTCGTACCGCTCGGCCGCAGCGGCGTGCACGTCTCGCGGCTCGGCATGGGAACGGGCATGAAGGGCTGGAATCATCAGTCCAACCAGACGCGGCTCGGCATGGAGAAGCTGACGGCGCTGTTCCGCCACGCGTACGACCGGGGTATCCGCTATCTCGACTGCGCGGATCAGTACGGCTCTCACGAGTACGTCCGAAACGCGCTGAAGTACATCCCCCGCGAGAAGATCACGATCCTGACCAAGACCATCAGCCGCCAGGCGGACGACGTTCGCAAGGACCTGGACCGCTTCCGCAAGGAACTGGGCACGGACTACATCGACATCGTCCTGCTGCACTGCATGACCGAACCGAACTGGAGCGACCGGCGGGTGGGCGCGATGGACGCACTCAGCGAGGCCAGAGAAAAAGGCATCATCAGGGCACACGGCGTGTCGTGCCACACGCTGCCGGCGCTCACCCTCGCGGCGGAAACCGAATGGGTGCAGGTTGACCTCGCCCGGATCAACCCGCGCGGCGTGAAGATGGACGGCAAGCCGGAAGAGGTGGTGCCGGTCCTTGAACGGATGCACGCCCGAGGCGCCGGCGTGCTCGGCATGAAGATCCTCGGCGAGGGCACGTTCAAGGGCGAGGCGATCGACGAGTCTCTGCGCTTCGTCCTGGGACACGCATGCGTCGACGCCTTCAACATCGGCTTCGAGAGCCCCGCCGAGATCGACGACATCCTCAAACGCGCCGAGAAGATCCTCGGGTAGCCCTTGCGGTACGGCGGCTACCGCACCGCGGACGGCCGTGTCGCCGGCCGTGTCGCCGAAGCCTCCAGCGGATAGCACAACGCGCTGAGCGTCACGCCCGTCGTGTGCAGGTACTGGCCGACGTCCACCAGGTACTTCGGATTCACCTGCAGGATCACCTTCGCCATGTTGCCGATGTGTTCCCGGTCGCCCCACGAGCCATCTTCGTTCTGGTGCGCCAGGAGGAACGCACGGCCCGTCGAGTACTCGGGCAGGTCCGTCATCTTCAGGTAGTTCAGGTCCATCAGCAGCTCGGCCAAGGCGTCGAGGTCCTTCTTCTGGATGAAGATCGGGATGAGCGCCGCGTGCATCCGGCGCACGTACCGCAGATCCTTCTCCGACGCGCACTGCAGGGGCGTCCGGCCGAACTCGGTCAGGTAAAAGATCTCGTGCGTCATATCGTAGACCGGCTGCCTGGCCAGAGGATTGTCGAGGTCCAGTTGGGTCAGATTCGGGTGCACCCTCACCACGCAGCCCGGCCGGCCGAACAGCTCGCAGTAACTCGGCCCGCCGCCGTGCCCGAGCTGCCGCAGGCGGTACACGATGGCCATCGTGTTGTCGATCCCCCGCTGGTCCAGGTGCGCCGGCGAGAGGATCCGGGGCACGATGCGGTCGATCTCGCGCCGGTAGCGTGTCGTGTCGAACCCGAATTCGCCGTAGAGCACGCACGCGTTCAGATACGAGATGACGTCCTGTTTGAACTCCTCGTCGGACGAGGCGGCCAGATTGTGATACGCCTCGCTCTCCGTCCGCGCCACGATCGGCGCCAGCAGCACCCGGATGGCCCGCCGGTCCCGCTCGTCGCTGATCTGGTAGAGATCCCACCACGCCGACAGATACTCGACGTAGAACTTCTTCCCCTTCATCCGATGCTCAGCGCGAAGCCGGACCGGATCGATCTTCGGCGCCAGCGATCGCAGAAATGCCTCCGCATGCCGTGCCGCGCGGAGCGTCGCCTCACGATCGATCGTCGGCCGCGTGGCCGGTCGGCTCTGGGCCGCGAGCGGACCGGCCGCGCACAACGCCAGGCACGCATACGCCGCGAATGCCGCAAGCCGCTTTAAGCCCGCACGGCGGTTCACGCCCCGCGCACAGTCTGACCTCCTGGCTCCACGCATCTCGTCACGGCCATCGCACATGCAGATCCTCGCTTCGCCAAACCCTCCGCATGCCGCTCAGACGTTCGCCCAACGAACCGCCCGGATCGCCACGTAGTATCGCCGGAGCCAGAGCAGAAACAACCCGAGGCCCCCCACCCATAGCACCGTAAGCACCGCCGTCGTTTGCTGGATGACCCAAGGGCAGACCCGCACCCGAAGGGACATCGCTGCCGGCACAGAGCCAGGTCCTCGAAGGCCGCTTTCCGAAGCACAGGTTCTTGAACGACAGTCCCCTCCTCACCCGGCTCGACGCCTCCGCCGTCTCAATCATCCCGATCACCCGCGCCGACGACTCCGGCCGCACAGCGGGCGGCCGGTCGAGGGCGCGGCAACGCTCCACACAGAACGCGCAGCGCAAGCAAGCGCCCTCCATAGAACGGACAAACCCACAAACGCCCGACCGGTCACGGCTCCGTCAGCCACGTCACGATTGCGTCGTCGCTCGCCTTGTCCTTCTGAACTACCACACGCGACCCCGGCAACGTGCTTTGAACGTCCTTCAGCCACGACGTGTCGAAGTGATCGCCCGTGTTGTGCAGGAACAGCCGCGCCGGCGGAATCAGCGCCGCCGCCGCGGGCAGCCCGCCCGCCCGCAGAATCCCCGGCACGTACAGGTCCTTGCGGTACGACTCCTCCCGCGAGGTGTCGAACTGATTGGCGTCGATCACGATCCGCATCTGCGGCATGTCGGGCGATTCAGTGAGCACGGCCGCACAGGCCAGCAGGCACCACGGCCCCGCCGAGCCGATCCCGACGACGTTGACCGCGGGCGCATCCGCGCCGTCACCCTGGTCCTTGCAGACGCCCTGGAGCCGCCGGATCGCCTCGACAATGTCGCACACCCGTTCGGCCGTATCCGTTCGGTTGAACGTCGTGAAGAACTTCGTGCTGCCCCGGGGCTGCTTCGGATCCTGCGGCGCGGCCGACTCCCCCACCCCGAACACGTCGATCGCCACGACCCAATGCCCGGCCGCGACAGGCTTTCGCACCAGATCGCCCAAGCCGCCGTCCGCGGACAACACGGCCGACCGGCCCTTCGGATGTACGATCAGCGTCCCGCACGACGTCCGCTCGCCCCGCGGCTCGGCGGAATCGAACAGCGCGTACGGCATCCGCGTGCCACGGCCTGCGTCGCAATGCACGCCGGTCTCGATCCGGACGCCGTCCCGCACCTGCGTATCACGGGCCTCCTCAACTCCCTCGCCGCCCCGCGTCCGCTCCGCGCCCGTCGCCAGCCGCAGCGCCTCCCCCAGCACTTCGCGGCACTGTTTCAGCTTCGCCGCATCGGTCGGCCGAAGAGACTCCAATTGCCGCTTCGCCGCCCCGATCCGCCATTCAAGCAGCGTCTCCAGGTTCGGCACGGCGTTGTACGGCAACGGCCGATCCGCAAAGACGAGCAGGTCCTCGTCCTTTTCCTTCTGATATGGCGGCTCGGTGAACGTATCCATGTCGTCACGCCCCAGCAGCCACCTGCCGAACCACCTGTAGACGGCCTCGCGGCTCGCCCTGTTGTAGTTGTGGCCGGCGTCGATCTGGATCATACCGAGCTTGTCCTCGGCGCCGTAGAGTCTGTAAATCTCCCGAATGGCCGGGTACTCCACCTTCGGCGTGTTCTTCGTCCAGTCGCCGGTCGCGCTGACCATGAACAGCGGCCGCGGGGCCATCATCGCCCCGATCTCCATGTTGTTCGTGTCGATGCGGAGGCACGGGGCATTCTCGCAGACGCAGCCGCCCTGCATCGTGCTCGAGATCATGTTCACGGGCGCGGCCACCTTCACCCGGTCATCGACGGCGCAGAGAAGGAACGTCTGCGTGCCGCCGCCCGATGCCCCGGTGCATCCGATCCGATCGGGGTCCACATCGGGCAGCGATTGCAGAAAGTCGACCACGCGGATGCCGTTCCACAACTGCAAGCCCAGCGGGCCGCCCAGGCCCCACAGTTCGCCGCGTTCGCTCGTGAAACGGTGGTTGGCAATCTGCTTGCCGCTGTCGTTGTAGCCGACCATGTCGTACGTAAACACCACGCACCCCATCCGCGCCAGCGTGATGCATCGCGCCGGGACTGATCCGACGTCGTCGTCCTGGAGCCGTCCGTTCTTCCAGTGCCCGTGCGGGCACACCACGCCCGGGTGCTTGCCCGCCGTCAACGGCCGATACAGGTTGCCCGTGACGAGAAACCCCGGATAGCTCTCGAAGTACGCCTTCTCGACGCTGTATCCGTCGCGCTCGATCCGCCCGAAGACCTGCGCGTTCAGCGGCGTCTTCTCCGGCATGGGCATCAGCCCCGCCGCCCAGAGGATCTGCCGGCGAAGATGCGCCCGCCACGCCTGCCACTCCTCGAGCGTCGCGAAGTGCCTCGGCACGAAGACCGTGTCGGTATGTGGAAGATCCCGCCATCGCGGATCGGCCGGCCGCGAAGTCGCCTCCCCGCCCAACCCCGGCCGCCCCAACAGACTCAGCAGCGAAACAACCGCAACAGCACAACGAGACGAGGGCCTGCATCGCATCGGAAACCTCCACCCGCTATGGTCGCGCAGATGTCGCGGGATGTCCAGCGGATCGAGACGCCACCACGCTTGCAGAAACGGCCCCCGGCCGCGACTTCTTCAATTCGCCTCGGTCGCCGCCGGAGCCCGCGACGGCGCCCGGACTGATGGAGTAACGGACCAACGGATTAACGGTTCATCCGCTCCATGCACGCCCGCAGCGTCGCCGCCGCCTCGCGCGGGTGCTCGGGCAGCTCCGCCGGGTCGCCCTCGCCCAGGATGGCCCGCAGCATCATCGGATCGCTCATCCACGTCGTGCAGAGGACGCCGAGCATCCTGTCCGTCGCGTCGCGTCGGGCGCAGGCCATCAGCGCCTCGGCCGCTTTCATGTCCCGCCAGGGCGACGGCCACACCCGGAAACCCTTCTCCTGAAAGTAGCGGATCGACGGGTAGTCATCCCGCAGGCCGTAGTGCCAGTCGCAGATGATGATGTCCTTCGGGATCATGTCGATCGCCGGGGCCGTGCCGTTGATGCTCGCCTCCCACTCGCCGTACTTCATCGTCTTGGCGTCGAGCAGCCGGTCGCCCCACATGAGCATCGTGACCTTCTTCCCGCCGACGAGGTGCCGATGCAGATCGTTGACCGCCTTCGCAAAGAGGTCCGCCGTTTTCTTCCCCTTGCATCGCGGGCACTGCTCGCTCGCGATCACGAACACCTCGTCCATCCCGACGTGAAACGCATCGGCCTCGAACGCGTCGATCAACTCGTCCAGCAGCGCAAAGACGATCTCGTTCACCTTCGGATGGAGCGGGCACCAGCTCCGGCAGTAGAAGCGCGGGGCGTCCTTCGCCCGGCTCGGCGGCTCCTCCATGTCGGGGTACTTCGTCAGCAGCGGCCACACGTTGTCTTTCCACGACTGATGCCCCAGGCAGTCCAGCTCGGGGATCACCCGTATCGAGTGCTTCCGGCACAGCTCCGCGATCCGCCGCGCGTCGGCCAGGCTCATCGCCCCATCCTGCCGGAGTTCCGGATGCGAAGCGAACTCGAACTTATACCCCACTTCCAGCACCAGCACGTTCACGCCGATCGGCGCGAAAACCTCGGTGATCGCCCGCTCCAGCAGCGGCAGGTGTGCCTTGTCGGGCAAAAGAATATGAACCCCCCGCCAGCTCGTCCCCGGCCTTGTGGCGGGGCGCCGTGCCGGCTCCACGGCAGACACGCTGCCGACAAGCCAGACGACAAATGCCGCCGTCGAAACCACTGTCCGCCACCGCGCCGTCCGCTTCGTTTCCGTCATCTCAACTCCACCCGACACCGCGTGCACCCGAGCAGACCCCTCGAAACAGCCAGGATTCCCCCGCCGTCATAACCGTGCGGGTTTCCGAGCCCGCACCACGCATTTTGACCGACCGAGAACTAAAGTAAAGCGCGCGGTAGTCGATGTCTGTCACGGAAGGAAACCCGGTGATGCGAAGGTGAGATCGGCGTCCCACCCGTCCCGGAGCATCAGCACCTCGGCCGGCTCGTCGGGGCCTATAACCGCAGCCACGCAGACCGCGCCCGGCGGCCGTCGCGTTCCGCGGGCATCCCTGCGACCGATGAGGTTGACCTGAGGCCCCCCGTCATGGCATCATCATGGGTTACCGACAGGTGTCGGCGGACGTGTCCCCGCCGTTAACGACGGGGCGGCCGAAAGCGTGCGGTCCGACGACACGAAGTATCATGAGCAACCTGGGAACCGAACATGACGTTGCCACCGTCTGAGTCGTCGGAAAACCGGCCTGCAGCCAGTGAAACGCCGGCGCCATGCCCGGAACAGGCGCCTCCCGCCGTGGAACCGGCGGCCTCCGCGGTTCCTGCGGTGCCGCTCGCGGCCGCCTCGAACGCCGCCGCAGCCTCACCCGAACCGGCGCCACCCGTGCTCGACGGCATCAGCGGCGAAGAGATCGAGGCCATGCTCCGGCAGGCGTCCCCGCCCGCCGCCGGCGGTACGGGCGGAGGCGTGCGCCTCGGGCGGATCACGGAGATCGTCGGCGAGGATGTCTTCGTCGAGCTGGACGACCAGTCGAAGGGCACCGTCCCGCTGGCCGAGTTCACCCGGGACGATCCCCCCGCAATCGGCCGCGAGATTCACGTTGTCTTCCAGCATTACAACCCGTCCGGCGCAATCCAGGTTCTCTCCAAACGGAAGGCGGAACGCGAACTGACCTGGCTGCGTCTCAAGCCCGGCGAGATCGTCGAAGGGCGCGTAACCGCCATGAACAAGGGCGGACTCGAGGTCGATATCGGCGGCGTCCGGGCATTCATGCCCGCCTCGCAATGCGACATCCATCGGATGCGGGACATTTCCACGCTTCTGAGCCTGACCATCCGCTGTGAGATCGTCGAGGTCAACCGCGGCCGGGGCGAAGTGGTCGTCAGCCGCCGCAACGCCCTCATCCGGGAACGCGAAGAGACCCGCAAGCGGATGCTCGACGAGATCCAGGAAGGCCAGGTCCGCCGCGGCGTCGTCGGCAACCTTACCGAGTACGGGGCCTTCGTGAACCTTGGCGGCGTGGACGGTTTGCTGCACATCAGCGACATGAGCTGGGGCCACGTTCGAAAGGCCTCCGACTTCCTCCGCAGCGGCCAGGAAATCGAGGTGAAGATCCTCAAGGTGGACCGCGCCAAGGGCAAGATTTCCCTCGGTCTCAAGCAGACCCGGCCGAATCCCTGGGACAGCGTCGAAACGAAGTATCCCGTCGGCACTCGAGCACGGGGCCGTGTGACACACCTCGCCGAATTCGGCGCGTTTGTGGAGCTCGAGGAAGGACTCGAGGGACTCGTTCCCCTCAGCGAGATGAGCTGGGTCCGCCGCGTCCGCAAGCCCTCCGACATCGTTCAGGAGAACGCGGTCGTCGATGTGGTGGTCCTCTCCATCGACAAGGAGAAACATCGCCTCTCCCTCGGAATGAAGCAGGCGGAGGCGGACCCCTGGGCCGGCGTGACGGAGCAGTTCCCCAAGAACGCCCTGGTTCCCGGCAAGGTGCTTCGCCTGACGGAGTTCGGCGCGTTCGTCGAGCTGCGCCCGGGCGTCGAGGGCCTGATCCACATCTCCGAAATGTCCCAAAAGCGGATCAACTCGCCGCGGGACGTACTCGAGGAAGGCAAGGAGATCCAGGTTCGCGTCATCGGCGTCGATGCGGAAAAGCGGCGGATTTCCCTCTCGCTCAAGCCGGCCCCCGCGGAAACGGCCGCGCCGGCCCGTGCCGAACCGGAAAAGCCCAAACCCAAGCGCAAGAAACCGCTTCGCGGCGGTCTGGCCTCGCACTGGGACTGGGCAAGCCAGACCGGGCTCAAGCTCAAGGGGTAACCCGGACGTGATCGCCACCGCCTGCGGCCCCGCCACCGGCCGAGCCCTGCCGCGAGTCATAGGGGCGGGGGTTCTGTTCGTCCTGGCCCTTGCCGCCGGCTGCAACGACGGCGTGCCGATGCCGCCCGGGTCGCTGCCGTTCAACTTCCACGTCGTCTCTGACGGCCGGGTCTACCGCTCCGCCCAGCCCACCGCTGCCACGCTTTTCGATGCGATCACCCGGCTTCAGCTCAAGACCGTGCTGAACCTCCGCGGCGAGAACCCCGACGAAACGTGGTGGCAGAACGAAGCTGCCGTCTGCCGGAGCACCGGCGTCACGCTGGTCAACCTGCCGATGAGCGCGAACGAGTTGCCGTCGCGCGAAATGCTCCTCGCCCTCTACGACGCCTTTGCCGGCGCCCAATACCCGATGCTGATCCACTGCCAGTCCGGGGCCGATCGAACCGGCGCCGCCGCCGCCATCTGGCGGATGATGAACGGCGAATCCCGCGAGGCGGCCCAGGCGGAACTCTCGCCGGCCTACTTCCATTACGAGGCGTTCACCCCCGCCATGGACCTGCTCGTTTCCGTCTTCCAGCCCGACCGGGACTGGATCGCCAACGTCTACGACCCGGACACGATCGGCCGCTGACGCCGCGCCCCGCCCGGCCGGAGCACCGGGTTACGCGGTCTCGCTCACGTTCTCCCACTCGATGCGAACCTTCTTCAGCGCGTAGCCGACTTCGCGAAGATAGTCGCCGTAGCACACGACCGTGTGGAAGCCCTGCATGTCGCGAAGGAGCTTGCGCCAGTCGCCGTCGATCTGGACATCCATCTGCGAACGGCACATGTCGTAGGCGGGCGATTCGAGGATCTTCCCGCGGAATCCGAACCACTTCGTGCATCGCAGATTCGGGATGATATTCGTCGTGACCTGCCCCTTCCGATATTCGACCTTCGTGGCCGCGCCGTAGTCCGACTCGAAGTGCGTGAGAATCGCCGTCGGCTCGTACGCCCGGCCGTCCATCCGCCTCGGGGCCGCGCAGTGAGCCAGCGTCACGACGCCGTGATGCGGAAAATGCGAGTTGCACACGAACGACGGCTTGCCCGAGATCCAGCGCAACAGCACGCCCGGCGCCGTGTGGGTCATGTCCACGTGGCAGAACGCCGTCAGCCCCTCGTCATTCAAGAGGCTCAGGACGAGACACGGCGGCGTGTCCAGTAGCTTGATGAGCGACCCCATGCAGTTCGCGACGCCGAGGTTCGTCGCCCCGTGCTCGCGCATGATCTGCCGGAAGACGTGCAGGGCGAGAAACGAGTTCACGACGAACCTCTTCTCGGTGCCCAGCGTCACGTTCGGCTGTGCGAGCAGTTCGTCCGCCCGACGCTGCGCCTCCTTCACGACGCCCTCGTCCGCGCGGGCCTTCTGGAGCCGTGCGGCCACTGCCGTATCGGGGACCGTGACGATCTCGTAGCCCCAGACCTCCTGGACGTGGGCCGGACCGAGCTGCTGGCCGGGCGCGCTGTACGCCTGGAGCCCGCCGATCGCGGCGACCTTCGTGCCGCGCGCGTTCGTGAGCCCGTACAGCGCCCGCAGCCGCCAGAGGACATCGGCGTAATCGTCAACCACGATATCGTCGACGTCCAGGTTCGGCTCCCTGATCGTGTCCTCGTTCTTCCGCAGGAAGCGCCAATGGGCGATCTCATACCAGAGATACACGGGTCCGGACCTGTGCCGCACGAACATGATGCTCGGCTTCTTCGACGCCGCGAGCATCTCGATCCAGCGCTGATCGCCGCCCGACGCGTAGATCAGGATCGCGTCGCAGTCCGCATCGGCGACCGCCTTCGCCTCCGCGTCGTTCCCCACCAGCGACACCGGCAGCACCGCAATGGGGAACTCCGCGCCGGACGCAAGCTTCTTGAGCTCGTCGGCGATCCGTACGGCCTCCTGATCGATCTCCTGGCGGCTGCGCGAGCCGCCATACGGCCGCCAGCTCGACTTCTCCACCCGCTGAGGCACGGCATAGAGCAGAGCCGGCTTCACGCGGAGCGATCTGCCGACCGGCAGTCCATCGCCCGTATCCCCCGATGCCGCCGCCGGGGCCTGCGACGTCGCCCGCACCGCGACCGCACCGAGCGCCGCCGCCCCGCCCAGTCCGCCGAGAAACCCGCGCCGGGTGATCCCGCCCCAACAGCGATCGCCAAGACCATGCTCGCGTCCGTTCGCGCACATGTGGAACCTCCTTTCGTTCCTCGCCGCGTGCCACTGCTCTGTGAGCGCGAGCAGTGGGAAACGCCGATCACTGCCGACATGACACACCAGCCGACGCCGCCACGTGCCACCGCTCTTGAGCGCTGGCAGCGGTGGCGATCCGACTTCAACGCGGGCCTGTCACGCCGGCCGGGCGCGCCCGCGTGCTCGCAAGCCCCATGATAACCGGGCGCGCCAACCCCCGCAGCCCCTCGCCCCGCGCCACCCCTGCTGCTCGAGTCTCGCCGCGAATTGACCGGCGGTGACGTGACGGGTACGTTGACCCGACGCGACGCCCGCGGGACCTCGACGGGGGCTCCGCGACGCATCACGCATGATGTCCGCCGCCGCGAAAGGAGCCGCTTATCAACCTGCTACGTTTCTTCGCCACGGGCCCCGATGCCCCCCGCATCCAAGACTCGCGGCGAGTCGACCAGCTTTACCGACGGAGCCGGCTCTCGCTCCTCGTCGCCGTTCTCTTCGGCTACGGCTGCCTCTACACCTGCCGCCTCGGCATGTCCGTTGTCAAGAAACCCCTGATCGATGACGGCCTCTTCAACGCGGACGAGCTGGGGAAGATCGGTTCCTGGATCTTCTGGGGCTATGCGATCGGCCGCCTCGTCAACGGGTTCCTCGCCGACCATGCCAACCTGAAGAAGTTCTTTGCCACAGGGGTCCTGCTCTCGGCCGTGGTCAACCTCATCATGGGCACGTGGGCATCATACTGGCTCTGGGCGATCCTCTGGGGCCTCAACGGCTGGTTCCAGGGATTCGGCGCGCCGGCGGCCATTGTCTCGCTGGCCCGGTGGTTCGGCGCCCGCGAGCGAGGGCGCTTCTACGGCATCTGGAGCGCGTCGCATTCGATCGGGGAGGGGCTGACCTTCGTGGGAACGGCAACGCTGGTAAGCTACTGGGGGTGGCACGCGGGATTCGTCGGGCCCGGCATCTTCTGCATCTTCGTGGCGATCAGCGTATACGTCCTCATGAAAGATCGGCCGGAGGCAATGGGCCTGCCGCCGGTAGCCGTGTGGCAGAACGAACGGCCGGCCCCGGCGGCCGGGCCGGCCACAGCCGCGGCGGAGGGCGGCAATGTGCAACTCCAGATCCTCAGGCTGCCGGCGTTGTGGATCATCTGTCTGGCCAGCGGCACGATGTATGTCACCCGATACGCGATCAACAGTTGGGGGGTCTTCTATCTGCAGGAGGCCAAGGGCTACTCCCTCGTGCAGGCCGGAAGTATCCTGGGCCTCAACACGCTGGCCGGAATCGGCGGCTGTGTCGCCTACGGCTTCATCTCGGACAAGCTTTTCCACACGCGGCGCCCGCCGGTCACACTGATCTACGGCATCCTCGAGGTCCTCTCGCTGCTTGTGATCTTCTTCAGCCCGCCCGGCCATCCGATTCTGCTGACCGCAGCCTTTACGCTCTACGGCTTCACCTTGAGCGGCCTCCTGGCCGTGCTGGGCGGGTTGTTCGCGGTGGATATCGTGCCGAAGAAGGCGGCGGGCGCGGCCATCGGCCTGACCGGCGTCTTCAGCTACGTCTTCGCCGCCGCCCAGGAACGCGTCAGCGGCTACCTCATCCACCACGGCAAGACGGCAGAAACCATCAACACGATCAGCGGAGCCGGCGCCGCCATATGCAAGGAGATCCACCACTACGACTTCAGCAAGCCGATCGCCTTCTGGATCGGCTCATCGGTCGTGTCGCTGATTCTCGCCACGTCGCTCTGGCGGGTGAAGGCCCGCGAGTAGCGCGCCGCCGGGCGGTTCTCATGCGGGGGCCTGCCCGGATTCCGCGGCGCAGCCCAAGAATGTCATTCTGAGCGGATCGAGGCGCAGCGAAGAATGTTGCCGGAGTTCTGCACAAGCATGAACGGGCACAGCGAGAGGTTCGGGCATCCCGGCCCTCGTTGCTCGCTGCGCTCGGCCGTGACGGCGCAAACGGGAAGCCGGATCCTTCACCCCGCTGCGCTGCGTTCAGGATGACATTCCCGGCCCTCGCCGGAGTCGGCGGTCAGGCCGCTCATGGGATCGGAAGGGACGCGCGCCTCGACAGTCGATCCGCACCGCGATACGATCACCGCCGACAGGTAATTCCGTAGCGACACGCGATGAATGCAGAGTGCAACCGCTCTCGGAGGTGGCCGATGAATCGCGATTCGATCGAAACGCCCATGAGCCGCAGGGACTTGCTGAAGGCCGCCGGTGCCGGCGCCGCCGCCGTCGCCCTGCCCGCCTTGCCCGCGCTCGCCGCCGAGGGAGCCGCGCCCGACCTCCGGGCCAAGGCCAGGAAGAACCTGACACTCGGTATCTTCACGAGCGTCTACGCCGACCTGCCGCTGGAAGAAGCCGCGAAGCGGATCAGGCAGGACGGCTTCTCCTGTGTCGTCTTCGACTACCGTTTCAAGGACGTGGCCTTCGATCCGCTCAGGCCGGACTGGGACGTTCTCAAGAAGATCACCACGTGCCTCGAACGAAACGACATCCGCATCGCCGGCCTCTACGGCTACTACAACGTCATCGATCCCGACCCCGCGAAACGGAGGCGCGGCGAGGAACGGATGGACCTGCTCATCCAGAACTGGAAGCGGTTCGACTGCCCCATCATCTCGACGGAGACGGGCACGTACAACACGCAGTCCGAGTTCATGGAGTCGCCCGAGAACTACACGGAAAAGGGCTACGCCGCCTGCCGCGCCGCCTTCGAGAGACTCGTCAAGGCCGCGGAGAAGACCAAGGCCGTCATCGCCATCGAAGCCTACTGGCGAAACGTCATCTGCTCCGTGGACCGGACCGCGCAACTGTTCCGCGACATCGACTCCCCGTCGCTCAAGCTGACGATGGACCCCTGCAACTACTTCCGCAACGAGGACCTCCCGAAGATGAAGCCCATGCTGGAGGAGATCTTCCGGCGGGTCGGCAGGCAAACGGTACTCGCGCACGCCAAGGACGTGAAGCGATCCGAGAAAGGCCCCGATCTCCCCGCCGCCGGCCTCGGCGAACTCGACTACCCCCTCTACCTCCGCCTCCTCGCCGGGCTCGACAGGCCGCTCGATCTTGTCATCGAGCACCTGGGCATCCAGGACGTCGCCCGGGCGCGCGACTACGTCAAGGCGCAGATGGAGAAGATCTGAGCCGCCACACGACCGCCGCCCCGCAGCCAATCGCGGATCGCGCCCTCGCCGGCCCCGCCGACCTCAGGACGGCCCGTACACCGAGTTGACGATCGCCTCCATGCAGGTCTCGCACTTCGCGGCCGACTCCGGATTCTGGCTGCACGTTTCCGAAACACTGGCCAGCGCATCGGCCTTGGTGAAACCGGAATCGCGATCGCTCTCGACGGCGGCGATGAGATCCGCAAGCTGCGCGTCCGTCGCCTTCGTTCCGCACGCCGCCCGGATCGCCGGGGTAACCTTGGCCGGGTCGCCGACGGGCGGGGTTACCGTGTCCACCGCGGTCCCGCCGCAACCCGTGATCATCAGGCAAACCGCTACAAACAACGTCGCTTTCATCCTCACTGCCCTCGTTCGCAAAGGTTTCGTGCCGAGCCCGGTCCGCGCCCGAAGGAACGCCCGGACTCTACCGTCATCGGCCCCCGGCTGCAAGTGGCGTTGACACGTCCGCGCCGCGCGGATATACGGCGGGCAACGAGCGATCCTCGCCCGCCGTCGCGTCAATGTCCCCGCGGGCGGCCTCGCGCGGGGGATTGGAGGACGCCCGTACCAGATCATCCGGATGAGGAACACTATGACTTCGCCGATCCGTATCATGCCGTGCCTCGACATGCAGAACGGCCGCGTGGTCAAGGGCGTCCACTTCGTCGACATCAAGGACGCCGGCGACCCGGTGCAGTGCGCGATGGCGTACTGTCGGGCCGGCGCGGACGAACTCGCCCTCCTCGACATCACCGCCACCGTGGAGGGCCGACGCACGATGCTCGACGTGGTTCGACGTGTCGCCGACGCCGCAACGGTGCCCTTCACCGTGGGCGGCGGAATCAGCGACGTCGCCTCCGCGGCCGCCGTGCTCGATGCCGGAGCGGACAAGGTCTCCGTCAGCAGCGCTGCCTTTCGCAAGCCGGCGATCATCGGCGAGATGGTCAAGGAGTTCGGCCCCGACAAGGTCACCGTGGCCATCGACGTGGATCAGAACCCGGCCATGCCCTCCGGCTACGAGGTGTACATCGACGGCGGACGAACCGCCACCGGCACCGACGCGATCGAATGGGCCCGCAAGGTCGACGGCTACGGGGTCGCCGTGATCCTGCCCACGAGCAAGGCCGGCGACGGGGCCCGCACCGGCTACGACCTGCCCGTGATCCGCGCGATGGTCAACGCCGTCTCCGCCCGGGTGGTAGCCTCCGGCGGCGCGGGAAAGCTGGAGCATTTCTATGACGCGGTGCAGGCCGGTGCGACGATCCTGCTCGCGGCGTCGGTGTTCCACTTTCATATCATCGACATCCCCGAACTGAAGGCCTATTTGCGCAACCGGGGCGTCAACGTCTCCGGCGCGCCCGGAAAGGAGTGACGCCGCTATGTCCCAGACGAACGCAAAAACAGACGCCTTATCAACCACCCGACGCGAGTTCCTCCGGCTCTCCGCGGCCGGCATGGCCGGTGCCGCCACGCTGAGCATCGCCCGAAACGCCCATGCGGCCGGCAACGAAACCATCCGCATCGGCATGATCGGCTGCGGCGGCCGCTGCACCGGCGCCGCCGCCGAAAGCATGATGGCCGGCCCCTACGTCAAGCTCGTCGCGATGTGCGACGTCTTCCGGGACAAGATCGAGACCGCCCGCAACCACCTCCGGCAGAAGTACCCGGACCAAGTCAAGGTCGATGACGACCACTGCTTCGCCGGTCTCGACGGCTACCGGAAGGTCATCGACTCCGTGGACGTCGTACTGATCGCCTGCGCCTCGAAGTTCCACCCGATGTACGCCGAGGCGGCCATCCGCGCCGGCAAGCACGTCTTCGTGGAGAAGCCGCACGGCATCGACCCCGTCGGCGTCAAACGGATGAAGGCCGCCTGCGAACTCGCGAAGGAAAAAGGCCTGAGCCTCCTCTCCGGCCTCCAGAGCCGCTGGCACGCCGGCTATCAGGAAACCGTCAAGCGCATCCACGACGGCGCCATCGGCGAGATCGTCGCCGCCCAGTGCATGTTCCTGCGGGCGCCCTACGTGGTCGTGCCGCGCGACCCGAAGTGGACCGAGCTGGAATACCACTTCCGCAACTGGTACCACTTCTGCTGGCTCTCCGGCGACGACGTGCCCCAGTCGCTCGTGCACAACATGGACCGCGCCTCGTGGGTCCTCCAGGAGCAGTTGCCGACGACCGCGTGGGGGCTGGCGGGGCGGTCGGCGTCGTTCGGCGAGCAGTACGGCGACATGTTCGACCATCACACGGTCGTCTATGAATACGCGAGCGGCGCGCGGGTCTACGCGATGGCCCGCACACAGGCCAACACCTACCACAACTACAGCGACGTCTTTCTCGGCACCAAAGGCACGTGCAATCTGGCCGAGTGCCGTATCGACGGCCAGACGAAGTGGAAGTACGAGAAGCAAGCCCCCAATCCCTGCGAGGTCGAGCAGAAGGCCCTCATCGACGCCGTCCGCAACGGCAAGCCCATCAACAGCGGCTACCACATGTACAACAGCACGATGATTACCGTCCTCGGCCAGCTTGTCTGCTACGACGGCAAACCGCACACGTGGGAGGGCGTCTGGAAGTCCCGCTTCAGCTTCGGACCGCTGCCGGAAAACGTCACGCTCGACATGGAGCCGCCGACGAAGCCCGACAAGACCGGCAACTACCCGCTGCCGGTTCCCGGCGTGACCAAGATGATGGAGTGACGCCCGCGTCCGATCCGGAACCTGACCAGGATGATGGCGCGACGCGCGCATCCGATCCCCGGCGTGACCAGGAACCTGGGAGCCATGCGCGCCAGCCGATCACTGGCCGCCCACCCCACACGCACCCACGGCCACTACCGCGTTCGTCCTGTCGGCCGCCCCTTGTCCTGCCGCATCCTGCGGTCGGTGTTGATGGCGTCGTTGACGCCGGTCTCCGTCGCCGATGACGCCGCTTTTCGTCCTGCCGGCCGCCCCTTGTCCCGCCGCATCCTGCGGGTCGGTGTTGATGGCGTCGTTGACGCGGGTCTTCGTCGCCGATGACGCCGCTTTTCGTCCTGCCGGCCGCCCCTTGTCCCGTAGCGCGGGCTTCGCCCGCAACCCAACTTGGGGGGCGGGCGTCTCGCCCGCCTTCGGATTGTTGGCGGGCTGCGCGGATTTCGGGGGATAATAGTGTAGGGACGATTGAGAGTCGTGCGCGCCGCTCAGCCGTCCCTACGGGACGGGCCCGCGGTCGGTGCCGGTGACCCAGCGATGAATCGCTGGGCTATTCTCA
>CAZZFA010000042.1:0-43560 GCA_964653435.1 uncultured Planctomycetales bacterium | reverse complement strand
CGGCGACTGCCCCGACACTCTTTCAACCGGCTGCCAAGCCTGAAGGCGGTGGCAAACCCGCGTCGGCTGGAGCCGACGGTATGCCGCGCAGACAAGGCCGTCTTCAGCAGTCCTTGCCGGGCGACGTGACCATCGGCTGGTTCAGCCGACCGGCCTTTGGCCGCTGCCTTCGGCCGGTGGAGGCACGGGCTTCATTCCCTTCCACGCCTGCCGCCCAGCGGGCTTGAGCCGGGGCCGGGTGAATGCCCGCTGCCCGCCGTCTGCAACCACGGCCATGCACCCCCGGCGCCCGAGCGCGCAAAAAAACTGCCGGACCAACCGGATAACCGGTTGAGCCGGCAGCACTCTTCCCCGCGCTTTTCCGCTCCTGAGACCTTACCCTAGCTCCTGGGACAGAGGCCACTGCCTCTTTCGGGGTACCCTGCAAACCATCCGCCACCCTAGCTTTTCCCAACCTGGCTTTTCCCCAACCTGCTTTTCCTGACTCCAAGCGGCCGCAGGTCTGCAAGGATACTCCGAGGCGTATAGCGGGGAGTTGTATGGGCTATTGTGAAATCGCTCCGAGCCACCTCCTGCCAAACAAAAAAGCCGATGAGTGCTCTCTCTCATCGGCCCTGGACGAGCTTCTTTCTTCCCACCGTGCCAGCCCGATTTGAGGCCACATCTACAGGCCGCAGGCCGACACAATCTACCCTCTCATATACCACAACTCAGAACCGTCGTCAAGCCCCTTTTTCCAAAAAAGTGAGACCGGGCCGGCACGTTCCGCCACCCATACGGAAACCTGAAACCTGCCAGAACGGCCTTTGATTGTAAAAGTGGGATATCTGGGATGTTCTGGTAACCAAATAGGCTGTTATCGAGCGATCCGGGGGGTTCAGGTCCCCCCCTCTCCGTTTCGTTTTTCGCATCTCTGGTGGGGTCTTGACACGAAATCTGATACATATTACCATGGTTCTCGGCGGTGAGAACGGCGCTGTGAGGGAGCTGGGACCATGGTCAGCAAACCCCCGAACAAGCGTGGCAGGCCGGCCAACTACGTGAAGGGCCGTGACGGCAAGCCCATCATAGGGCTGTCGCGCAACAAGGCCGACGGACGCTACTACGCGACACACTCGAAGCCCCGAAAGTGGTTCAGCACGGACTACGACCGTTCGCTGATTGAGTTTCGCGCGTGGGAAGCCCGGCAGGAAGGACGGACGGTCGAGATTGTCGCCACACGGCGGCCGACAACCGAGGAAATGGGCGCTCTCGTCGAGAGGCTGAGTGGCGATCCGGAGCCCGTGGCCGTTGGTCCGGGCGGCTTTTATATCTACGAACCGCTGCCCCGGTGGTGGTGGGAGGCCGCCGATCGCGCATTGCGGGGCGAGACCGAGGGCCTCGATTACCAGATCGTGGAAAAGCACCGAATACCAGAAGACGCGTTCTGGGCGGTCGTCCGCGAGGCGATCCTCGCCAACCCGACTCGCGCCGGCGAGAAGACCGGTCTGCCCCTGGACCGGCTGCATCAGTTCAAGCCACTCCCTCCATCGCCGACCCTCGAATCGCTGGGCAAGTTATACCAGGAACGGGCGAAGGTCACCGACGAATGGAGAAAGAAGGCGGCGCAGTTCTGGGGTGAGTTTGTGAAGGCCGTCAGGGTAAAGACGGTGCGGGACCTGACGGCCGAGCGCATCTCGGATTACTGCGACGCGGTTCTCGAATCAGGCTTCTCGCCGACCTACGTGCGACACCGGTTCGGCACGGTGAAACGCATCCTCAACTTCGCTCAAACCAGGGGGGTCGGGTCGCAAGATGCCGCCGCCGCCTTGACGTTGTGCAAGGTGCTTGTTCCACCCAAAGCCAACGGCGTGAACCCGCACCCCATCAGCCGCGATGATTTTCACAGCCTGCTCGCGAAGGCGGACGAGAAATGGCGCGCGATCCTGCTCTGTTGCCTCAACTTCTGCATGTACGCCAAGGAGGTGGCCGATTTGGAACTCTCCGAGCTCAACCTCGCTACGAATACCCTCGTCACACGGCGGGAGAAGACCGGCATCACGCGTGTGGCGGTCATCTGGCAACGAACCGTCGAGGCCATCAAACGGCTCCCAGCGCACGCCGACCCGCATCTCTTTGTCTCGATCTACGGAACGGGCTACGACGCCGAGGGCCTGCGGACGGGCTTCCGGAAACTCCGCCGCGAGGCGGGGCTATCCGCTGACGTAAAGATCTCCGACATCCGGGACGGCTCATATACCGCCGCCGTGGAAGCCGGCGCGGATCTGACGCACGCGAAGATACTGGCCGGCCATGCTGTCGGCATCCCCGATCATTATCTGCGGCGGAATCCGAAGATGGTCGCCGACGCCTGCGAAGCGATTGCACGGCATTACTTCGGGGAGCAAGAGAGCATCGGGCACAAGGGAGGTCAAGGCGAGCGCCGCACCACGTGACGCCCACCGAAACTCCGGACGGGTGTCCTGCCCACGACGGCGGGGCGGCCGGAGCGGGCTTTCAACAGGGCCAAGGTGACGCCAATGCGAGTCCCCGCGAAGCCACAGGACTCCAAGGCACAGGAGAGCACGATAAGACGCGCGCCGCGGCGGATTGAAACACGTCTCTGCCGTTCGTGGAACTGCCGGCGCTCCGGAGTTCGGTCTTGTCCGCACATCCAACAGGGCCGTGAAAAAGTATTCTGGCGCCTCCAGACCTAGGCTCTGGACGACAATATGGACATGGACAGGGTTACGGGGGAAGGTCGAAGAATCTTCGTTTTTCACAGGTTTTTCGGGGTTTCCGCGATTTTCCCGCCGTTCCCGACGCCATAGCGGGTAACTCTTTCTTCTACCGCGAGGTCGGGGGGCGCTCCCGGCCGGCAAAAAGTGCGAATTATGGCCAGAATGTGACAATCCTAGAGACCCGAATCGCGAGTGTGCGTGCCCGCCTGCGATCATCGGGTGCCGCCGCTTCCAGAACTGTCCAATGTTCCGGCGTTCACCGCGCAGACAAAACGTGAAGAAAGAGGAAGGATTCGGGACGCGTTTCGGCGAATATTCACACGGAGGCATCGGTCCTGTCGCCAGGTCAGCTGCCGACAGCAACCGCGCCGAGGTGAGTGCCGGCGGCACCGCGAAATTCGCCGGCGGAAGGAAAAACGTCATGGCTAAAGCGAAAGACACAGCCAAGTTGCTGACGCCGGACGACCTGGCCGAGATGCTGGGCCTTGCCCGCAAGACGGTCATCGTCATGGCAAGGGACGGGCGTATCCCGTCCGTTCGTATCGGTCGATTCGTGCGATTCGACCCGCAAGAGATCGGTCGGTGGATTGACCGTCAGCGACGCTGACGGACCACCTGCTCGTTCTGCGAGCGCGAACGAAGCCTGAACCTGTCCCTGATGATGTAGGTGAGCCCTGCGAACGCCCCCTCCTGAAAGTGCTCGAAAGTGCTTGAAACGACGTGACTTGGATCATCGCCGCAGAGCGATGTAGGCTAGTTCAATCCCTGACACACGAAGTTCAATGCACTGATCGATCGCTATTCGATCGTGCTCACCGGTGTTCCCGATGGGCTGCTCGTTCGTCAAGACGGATCGCTCGTCGTCGTGGACTACAAAACCGCCCGGTTCACGGCGGCGCAGGATGCGTTGCTGCCGATGTACGAGGTCCAACCGAACACGTACGGCCTGATCGCCGAACGGCTTCGGCTCAGCCCCGTAGCAAAGCTGGTGCTGGCCTACTGTCAACCGATGACAGAGGACGAGGACGCGGACGAACGACGACGCGACTACGGTTTCGACATAGGGTTTGTGGCGTACGCGCGGACCGTCAACGTGAATCCGGACCGGTTACAGCCGCTGCTCGCTCGAACGCGCGCGTTGCATGACAGTGCCTCGCCGCCACCGCCGAGGCGCGGTTGCGGTGACTGTGTCCTGCTCGACCGCATGTGCCGGCTGATTATGGCCGAGCGAATTCAGTCGGCTGAGTATCCGCCGGGACGATGAACGTGGAACGACTTCCGCCCGCCGAGATCCGAAGGGCCTTTGAGCCGCACGCCCAAAAAACACCCGCCGGTCCTTTCGTTGCAGCAGGCTGCGAAACTGGCGCACATTGCACCGGGCACGTTGAAACGATGGGTTTCCGAGGACGAGTAGAAGACACGGCAACCCGCCACAATCCCCGCGGACTGAACCCCTCGCAAGACACCCGAACCCCCCGGCGCAGCTTCGCGGTTACGCCGATGCGGTTGGCCGGACGGTTACATGCTTTCAACCGCCAGGTCCATGGCGTATGCGGCAGGTGCCGGCACGCTTGTTGGCGATGCGCATCCGCCTGCGCCGGCCCGGCGCCGCCGACCCGACGGTTACGACCATCCGTGACCGGAACCAGCAGAAGCATCTGCGATGAGGCCGGCATCGCGCCCGCGGCGACCGGCATGCCGCAGCGTGCATCAATGCGTGCAGATGTAGTCGGCCATCGCCGGCAGCGCCGTGTACCAGTTTGCGCCTTCCCAGTTGCCGAGTGTCCAGGAGGCGATACCGAACACGTAATCATCCATTCGGACCTGATCGTCGTAGCAACCCATGTCGGCCACGAACGGTTCGATACCAATGAAACTGCCCCCGGCGCCGTTGCAGACCTCGGTCAGGGCCAGTGGGCAGTCGGCGTTGTTCGACCGAAGGTAGTTGTACAGGCGTCGATAACGCAGCACGAGCGAGTCGTCGTGAGTTCGGATCTTGTCGCACAGCAGCCCGTCGAGCGGGTACTCGTGCAGCGACAGCATGTGGCCGCCGTGCGCCTTGGCGCGGGCGCAGGCGCGAGCGATGTCGGGCCAGAACGCCTCCGGCGGGTTGCCGGTGCTGCAGCCATACAGAGCGATGCGATGGGGCGGCGTTTGTGCCTCGCAGATATCCATCATCGCGATGTAAAAGTCGGCCTGATAGGCCCACCACCACGACCACTCGTTGCAGATCTCCCAGACATCGATCCACGGGTTCTGGTCCCAGTACGGATGCAGCTCATTGAAGATGATCTGGGCGAACTGGGCCGGCGGCGTGTAGCGTGGCGACGCCGGGTCCGCGTACGAGTCGAAGCCCTGCAGGTCATAGTTGGGCGTGTCGTTCTTGCGCCCGATGGTGAGCGTTTCAGGACTGATCGCCTTGGCGGTGTTGGCGGCGCCAAAGTCATCGACGCACTTGACGAGCTGGCAGCTCTTGCCACAGTCGCGCGTTTGCGTCAGGAAATCTCCCCAGCCGGTCCGCGCGCCGATAACCACGTGGGCCCCGATCTTGCTGCAACTGCGCGGCAGGAGGTTGTCGGGCACGTTGGTGGTCTGGCCGCCGGTCACGACGAGGCCGTACCAGGTGTGCGACTGGTACCCCGTTCTGGAGGCCGTCAGGTTGTACGTTCCCACCGGCACGTTGGACAGCGTGTAGCTGCCGCCGGCATCGGTGGTAGCCGTGTAGCCGCCGGGGTTGGCTGTCACCGTGGCCCCGCCGATCGGCTGCATCGTGGCCGTCTTGACCTTGCCGGCCAGGGTGCCGCTGCCGGAGCCGGCGGTTGTTACGCCGCTGGCGGTCGTCCCGTAGGCCGTTGCGACTCCGTCGCCGTTCTTCGCGCGGACGCTGAATGCGTACGTGGTCCCGGGGGCCAAACCGGTCACCGTGATCTTTCCGCCGGCGCCCCAGGCTGCCTTGACCTGGAAGACCTCGGAGGCGGCCAGGGCCCCATTGGCCTGAACGTACCGGGTGATCTCGCCCTGGACGCACCGGATCGCGAAGGTCGTGACGGCGGGGTTGCCGTTCTCATTGACGGTCACGTCGAGTGTGGTGTTCGTCGCTCCGTTGACCGCGGGCGCGCCCGGCACGTTGGCCAGCGTGTATGTCGGCGGCAGCGCGAGCCTCGCCACGCTCTCGCAGGTCTTGAAGGTCGCCGCCCATCGCGTGTATTGCGTGTTCGCGCTGAGACCGCTTTCCGAAACCGAGGCGGCATCAACGGCCGAGGTGGCCTTCAGGTTCCCGCCCATGGCGGCATCGTACACGCGGTACACGTTGCCCGTGCCGGCGGCAGGAACCCAACTCCAGGTGATCTGGCCGGCGGTATCCGCCGAGCCTGATCCGTTCGTAGGAGCGGCCGGAGGCGGACAGGGGGGCGCGGCCTGACACGGCGAGGGACGATTCGGGCCATTGAAACAGGCCTGGAAGCGGGTGAAATCGCTCAGATCGACATCGCTGTCGCCGTCGAGATCGGCGTCAACCGAGCAGCCCGCCGCCGCCGGCCGGTTAGGACCGCCGAAGCATCTTTGGAAGGCGGCGAAGTCCTCCAGGTCCACGTCCGTGTCGCGGTTGAAGTCGGCCGGTACGCACGGCTGCACCATCACCGTGACAGCGGCACATGCGAGGCTGACGCATCCGGCGGCCGTGTTTCGCGCACGGGCATAATACGTGGTCGTGCCGGCGGGGCTTACGGACAACAATGTGCCCGAGCCGACGAACGTGCCGCCGCAACCATCGACATACCAGTCGGCGGTCTCGCCGACGCCCACCACAGCCGAAAGCGTTGTCGAACCGCCCGCGCAGATTGCGGCGGGGGAGGCGCTCGCGCTCGACGGGACCGGGGGGGTAGCAGTGACGAGGCGGACGTCGAACTGCCGGTCTGCCTTGGGAAGGAATCCACCGTCGCTTGGCTTGAACTGATACGCCTGCTGATCAGGGTTGCCGTAGCCGGCGGGGTGCGGGTGTGCCGTGTCCAGCATCTCCCGGTAGACGCCCCATCCGATCGCCACGTATGTATGCGCGGTGGTCGTCAGCTCGAGGAGGTACGAAGCGTTGGCGGTCTGCGGGGGAAAGGCGAGCATCTCCCAGCGATCCTGTGGGCCGCTGTAGCTGATGCCTGTCGAAGAGGCGATCAGATTGTCCGGGTTGCCGACCGTCGTCGCATAGTCGTTCTGCCAACGCCACAGCTTCAGATTGAATGTCCAGGTCTCACCGGCGCCGAGGCTGACGTGGAAGCCGGCCTGGTTGAAACAGTCGGCCGCCGCGAGCGGGGCCGGCCATGCGCTGGTCGGGGTGAACCGCTGCGCCCGCGTCATGGCGGCGCTGCTCGATAGCGCAGCGCCGTCGTTGTTGTAGAGGTCCAGGGTCGCCGCGGGAAGCGCTCCGGTCAAGGCAACGATGGCGCCGAAAAACGTCGAAGAGGCTACAGTCGTGGTCTTCATGGGCTTCCTTTCGTCTCGTGTTCCCTGCAGGGCCGCGTTCTCGCGCGGGGTGTCGGGCGGCCACCTGCATCGCATGGGGCTGGCCACGCTCCGCTTCGTCACGCGATTTGATCCGAGGCGTTCATCTCCTCCTGAGCCGGGCGTGGGGAGCCGCCGGGGTCTCTGTTCGGTCGTCCGCCCCGGGCGCCGCCCGTACGTTACGCAAACGTGTTCGTAACGTTTCTATACGCCTATTTCAGTATACACGGTCCGACAGGCGCGTTCAAGGTCCCACCGGGAATCCGCGCGAGTCGGTCAACGGACGAACCTCTCGTCGCCGCATCCGGAGCCCCGACGTCCCTGTAATCGGGCGATCGCGCCCCGCATGTGTCTCCCGACGATTCACCGAGAAAGCACGCACTACGGCCGTCCGGACCGGGCCGCGCAGCGACGATGCAGGGCACGCGCAGGCCGCCGTGATGCCTGCCAGGTGACCGGGCATCGAATCTGACTCTCGTTCCGTATGGAACTGAACAGCGGCCGCACACACCATTATCAGTCCTTGAACATCCCCTGTAATCACACCAGTCTACGATGAAGGCCGCAAGACGAATCGCGTACTGAACAGACGGTAGCGGACCCGCCGCTCGTCCTCAAACGCCGGCGGCGCCGGCAGACGGGTTAGTGTCGGGCGCCCTGCGGCGACTTGCCGTCGGGGTTGGTCCACTGCCACAAGTTGATCGTCGCCGATGTGTTGGCCGGGTCGATCCGCTCGACGACCGCACGGAGGCGATCCGCCTCGATGCGGTCGAATGTCAGTGTCGCGGATGGGTGATCCGCCGTAGTTTCGAATCGGCCGAGGAACTTCCAGGCGCTCGCGGCCGGGTTCCACGTCTCCAGGCGCCCGGCGCACGGCAGGCCGGTGTTGAGCTCCATGCGGCTGACCGGCTCGGGGTTCGGCAGTTGCACCTCAAGCCACTGCGGCATCGGCAGGCCGGGCATCGAAACCCAGGCCGTGTTCACGTTGCCGTCGATCGCGTCGATCCCGTCCGTCCAGGAACTGCTTGCGCGGGTGCGGACGCCGCTCTGGAACGCAGGCGCATCGGGGGCGGCTACCGCCAACAGATCGGCCGCGTAATGCTCGCGCGGTACGGTCTCCGGCGAACCGATCGTCAGCCGAGTCTCGCCGGCCGGGAGATCGAAGGTTGGTTGGTTGCCTTGTCGCGGCAGCGGAACCTCGGCGCCATTGAGTCGTGCGTGCTCGGCCGGCGTTCTGTTGATCAACACGAGTTGCGTCGGCGAACGGGCCCAGACATGAGCAGAAACCCCACGTCCCGCCTCGATTGACAGGTTGATCGGCTGTGCCGCCCTGAACCACTCGCGGCCGCGGACCCGAAGCGTGCTGCCGTTCAGCACTACGGCGTGCAAACTCTCGTCGTCCGCCCCGGCGACCTCCACCACGGCAGCGACTCTCGCATCCGAGTCAATGAGCGAACCTTCCTGCTTCGCGACGACCGGCCCCACCTGCACGGTTGCACGGCGGCTTCCGTCGGCGTGCTCGACGCGCCATTGCCGCGGTCCGAGCGGCGTGATCGCGGCGGCCACGTTACCCTGCGCCTGCGCCGATGGCCACTGACACACCGTCAGGAACGACGCCTGCTTCGCGGGCGCGTCCGCGTTGAACCGAACGTACTTTCGCGGCACGGTCTGGTGGTATCCGTCCTGGAGGACAGTCTTGAGGGGCGCATCACTGAAAACCTTGATCGTCGGCTTCTTGGGGTTGGGGCCGATCTTCAACTCGCCGGGGCCGGCGATTTCGAACGGGTTCTCCGGATGGAGGATCAGGTCGAAGCGATGCTCCCCGTTGCCATCCAGGCGGTCGTACACGATCGCCACGCCGCCGGGAAGCATGAGCAGGTCGCGGGTCCATGACTTCAACTCCGCCGGATAAGCGGCCTTCAACTGCCCGGAGGCCGCGGTGAGCAGCGATGTGCCGACTGCCGCGAGCATCTGGCCGTCCGCGCGAACCTGCGGGCGATCGTCCACCAATACCACGTTGTGCCCCGGCGTCCGCGCGAGGTAGTTCGCGTAGATCGAGCTGGTATAGCTGGCCGACCCTGAGTCGATCAGCGTCGGGCGGCCGGACCCGAACAGAAAGACGTTGCCGATGTCACAGTGCCCGCGGTTCTGCCGGAACTTGATCGCCGCCAGCGGCGCATCCGGCGACCAGCCGCGGCGCATGATCACCTGGCCGATCGTGCGGAAGACGCCCATGGGGATCGCGGGCTCCGGCGGGGCATCGTTGAGCGAATCGTCATACCAAAGGATCGATCGCGGCCCGTTCGGCGTTGGCGTCGTACGGCGATAGAGCCACGCGGCGAGGCCGTCCTGCCGGTTCTTCATCAGGTCGGCGAGCAGGTCGCCGTACCACGATGTCGTTCCGCCCTCGTCGCCGAAGTCGATGACCGCGGATCGGACTTCGCCATCCTCCGGCCAAGCGAGAATGCTCCAAGCCATGTGATCGAGAAGCTTTTCCGGCACGTGCGGGAAGAGGTTTTCGCCGGTCATACGCCGCAAGGCGTCGGCGAAGAAACACGCGTAGCGCGTGCCGTAGTTCATGTAGCCGATGCTCTCCTTGTATCCGCCGTCGATGCCGAAGTTCGGCTCCGTCGGTCCGATGACCGGAATGGGCTTGGGCCGGTTGTGCGGATAGGGGTCGTCTACGTACCAGTCGCCGCCGCGGTCGTGGAACCACGCCCGTACCCGATTCCGCACGAGGCGCGTCCACTGCGGGGCCTCGGGGTGTTCGCCGAGGACCGCCAGCGCGCCGAGGCCCGCCGAGCCGGTGCAGACCATCACCCAGTTGCCCGTCGGCAACTGATGTCGCGGGATACGGGATGAGCCGATCGGGTCGGCCCAATCGCGGACGAGCGGCCGGACGCCCTTGTCCACAATCGCTTCGCGGACCGTACGGCGTTGGGCATCGGTGAGATGCGGATAGAGAAGGTCATAGCCGATGGCGACGGCCTCGGTCATCATCGCCGTCTCCAGCGTGGACGGCCAGATCGGGTCGAACGACCTGGTGTCGAGGAACTGCGCGCCCACCCATTGCCGGTAGGCGCAGGCGGCCATCAGCATCTCGACACCCTTGCGGGCCAGCCGCTCGTCGCCGGTCATGACGGCCACGAACGCGACGTTCTCCATGTGCCGGTGGTACCAGCCTGCACACGTGTTGTAGTTGCCGTGCTGGCCCACGCCGCCATTGGCGTAGGCTTCGTTCGGGGGCTCAAGCCCGAGCGCACTGTACGCGGCGTTGATCTGGTACTGCCAGCCCCGGCGAAGGTGATCAGAGCGGTCGATGCGCTGGCGAATCGCTTCGATGTCGCCGGTGCTGAGCAGGAGGCGCGGATGCACGAGCCGGGACGGCGGGACGATCGCGTCGCGGTCTTCGGCGGAGACAAAGAACGTGCGGTAGTTCGCCGCCGGTGTCCAGAATCCCGTGTCGTCGCCACAGAAAGCTCGCCAGTAATACTGCCCGTCGGCCAGCGGTTCGCCGGCGAACGATACGAGCACCACCGGCGCGATGCCGGACGTGTCCGTCACCTTTGCACCGGTCATTACACGCGGGTCCGTAAACCCGGCGTCTCTGGCGAGTTCCACGCGGTACTTCGTAGCGGCAAAGCGACCCTCGAGCCGAAACGTCGGCCGGCGCCGGGTGAGGGTCTCGTAGTCCGACGGCCAGATCGGCAACGGCGGAGGTATCCGCAGACCCAAAGCACGATCGACGGGGAGGTCGCCGGTGGCCCCAGCCCGTGCCGCTACAAAAAGGGTGTACGCCGCGACGACCACCGCGATCGGGAACCGGACTCTTGCAGGCATCATCGCCTTCCCTTCGCACGCAACGGCCTTTCCTTTGCTGCGATGTCTTTCAGGTCGGCGTAGATCCGGCGTGCCGCCTCCACGCGGCGAAGAAGCTCCGGTCCCTGGATCGCCAATTCCCTGATGTGGCGATCGGCACCGGCTTTGCCTTCGTCGTTCTGCTTCTGCGCCTCACGCACTATGGCTTCAACCTGATCCAGGCTCGCCAGACGCTTGCCGATCAGCGCATCGACCGCGTCGAATCTCCAGAAGCGCAGGCCCTCGCGAACGACGTAGACGGGCGTCGTGTGGGCCTTGCGGCCGTCGCCGGCCCACGCGCGGGCGGCGATCCAGAAGCCATCTCCCGCGTCGACGTCGAATTCGACCGACAGATCCTTCCGGCTCACATCCGACGCTTCGGCCGCGCGGATCACCTCGCCCTGGCAAACGACTTCGAGTTTCGTGGGTGCCGTCACTTCCGGGTCGCCGAACGCGCGAGCCTTCACGCGAAGCTTGCGGTCTGCCTTGACGGCGATCTCGTCGCCCGGGTACGCCTCGTCCACCCGCAGGTCCAGCATCGGGCCGTCCGTAACAAACGTCCGCCCGCGCTTGAACGCGTCGAACCAGGCGTCCGCCGTGAACGGCTGGTCGCCGACGAAGGCGTATGTTCGCACCTCGCCGATCGTGCCGCCCCACGGGACATCGGAGCCTGCCGAGGCCGTGATTTCGTATCCGAGGTTGAGAAACTCGTAGTAAAGCTCCGTCCCGAGCGCCGCGAACTGCAGCACCTCGGCGAAGTCCACCTTGCCCTTCGGAACGTTGATGCTCATGTCGCGGTCCACGTGGAAGAGCCTCGAGCCCACGTGGGCGTATCCGCACACGCCCCCCTGCGCGTGGATCGCGTCAAAGACCGTGTCGTAAAGGAAGTACTTCTCCGTGTCGCGCACCATTTCCCGAATGTTCAGCGAGAGCGTGTGGCCGATCTGCTTATGCGTTCGCGGACACTCCTGTCCGGGCACGAGGACATAGTCGCCGTCGATGACGCGGTACTCTCGGCCGAAGCCCCGCTGCTGGAAGTACGTCCGGTAGATGTCGCCCATCTTGACGATATTGACGACGTGTACGTCTTCCGCCTGCGCATGCATCATCAGCCGCCGCGCATCGTCGTCGCTGAGGACCTGCGCGTGCACATGGTCGTCTCCCGAGTACCAGCCGTTCTTCCGCATATCGACCCATCGGCGCGGCCTGTACGTCTTCTCCGTGATCGCGCCGGGCTTCACCGTGAACGTGTCGAAGACCGCCGCGTGCTCGACGCCGCGGCGGATGACGATCTCCCACTCACCGGGCGGCAGGCTCATGTCGAACGGTCCGGGCGCGCACCAGTACTGCCCACCGAGCCGCCCAGGCAGATTCGCGCCCTGGCGGCCGCCCGCCGGGCCCTGGCGGTCAAACTGCGCATCCAGGCTGACGGCGTTGCTCGGCGGGCGCTCGCGCCCGTCCGTCTTCCACACCAGGCGAACCATCGCCGGAGCGGGTTCGCCGGTATCCGCGGAGAGGATCGATACCCGCAGGCGCCCCTCTGGCGGCGTCTGGATATCGAGGGGAAGCCGGACGTCCTCGCGACCTTTTCGCCGGAAGTTGATGACGAGAGATGTCCTGCCCGCGGGTACGCGCGACAGGCTCGCGATCGCCCAGGTCGTCCCGTCCGGGCCCGCGTCAACCGAGACTACGGCATCCTCTCCGCCCGGCTCGGAGAAGTTGCTGACGGACGTAGTGCACCGGGTGCTGCCCGGACCGGAATCGATGCGGAAGAGCAGGCCGCCGGCATCCCCCGGCAGCATGATCGGTTGGCGGACCGAAAGCCCGGGCTTCTCGCTTGCGAGGGACACACGGATCACGTTCGGGCATTTCTCGAGGGCGACGAGGAGTTCTCTCGTCGCCTCGGCATATCGAGCAGTTGCCTTGCTCTCTGTCCTGTCGTCTGCGGCCGCCTGCCGGGGCGACGAGGCCTCGCGAAGCCGCCGGTTGATGTCATCCAGTGCAGCCCGCGTCGCCGCGTCGAAGAGATACGGATGGTTCCGCAGCAGCACGCCCGCGAGGTCGGCCGCCCCGGGCACGCTCTCAGACGGCCCGGACGCCCGCGGCGCGGATGCGTAGCCGAAGGCGCCGGACAATACGGCGAGGCCCGCCAGCCAACGCAATCGTCTCGCGGTGTCATGACGTGTGGAATGCATTCGAATCTGCCTCCGTAAGCGACCCTCGGCCGCACCTCGGGCGCCCGGCGTGGGCCACCGCTCGCTTGCCCAAGCCCGTCAGCGTCTGCCCCTCAAGCCGAACCGGTGGTAACCGGCCAGGCTGCAAGCGAGAACAAACACGATCCCGAGCGAGGCAACGCGCCAATCGGTTCGCAGCGATGGGGCGCGGCGCCCTGTCTTCAGCGACGCCGCGGCCTTGGCGACGCCTTCCTCACGGTCGGCCGCCCGTTTCTCCACCCGTTTCGCCGCCGCGGGGACGGCCAGACAGCTCGCGGACATCACCAGAGGCCTGCCGGTCCCATCGGCGTCGCTGCGCGATTCCGCGCCCGTCGGGCCGGCTATCCGGAATCCCCCCTGCCCAGTGATTTCGAGAGAGCCGATTCTCGCCGTGTGTTGCCACAGGCCGTCATCGATCACGATCTGGCTGCCGGGCGCGAGCCAGTCCGGCGTCCGCGCAAAGTAGAAGAGCCGCAGGACGTGATGGCATGGCGCAACCTGATCCACGCCCAGAAGGTCCACCTCGGGCTGGTAGAGCGGCATGACCGCGACGGGCCGACCCGCGATGCGCAGGCCGATTCCCCCGTCGAGCGAGTCCGCGATCCTGGCGAGGTAGGACTGGATCTCCCCGACGGTGATCGTGCCGTCGGCGTCCGCGTCCATACGCCGCCGCTCGCTGATCGAGCGGGTTTCGAAAAACGTCAGTTCGATCGTGATGTCGATGTTGGCCGGGCCGACGGTGATGGCCGTCCGATGCTGAACATAGCTCATGAACAGGGCGTGCGCCGAGGCGGCGCGTTCGCCGCAAAAGCCTCCGACGAGAAACAACACGCCGGCCAGCCAGGGGACCGAGCGCCGACGATTCACGGTGTGACGGTCAGCAGTCCATTCACGAAACCGCCGCATGTCGGCACGCGCCGCATCGGCGCTGCGGAAGACGCGGTTTCCGCGGCCGCCGCGAGACTTACTCAACGGACTGTCAGGCGCGCCCATTCGCATGTGCACCGGCTCGAAACGCACGACGACCGCATTCTACCGGCCGGTCGAGGTCGATCAATCGGCGACGCTTGCCGGTCAACGTCACGTCGCAGCCAGGTTCGTTAACCCGCTGGCGGTCGGTTCGGCCCGTTGAAACATTTCTGGAACGCCGCGAAATCGGCCAGATCCACGTCGCCGTCCCCGTCGAAATCCGCGTTCACGGCACACTTCGGTCCCGGCGCAGAGTTGGGGCCGTTGAAACAGATCTGGAAGAGCGCGAAGTCGGTCAGATCCACGTCCCCATCGTTGTCGAAATCGCCCGAAGGACTGACAGGCGCGGAGCGTGTCGGATTCTCGTACCAGATCACGCCGAGGCCCCTGCTGTCGGGCGGCCATTCCTCCTCGGTGGTAATGACATCCAGATCACCGTCGCCATCCAGATCGACCAGGGCCACGATATCGTTCTTGGCGCCGATCGAACCGCTGATTTCATGATCCACCCACACCGGATCGGTAGGCGCGCCGGGATAGGAGAGCCACAGGACTCCGGACGCCCCGGTCGGCGTGTTGGCGAACGAGATGACAATGTCCGGACGCCCGTCGAGATCGATGTCACCGACGTTGCAGCCCTTCGGCGTGCCCGCGTTCGGCGGCTGCGCGATGGTGGACTCCGGCCACAGCTTCCGCACGTCGCTGCCCGGCTTGAAGTACGACAAGCCGCCAACGAAGGTCGGCACGACCAGCTCGTCCAGCCCGTCTCCGTCCAGGTCGCTCATCACGCTCAGCATCGGGTTCTTGGCTTGGGCTCCGATGAAGTGATTGGTCCAGCGGTTCGCCTGCAAGGGGTTGCCGGTGCCGGGGTTCTCGAGCCAGCGAGCCCCCTCCAGACCGACGTTGTTGTAGCGGTCAGTGACGATAATGTCGACGTCGCCGTCCTTGTCCACGTCGTACGGAATCAGCGACATCGTCCACGCGACATCGGACATGATGTGCATCGTCCACGCCGCCAGATTGCGGCGGTCGCCCGCCGGGCATTCAAACCAGGCGACCACGCCGCCGTCCTTGCCGCCGGCCACGATATCAATGCCATTTCGCCCGTCCACCTGCATCGGGACCGCAAACATCCATCGCCGGCCGGCCGATGCCGGGATCTTCACCGTTTGCCACGCGTTCGGGTCGAGGTAAACCGCGGGATTGCCGGGTGCCCAACTCACGAACAGGCCCTTCGTTTCACCCTCGGCCGAACTGATGACGTCCATCGCCCCGTCGCCATCGAGATCCGCGAAGACGGCGTCCTCCGTGTCGGGTACCGCCCCGACCGTGACGGCGGGCCAGGGATCCTTTGCCGCAGCGAAGCCCGGGTTGATGTACGCCCGCACGGACCAGCCTTCTTCCCAGCCCGTCGCGATGTCGAGGAAACCGTCCCCGTTCACGTCCGCGAGGCGGACCCCGTCCGCTCCGGAAAGCGAGTTGTCGATAACGTGCATCACCCAGGGGGACCCGCGCTCCGCCATTGCTGTGCCGGGTAGTCCGGTCAGGATCAGAAGAACGCCCGCGAGCCGGATACCACCTCGCTGCCGACCTCGATACCGAACGAATGCCATCTCGTAAGGCTCCTTCCGACCGCCTGCCCCACCGCGCCGCTATGGGCGCGAGGCCACCGTTCAAGAGGCTCCCGTCCCCGCGCATGCCGGCGGCCGATTCGGCCCGTTGAAACAAGCCTGAAAACCCGCGAAATCCGCGAGGTCCACGTCGCCGTCGCCGTCGAAATCCGCATGTACGGCGCACCTCGGCCCGGGTGCGTGATTGGGGCCGTTGAAACAGATCTGGAAGAGCGAGAAGTCCGCGAGATCCACGTCGCCGTCCGAATCGAAGTCCGCCACGCCCCGATTCACGGTGAGGTTCACCAGGATCGTTTGAGGGCTGTTCCCCGCATTCGGGTCGCTGATCGTGACCGTGGCGGCGTAATCTCCAGGCGTCATGTTTGCCGTGTGGAATCGGAGAGCAATCGCGTTCGTCTCGCCGACGGACGTCCCGGTAGCCGGTACTGCCTCCAGCCACGACGCGTCACTTGTGATGGTGTAGTTCAATGTTCCGCCGCCATCGTTTGCCACGGTGAACGACTGGGCAAGGGCGTCGAATCCGCGCACGGCGGTCACAGCGATGGAAGATGGAATCCTCGCGATCCACGGCCGGTCCGGAGCGACCGCCCATCCCCAGTGCGCGTACACGGATACGTAAGCGACCCAGTCCCACGGGTGCAACGCCTGGTCCATCCCGAACACCCAGTCCCCGTCGCCCATGTCGTACGGAGTGGCCATCAATCCCCACTGCATGTACCCGCTCGCCCCGCGATAGAGCCACTTGCGGATGTCCGTGTCGGTCTCCGCCGGCCGATCGCCCTCCTCAAATCCCGCCTCCTCGACAAAGAACGGCTTGTTGAAGAACGCCGCCATTCCGCGTTCGTCCTCCGCATCGCTGCCGTTGTAGTTGTGCGATGTCAGGTAGTCGATATTCGGAAACACCTGGAGCATCTGGTCCCACGTGAGGTTCGCGTGGCCCGAAGAGATGAGCCCGAGCCCGATCATGTGGTTCGGGTCGACCGCGCGAATCTGCGCGATCACATCGAGGCAGAAACTTGCGAAGGTGGCCCCGCTCTGGAGGTCCCGACCTTCGTTCGTGAGCTCCCACGCGAAGACGCCGGGATGATCCCGGAAGCGATTCGCGAGGTACACGGCCTGCGGAAGGTAATTCACGCGGTATCCGCCCGCGAAGAACGTGTGAAGCAGCACGTCCCACCCGTCGTACGTGCCGTAGTAGATGTCGTCGCCCATCGGGTGCATGCTCGTCGGCGGGTAGAAATCGGTCAGCACGCAGATCACACGGATGCCGCGGCTCCAGGCGGCGTCGAGCACAATCTGCAGGCGATCGCCTGTCTCCACCCGGTCAATCGACCGATACGCCACGAACACGCGAATCACGGTGCCGCCCACCGATTGCACGAAATCGAGATTGGTAATCCGATCGGCGGAGAGCGAATCCGAAAAGGGCTCGGGCTCGCCGTAGTGGCAGATCCCCCTCACATTGAAGCCTACGAACCGCAGTGGTGTGCCGCCGGCGTAGAAGCGACCGTTCGTCGATCTCACGAATTGGGACTGCGCACGGGCGTCTGAACCGCCAAGGCATAGCATGAGCCCGGCCGCCGTCGCGCTCACACTCGTCGCAAGCCTGCGCATCCAGTCTGCCTCCGCCGCGTCTCGGTCCATCACGGGCGCCGCATGACTACGGACAAGCCGGCGGCCGATTCGGACCGTTGAAACATCTCTGGAGCGTCGCGAAATCCATCAGTCCACGTCGCCGTCGGCACCCACGTCGCTCCACGCCGGGCGCGGCGCAATGGCCCGCTTGTCTGCCCCGATCACGATGCGCCGGTTCCGGTGCCTAGTTCGGGCAACGGGGCGCGCGGTTCGGCCCGTTGAAGCAGGCTTGGAACACCGAGAAGTCAGCGAGATCCACATCCGCATCCTGGTCAAGGTCTGCGCCGACCGCGCAGTTCTTCTGCGGCGAGTGATTCGGCCCGTTGAAACAGCCCTGGAAGAGGGCGAAATCGGTCAGGTCGACGTCGGCGTCCCGGTCGAAATCGGCCGGCGCGTACGCGACGGTGAGCGTGACCGGAATCCGCTGCGGACTGTTGCCGACCGCGGGGTCAACGACGGTGATCGTTGCCGTGTACGTGTTGACGGGCAGCGAGGCGGTCTCGCAATGGAGCGTGATTACATCCGTCTGGACGGTAGCCGTGCCGCTGGTCGGCGACACCGAAAGCCACGTCGCGTCGTCGCTGATCGTATAACTCACCGTGCCCAGGCCCCCGTTGGCCACCACGAGAACCTGATCCCGCGGGTTCGTGCCCTGCGTGGCCTTGATGCTGATGGTCGGGGGCGTCACGGAAATCAGGGGCGGCGCCGACGCCGTGAGCTGCCGAAGCTCGACCTGGTCTGCGTAGACGCGGAAGGATGGATCCGTGACCGTCTGGTTCGCCCGCAGCCAGATCGAAACGGTTGCGTTCTGGGCCGTAAACGCCCGCCACGCGTGTGAGAAGATCTCGTGTATGGGGGCCTTGTCGGCGATCTGATCGATGCCCCAATTGATCGTGGCCGCGCGCCCGTCGGTGGTCTGGCCGGTCTGATCCACGCCGAGGTAGAACCGCAGCGACGTCGGTTGCATCCCGCGGAAGGCATACTTCATCCAACACGACAGCAGATACGATTGCCCGGGCCCAAGCCCCGAGACCTGTTGGCACACGCCGCCGTCGAAGTCCCCGTCGGCCGTCAGTTCGGGCAGCGTCTTTGGGTGAATCTTGCCGGAACCGAACTTCTGCGAGTAGAAGCCGTCCACGGCATCGGCTGGGTGGTTGTAGTTCCACTCTCCGACGGCCGAGATGACCGCGGGGTATCCCGCGATGTCGAAGCCGCCGCCCCAGCCGCACGCACCGCCGACGACGAAGTTCGTATACCCGCACCACCAGCGATTGAACTGCATGTAGTCGCCCATGGCCGTCAAGTCGGCGGCGGCCCGTGTCTCGCCCCAACTCTGGACGTCGGCCCCGCCCTCCGTCGCGATGACGGGCGGCAGACGCCATCCGCGGCGATCGTACATGTCTTTGAACCGGCGCGGGCGCATCGCGGCGTCGCACACATTGTCCTGCACCTGGTTCGTGACCATGAGATCGTCGTTCGGGCCGCCGTAGCAGTGGTGCCCCAGGTAGTCCGCGACCTCCATGAGGTCGCGACAGCTCGGATAGCCCGGCGCCGCGGGCGCAATCATCTTCCAGATATTGCCGGGGTTGCCGACGGCAAGATTCAGCGAACAGGACTTCATGCCGCGTTCGTGCAGCCGGTCCGCAAACGCCTTCTCGAACGCCAGCACGACGGGAAAGGTGTCGCCGTGGTCGGGCTCATTGAGCCCCTGCCAGCAGTCGATCCGCGGATAGAGGCGCTGCATGCTGTACAACTGGTCGGCCAGGTGGCGGCCCGACTGGACGGGATCCGACTCGTAGAGCCACTGGTGCATATACTGGTCGATGTACGGCCGGCCGACGATGATCGTGTCGTCGATGTTGGCGAAATCCTTAAGGTAGTCCAGCGTACCGAACGTGCCGGGATCGAGGATCTCCGGATCGCCGCAAAGCAGCAGGATGGTCTTCGGGTTCATCTGCACCAGCGCGTCTTCACCGCCGCAATCGTACCTCCCGCCGCCCACCTTCCCCACCCGCAGCGATTGTTCCCAGACCCCCGTCCCCATCGTGGACCACTTAGTCCAACCGGCGGAGACACCGTCCGTGAACGTCTGTTCGAAACTCGGATTTGTCACGAGGTTCGCACCGGTCGTCGCGGGGATCAGCGTCTCCGGATCGACTGGATCGGGCTCGGGGCCCGGCGGCGGGTCGGTCGGAACCGGACCCGTAATCGTGATCTGGTCGAACCACGCCTGCACGGTGCCTGCGTACTTCACCGTCTTTCGGGTCGCTTTGAGACCGACCGTAATCACGGGGAGTTGGGCAGTGACGGTCACGGTTTTCGTTTGCCAGACGCCCTTCGTCGCCACCTCATCGCTCCAGACGGCCGCCCCGCCGAGCCCGACTTCTCCCCAGGGATCGACGCCGAGTTGCCCGACGAGATCCTGGCCGGGATAGTCCTCCCCGGCGGGCTCCTGAAGGTAGATTCTGGCCGTCACGGTGTACGTGCCGCCGACTACCGCATAGAACTGCTGAGAAATCCCGGCGCTACGACAGCACTCGGTCGATGCCGGCAGGTCGAGCTCCTGGCTGTACGTACCGCTGGTGACATGGGCCGTCCCGGCATAGTGGACCGTTCCGCCGAAATTGTTCCACCCGGCCCACTGGTTGGCCACGCCGTTCGTGAAGCCGCTTTCGAAGTCGGGGTTGTTCACTCCTCCCCAGGCTGCGCCGGGCGGCGGGTATGGCGTCGGCGTCGAGCAGGAGGAGTTGTAGTAGACGTAGGCCTCCGCCGCCGAGAGCAGGCACGCGACCGACAGGCCGCCGACGAGCCACGCCGCGAACCGCGCCGCTGCGCCGCCACGAGAGACTACCGGAGTCGATCGCCACCGCATAGCCGGGCTCCTTCCGCCGAACCCTCATTTGCCGACGCATCCCGGGAGGGTTCCACCGGTCCGATGCGACCGAGCGGCTCAGGCCATGTGCTTTTGCCGGATCAGGGACACTTCGGAGGCTGATTCGGCCCGTTGAAACACGCCTGGAACGCCGAGAAATCCATCAGGTCCACGTCAGCATCGTTGTCCAGGTCCGCGTGCGCCGCACAGCCGGTCTTGGTAGCATGATTCGGACCGTTAAAACACGCCTGAAGCGCAGTGAAGTCCGCCAGGTCCACGTCGCCGTCCGCGTCGAAGTCCGCCGCAAAGGGCATGACCTCGAGACTCACCGAAACGGTCTGCGGGCTGTTGGTGGCGTTGGCATCGGCAACCACGATGGACGTCAGATACAAACCCGGCTTGAGCGAGGCGGAGTCGTACTGAACCGTGTGCGTGTTCGTCTGGCCCGGGGCCGCCGTTCCGGCGGCGGGGACCACGTGCACGTACGTCGCGCTGGTTATCGCGTAGTTCAGCACGCCCGCGCCGCAGTTTCGGACGGTGAACGAGCCGTCGGCCGGGTTCTGGCCTTGCCGGGCGCTACGGGCGAGGTTCGGAGGATCAACACAGATAAGCGGCGTGCCGACGTAGGTGTACTCGATGATCGTCATGGACAGATCGACGGCCGGTTTGGCCGTGTTGTCCATGTAGGCTATGCCTTCCGGGAAACTGTCGTTATCCATGACGTACGGGTTGAATCCGGGGACGTTGTTGCACTCTACGAAGTACGTCCGGCCGGGCGTAAGGGGAACCTCGGACGGGCAGTAGCTCACGCCGTGCAAGCCCGCACCGAACGCCTGAAACGCAGCCTTCGTGGTCTTCTGCGGTGCGATCTCGGCACCCGTGGGCCCGTCCTCGCGGACTTTCCACGTGAAGTCCAGGTCCCAGACGTTGTTGGCCCCGGCCGCCCATAGGTCCACCCCGGCCAGGGCATAGCCGTGTGCCACGAAGGTCTGGCCCCATCGCTGTCCGTAGTTGCCTTCCACGAGCGCGCCGAGGCCGTTCGTCCGCTTGTTCATCGTCATCCGCTGGCCGTCGTTATCCGCGAAGACGACGTAGTTCAGGTCAAAACTCTGGGCAACGCCCGCGGAGTCGTACGCCTGCCCGCCGACGTAGCTGGAGGCATCCTTGTCGCGCTTGTATGGGGCGAACTTCATGTCGCCGCCCGCCGTGCCCGTCACCTGAACCGCATACCGCCGGCCGGGAATGGTGGGAATCTCGTCTGAACGCCAACGGACCCAGTTGTCGGTGTTCGCCTTGAACGTGGTGCTCACGTAACGCATGCCCAGGAGCCGCCAGTTGCGAACATCGGGGTTGCCGTTGTCCTCGAGGATCCCGATCGCCGCCGTGGTGGCGTTGGTCCCGGCCACGTTGACGACGACCCCCGTGATGGATGTCCCGGTGGCCGTGAATGTCTGATACCAGGGGTTATCGTACGCAGTCCACTGGCCGGGGTCGCGGAAGTACGTCGAGTAATCGATCGCCAGGTTGACGTGCTGTGTGGTGGTCTGACCGTCCTGGATGACCACGTCGGGCACGACCTTCGGTCGAACATAGAACGTCGGCTGATCGACGAGGATCGAATAGGTTCCTCCCGGGAAATCGATGCTGTAGAACCCGTCGTACGTGGGGCTCTGCCCCGGCGGCGCGCCGAGGCGGCGTGATGGTCCTACGTAAGGAAGGTCGCGTGGGGTAAGAAACAGGTTGCTCTCATACAGCTCGGCGTAGCCCATGGACGGCACGCCTTTGATCCGTTCGAAGCGCCCGTGCCCTGTGACGGTTCCGATCGCGAACGTCGGGGCGCTCATCCCGGCGATGACTGCACAAGTCGCGAGGAGGTTCGTGAGGAATCGCGTACCGCGTTTCGTGCCTGTTGGTGGCATGGCGCACTCCTATCGAAAACCTAGAATAGTATCGTTCCTACAACACTATACCAGCGCCCGGCCCGAATGCCAAGGGGCCCGAAAGAAAAACCGGACCCTTACGGCGGCATAGCTTCGGGGCCCTCCACAATCGCTCTGGGGCCAACGGACCAGCAGCCGCGATTCGGGGAGCCGGTCCCCAAGTCGGCGTGCATGACGGGCGACGGCCCGGCCATTCCTGGCACGGCCGGCTTGAACCGTTTTCGGACCTATCGCATCGGCGCACCTCGCCGGTCGGCGCAGGGGCTTTCCACGCGCCTTGCACTTCACCTTGCAAATAGTATACCCGACCGGCGGCACTTGGCGCGCCGGGGCATTGGATTCCATGTAACTACAGAGCAGCACAAACGATAGGGATCATGCGCCTGTGGTTGCCTTCTGTCGCATGCATGTCGCCGGAGGCGGATGCGCATGCGCCGGCGGGGTATGCCCGGCGGGGATCGAACCCTGGTATAATCGAAAACGCGCGATTCGCGGGGCCATGCAGCTCGCCGACGTTGAGGAGTGCGGAGCCTGTATTGCAGAGGTCGCATTTCGCGAAAGGGACCGAGAGGGACCCCGCCGGTGCGGATCACAAAAGAAACGTTACGATAAAGGAAAAAACTCGTGCTATCCCCTTGACATCAGGCTGCCGTGCGCGGTAGGATGCTACATTGAGACAGTGGGGAAGAGTCCAAACAGGCGGTTGGAAAAGCCCCGCCGCGGTCGCGTTGACCGCATTTCCCGCTGGCCAAAACACGTTTCCAGGAGGAGATCAGCAATGCGACTTCGGCTCAGTTACGCGCTCGCCGCATTCCTGTTGTGCGGCACGATGATGGCGCAGGCCGGCCTCATCGATTTGTACGGGGACGCGAAGGTTGCGCTGGCGGGTCCCAACGCGCTGAATGTGGCCCGGAACCAGGTGTTCAGCCCGAAGCACTCAAGCGCGCTGCCCGGCGGTGGAATGTCGAACACGATCAGCGAATCGACCTTCAACGTCGTGAAGCAGCACCTGTCGGTGGAGGGCCCGGGCGAATCGTGGACCGTGAGTTTCGGGTTGTATCCTATCGTCGGCAGCATTACGACTACCATGAGCAACATCGCCAACGGCAGCGCCACGCCCATCGCGCAGATCAGCGCGAAGCTGGACTACCCCTACAACGATTATCTCACGCTCAACCTGCCGTCAGCGCAGAACGCATCGAGCACGTACATCCTCTCGACGAAGATCACTGCGTACACGGGGAGCATAGGCTTGCAGTTCTGGGGCGTTCAGAACAGCAGCATAACCCGGACCGCCGACGGCTACAACGATAGCTACATTACCACGGCGGCCGGGGTCTCGTCGTTCAAGAACGACAGAGAGCTTTCCGTCCGCGTACCCGAGCCGGCGACGATGCTGCTGCTGGCGCTGGCCGCGCCGGTCGCCCTGCGGCGACGCGGTTCGCGGTAAGCAGGTTGCGGGAACGAAATCGGGTCCCACGTCCATCAAAGGCCGCAGGGACCCGCGAGGTTGTTCTGAGAAGCGGCGTCCGCCGGGCAGCGGCGGGCGCTGCTCCTCGGGACCGGCTGCGGGAGGCAAGGCGATGACCACCGGTAAGGTGGCCCCGCGCCGACGTGGTTGTGGGTCTGACGCGTTTCGTTCGGCGCGGCGGCTGCCGGATTCGCGGCCGCACGTTGTCTTGAGGTCCCGGAAGTTTCTCAGAACCTGGCAAGGAGAATCATGATGCGAACCAGATTCGTTTACGCGGCGATGGCCTTCCTGCTGGGCGGCGTTGTGGCGGCCGATGCCGCCGAGCTGTTGCTGTACAACGCCAACGCCAGCTACGGGCAGAGCAGTTACCCCAGGCGGCGCTCCCAGCACTTCAGCGCGACGCAGAGCACGCCCAACAGCGTGCCGGTCGGCTATCTTTTCGACAAGGCGGCCATGCGGGTCGAGGTCCAGACAGGCAGTACGTGGACGTTTGCCCTCGAACTCTACAGTTGGCACACCGATTACGCCACCACCCTTGTCCCGGCGAACCTGATCGCTACGACGGGCGACGTGACCGTTTCCGGCGAGACCAGATGGATCGAGGTCGATCTGACGAGCAACCCGCAAGATGCCTCGGGGCAGTACCTGCTATCGCTTAACATCAAATCGGGAGATTCGTTCCCCTGCAGCATTCTGTATGATCCCGTGGGCGATGGCGGGACTAACAACGACGCATACACGGACGCCACGTTGAGAACGGATCGGGAGTTCCAGGTCCGGCTGAACGTCTACCCGAACCCGAGTTGCGTCACCCCGTTCACGATTAGCGCGGTGACCATGCCCGACGGCAGCCCGGCCGCATTCTCGCGCCCGCCGAGTCCGGGGATACAACGCCTCAAGGCCACGGGCACCGGGCTCGACAATGTGACTTCGGTGATCCTGCAACAGGGCCTGGCCGCCCCGATTACGGGGAGCATCGTGTCGCAGAGCGCGACCGAGTTCCAGGCGGATTTCGACCTGTCCCCCACATCCGTGACGCCCGGTAGCTACAAGATGGTGGCGACCGGCGGTCCCAGCGGAGCGTGCGTATACCAGTTCGATTCCGCTGTCACGATTACCTGCTCGCAGCCGGACACGGTCGTGCTCGCTATCCAGAACGCCGCCGGGCTGACGGGTACCAGTGCCCACACAATGACCCTGATCGGAACGAATCTTGAGTACCTGGCCCCGAATGGGGTGAACCTGGTCAAGGCCCGAGGCGGCTCGGCCACGATCCCCGGCACGGCCACGTACAACCCATCCACCACCGACCTGAATGTCGTGTTCAATCTGACCGGCGCCGAGGGCGGCCGATACAATATCATCCTGACCCGCAACGCCGAGTGCGGCAGCGTCAGCAGCGCCGTTCCCCTCTCCGGACGCGGGGGCGGATTCCTCGTCTACATGCCAGCGCTGACCAACGCGGGCTTCGAGGAAGGCTACACCACCGATCCGACGACGGGCACCGTCTGCGAGAGTTCGGCGAACGACGACCGCCCGAAGGCCAAGCACTGGGATCAGGGCTGGTCCCCGGAAACGGGGGGTTTCGTCCGGGATGGGAGCCAATGGAAACCCTGCGTGACGAACCCCACGCCGCCTCCCGCCCAGATCCAGGGAGGTGTCACGGGGGCGCACTATGGCTCCATGCAGTATCCCAACAGCGATTTCAAGCTCCTCAGCTTCTTCCAGACCATCGCCGCTCCCGACGTGTCCGAAGGACCCTACTCCGTGTACGCCGACATCGCGATGCAGAGCCTCGCGCAGATGAGCGGCGCCCGCATACGTTTGCTCGACGGGACCGACACCGGTGAGTTGATTAACGGACCGGACAACCTCCCGCTGGACCCGGGCGGTACGATCATTCCAAACACGTTTCTCTACTATGGTGGAACCGATGCGCTGGTTCGCAGCGCGGACTTTGTCGCTACCGTGCCGCAGGGCTATGTGTACCAGTCCAATCCTCCCTTGCTGACGATCGAGTTCATGCTGGTCGCGGCCGAGGGCGACACAGGCTCGAAGGCCCTGCACGTCGACGCCGTACGGAACACCCTGGAGCCACCGCCGCCGTGCAACACGCCGCGACAAGACGTGGACGGCGACAATGACGTCGACCTGGCGGACTTCAATCTGTTCCAGAGTTGCTTCAACGGCCCGAATCGTCCCTATAAGCTTCCGCCCGGCTTCGACAGCGACTGCAAGTGCCTCGATGTCGACCCCGGGCCGAACGGCGACGGCGATGTGGACCTGGCCGACTTCGGCAAGTTCCAGGGCTGTTTCAACGGCCCGAACCGGCCGCCGAAGGCGACCTGCGGGACCTGACGGTCCCGGGACTCGGAACCGCCGTTTTCACAGTGTGCGAGACCTCCCCTATGGGTTGTTGAGCCGCGCGGTCCGCCTGACGGGCCGCGCGGCCTCCTTTTGCATGCTCGGCGCTGCGACGGGCGGCATGCCTGCCCGACGAGCGAGGCGGTCGTTCGTCGGAACGGTATCCACCCCCGGCTCGCGGCATGGCTACGCGCAATCCGCAGGTACACGGATTGCACAGGGCGATGGCGCCCGACTCCGGGGCACCTGCGACCAGGACCGCCGGTGCGAAGGGGATACTCCGATCACAGGTCATTTCCCACAGGCGCGACAGGGCTCAATACCGGGCCATGATCTCCTGAACGCCTTGCGCATCGCCGGACAGGATGATCCACTCCTTCTTCGCATCGAAGTTGCCGTACGGTTGCCCGTTGAGGTCCACGCTCTGAATCGGTTTCGCGTCCGGGTGCCGCAGCCGCACGTAAATGTGCCCGGGGCGATTTCGCTCCGGCGGCTGCACGACGGCCTTGATCTCGCCAGCGCCGACCCTCGACGTGATTCGCAGCGACAGAGGGCCGAACTGCGATGCGGCTTTCTCGATGCCGACGCTCTGCCCGTCGGCAAGCCAGTATCGCGGGATCGCCTGGCCCAGGTAGAGATCGTTGCCGCTCTCATGCACGAACATCAGGCGGAGCCAGTACGTCGATTGCGCCTCGTCGGACGTCTTGAAGTGGTCGCCCGCCGGGTAGCCCAGCTCCGGGAGCGAGTGCTCGTTGCACATCCGAACCTCCGGGTAGAACGCCGAGGCGAACCCGTTGAAATACCCTCGCAGGTAATGCTTGATCTCGTCGCGATAGAGGTAGACCAGCGGCCCGCCGAGCAGGTTTGCCTGCATCGAAATGCCGCCCCGCGAGAACCAGAAGGCATCGAACGCCGGGATCGAGTAGCCGTACGTCTCGGAGATGTAAAGGTTGTCCTCGTAGTCCTTGATGATCCACTTTGCCTCCGGCGCATCGGCCGGCACGAGGCCCGTGATGAGCAGGTGGATCGAGCCCTCGAGCGTCTCGCGGAGCCAGCCGTGACATCGGCCGCGCTCGTACAGGCGCGACGGGTACTTGGGCACATACGTGCCGTCGCGCAGCCGGACGACCGGCGTGCGGATGCGTGATTCCTCGATCGCCCGCATGACGTCTTCGTGATACGCCCTGGCGTCCTTCTGGAGCCGCGCGGCCTCCGGGTGTCCGTAGTCGGCCAGCGCCGCGACAAGGGCGTCGAACCCCCAGACCGTGCAGATGTTCGTCACCGCCCAGTACCAGTAGTCGGTCACATCCTCAAGCGATCCGGCCGGCAGGAAGCCGTACTCGATCGGCCGCGTGCCGTCCTCGTTTGTCACCATCGTGGCGCGGCGTTCGCGTGTGACCCAGTCGCACGCCTTGACCAGCTTCGGCGCCGCGCGCTCCATCCAGTTCCGGTCGCGCGTCATCCACCAGTGGTCGGCCATGTTCCACATCACCCAGCCGTGGCTCTTGTTGTAGCCGCCGGTGTCGTGGCCGCCGGAACCGTAAAACAGACCGTCGGTCGTCTTGAAGTTGCCCGGCATCTGGACGGTGCCCTGATACTCCAGATAGGACTCCAGGCACCGCCGGGCCTCCTCGTGGTAGCCGCGCCGGTCGAGGTCGCTGATCATCATGGCGGACTCGTCCGGGTACACCCCGTATCCGAACGTCCCGACGTGCGCGTGCAGCCGGTCGGAGTCCTTCTCCTTGTAGCAATTCACGAACATGTGGAGCGCGTGCGCCTTGTAGAAATCGTTCAGCCACGGCTCCGGCGTGTCGATCGTCGCGCCCCGGTCGGCGATCCGCCGCCAGAACTCGCAGATCCGCCGGCAGTCCGCGTCGAAGTCTCGCCGGCGGAGCGGTTCGATCTCCGCGTTCGTCGCGAGCGTGATCGACGGAATCGCGAAGTACAGCTCATGCGATTCACCGGGCCTGAGGCCGAGCGTCCATCGGACGCCATCGCGGTCGTTGGCCAGTTCGCCGCGGCCGGCGACGTTGAGCAGGTATCGCAACCGCGGCTCGCCCTTCCAGTCGGCGAGGACGCGGTCGCCTTCGACGTAGAGCTTTTCGCCTTGGCTCTTGTGGGTCTGAAGGAACAGCCTGGCCGTGCCGCTTTGCGACTCCGACGTGTTGACGACGCGGACGCGCATCAACAGCACGGTCGGGTCGTCGATCGCAACGCTGCCCAGGTCGCCGTCGAGCTTGTCGAGGATCGTGCTCTGCTCATAGTACACCGGTCCGTCCTGCCACCACGTCCGCAGCAGGGGCAGATACCCGTCCTTCAACTCCCGCCCGCCGCGGGCGGAATCCTCCGGGAACCCGAAGCGGAACGTGATGCCCTCGCCCGTCCACAGCTTGCGGTCCGTGTCTTTCGGGCTGCGTGGTCGGCTGAACCAGTGCGCGCTGCTCGTGATGACGATGCCGCCGTTCTTCTCCTGGTGCATCGCGTTGCGGTCGCCCGGCAGACCGTGTACGAAGTAAAGCGCCCGCTTGAGCGGCATGTCGCGCCACGCCCGCTCCAGCGTCTGTTCCCCTTCGTCGAACACGCGATCGTACACGGTCTTGCCGGCGAATTCCCGGCGGGCCTTTCGGCATTCCTCGAGCGTGGTTGCGTCATCGCCCCGCGTCACGAGCACGCCGAGGTCGTCCACCAGGATGCGGTCGCCGCGAGCCACCTCGTCCGCCGCAAACGAGAACGGGCGGGCTGCCGATCGCACCGTGATGACGGTCCGATCGTAGAGGTCGCTCGTCGGGTCGACGGCCATGATGATGTCGGCCTCGATGCCATTCTCCCCGGCCGAGGGCAACGACCAGTGCATGTCACTGCCGACCGACACGGCGCTGCCGGGGATCGGGCGTACGGCCGTGATGGCGCCGTTGAATGCCTCAAGATGACATGGGACTTCGCCGTCCGGAAGCCCGATCGCAGGTTCGGCCGGCTTGCCCCAGCGGATTCGCACGGTCAGGGGACGGCACACGGCGTCCGTGAAGGTCCGAAGCTTCACGGGCCCGGGCATCGGCTGCTCTGACACGAGCCGGATCTTGAGCGTCCTGCGGTACGCCACGCCGGGTTGTCCGAGGTCCTTGAACTCCTTTTCGCCGGTGGGGGCGAAGGTGAACGCCCAGCACCTGCCATCGGCCTGTATGCGTGTGTCCGCGTCCTTCCATTTGCCGTTGGTCCAGTCGTCCATCGCATCCCAGCCGGCGCCGCCGGCGCCCTTTTCCGCAAGGATCGGGTCCGGCTTGCCATCCCAGATGCAGTGCCAGTATTGCAGCTTCACCGTGCCCGGCGACGGCGCCTCCTGCGGATACTCAACGACGACGCGTCGGATTTTGCGGGGCTCACCCCAACGAACCCCGCACGCCTTGCCGTCAGGCTCGCGGAACGCGAAACCGAACGGCGCCGCGTCGAACGCGCCGCCCACCGCGGGTTCGCCCGCGCCGTCGGCGCGGCCGCCCGCGAATCCGGCGAGGCAGATACTCGCCGGCAACGACGCGCACATCATCGCCACCCGTCCGCGCTGAACGCGCCTCATGCTGCTCCTCCGATCATCCATGCCCTCGCAACGATTCCTCGAGAGAGATTCCGCACATCCTTCGCGGCGCGCGGCCGCATCCATACGACCCATCCTTCCGGGCCCTTCGCGGGGAGGCTCACCGGGAGATGGGCCCTGCCGGCTGCCGGGAGTGCCCGCGGGCCAGGCCCCATCCGGTCCCGGGATGACCGCTCGGCAGTCTTTTCAGACGAATGTTGCGGTACCAGACCGGTGTCCCGTGGTCCTGGAGTGCCAGATAGCCCTCTTCCGGCAGGCTGGCGTACGCGAAGTCGAACTTGCCGATCGGCTGGGTCAACCTGCTGAAATCGGTGTCGATCACCTTCAAGCCGTTAAGCACAACCTGTACGAGCGGTCCCGCGACCGTGATCTCCATCTCATTCCATTCGCCGATCGGCCGACTTGCGTTGTACATCGGGCAGACGACATCATAGATCGCGCCGGTCGTGTGCACATCCGGAGCCTTCCCGATGTCGTCGACAATCTGCACCTCGAACCCGGTGAAACACGGCGAGCCGTCCTTGCGGGTCCTCATGCACACGCCGCTGTTGGTATCCCTGGCGATCCTGAACTCCAGCCGGACGACGCAGTCGCGCAGCGGCTCCCTGTAACGGAACCAGTGACCGGCACGCCCGTTGCACGCCAGCACGCCGTGATCGAGGTAGAAGGCGTCCGGCTTGAGTTCGTGCTCCGGCTCGGCGTAGATCTCCCAGTCACCCAGACTGCTGCCGTCGAAGATGGTCACGAAACCGTCGCGGTCTGATCCCAACACGGCTCCGCCGATCGAAGGACCGGTCGTTGCGCAGCCGGCGGCGAGTACCGCTCCCGCGGCGACCAGACTCCGGATTGCCTTGTAATCGAGCATTTGGATTCGTCCGCCTCAAACGCCGTACGGGATTCCGTGCGGTCGGCTCTGCTGCCGTTCACCGGGCCGCCTCCGGCTGCCGGCGCCAGATGATGTTGCCCTCGTGGTCCAGAAGCCGCTCCTCGCCATTCTCCGCCGACCGTCGGGCGAAGTGTTCCAGGTAGAAGAGCGTTGGCTCGACGATGTGCAGGTTGTTCAGGAACGGCTCCGTGTAGTTGATCGCGCCGTACAGCACGCCATCCACATGAATGGGGACGTTCTTGCCGTCCACGACCCTCCACTGACCGACGTGGCCGTCCCAGTCCACGCCCTCGGTAAGGAAACCGTACGGACCATAGTGGTGCTTCGCCGCCGCCCGCAGGATGGTGATCGCCTTGCGCAGGTACTCCTGCCGGGGCGTCGCCTTCGCCGCTTCGAGATAGGCCAGCGAGGCCTCGGCGTTTTCCCAGAGATACGCCGTGTCCCAGCTCTTCTCCATGATCAGCAGCCCGCGGGTGGCGACGCCATTGCGGTCCTCGTGCATCTCGAACGTTTCGAGCCCCGCGAGCGACTCGTAGGCAAGGCGGTAGGCGGCCGCCGGGTCCCGAGACAGCCCCCAATCCGCGATGCGTGTGAGCGTGCGAAACGCCACCGCGTGGCACACGTTCTCGTTCTCGTCGAAGGTGTCGTGGTTCATGCTGCCGTAAAAGCCGCCCTTGCGGATGAAGGTGGCAAGCGGAACATCGATCCGGGATCGGTAGTCCGCGTGTCCGCGACGCGCCATCTCGGCGAAGAGCCACAGCAGATACAGTCCGTCACCGCTGCTGTCGAAGAGCGGATCCTCGCCTGTCCCCGAAGGGCCGCACGAGGACGGCTGCCCGTCAGGCCAACAGCGTCGCGGGAACCACCCGTTCGGAGCGAGCCGGACGTTGTCGCGGAGCCAGGCCGCGAGGCGTTTTCCGCATGCCAGGCTGTCTTCGCCGAGGCGGGTGCCCGCGCAAAGATCCGAGGCCTCGATGTATTGGAGGGCGACCTTGGCCGCCGAACCGGGACAGAGCCAGTTGTCCTCTGCATCCGTGTGCCGGTAATTGAGGTAGTAACGGCCGTTGCGTAGATCCCGGTACCCGCGAAGCAGACCCGTCTTTCCGTCCACGAACCCGCCGTAGACGGCATGGTGCAGGACCTTCAGACCTTTCTGTTCCGCTTCGCGGTCGCCGAAGAAACGTCCGTACCGGATCAGTTCGTTGGCGCCGCCGACCGCGTTCGCAGCCCAGCCGACACCCTCGACGGGACCGAATTCGTGCCAGAGGGCCGGCCTGCCCTCGGGATCGACGAAGGTCGAACTCGCCCGGAGGCCCTCGCCCGCCGCCACAAGGCAGCGTTGCGTTACAAACCGCACCGAGGCATGAATGCTGTCCACAACCGAGAATTGCGGGTCCGCCGGCACGTAGAACCCCTGGGCGGCGCAGGCATTGCTCGCCGCGGCCAGGGCGAACATGAGTGTCGGAATCCAGCGGAGGATGACCATCCGAAAGATCGCCTTCCCAGCCGTCTCGCGGCTATAGGAACGTTATTGTACCGATGTTTCGGGCGCATTGCCAGCGCCCTGCCGGGTTGATTTTTCGCGCTCGAAGACGTACTCCTTAGGGTTGCTCTTGTGCGATGGAGGTCCGGATGAGTCGCCGCCTGTACAAATACCGATGCGGTGGGAACGCTGCGCGGAATGCCTGGGCCGCGTTTGCGGCGCTCGTCGCCTTGACTCCGTGTCTGTGTCCGGCGGGAGGGAGTCCGGCTCGCCCCAACGTCATCTACGTCTTCAGCGACGAACATCGATGGCACTCCATGGGCTCCACCGACATGCCTCAGGTGAAAACGCCGAACATGGATCGCCTCGCCGCGCAGGGTTTCGTGTTCACCCACTGCATCAGCAACTACCCGGTCTGCACGCCGCACCGCGCCATCCTGATGACCGGACGCTGGCCCTATCAACACGGCCTGACCGACAACGAGATCCCGCTGAGCCCCGGCGAGGTGACGTTGGGCAAGGTCTTCAGGGCGGCAGGCTACTGCACCGGATACATCGGCAAGTGGCACCTGGGCGGCACCCGCGCCGAGCCCTTCGGCTTTGACGAATCGATCATCTGGACCGGCACCAACAATCACTGGAAATCGACGTATCACGCCGCGGGCGGACCGCCTGTCACGGCGAAGGGCTACAACGCGACCTTGATGACGGACCAGGCGCTCACGTTCATCGAGGATCATCGCCGCCACCCTTTCTTCCTGATGCTCTCGTGGAATCCGCCTCACACGAACTTCACCGACGCGCCCGCACCGTACAAGGAACTCTACCCCAAAGAGGATTCGCTTCCGCGACGGCCCAACGATGCGACGAAGACAGACGGAAGCGGGCGAAAGGCCTCGCACGGTCCGGGCGGGGCGACCTGGGAAGAGTATCGCGGCTACCACGCACACATCAGCGCGATCGACGCGGAACTCGGACGGATCATGAAGAGACTCGATGAGCTGGGCCTGGCCGAGAACACGATCCTCGTCTACTCGTCGGACCATGGCTCCATGCTCGGATCACACGGCGCGGGCGGCAAGCGACAACTGTACGACGAGTCCATCCGCGTGCCGTTCGTCGTTCGCTGGCCGGCGGTGATTCGTCCGGGCACGAAGGCCGATGTGCTCTTCGGCACGATTGACGTCATGCCGACACTTTGCGGCCTCGCCGGCGTGGCGATTCCGAAAACGTGCGAAGGGCAGGACTTCTCGCCGTGGATCCGCGGAAAGCACGGCCCCCGGCCGGCCTCGCAGTTCATCATGCACATCGCCAAGAAAAACGCCTCGGGCGGGGAAAACCACCCTGCACCGCTCTTTCGCGGCGTGGTGACGGAACGCTTTACCTATGCCGTCTTCCCCGACCGGTCCGCCTGCCTTTTCGACAACTACGAGGACCCCTATCAGATGCATAACGTGGCGGATGATCCCGGCAGGGCCGCGATTCGAGAGAAACTCAACGCGATGCTCGCGGAGTGGTTGAAGAAGGCCCATGACCCGTTCGTGATTCCGGCGAGCAGCGCGTCGGGGACTCGGCCGGCGCCCGTGGCACCGCCCAGGCGGCCCGAATCCTGATTCGGCCCTGAGGCTTTCCTGTGATCTTCCGCAGCGGATCCGTGTATGGAACTCGTTCACAACACTCGTGCTCGCCTTTCCGCAACGCTGGCGATCGTCTGCCTGGCCATCCCTGGCCCTTCAGCCGTTCGCGGGCAGTCAGCGCCGGCGGCGCGACAGGGTAACGTGCGGGGCATCTGCCTGACCATCGGCGGGGACTTGGACACCACCGGCACCGTGCGCCTGCTCGGGCTGGCGCGGCACCTGGTTGGCGACTGGGGTTACCTGCGGCATGGCGTCAATCCTGCGGACGACCTTGATGCGACGCGCCGTGCCGTGGCCATGGTCCGCGCACACCGCCTCATCCCGATCAGCGGCGGGGCGGAGCCCGACAAGCAGTTCCGCGGCCCGAAAGGCCGATGGCCCAGGCTTGACCCTGACGGAACCATGCGGACGGCGGCCCGTGCGAAGGCGGCCGTCTGGCGCAAGGCCTACGAGGCGCAGATTCCATTCTACGCCGTCGAGGTGCTCAACGAGATCAACGGTCAGTGGCCGGCCGACAAGTACGCGCAATGGCTCTACGATTTCGCGGTGGAGGTGAAGAAGGCGTACCCGGGCCTGAAGGTGTGCTCGTGCGGCATGGCCGGCAGCGGGGCCGAGTACTACGACGAAATGCTGAAGCTCAAACCGCAGCTCAAGAACGTGGTGGACTTCTGGGGCCTGCACCCGTACGGTGCGAACCACCCGCCCGAGTACGGTCCCGACGACACCTCGCTCCGCTCGTTCGAACTGACCGCCGCTGTTCTCAAGAAGCACGGCGTGAACCCGATTCGGCTCATGTGTACGGAGACCGGCTACGAACTGGAGGCGGGTCCAACCGGCAAGGATCCGAAGTACCCGCCCATCAACGAAACAAACCGCGCCGAATACCTCGCCCGCGCCTTTGGCAACTACTACTTCCCGGACCCGCGGATCGAGTGCGTCACGCCGTTCATGCTCTGGGACTTCGCCTGGCACAACTGGAACGGGTGGGACTTCATGTACCCCGACGGCCGGCCCCGCCCGATCTACGAGGCGATGGCCGCGTTGAAGTCGATCCCCGGCGGCAGGGACTGGCTCCCGACCGGGCCGGGCAGGATCGCCGGACGGATCACCTGGCACGACACGGACATCGGAATCCCGCGTGTGGTCGTCTACACCGAACCCGGCTTCTACGGCGGCGTCACGGACGACGCCGGACGATTCGAGATCCGCGATATCCCCGAGGGCCGCTACCGTGTCCGCGCTTTCCGCGACGGCTTCACGGCGATCCAGCCCCGAACGCTCACCGTCGGCGGAAGCAAGCCCGTTGCGTTCACCGCGCGGATGGATCGCGAGAGCCTGATCAATGCCGCGTTCAGCGCGGCGAATCATCTCGCGGGTGGGCAGACCGCTCCGCCGGGCTGGGCACCGCTCGGCGACGTCGACAAACCCGGCACCTTTGCGCTCGATTCGGCGGTGCGTTTTCGGAATCGCAGCACGCAAAGGATCACCGTGACAAAGGGCCGCACCGCCGGTCTGCTCAAGAGCGGCGGCTACGCATCCGCCTATCCGAACGAGGTGTTCATCGCGGAAATCCATGTGCGCAGTGTTCAGGCAAAGATCGAGCCCGGTCGCGGCGCGTGGCTCGCGCTCGATGCAACAAACGGCCGGGGCGAGATTCTCGCCACCGCCCGGGCGTTCGCGCCTGATTCCGCCGCCGCCGGCGAATGGCAGCGAATCACTGTGGCGTTGCTCGCGCCCGCGCGGACGTCCCGCGTGCGGATCTCGTTCGGCGTGGAGGATGCGCAAGGCGTCTTCCACTTCACCGAGCCGTTTGTCGGCGAAGCGGACTTCCCGCTGCCCGAGGATGCGGCGTATCGGACTACCGGATACATCCCTCCCCTGTATGAACTCAACAGGCCGCTCTTCGCCCAGGCCGTCACCGAAGTGAAGACGCGCAACGCCGCACTGAAGACCGCGACGCTCGCGGGAATCCTCACGGACTTCCGCGGACGCCCGCTCAAGCACGCGGCCGTCGCGTCGTATTCGCCGCTCTTCGTCGCCGTCACCGACGAGGAGGGACGGTTCACGCTGACCGTTCCGGCGAACGAGCCCGTGAGCGTTCGCGCGTTTGCGGCAGGCGAGATGCCGGCCGTCTCCCCCTCGTTTCGCCTGGTGGAGGGCGAGCGGCGCACACTGGACCTCCGCACCCCGGTCATGCCCGCTCCCGCCGAACTCGTCAACGGCGGTTTCAATGCCTTCAACAGGGAACCGGGCCTCATCCCCGGCTGGTCGACGTTCGGCACGACCGACGGCGCCTGCGCCGGCGGAAGAACCATTTTTCAGGTTCCCGCCTTCGAGGGGCCTGGAATGTACGTCGCCCAATCCGGCTCCAACACCAAGAATGGGGGCGCCTGGCAGGTCGTGCAGGCGACCCCGGGGCGGAAATACCGGTTGACCGGGCGCGTCTACACCCGCACCGAAGGAGACGGCCGCAAGCCCCTGGACAACAACTGCCGGCTCGGCATTGATCCCACCGGCGGGCGCGACCCGGACAGCCCCGACATCCTGTGGACCGATAAGACCGAGAGCGAGCGCAAGTGGACATTGCTGTCCGTCGAGGCGGTTGCGCGGACTTCCCGGATTACCGTGTTCGTCCGCCACGAGATGCGCCGTGCGAACACCTGGAACCTGACGCTCTTTGACGACATCCGGCTGGAGCAGGCGCCATAAGGCGCGGGACTTGCGATGACCGCAATGGGAACGTTATCATAAAGCCGTCTACAGACAAGAGGTCCGGAGAGGCACTTGTATATCACCATGCGACCCAACGGCAAACGCGTCACACTGGCCACCGTCGCCGAACACGCGGGCGTCTCGATCACCACCGTGTCCGCCATCCTGTCCCGCCGCGACAAGTTCCTGAGGGTCTACCGACCGGAAACGATTGCCAAGGTTCAGCAGACCGCCGAACGCCTCGGATACCGGGCGAACCTGTTCGCCACCGGTCTGCCGGTGAAGAGACCGCCGTTCTTCGCGCTCGTCCTGCAAGACTTCCGAAAGGAGGCCCTCGGATCCTGGCATCACTGGGGTTACGAGGGCTCTCTCCTGGCCGGGGCGATCTGGGCCGCGATGGAACGTCGCCTGTACCCGGTCACGGCCACGATTCCGCGGCAGCCGGACAAAGCAGCTCTGCACGAAGTGGCACGGCTCATCGACGGGGGCGTCTTCGGAACGATCGTGCGCACGCCCGATCCGCAATTCGAGGACTTCCTGTTTCAGCGGTACAACGCGGGCCATCCGCTGGTCGTGGTATTCCCGCGCCATTGGAGTGCCTGGAAGACCAACGCCATCGACGTAGACAATGCCGCAGTGGGCCAGACCGCGGCAAAGCTGCTGGCGGCGCGCCGGCGAAAACGCTGGGCCCTCGTGCGATACGCGAGACTCAGTGATTCGGATCGGCTTCGTTGCGAGCACTTTCTGCGCGTCGCGCAGGAGGTCGGCGCGACCGTGAAAGTTACCCGCGTGCCCGTCGGAACGAACGAATCGGCGGTGGGAGCCTTCGTGGCCGACCAGTGGAAGCGATTGCGGCCGGACGGTGTCTTCGCCCCGGAATCCGTTTCGTCGGTGGGTTCGCTCCTGGCGTGCAATAAGCTGGGCCTCAAGCCGGCTGAGGACTTCGATCTGGTAGGGTGCGATTGCGTGTCGTGGCACAGCGCGTATCTGCCCGCCATTACCTGCGTCGATGTCTCGTGGGAACAGGTCGGCATGCAGGCGGTCGAGATGCTCGCCGGCATGTACCAGCACAACCGGGCCCGATCCGAGAGCATCCTGCTGCGGCCGCGGGTTGTGGCCGGCGGCACATGCCCGGTGTCGGCGGAGTTCGGGGCCGCCACATCGGTATAGGCGGTGAGATTGGCCTCCAGGGGCACAACAGACCCTGTTCGAACCCCCCGCGGACTGTTCCGGCGACCTCTCGCCAAGCGAGGGTTGCGTTCGTAAGTAGCTTGCTGGCAAGGCATTACGGACGCCAAGGTCGGATTCCTGGATCGGCAGGGCGGCAATGCTTTCAGAGTGCCCTGTGGCCTGCTTGGCCGTCGAAACGCCAAGCCGGTTTCCGCGCCTTCCGAACGGGGGAGGCTGCCGGCCTCGAAGTTTCATAGTAACGTTTCGAAACTAGTGTATTGACATCCGCCGGGAGGTTGACGATAATAGCAGCAGAAGACGGTGGTTTGTTGGATCGCGGATCAGGTTTGCCTCTCGGAGTGCCGGCCATGTCGTACAGAGCGAGAATCGCGGGCTTCACGCTGGTTGAGTTGCTGGTGGTCGTGGCGATCATCGCCCTGCTGGTTTCCATTCTGCTTCCGAGCCTCTCCGCCGCGCGCGATCAATCAAGAAGCATCAAGTGCATGGCCAACATGCGCGACATGTGGACCGGCGTGAACACGTTCGCGGCGAATCATCGCGGCCGCTTTCAACTCGTGACCGTTATGGGCTCCAGCACACAGCCGTTGATGGGACACATGCCGGCCGACCCACAGAAGGCTATTTACGATTACGAGACGGGGGTTCCCTCGCCGAACCTGCTCGTCTGGCCCATCGTGCTGCTGCGCGAACAGGGAATTCGCAGTCTGCGGCGGAATCTGGATTGGGGAGCGGCTACCGAATCGGGTGCCAGGCTTGCGGCCAGCAAAGGAAGGATTCGTCGGTATGAGGTGTTGAGCTGCCCCTCGGATCAGGTTCAGTTCGCCACCCCGCATTGGCCCTTGAAGGACTTCTGGGGCTATCTGTCGTATGCCATCAACGAGGACATCACCGGCGCTCGTACGGATGCCGACAAGCCCGTATGGAAGAACGGAAACATCGGCGGGACGCCGGGCGGCGGCGATCGCCTCTGGGGCCAGTTGGATAAGGTCGTTCGCCCGAGTGAGGTGGCGTTCTTCTCCGACGGCGGCCCCGACCGATCGGGAGAGGGAGACCAAAGCCAGAACCTGCTCATCACGAAGGATGCCCACGGTCCCCTGCTCGAGTACTCTGAGCAGAAACATAACCGGCTGCCGAATCGGCATCGCGGCTACGTCTCCGTGAACATCACCTACGCCGATGGCCATGGGGGCTTCGTCAAACGAATCCCGAAGACGCCGGCGAACCCCGCCATCGAGCCGAACTACGCATACGCGCCGAAGACCCGCGTGTCGCCGTACGCATCGGGGAACTTCCCGACCCCGTGACCTTGGTTTGCCGCCTCGGCATCGGGCCGGCCCGCTCCATCCGTTCGAACATGACGCCTCTTCGCAAGCTCGACCGTGCGCGCAGGGTGCGCCTCGCGGATTTGCCCGTCAACCCTTCATGCCCGTCGTGGCAATACCCTTGATGAACGTCCTCTGCGTGAAGAAGAACAGCACAAGGATCGGCGCCACCACCATCGTGCTGGCGGCCATGAGGTGGGCCCAGTCCGTGCCGCCGTGCTGCGATTGGTATGCCTGGAGCCCCAGTGAGAGCGTGAACGTCTCCTGCCGCGTCAGGTAGAGCAGCGGCCCCATGAAGTCGTTCCAGGCGTAGAGGAAGTGAAAGAGGGCAACGACCGCGAGCACCGGCTTCGACAACGGCAGAACGATCCGCAGGAAGATGCCCAGCTCCGAGCAGCCATCGATCCGCGCCGCCTCGCTCAGCTCCTTGGGAATGGTCAGGAAGAACTGTCGCATCAGGAAGATGTTGAACCCCGAGCCGAAGAACGCAGGCACCCAGAGCGGCTTGAGCGTTCCCACCCACCCGAGGGCCTTGAAGACGCCATAGAGCGGGACCATCAGCGCCGGGAACGGAACCATCATCGTGCCGAGCGTGACGGCGAAGAGGATGCCCCGGCCCCGCCACGGGATTCTGGCCAGGCCGTACGCCGCCAGCGAGCAACTGCAGACGGTTCCGATCACGCCGAGCACGCACACGATCATCGTGTTGAGAAGGTATCGAACGAAGATCGGCAGTTGCCCGGGCCTCTCGAGGCCGGAGGCACGGCGGTCCGAGTCCATGTACCGAATCGCCTCCGGATAGTTTCCCCAGGCGAACGATACGCGCTCTTCAATCTGCTCCGGCGGCACGACGTCCCAGCGCGCCGGGCCCTCGACGGTCGGGTCCCTGCGTTTCTCCACCACGTACCACCAGCCCGCGGGCACATCCTTGATCCGCTCGGCCGCCGTGCGGATCGTCGCGCCGGAAACGTCGAGGCGGGCCCGACCGTCCGCATAGTCGTCCGCAGGGATGAGCAGCTTCTGCCCTGCCTGCGGCCCCTCGGTGAGCCGGACAAGGACGCACGGGGACCGGATCTCGTGGTCCTTGATCACGGCCGTGCGGCGGCCCTCGATCGGCGCTGCGTAGATCTTCGGGATCCACTGGGGGGGCATGCTCGCGGCCTGCTCATTCGGCTTGAGCGACGTGGATACGAGCCAGACGAACGGGAAGGCGAAGACTACCGAGCCGCCCAGGAGCAGCACGAGAGCGAATGCCTTGCCCAGTCGCGATCGTGGTTCCATGTGCGTCCTTACGAGCTCGCCGCTCGAGCGCCGCGTTCCCGACGCGGTCTCCGGCGGCAGGCGACCCGCGACTCGCTACCCACAACTCCGAACCCCCTGTCACTCTGCATACGTCACCGCCCTCCTCGCGGCCCGGTGGGCGAGCAACGTCAGCACAAGCACGATCACGAACAGCATCCACGCCATGGCGCTGGCGTAGCCCATCCGCAGATACTCGAAGGCCTGCTGCCAGAGGTACAGCGCGTAGAACAGCGTCGAGCGGAGCGGCTTGCCCGTGATGCCGCCGTACCAGCCGCCGGTCATGACGTAGACCGTCGTGAACGTCTGGAGCACGCCGATCACGCCCATGATGAGATTGAAGTAGATCACGGGCGAGATGCAGGGAAGCGTCACATGCCGGACGCGTCGCCACCAGCCGGCGCCGTCGATCTCCGCGGCTTCGTAGAGTTCGGTGGGCACATCCTGCAGACCCGCCAGGTAGATCACCATGGTCCCGCCCGCGCTCCAGAGGCTCACTATGACCAGGGCGGGCTTGGCCCACGTGGGACTGCTGAGCCACGTCGGCGCGAGCAGGGCGATGCGCCGGTCGCCGCCGGCCGCCGCGATCAGAAAGTTGGCCGCGCGGCTGATCGTGTCGAGCACCGGCTGCAGGAGATAGTTGAGAATCCCGTATTCCCCGTTGAACATCCAGAGCCACAGCATCGCGGAGGCCACGATCGGGACGAGCGTCGGAAGGTAGAAGAGGGTCCGGAAGACGGGCATCCCCCGCACCCCGGTGTTCAGAAGGAGGGCCAGCGACAGCGACGTGACCAGCCCCAGCGGCAGTGCCAGCGCCCCGAAGAAGAGCGTATTGTACAGGGCGGTGTAGAAGGCCTCGTCCGCAAGGAGGTCCCGGTAGTTCCGCAGGCCGACCCAGACCGGCGGCCGCAACGTGGAGTAGTCGCAGAAGCTGAAGTAGGCCGATGCGGCCACCGGATACAGCACAAAGACGCCCAGGCCGACGATCCACGGTAGCGTGAACAGCAGGCCGTTCCGGAGGTGCCGGCGTTCATTGTGAGACATCGCTTGCCCGTCTGCTCCGTCGAGGCGTCATTCCGCGCGGCCGCCCGTTGACTTTCGTGATTCCGCCGCCATCCACGACGCGACCGTCGCCTCGTGTCGCGTGTAGGCTCTCTCGACTTTCGCCTGCACGGCGTCCAGCGCCTCCTTCGGCGTGGCCCGCAGGTAGCGGACCTGGTCAAACGCCCACGTCCACTCGTTCTGATACTCCGCCCACATCCCGAGCGAAGGCTGTCGCGCCACGCCGGGGCCGCGGGCCAGTTCGTCCAGCAGTCGGATGTACGGATGCGGGTGCTTGTCGAGGAACTCCGGACTGACGCGGGCCAGCGGCGAACTCTTGCGATGCCCGAGGCACAGCAGCTCCGTGCCCTCCTGCGAGCTGACGAAACGCAGGAACTTCCACGCGGCCTCGGCACGATCCCTGGGCACGCCCCGCGGAATCGCGAGCACGTCCGTTTCGGCGCACGCAAAGCCCGCCGGGCCGTGCGGCGTCTGCGGCCAGGGCGCAGCGCCCCATTCCATCCCGGGGGCGTACTGCGTGATGAAGTTGTACATCCACACCCCCTGCAGCACCATGGCCACCTTGCCGCAGAAGAAGGGGTTCTGGGCCGAGGCGAAGTTGCCGAATCCGCTCGTGAACTTCTCGATTGCCGGGCGCCCGTACTTCAGCGTGAAACGGCGCACCCACTCCATCGCCTCGATGTTCCGCGGATCGTTCGCCGTGATCCTTCCATCGCGGTACAGCGCCCCGCCGAACCACAGCCCGTAGGCCCACGTGAACCAGTCCGGCTCCTGCGGCAGAAACCCGACCTGGATGAGGTTGCCCCCCGCGTCGCGTTTGGTGAGCACCTCGGCGTAGCGATCGAGTTCCTCCAGGGTGCGCGGCGCCCGGTTCGGGTCGAGCCCCGCCGCGCGAAGCTCGACGGCGGCGTCGCGAAACATGGCCTTGTTCCAGAGCAGGGCGGTCACCGAGGGCGTGGTGGGCACGGCCCACACGTGGCCGCGGTGCTCGCACATCTCCCAGTAGATGCGCACCCAGTGATCCGGGCCGAGCCCGTCGCGCTTGAGGTAGTCATCGAGCGGCTCGAGGGCGCCCTGGTCGGCGAAGGCGGCCACGTTGGACGACCAGAGCCCGACAAGGTCCGGCGGGTTGCCGCCGGCGATCGCGACGAGGCTCTTCCGGTCAATGTTGCTGACGGTGATCTGGCGAACGACGATGTGGTCCCTGGCCCGCTCAGGGTGCTCGTTGAATCGCCGCACGACCTGGCGCATGGCCTCGCCCTCAAAGCGAGTCCATTTCTCCCAGTAGTCGAGGTCGAGCTTCCCATCCTCCGCGCGGTCGCGCGGGCAGCCTGTTGCCGCCGCAACAGCCACCAGCACAAGAGAGACGATGGTGCGCCGGAGCATATGCACTACTTACCCGGCGTTCCCGCTCCTTGGCAAGGCGCATCCGGTTCCGGCAGCGATGAGGAACAGCCCATCGCGGGCGGAGATCGGCGGGTGTTGAGGATGCTGGCCGCGGGCTTCGCATCGCAAGGCGGCCGTTTCCGGTCGGTGCCGGCGCTGCAGACGGGGCCGCGGGTTGTGCCGGACGAACGAACGGCGACGGCGCCGGAGGCGCCGACGGCTGGATCGCTCCTGAGGAGTCGAATCGGACCTGGATCCGGGGTTGTCCACGAAGGCTTCCACCGGAAACATGGGACAGTCATGAATGGCATGAAGCTAACGGGCATCGGTGTCTCCGTGCAGATGATACCAGGGCCGGGATTGGTTGAGCAGGCTGTACTCCCCCCAGTGGCATAATCCGCACCTCGCATGAGCGGAGATTGCACGGATGGGCTTGATGTTTCCGTCGTCGTGACGCTCGTCTCCGGACTTCACCGCCGGTGAGATCGGCGCGCAACGCCGCATCATTGTGCCGGCACAGTCCGGCAGATACTCTCACGAATACGCAAGGAAGTCCATGGAAAAGGCGAACCTTCCCCTTTGGTTCGCGTAGAAGGCTGGTAACCGTCCGGCCAACCACATCGGCGTAACCGCGGGGCTTTGCTGGGGGGGTCGGGTGTCTTGCGAGGGGTTCAGTTCGCGGGGATCGGGGCGGGTTGCCGTGTCTTCCACCGATCGGGCAGGAACGGATCGAGCTGGCTGACCGGTGTCGCGGCGATCCGCGTCAGCACATCACGCAGGTACGCGAACGGATCGACCCTGTGGCGCTGGCAGGTGGCGATGAGGC
>CAZZFA010000041.1:0-43983 GCA_964653435.1 uncultured Planctomycetales bacterium | reverse complement strand
GCCTCGTCTGAACGCGAAGCGCAAGCGAGCGCCCCTGTTTTCCGGCCGAAGAGGGCGCTCGCTTGCGCTTCGCGTTCAGTAATGAGCCACTCGCCGCGGACGACGGCTGCTGACATCGGACCCCGAACAACGGACAACTGACACCGAAGCACTGATAAGCTCATGCGTACAACCCGTCGCGTCGTGCAGTCCGGTTTCCTGGCCCTGACCCTGACGGCGGTCTTCATCGTCCGTGGCAACGCAGAACGATGGTGCCCGTTCGGCGGGGTCGAAGCGGCCTACACCTACCTCCGCGAGGGCAACCTCACCTGCTCGCTGGGCGTATCGAACTTCTACATACTGGCCGGCGTGCTCCTGCTGACCCTGCTGCTTCGGCGGGCTTTCTGCGGGTATATGTGCCCGATCGGTACAATCTCGGAATGGCTCGGCGCGGCGACGACGCGGCTCGGCGTTCGACCGGCAAGAGTGCCCCGGGCGGTGGACCGCGCGCTGTCGCTGCTCAAGTACGGCGTGCTCGCCGTCATTCTGTACCTCACGTGGCGCGCGGGGGAACTGATCTTCCGGGGCTTCGACCCCTGCTATGCCCTGATCAGCCGCCACGGCGAGGACATCACGTTCTGGGCATACGTCGTAGCCGGCGGAATCGTGCTCGGATCGCTCTTGGTCACGATCCCCTTCTGCCGCTGGCTCTGCCCGTTGGCGGCGGTACTCAACCTGTTCTCACGGTTCGGTCTCACGCGGATCAAGCGGGACGAGACCGTTTGTACAAGCTGCGGCAAGTGTGCGCGGGCCTGCCCCATGGCAATCCCGGTGGACGTGCTCCCGGAAGTGAAGGTCGCCCGGTGCACATCGTGCCTGAACTGCGTGGCGGTCTGCCCGAAGGCTTCGGGTTCCGGGTTCCGGGTTCCGGGTTCCGCAACGGCGGAGACCGTCGGCGCATCCGCAGATTCGAGGCCCGAAACCCGCGATCTGAAACCCGCGAACGGACACCTGAGCTCCGGCGCCCTCTTCTGGGGCCCGCCGAATGCGATCGGCCGGCGGTGGCCGCAGGCGGCGCTCATCGCGATCATGCTGGCTTGTGTAGCCGGCGCGGTCGCGGCCGTCTACACGTTCCCGGTGGCCTCGTTCATCCACACACGCGGCCAGGCGCCGGCGCAAACGAGCGTGCTGCATCTGAGGGTGAGCGGATTGACCTGCCGCGGCGCGGCGACGCGGTTCACGCTGTACTACCTCGATCGGGACGATGAATTCGCCGTGCCCGGATATCTCAAGATCGAGGCGTGGCCGGGCCCCGGCTATGCGAGCGCCCGAATCACGTACGACCCGGCGCAAACGAACGAACTTGCCATCAAGCAGGCCATTACCGAACCGTACTTCAACACGGCCACCGGCGGCTGGGATGCCTCGCCCTTCCGCATCGAGGGCTACGACCCGCTGGGGCTGGACGAAGTGGAGACGACGACCAGGCCGGCTTCGTGAACACGGATCGGGGCCAGCGCTCGGAGAAGCGAGCACGCCCGACGGGATCAGAACGCCCCGGCCGCTCGTGACCCCCGCCCGCCGGCCCGGTAGACTGCTGGCATGGCCGGATCGGACAGGCTGCATGTAGCTGCACGCCGGGAGTCGTTCCGCTCGCTTGCACTCCTGGTAATCCTTATGGGCGTTGTGGCCTTCGCCGTTGCGGCCGCCCACTGGCCCGCGCTTTCAGCCGGCGCCCTTTCTTTCGATGACCGCGACTACCTGACGGAGAACCACCTGATCCAGCACCCGAGCTGGGCGTCGGCCGGACAGTTCCTCCGCGAGATCCTCACCCCGTCGACCGTCGGGGGATATTATCAGCCGCTGTCGATGATCTCGCTCATGCTCGACTACGCCGTCGCCGGGCGACCGGATAACCTGCGGCCGTTCCATGTGACGAGCCTCGCCCTGCACGTGGTGAACACGATGCTCATCATCGCGCTGCTATACATGCTCTTCGGCAACGCGTGGGCGGCGGCGATGGCGGGCCTGCTGTTCGGCGTGCATCCGATCACCGTCGAATCGATCCCCTGGGTCGCCGAGCGCAAGACGCTGCTGGCGGCGTTCTTCGCGTTCTGGGCGCTGATCCTGTACATACGCTACACGCGACGGCGCGGGTGGCTCGCATACGCAGGCTGCTGTACGACGTACCTCCTCGCCGTGCTGTCGAAGCCGAGCGCCATACCTCTGCCGATAGTCATGTTGCTGCTGGACTTCTGGCCGTTGCGGCGACTCGCGGGCCATTCCGTTCTGGAGAAGCTGCCGCTCTTCGCTGTCGGCGCGGTCTCGGCAATCGTAACCTACGTGTCGCAGCATCGGACTGCGGTGGCCGTCCTGCCGACCGAGTACGACGCGACGGAGTTGGGGCTGATTTTCTGCTACAACATCGTCTTCTACCTGCAGAAGGTCTTCTGGCCGGTCCACATGTCGGCCTTCTATCCCTGCCCGAGCCCCCTGTCGCTATCGAATCGGCCGGTTCTCGCCGGCGTGATCGGCACCGCCGTCCTGATCCCCGCTCTGGCGATCTCGCTGCGGTGGACGCGCAGCCTTCTGGCCGGCTGGCTCATCTTCTTCGTCACGATCCTCCCGGCGATGCAACTCATCGGATTCACCCGGGTCGTCGCGGCGGATCGCTTCGCATACCTGCCGCTGATCGGACTGCTCGTACCGCTGGCGTGGACGCTGAGTCGCATCTGGAACGCGCGGTTGCCTGCGCGTCCGCTCTTCGCGTCGCGCGCGGCCGTGATCGCACTCGCACTGGCCGTCGCCGGCCTGTCGAGCATACATACGCATCGCTACGCGAGCTGCTGGCAGGACACCCCGACGCTCTACCGTTACATGCTCGCGGTAGCGCCCGATGTTCCCGAACTGCACAACGCCCTCGGAAGCGTGCTGCTCGAGCAGTCCGATCGGCAACCCTCGCGGCCGGAACTGGCGGCTGAAGCCATGGCGCATTTCAGAGAGGCGATCCGGCTGCAGCCGGATTACGCAGACCCCTACAACAATCTGGGGCTTGCGCTGGGGCGTCAGGGCAAGACGGAGGAAGCCGCCGCCTGCCTGAAAACGGCTTTGCGCCTTCAGCCGAACCACGCGGAAGCCCACAACAACCTCGGCAACGCCCTGGCCGACTTGGGCAGACTCAACGAGGCGACCGCGCACTATGCCGAGGCATTGCGTCTGAAGCCCCATTACGCCCGCGCCCACGCGAATCTGGCCGATGTACTGCTGCGCGACCGGCGTCCTGATGAGGCGGTCGAGCACTACACAAGGGCCCTGGCGCTGGACCCGCGCCTGACATTCGCACGGATCGGCATGGGCCACGCGCTCTACGCGCTGGGCCGGACCGAGCACGCCCTCGCGGCGTATCGTGAGGCCGTCGGCGACTCTCCGGATGATCCGGGCGTGCACCTGATCCTCGCCATCGCACTGCATGAGTCGGAGCGGTTTGACGAGGCGATCGAGGAGTATCGGAACGTACTGCGACTCGACCCGGGCCGTGCGGACGTCGCCGCTCTACTCGCGGCGGCGAAGGCAAGAAAAAAAGCGCCACCTTCGCCGTGACGCTTCTGGAAGCCCGGTCGGGCACCGGACCGTTTCATCCGCGGGGCGCGCTGCCGACGCAACATGCCCGCCGCGCGAATCAGTTGTCGATCACGAGGCCCACATGACCGTCGGGATAGACCGCGTTCGAGGCCTGCGCGTACCGTTCGCTCAGCGTCCCATCGGCGTTCTGCTTTGTGAAACGCACCCGGCTGTACAGGTGCGGGTACGCGGGCGGATCGTAAGTCTTGCCCTCATATCCGCGGAAGCCGCTGGGATTGTAAGGCAGGTACTTGAAGTTGTCGTACGCAAGCCAGAGCTGCGCGGGGCCTGTCTGCGAGTTCTTCCTCACCAATTCGGGATATCGCTCCTTACGGAACCTGTCGCTGACCATCCAGGCGTACGAGCACTTGAAGGGCCGCAGCCACTCCTGCGTGTCCGGGCAGATCCACGTATCGCTCGGGGCCGGGAGGTATGCGGCGCCGCGGGTCGGCTTTCGCTTATCATGTGTCGTGATGCCTGCCAGAACGGCGGGCAAGCCATATGACTCCGGCAACGCGGGCTTCACCGTACCCGGTTCCCGGTACGTCTCCCCCGGAGCCACGCGGAACCACCAGCCCCGGCTGCCGATTATGCTGCCCGACTTGTCGGTCGTGTACTGCCCCCCCGTGGCATACGGGTCGGCAAAGTAATCCTTATTGTCGAGCGCGTACTGAATGCACGCCTGGCCGATGCTGTGAAGGTTGGTCCGGCAGCCGATCATCTTGGCCTGCCGGCGAGCCTTCGACAGAGAAGGCAGCAGGATCGCGACCAGCAACCCGATGATCGCGACCACGACCAGCAGCTCGATCAGCGTGAACGCATGCCGTCGTCGTCTGAAAAGCTCATCCATGGTCAACCCTCGGCCTTACCAAGCACACCGACACGGCCGCGTCCGCCTGGCGCATCGCGCCGCATCGCGACTTTCAATCCCGCCCATTATAGCATCCGGACGGGCCGGGACCGGCCGCAACCGGCCCCGGCCGCGTCCGTCGTCGCTCCGTACGATCCCGTCGTCAACCGCAGTGACCGCCGGCACCTCCGTTACTGGCACTTCAGCGGCCGATTCGGCCCGTTGAAGCAACCTTGGAAGTACGAGAAGTCCCCAAGGTCCACGTCGCCGTCGAAATCAAAGTCCTGCCGCTCGCAACCCGTGGGTTGCTTGTACGGACGGTTGGGACCGTTGAAACACGCCTGGAACCGACCGAAGTCGGCCAGGTCCACGTCGCCGTCGTCATCCGAGTCCACCATGAACCGCTTGAGGATTTCCTGATCCTGCGTCGTGACAAGCGTGTTCCCGTTCAGATCGCAGTTGATGTACTGCAGGTAAGCGGCGAGGTTGGTCGATTCCAACTCGTTCCCGGAGCCGTCCTCGGGCGCCTCGTAAAACTTGCGGTTCGGCGCGGTGCCGGTGGAGAACGTCTTGACCGGCGTGTTCAGGGCGTTCAAGAAAATGGCGATATCCGCTCCGTCCAGGACCCCGTCACGGTTGAAATCGCCGGTCTTGAACGCATTAATGCCTCCGATAGCCTTCAGGTCAACGCTCTGGAACAGGATCTGCGTCACGGGCACGCCCGAGATCGTGACCGAACGGCGCTGGAGCCGCAGCGTCGACCCGGCGGTGGTAGTCTTCCCGTTTGCAATATGCCACCTCGCGTGCTGCGCCATGGTCTTCACGGCGGCGAGACGGCCACCTGCATCCCATCGCCACACCGACTTCGACGAGGCGTCCCAGAAGTAGACATCCGGCGCGTTAGCCGATTCGATGGCGTTGACTCGCACCGTCTGCGGCACCTCGCTGCCCGGCCCGGGATCCACGCCACCGGTCTCCGAGCGAGGGTTGTACTTGCCGTTCCACTCGAGATAACCGGCGAACCGCGCCGCATCGAGCGCTACGAACGGCCCGGTGACACTCGTGCCGCTGTCCAGCAGGTAGTTGATCCCGCCGATGTTCCCACCGGCGGTCGTCCCGTTGAGAAGTATCTGGTCCCCCGTACCGGTACCCCCGGTAAAGTCCCGAACGGAAGTATGGATGCAACCCGGCTCGCAAATCGCGGTAGTCGGCCCCTTCTCACGGAAGATCCGCTGCACGGCACCGGTCTGCGCATCCATCTTCCACACGCCGCCAAGGCCGGGGTCGTCCGTTGCGATACTGTTGAAGTAGAAGCTCAGCCCGTCGGCGGAAAAGGCGCCTTTGCGGCCCACGTTGGCGACATTCGCCCCGCCGCCGATCGCCCGCATACTCGCTTCGGTTACGCCGACGGTGAACACATCATTCCAGTCGGCAACCCCCAGCGACCCGATGATGTTCCCGTTGCCGTCCTGCGCGGTCGCATAGTCCGGCGTCACCGCAGTCGGGTCATTGACCTTACGCAGATCCCACCGGATCACGCGTTTGGTCCAGTCTTCTCTCACGGTTATGCCGTTGTCCTTGATGACAAGGCCCCCGTCGGTTACGAAACAGAGCGTACCGGGCGGGTACGTGATGCCGTTGATCACGAGCGTCGTCGGGTTCAGGCTCAGACCGCTGGGCAGCCCGCCCCCGGTATCGTTCGCATCCACAACACCACCCGGCACGTCCGAGGCCCGCATGAAGAGCTCTTCGTCGTACGTCGTCACGTACGTATCCGACGCGTCCGCGGTCGCGTCGTAGAACCGGTAGAACTTCGGCGTCCCGAAGATCCCGATGTAGTACTTGTTGGTTGCCGCGTTATAGGCGAAACCGCCAAGCGAAGCCCCAGCCGCACCGCCGGTCACGTGACTCGACGAAACAACGACAACCATATTGTCCGGCGACGCCTGCGCATAGACCGTTGCGCTCCCCGCCGCGACAACAAGCAATAGCGCCAAACCCGCCATCAACCGACTTTCCGGTCCGTACCTCGACATCTTTCATCCTCCATCTGACAACATAGACTCGCGCGCGTTCCCACGAACCGCGCCCAGCGCCCCGAACGGAAGCCACGCATCCTGCCCGCAACTTGGCACCGTATCCGCGCCGGCGTCGCGCGCAGACGCCCCGACAGGTTCAACTGCCAATCAGTATAACCTCCCTCGCATTGATTATCAACCGGAATCCGGCGTTTCAGTCAACGTAACGGCCCGGATTCACCCGACGGTCTCGCCACTGGCGAATGGCCTGTCCAGCCGACAACTCCCTGTCAATAAACACCATCCGAACTTTGCACGTGCCCACGTCACACGCACAACGACGTCGGCATAGCATACATATGTCAGCCTGAACGTAACAGGGTCTTTGCCGCCCCAGTTTCAGCCTCCTTGCTACGCTCGCGCGGCGATCCTTCCGCTTGCCTGCGGTTTGCTCTGCCGGAGCGGCCCGGTATGACCGGACAAAGAATAAAACACGCAACGCCGATCGCTGCCTCCCTGACCGGACGCCGGCGGGCAACGGGCACGTGACACGCTCCGCGGAATCGAATCGCCCCGAAATCCCTGCACCCCGCAAAGACGCCGAAGGCGGGCGCGATGCCCGCCCCGTCCGTTCGGCTGCGGCCGAAGGCCGCGCCCGAGTCTTCCGTCGCAGCTTTTGCGCGCCTCGCGCGCATGTTATCGCGCTGCGGCGGTAGCGCGACCCGTCATTCTGAGGAGCGCAGCGACGAAGAATCCGGCGGATTGACGCAGAGAAGCCGGATGCTTCGCTTCGCTCCGCATGACGGGGGCCGGCGCGCCGGTGTTCGATGGCGGCCGAAGGCCGCGCCGCAGGGCTCGGGATGCCATCGACGCCGTTCGCGGCAATCGGTACGATCCTGCGCTGATGAACCGTCTCCCGAATCGCAACCGGAACGACGCGTTGGAACCGCTTCGACGAATGATGTCGCACCACGGAAACGGTATCTCCATGAAACGCGGCGGCAGGAATAGCTCGATTCGTTTCCCGTCGCACCACCAAGAGAACGACATGCCCGTGACGCCGATCTCAGACTGTGATCGAGCCCCGGCCGCCCCGCTCGGGGCCGGCGCGCTCCGCAGACTCCGCAAGACGCATTCGTCCGACCGCACAACGAGGGCCCGGTTGAGAGAGATTTCCCCGTGAGGCCATCGATCCGGACATCGCTGCTGGTATGGGCGCTCGCCGCGTCCGTACGCGCCGAACCGATCAAGCTGCTCACACAGGAGCACGACCCTTACGGCTTTCCCCGGCCCGCCCCGGGGCAAAGCCACGTCCCCCTCGGCACAAGCTTCTTCTTCGAGTTGGGCTTTGACCGGCCGGATTCGCCCGACCGTGTCGTCGCCGACTCCGTGGCCGTCTCGCTGCATCCGCAAGACGGCGAGGCGATCGACGTGTTGAAAGCCGGCGGCCGATTCGCGCCCGGATATTCCGGCCGGCTTTTCCCCGCCACCATAGGATTCAAAGGCCGGCCCACACTGGCCGTGTATATCGCGTCCGAAACACCGCTCAAACCTTCAACAACCTACACCATACGCGTCTCGGCACGGTCTCAAAGCGGCGCGGATCTGCCCTCCGGCGAAGGCACCTGGAGCTTTACCACCGAGACAAGGCCCGTTACGCATTCCATCCACGTGCCGCTCGACCTCGACGCGCCGGCCGTAACCTGGCACGGGGCATTCTTCTCCGGCTTCTGCAAGGTCAACTTCTGCGCAAGCGACCCGGACCTGATCGGCACCTATGAGCTGATGGCCGACGTCCGGCGACGATTCCCCGCAGCCTGGAGCCTGCAGCGCGATTTCTGGCTCACCGGCATGGAACTGAAACCGGGCTTCCTGCCGAACTGCCTGCCGAACATCGTCCGCGAGCTGGAGACCCGCCGCATCGTGGCGATGGAGAACCAACCCGACGGGATCCTCCTGAAACTCGAAGATTTCCTCGGGCATGAGCAATACGGCATCCCGGCCGGGCGGCCGCTGCGCGACGACTACCACCCCGGCGACGAAATCCTCATCTCCGACGGCGCCCATGACGCCCGGACAAAGGTGCTCGCCGTGCGCGACGACGCCCGTGCCATCCTGGCCAGCCCGTTCGACACACCCAGGGACGGCTGGCTCCTCGCCTACACGAGTCCGCCGCCGACCACGGAGAATCCGCACGCCCCCGGCCTGTTCCCTCCGGGCGGCTGCTATCTGCTCAAGTTCAAACCGAGCGGCACGCCCCGGTACTATTGGGGCCGCCTCGACCGGGAGTGGGACATCGCCCATCGCCGATTCGGCCGGCGCCTGGTTGTGAACTTCGCCGACGCCCCCGGTGACCTCGCCGCCGACGGGCGCAACTGGACCACGGCCAAGGACTACGTCGAGTTGCACGACGTGGTTCGCACGATCACCGATCACATCCTCGAACGCTATGGCGAGGCGTGCCTCGACTTTCTCTGGAGCATCTTCAACGAACCGGACCTGGGCGCCCTGTTCTGGCGGTCGGACTGGAACGAGCTTCAGAGATTCTACGACTACTCGACGGACGCCATTCTTCGCGCATTCGAGGACCGGGGATACGACTCAAGCCGTGTGCTCGTCGGCGGATTGGAGCTCGGAGCCGTCTTCGGCACCCACCTGCGGCTGGAGGAGTTTCTGGCCCACTGTTCGCCGCGGGCACAGGCGAAGGGCGCCCTTCCGACCAACGCCGCCTTTGCCGACAAACGGCTGGACGGCAGGCGGTCCCGACGCGTCGAAGCCCTGTGCCGCCGCTCGAACGGCAAGGGCGCCCCGTGCGATTTCATCTCCGTGCACGCCTACAACCGCTCCGAATTGATGGCCGCCAAACTTGCGCGGGCCAGGGAAATCGCCCTGACCATCGACCCTGAGTACTACGCGAGGCTCCGCGTCCACTCGCATGAAGCCTGCCCGAACTGGATGCCCCCGCCGGACCCGGCCGCCGCGGACAGCTACCTCGGCAACGGATACTTCCCCACATGGTGTGCCGACGTGGCACGCCGGCAGTTGCAGGCGGCCGCCGCCGATCCCCGCTACGCGTTCGGGGAAACCATCCTGACGTTCTGGCCGTGGCCGACGGAAAACTTCGCCGGGTACCCGACCTGCACCCGACTGATCCGCGTGGACGACGACGGCGACGGCGTGTCCGACCGCAAGGTCCTCGTGCCGACGCCGATCTTTCACTTCCTGAGTCTGCTCAACAGCATGGGCAACGAATATCAGGTAATCCCCGGCAGGGAGTACGGCGGACACGTATTCGGCGGCTTCGCCTCGCGGACCGGTGGCGACGTGCGCATCCTGCTCTACACGCACAACCCGCTCGATACTCAGTCGCGCTCCGATCAGGAATTCGCGGTTTCGCTTGATATCCGTGGCATCCCGTGGCCGCGGGTGCGCGTGGACGAATACCGCTTCGACCGGGATCACAACACGTGCTTCCGCCTCGCGAGGGAGTTGCGCGACCGGCCGCCCGGCCGTCCCGGTGCGCCGCCCGTCACCCCGGCCGGGGTGGACGAACTGGCACGAACGGTGGAGAGCGACAACCGCGACGCAGTCATCGCCGCATTGAAGAAGCTGGCTGCGATCGGCCCCGCCGCCCAGTCCGCCGCGCCGACCGTCTTCCGGCTCCTCGGGGCGAGCACTGATGCGAGCGTCCGCGAGGCGGCACAATCGGCCATCGCGCGGATCGCACCCTCCGAGACCTGCTACGACCCGAAGGAGATCGCGGAAATCCAGGCCCTCGCAACGCTGCACACGACGCGGTCATCGACCCACGACGTCGCCGCCGGCGGCCGCCTGACGCTGCCATCGAGTCTGAAGGGAAACGGCGCGGTTTTCCTGGTCGTGGAACCCCCAGCGCCGGCAAGCCGGGCCGCGGAGCCGTAAGCGGGCGGACGACGAGTCGGGCGGTTCTGCCCTGGAGCTGCCCAGTACGTTCCCCGCCGGAACATATCGGCGATGCCGGCCGCCGCCCGCTCCGCATCTCCGACGCCGCTCCGACGACCGGCCTGACGCTCATTCCTCCGGCGGGCGATCCGGGACTTCGGGCGGCTCGCCGGCCGGGCCGTTCGCACCCTTCTCGAACTCGTCTTCGAGCCGGCTGACGAAGCGGCTTTCGAGCTCGATCGGTGCCAGCGCGAGGCGCATATCGAGAATCGCCGGCACAACCGCCGCCAGGAGCAGAAGCATGCCCGTAACGAACAGCGCCATGGCCGGGTACTTCGCCGCCGGCAGCAGCACGCTCAGGCCCGTGGCCAGCGAACAGGCTGTCAGGCACGCGATCGTGCCCAGCAGGCAGTAAAGTGTCAGGCGCACGAGGCGGGCCTGTCGCGTCACCCGGGCGGTTTGCAGTTCCAGCATATCGAGCAGCCGCCGATGTCGGTCGATCGCAAAGCGATCGGGCTGACCGGCCGCGCTGCTGCGGGCGTAATCTTCCTGGATCTGCAGCCGCTCGCGATGAAAACCCCGCAGACGCGAGATGATGTACGACAGCCGGTTATAAAAGGTCAGGCACAACAGGCCGCACGCGGAGATGATGACCACCGGCACGACCGATGACGATACGACCCGCGACCATACTTCCGTTGTCATGACGTCTCAACGCGCAGAAGCGGGGCGCCCGCAGGCGAAGCTTCTCACCGAAAGCGCGACCAGCGTACGCCGCCCGCGCGGCAACCGCAAGAGACGGCCGCACCGCAACGCCGCCGCAGCGGGGCGACCGTCGATCAGCACTTGCCCCATGCGTAGCGATCCGGTAAACGTGTGGCCGACGACGGCGGCCGACGTGTCGGGCGGTCGGGCCCGACCCCGCCGACAGTTGCCGGAAGAGGAGACACGTGATGCCCGCCACCCATTTCGTAGCGATCGACCTTGGTGCGGAGAGCGGCCGGACGATTCTCGGCCGGATTCAGGACTCGCGTCTGCACCTGGAGGTAGTCAGCCGCTTTGCCAATGGCCCCGTTCGCGTATGCGATTCCCTGCACTGGGACGTGCTACGGCTGTTCTCGGAGATCAAGGCCGGCCTGGCCGCGATCGTCCGCGACCGCAAGCTGGCGCCCGCCGGCGTCGGCATCGACACGTGGGGAGTCGACTTCGGCCTGCTCGGCCGGGGGGACGTGCTGCTCGGCAACCCGTATCACTACCGCGACGCCCGTACGAACGGAATGATGGAAAAGGCCTTCGCGCGGATGCCCCGCGAGAAGATCTTCGAGCTGACGGGCCTGCAATTCATGCAGCTCAATTCGCTCTTCCAGCTCCTGGCGATGCGGCTGGGCCGATCGCCCCTGCTCGAGATCGCCGAAACGTTTCTCACGATGCCGGACCTGTTCAACTTCTGGCTCACCGGGCGCAAGGTGTGCGAGTTCTCGAACGCCACGACGACGCAGCTCTACAACCCGCGTGCCCAGGGATGGGCCCGGCCGCTCTTCGAGACCTTCGAGCTACCGTTCGCAATGATGCCGGAGATCGTGCCGCCGGGCACCGTCCTCGGAGAGCTTCGGCCGAGCATCGCCGAGGAGATCGGCGCAGGCAAGGTGCCAGTGATCGCCCCCGCGTGCCACGACACCGGCTCAGCCGTCGCCGCCGTCCCCGCCGAGGCGGGCACGAACTGGGCCTTCCTCAGCTCCGGCACATGGTCGCTCATGGGGATGGAGGTGACGCAACCGATCATCGACGCCCGGTCCCTCCGGTACAACTTCACGAACGAGGGCGGCGTGGCGGGCACGTTCCGCTTCCTGAAGAACATCATGGGGCTCTGGCTCGTGCAGGAATGCCGCCGGACCTGGGAGCGCGCGGGCAAGTCCTACGGATACGACCAGCTCAGCGAAATGGCGGCAAACAGCAAGCCGTTCGAGCACTGGGTGGACCCGGACGATGCCTCGTTCCTCGCGCCGGGCGACATGCCCGCGCGGATCGCCGATTTCTGCCGACGGACCGGACAGACCGTGCCGACGGGCCCCGGGCCGGTCGTCCGCTGCTGCCTCGAAAGCCTCGCCATGAAGTACCGCTACGTTCTTGAGTGCCTCGAGGAGTGCACCGGGCGCAAGGTCGATGTGATCCACGTAGTGGGCGGCGGATCGCAGAACAAGGTGCTGTGCCAGATGACCGCCGACGCGACCGGGCGACGGGTCGTCACGGGCCCGGTGGAGGCCACGGCCGCCGGCAACGTCATCGTGCAGGCCATCGCCACGGGCGTCCTGAAGGACATTCGCGAGGCCCGCGATCTGGTCCGCCGGTCGTTCGAGCTCAAGACATACGAACCCCGGGATGCCGCCTCCTGGGCCGGTCCCTGCGAGCAGTTCCGCAAGAACCTCCAGGCGCCCTGAGGCCCGACCGGCGGAGGAAACCTTCCGGTGAGCGACAGCGAGGACCGGCTTCGTGACGACTTCCGCCGCTTCGGGTACGAGTGTCCCCGGTGCGGGGCCGTGCTCCGCGAATACGCCGAGCGGTGTCCGGCGTGCGGACAGAACCTCTTCGAAGCATTCAGCGGAACGTTCCGGCCGAGGCGCAGCCGGGGCGTAAAGATCCTCGTCTTTGTGGTGCTCGCGCTGTTCCTGGTGAGTATGCTGGCGGTGTCCGCCGTCTCGCTGCACACGCTGCTTCAGGGCCGGTAATCACGCCCCCGCCCATCGTGCCCCCGCCGGCGCGCCGCGGGCGGACTCCGTTTGCGCCCGCCGTCTCATGTGCGGGTAACGAGCGTGCCCACCTTGCCGCCGAGGACGACCTTCTTCATGTTGCCGGGTTTGGCGAGGTTGAAAACGATTACGGGGATCTGCTTCTGGCGGCAAAGGTCGATCGCGCTGAGGTCCATCACGCCGAGGCGTTCGTCGATGGCGCGGTCGTATGTGAGGCGCGAGTACAGGGTGGCGTCGGGGTTCTTCGCGGGGTCGGCGTTGTAGATGCCGTCCACCTTCGTTGCCTTGAGCACGGCGTCGGCGCCGAGTTCCATCGCGGCGATTGCGGCGGCGGTGTCCGTCGTGACGAACGGCCGGCCCGTGCCGCCGGCGAGAATGACCACGCGGCCCTTCTCGAGATGCCGGAGGCCGCGGCGGCGGATGTACGGCTCGCACACGGCCGCGACCGGAATGGCGGACATCACGCGGGCCTCCAGGCCGAGGGCTTCAATCGCCTCCTGCAAGGCCAGGGCGTTGATCACCGTCGCGAGCATTCCCATGTGGTGGGCGGTGGCCTCGGGGACGCGAGCCTGTTTCGCCGCCGCCGAGCCGCGCAGGAAATTGCCGCCGCCCACGACCACGGCCACCTGGACCCCGGCGCGCGAGACTTCGCGGATCTCGCGGGCCATTCGTTCGAGCTGATCGGCGTCGAGGCCGAAGCCGCCGGGGCGGCAGAAGCCTTCACCGCTGATCTTCAGCACGATCCGTTTGTAGAGGGGGCTTACCTTGCCGGGCATGGTCGTTTCCTCTGCTGTCCCCCGGGACGCTCGCGGCTCCGCAAGGGTCCGGATCGGATCTCACCGCCGCGTCCCGCGGACACGCCCGCCGCGGACACCGCATACGCTGCCGCCGGACCGGCCGGAGAGATCCGTCCCCCGGAGGCGAAGGCCCCTTCCGCGGCTTCCGCTCAGCCGCCCACTTCAAATCGTCGGTACGCGACGATCCGGACGTCGCCGTGCCTGGCGAGCAGCTTCGCGATCGTGCCCTTGAACTTGTCCGCGTTGGCGAACTCCTGCTCGAGCAGCACATGCTCCGAATACCAGCGGTTCACCTTGCCCATCACGATCTTCTCGACGATGCTCTCGGGCTTGCCGCTCTGCATCGCGACGGCGCGGGCGATTTCCTTCTCCTTCTCGATCGTGGCCGCGTCCACATCATCTCGAGAGAGGGCCGAAGGCTTCATCGCCGTGATGTGCATGCACAGGTCGGCGAGCAGCTCGTCGTCGCCGCCCGTGCCTTCCACCTGAAGCAACACGCCGATCTTGCCGTTGAAATGCACGTAACTGGCCAGACGCCCCTCGAGCTTCTCGACGCGGACCACCTTCATGTTCTCGCGGATCTTGTTCACGAGGTCATGGAGCAGGTCGCGGCACGTGCGGGACGGCTCATTGGGGGCCGGCAGGGCCATCAGGGCATCGGGGCTGACCGGTCCGGCCGCCTGCGCCGCGGCCCGGGCGAAGAGATCGGCAAGGGCCTTGAACTCAGGGTTGTTCGCAACCGGCGCCGTCTCGCAACGAAACTCGATGATCGCGCCCACCTTGCGGTCGTGATCCACAAAACAGGCGATGCGCCCCTCGCCGGTCTCGCGGCCGGCCTTCTTGTCCGCCGCGTCCGCGCCGCGTTTGCGAAGGATGTCCACCGCCTTGTCCGCGTCGCCGTTCGCCTCGGTCAGGGCCGCCTTGCAGTCCATCATGGGCAGGCCGGTGCGCTCGCGAAGGGCCTTTACTTGTGCCGCCGTTATCTCGGCCATGAACCTCGACTCCTTCCACGTTGAAAAAAGGCCCCGGCCCAGACCAGCCGAGGCCCGTTTCGTGCTGAAAAAACCGTCCGGAAAAAACCGCGCCGTGCCTCACGGGGCCGCGGGCGGCTGTGCGCCGGCATCCGGCGCCGTCGCGGGCGCAACACCCTCGGGCTGATAAGCAGCCTCCGGCGTCGCCGGGGCAACCGCCGGCTCCGAAGGGGCCTCCTCGGCAGCGGCCTCGGGACCGGGTTCCTCGCCCTCGGCCCTGGCCATCACACGGCGCGAACGCCGCGCGGGCCGCGGGCCGGCCTCACCCTCGGCCGACGGAACCGCACGCGACCGCTTGCCTTCCTCGATCGCCATGACCAACTGGTCGATCACGATCGCGATCGCCCGCATGGCATCGTCGTTGCCGGGAATCGGAATATCGGCGAAATCGGGGTCCGAGTCGGTGTCGATCAGGCAGACGGTCGGGATGCCGAGCTTCTTGGCCTCTTTCACCGCGATGTGCTCGCGCCGCACGTCCACGACCACCAGCGCGCCGGGCAAACGTGTCATGTTGCGGATGCCGGAAAGGTTCCGCTGAATCTTGCGCTTCTCGCGGGTGAGCGACGAGACCATCTTCTTGCTGTACTCACCGAGCTTGCCGTCCCTCTCGATCGCCTCGAGTTCCTCCAGCCGCTGCAGCCGCGAGCGGATCGTGCGGAAGTTCGTCAGCGTGCCGCCGAGCCACCGCTCGGTTACGTAGTGCATACCACACTGCTGGGCACCCTTCTCGATGCAGTGGCGCGCCTGCCGCTTTGTGCCGACAAAGAGCACGTCATCCCCACGAGCGACCACCTGCGCCAGAAACTTCTTGGCCCGCAGCAGACCCTTCAGCGTCTCGCGGATATCCACGATGTGAATGAGATTACGCTTGCCGAAGATGAACGGGCGCATCTTCGGATTCCACCGGCTGACGCGGTGGCCGAAGTGAATGCCCGAATCAATCAGCTGGCGGACCAGCTCCGACGCCAAACAACACCTCCGCGCGAAATAAAGACCGCCTCCACCTCTGCTCTGCGAACCCGGCAGTCTAACCGGCCCGGCGGGCAAAATCAAGGCGCACGGTCGCCGCGATCCCGGCCGGGGTCCGATTCGCAGAGTGTCAAGCCGGCCCTTGACGTCCCGGCTTGCGTGTAACCGCCCGGAAGGATAACGTCTGCGACGGGCGGTTGGCAAGTACCCCCCAAAAGGGAGATCACGTCGGCATGGTCAACCCTCGCACCGGTTCCTCGGAAATCTCACAGGGGGACCGTCCGCAGGATCGGCCCGAGGCAACCCTCGATCCGGCAAGCGACAGGGGTCCGGTCGTCTTTCTGTCGGCCCTGGAGCCCAGCGCCGACCTCCACGCCGCCGAGCTTATCACCGCGATCCGGCGTCGTCGCCCTGATGCCCGGTTCGTCGGCCTGGCCGGACCTCGAATGCAGGCCGCCGGCTGCGAAACGCTGTGCGACATCACCGGCCGCTCTGCCATGCTGCTCGGCGCGGTCCGCATCGCGGGCGACGCCTTCCGCCTGCTTCAGCGCGCGGACCGGTTCTTCGCGAGCGGCGGCGCCGACGTGTTCGTGCCGGTGGACTCCCCCACCTTCAACCTTCCGCTGGCCCGACGGGCCAAGGCCAGAGGGTTGCCCGTTGTGTACTACATTGCCCCCCAGGTGTGGGCCTGGGCGGAGTTTCGCCTTCGCAAGGTGCGGCAGAGGACCGACCGGCTGGCGGTGATCCTGCCCTTTGAAGAAGCGTACTTCCGCTCTCACGGCATCCCCGCCACATTCGTCGGTCACCCGCTGATGCAGTCGCTGCCTCAACGCACGCCGGAGTCCGGCCTGATCGAGCAGTTCCGCAGGCTCGGCCGCCCTCTCGTCGCGTGCCTGCCCGGCTCGCGGCGGCATGTGCTCAACGAGGTCCTGCCCGGACAGATCGAGGTATGCCGCCGCATCCTGACCCGCCATCCCGACGCCGGGTTCCTGTTCGCCGCCGCCAACGACGATCGTGCGCAGGACATCCGGGCAGCGCTTCGCGCCGGTGACCGCGCAACATCCGGCAGCGATTCCCCTCCCACGCGGCCGCTGCCGTGTCGCATCGAGACCGGCCGCAACGCGGAGGTAATCCTGGCCGCCGACCTCGTGCTCGTCGCCTCGGGCACGGCCACGCTGGAGGTCGCCTATTACCGTCGCCCGATGATCGTCATGTACAACGCCTCCAAGTGGGGCTATCGACTCCTCGCCAGGTGGCTGATCCGGACCCCGTACCTGTCCCTGGTCAATATCCTCGCCGGGCGGGCGCTCGTGCCGGAGTTCATGCCCTATTTCGAGTCGGTCGATCCGATCGCATCCGAGGCGTTCGATCTGCTGGGCGATCCGGCCCGCCGGGCGTCCATGGCGGCGGGTCTCGATGCCCTGGTCCGGGACCTCGGTTCGCACCGGGCCGACGAGGAGGCCGCCGGCCTGGTCCTGGATGCCTGCCGGGTGCCGGCGCCGGGGGCCAGGCCCACCCGGTCGGGTCCGGCCGGTTCGCGACACCGAATCTGGTAGGGCTGCGGCAGTCGCATATTCGCCTTGGCGGCAATACCATATAAGCAATGACGCTGCGGCGGCGACTTCTCCTCGTCTACCTCATCATCGTGGTCTTGAGCTGCGCGACGGTCGCCATCGCCGTCAACGAGCTGCTCTACTCGCGGCAGGTCGTGGACGACCTGGAGCGATGGCAGGACATCCTGCTGAACGTGCAGCGGCTTCGGACGGCCTTCGCCCGCAGTCTCTTGACGTATCCGCCCGAGGGAACGGCCACGCAGCCCGCCGACGGCGCGCCCGCCGAGGACGATTTCGGCGCGCTCATCGATCAGGTGCGGCGCGTGTACCGGCCCTACCCGCTCTTCATCGACCTGCGCGGGCTGCTGAGCCGCGTACTCGAGGCCTATAACGTGTGGCGGGAGAAGGCGATCGCAGGCGATCCACAGGCCCGCGACCAGGCAACGGTCGTCCACGAGTGGCTCAACGTGCTCACGCGGCAGATCGTCGAACAACGCAACGCCCTCGTGGAGTCGGCCCACGAGCAGAACCAGCGAACCCTTACGCTCCTGGTCGCGGTAGCGGTGCTGACGATCGCGCACCTGCTGATCGTAGGGGCCATCCTTCGCCGATGGCTTCTGCGCCCGGTCCAGCAACTCGGGCGTCAGGTGGCCGCACTGGGCCGGGATGAGCCGCCGCCGGAACCGCTCGTGGCCTCGCCGGCGGAACTGGCGGATCTGGCCAATGCGCTGGACCGCGCCCGTCTTTCCCTGGATGCGATGCGGCAGCGGCTCATCGAGTCGGAACGTATGACGACGCTGGGCCAACTGGCCGCGCAGCTCGCCCACAACCTTCGCAACCCGCTGGCGAGCATCCGGGCCGCCGCTCAGATCGCCGCCCGGCGCGGCCGCGTCGACGACTACGCCGGCCAACGCCTGCAGGAAATCGTCAGCACTGCCGACCGCCTCGCGCGATGGGTAACCGGCATGATGGAGTTTGCCCGTCCCCGGCCCACCCGGCTCGAATCGCACGACGTCGTGCCGCTGTTCGGTCAGATCCGCGAAGCGCTCGCCTCGGAGCTCGCCGCAAAGGAGATCGTGTTCGAGATCGACGCCCCCGCCGGCGGCATCGCCGTGCCCCACGAACCGTCGTCCCTCGAACAGGCGCTTATCGCGGCGGTCGTCAACGCGATCGAGGCCTCGCCCGTCGGCGGCCGGGTCACGCTGCGGGCCGAACGCGTGGCCGGCGCCGGCCCGGGCGGCGCATTCTGCCGGATCGAGATCATCGATCAGGGCGTCGGCCTGCCGGAGGGGCCGCCCGAGAGGATCTTCGAGCTGAGCTTCACGACCAAACAGACGGGCATGGGCCTGGGGTTGACGCTGGCGCGCCAGGCCGTCCAGCGACAAGGCGGCACGGCCACCGCGCGCCGTAACCCGGGCGGTGGTACAATCATTGAGTTTCAACTGCCCGCCGAAGCGGGAGACGCGGAGAATGCCGAATGTCGAAGCCCGAATGACGAAACATCGTCGAAGCCCGAATGACAAAGCTCATGCCCCGCGCGGTCGTTTGTCATTCGCGCTTCGAGATTCGGCATTCATTCGTCATTCGGGGCCGGTGGGCACCGGGCGTACGTGAAGTCGATGCCCGTGAGGATGCTGCATGGCCCGAATCCTGGTTGTCGAAGATGAGACCGTCTTGGCCGGTGCGATGGCCGATGCCCTGGCCGCCGCCGGGCACACTACGGAGAAGGTCTACGCCGGCGAAAAGGTCCTGGCGACCTGCCGCGAGTTCCTGCCGCAGATCGTCTTGCTGGACGTCCGTTTGGGTGGGGTCAGCGGTATCGACCTGCTCTCGAGCATCAAGGCGGAGTGGCCGGAGACCGAAGTCGTCGTGCTTACGGCGTACGGAAGCGTCGAGATCGCCGTCGAGGCGATGAAACGCGGGGCGGCGGAGTTTCTCACCAAGCCGATCGACCTCGATGTTCTGACCGCCAAGGTGGGCAGCGTGTGGTCTGCCTTACAGGCCCGTCGGCGCCTGGAGCAGTTTGAGACGGCCCAGCATCAACGGCTCAAGCAGATCCAGTTCCTCGGCGAGTGCCCGGCCATACAGGAAATCCGACGGCTCGTCGACCGGCTTGCCGAGCGGAGCGCAGCCGCCGGAGCGCCCCCGACCTCCATCCTGCTGACCGGCGAAACCGGAACCGGCAAGGACCTCCTCGCCGCCCTCCTGCACTCGCGCCTGCCGCAGCGGCAGGGACCGTTCGTGACCGTAAACTGCGCGGCCGTCCCCGCCGAACTCTTCGAGTCGGAGTTGTTCGGCCACAAACGCGGCTCCTTCAGCGGCGCGACGGCGGACAAGATCGGGCTGTTCGAGACGGCCGACGGCGGCACGCTCATGCTCGACGAAATCGCCGACATGCCGCCGCCCCTTCAGCCCAAGCTCCTGCGGGCCATCGAGACGCAGACCATCCGCCGGATCGGCGAGACGCGCGACCGCGAGGTCCGCCTGTGTGTCATCGCCGCCACCAACCGCGATCTCGAGAAGGCCGTCGCCGAACATCGGTTCCGGCAGGACCTGTACTTCCGTCTCAAGGTGGTCACGATCGAATTGCCCCCCCTGCGGCAGCGCGGCCGCGATATCCTGCTGCTCGCCGACCATTTCTGCGCGATGCTGGCCGCCAGGTACTCGCTGCCCGGTCTTCGCCTTGCCGAGGAAACGCGGGAGGCGATCAGCCGCTACCCGTGGCCGGGCAACGTTCGCGAACTGCTCAACGCCCTGGAGCATGCGGCCCTGGTCGGCGCGGGGCGCGAGATTACCCCGGCCGACCTGCGGCTGTCGGCGGACTCGCGGCCGGCCCGGCCGGCCACCCTCGCCGAACAACTCCTCGCGAACCTGGCGGCTGGGCAGCCGATCGACCTGGAACGGCTCGAGAAGGCCGTTATCGAGCAGGCGCTTCATCAGACTGGCGGGAACGTTTCGGCGGCGGCGAGGCTGCTTTCCATCGGGCGGGAAGCAATGCGATACAGGATGGGCAAGTTCGACCTCAGCAGCGAGCCTGCCTCCGACCCCCCGGCGGAATCTGGTGGATAGCAACCACCCTGGTTCATTTGCACCAGCACAACCCGCATCGACCGGCCCGCCCGCCTCAGGATGGGGGGTAAACCCCTGGCACGCCCCTTGCAGGAGTACCCTTCGCGAAATGGCATCGGCATGGCCAGTCGGCTCAAAGGAGGCTGAAAAATGAATCGTGCAGCAAAACAGATCGGGCGGGTGGGCTTTACGCTCATCGAGTTGCTCGTCGTCGTGGCGATCATCGCCCTGCTCATCAGTATTCTCTTGCCGTCGTTGGCGGCGGCCCGCGAGCAGGCGAAACGATCGGCGTGCGCGGCGAACCTCAAGGGCATCGCGTTTGCATGCCTGACCTACGCGGAGGACAGCAAGCAGGGCGTCCTGCCCTCCTATACCCAGACCGGCGGCACCAAGCAGGTGGCCCGTGTGGGCAAGAACCGAACGCTGCCGACCAAGACCGCCGGCGAGTGCGAAAGCAACTCGCGGTGCTACTTCGCGCTCGTGCTGAACAAGTCGACGCAGCCGAAGATCTATCTCTGCCCGAGCGCCATGGGTATCGTGGATCACAAGTATGACAAGGCCGACGCCCTCCGCGTGGGCACCGATAACCCGGTCTTCGACTTCAGCGGACACGTCGGCGATCGGCCCACGGAGATGGACCGCTTCAGCTATTCGTTCTCGAACAACGTGGTGGAGGTCACGAGCGGCGGGAGCGTCATGGGCATCGCCACCAAGAATACCAACGACCCCCGCAAGGCCATCCTGGCGGATCGCAACCCGTACTGCAACAAAGTGACGCCGGGCGCGGTCGACGAGGGGTTGTATGAGTACCAGACCGGCGGCGTGGATGACCCCGGGGACGCCCCGCTTCAGCCGCCCCTGCTCAACGGCGTGCCGAACCCGAATTACAACGCCGCGCTGGTGCTGAAAGGAAACTCTCGAAACCACCGGCAGCAGGGCCAGAACGTGGCTTATCTGGACGGACATGCCAAGTGGTCAAGGACGCCGCGGGCGGGGGCCGACGACGACTTCATCTGGACGCCCTCGAAGCAGGTCACGAACAACAACAGTGGGGGATACATCGATGTCAAGCCCAGTGAGATGACGGCGTCGCAGTTCGGTCAGCAGAAGTCGCCTCCGGGCGCGCAGACCGACTCGTTCCTGGTGCCGTAACCTGCGGCCCGATCAGAACGATTCTCTTCCCCTGGTATCGTGACGGGGCGTTGCGAACGCATCGCCCCGTCGCCTTTTTCACACGGGACATCCGCGTGTTTCCGATCGCTCCGTCCGAGGCGGCCGGCACTCCGCGCGCAAGCCGGCCCGGGGGAACCCGTTCCATCCCGGCCCGGGCCGCCAGGCCTGTGGGGGCGAGCGGTCCGACGGCGCCTCTTGACAGGCCCGGTGAAGGAAACTAGCCTGTGGGGCTTGCGATGGAGGCTCAGCCGGAGCCGCAATGCGTCCGCGAGGTGCCTCCCGGAACTCAACGTTTCGTCGTTATTGGCTGTTGCGCTGGCGCCAGGAGCTTCCGTGCTACCCATTAGGAAGATATCGAAGGTACGTTCCCGGACGCGACGTTCTCATCACGCGTTGCGCGCGCCGAATCTCGTGCCCTGTCCGAAGTGCGGACAGGCCAAGCGGCCGCACGCGGCCTGCTCGAACTGCGGCTACGCGAGCGCGAAGGTGGCGCTTCCGACGGAATCCGAGGAGTCCTGACCTCGATGCGAATCGGGATCGATGCCATGGGCGGCGACCACGCCCCGCACGAAATCGTGCGCGGCGCTATCGAGGGTCTTGCCTCGGCCAACGGCAGCGAACTCGTTCTGATCGGCGATGAACGGGCGATTCGCGCGGAGCTGGACAAGCTCTCCGGATGGCAGGATCGCGTGCAGATCGTCCCCACGACCGAAGTCATCGGGATGGACGAAAGCCCGGTCGAGGCCGTCCGCAAGAAGAAGAACTCGTCGATCGTACGGCTCGCCACGATGGCGGCCGAAAAGACCGTCGACGCCGTCATCAGCGCCGGTAATACCGGAGCGTGTGCGGCGGCGTGCCAGCTCAAGATCCAGCCGATCCGCGGGGTCCATCGGCCGGGAATCGCCGTGGTGATCCCCTCGTTCCACGGACCGCTGGTCGTCTGCGACGTCGGCGCCAACATCGCCGCCAAGCCCAAACACCTGCACCAGTACGCCATCATGGCCTCGCTCTACTCCCGCGAGCTGCTGGGCGTTGCGAACCCGCGTGTCGGCCTCCTGTCCGTCGGCGAGGAAGACGCCAAAGGAACAAGCGTGGTGAAAAAGGCCCACGAGCTTCTTCGCGCGGAGCCGGCGGTAAACTTCATCGGCAATGTGGAAGGGCGCGACCTCTTTCGCGGCTCCGTGGACGTGGTCATCTGCGACGGCTTCGTCGGGAACATCGTGCTCAAACTCACCGAGGGCCTGGCCGAGGGCCTGTTCAAGACCATCTCTGCGGAAATCGCCGCGGCGATGCCGCACCTGGCCGAGGAGTTCAAACCGGTCGTGACGAAAGTATGGAGCAGCCACGATTACAGCGAGTACGGCGGGGCGCCCCTCCTGGGGGTCGACGGAATCTGCATCATCTGTCACGGGAGGAGCGATCATCGGGCGATCCGCAACGCCGTCCGGGTCGCCTCGAACTTCGTCGAGCGACGATTGAACACCGTGATCGCCGAGGGCCTGGCGAAGGGGCGATGAAGGCGGCATGACAACCTATCTTTCGATCTCCATCCGCGGCACCGGCCGTGCCGTCCCCGACCGGGTCCTGACCAATGCCGATCTCGAGAGGACGCTGGACACCACCGACGAATGGATCGTCACGCGCACCGGCATCCGGGAGCGGCGGATCGTCGCCGACGGCCAGAGTACCCTGACGCTGGCCCTGGAGGCCTCCCGGAAAGCCCTGGACGATGCAGGTCTGCGCGCCTCCGACATCGACCTGATCCTCCTCGCCACGATCTCGCCGGAATACCCGTTCCCTGCCACGGCGTGCTTCCTGCAGGACAGGCTCGGCGCGCGGAACATCCCGGCCTACGACATCTCGGCCGCGTGCAGCGGGTTCGTCTACGGCCTCATCAACGCCGCCCACTTCGTGCATCACGGCACGTATCGCAACGTCCTCGTGGTCGGCGCGGAGTGCATGTCGCGGTTCACGGACTACCAGGACCGGGGCACGTGCATCCTGTTCGGTGACGGCGCCGGCGCCGCGATCATCGGGCCGGCGGAGCAGAACGGGCAGGGTATCTATCATTGCCAGATGGGCGCAGACGGCAGCGGCGCGGAGATGATCTGCTGCCCGGGCGGCGGGGCCCGCGAGCCCGCCAGCCGGCGAACCGTGGACGAGCGGATGCACTTCCTCAAGATGCGCGGCCGTGAGGTCTACAAGTTTGCCGTCACGAAGATGCAGGAGGTGATCGAGCAGGCGATGGCCTCGCAGAACCTCGGGCCCGACGACATCGCCATGGTCATTCCGCACCAGTCGAACCTGCGGATCATCGAATCGGCCACGCAGAAGCTGCACTTCCCGCCGGAAAAGGTATACATCAACATCGACCGGTACGGGAATACGTCCGGCGCGTCGGTGCCGGTCGCATTGGATGAGGTTCTGCGGGATGGAAAGGTCAAGCGGGGGCAGTGGTTGCTCCTGGTAGCGTTTGGCGCGGGACTCACGTGGGCATCGGCCCTGATCAAGGTCTGATGGGCAAGAAGGCAGCACTGTTTCCGGGACAGGGATCCCAGAGCGTCGGCATGGGCCGCGACGTCGTCGAGGCCCACCCCGTCGCGAGGAAGGTCTTTGACGACGCCGGCCAAATCCTCGGCATCGATCTGGCGTCCGTCTGCTTCGACGGCCCCGCGGAGGCCCTCGAGGCGACCGACGTGCAGCAGCCCGCGATCTTCACCACGAGCGTGGCCATCTGGCACGCCCTGCGCGAGGCCGTGCCGGCCGCGTGCGTGTTCGAGGCGATGGCCGGGCTGAGTCTGGGCGAATACACGGCGCTGCATCTGGCCGGCGCCATGAGCTTTGAAGACGCCTTGCGCGTCGTGCAGCGGCGCGGCCAGCTGATGCAGGAAGCGGCCCTGGCGCAGTCCGGCGGCATGGTCAGCGTCGTGGGCCTCGACGAGCAGAAGGTCCAGGCGCTCTGCCAGGAGGCGTCGTCGGCCGGAGCGGTCCGCCCGGCCAACTTCAACGCGCCGGGCCAGATCGTGGTCTCCGGGACCAGAGCCGGGTGCGATCGGATCGTAGCCCTGATCGAGCAACAGGGCGGCCGGGCCGTGCCGCTCAAGGTGGCCGGCGCGTTCCACTCGCCCCTGATGCAGTCCGCCGCCGATGGCCTGCGGGAGGCCCTCGAGCGCGTGGACGTCCGGGCGCCCGCCGTTCCGGTGATCGCCAACGTCGATGGCAAGCCCCACGGCGATCCGGCGACGATCCGGGACCGTCTGGTGCAACAACTGGTGCAGCCGGTACAATGGCACCGCTCGATCGAGCGGCTGATCCAGGACGGGTTCGATCGCTTTGTGGAGATCGGGCCGGGGCGCGTCCTGACGGGGCTGATGCGACGGATCAACCGGGGCGTCTCGGCCGCGAACGTAAGCGACGCAGCCGGAATTCGCAAGACCAAGGAGGAGGCCGTATGACACTCAAGGACCAGGTCGCCATCGTGACGGGCGCCGCCCGGGGAATCGGCCGGGCCATCTGTCTGGCCCTGGCGGACGAAGGCGCTCACATCGTGGGCGTGGATCTCCGGGCCGACGCCCTCGCCGAAACGGCCCGGCTCGTCGAGGCCAAGGGGGTCACGTTCATGGCACAGCTCGCCGACGTGACGCAGCGAGAACCGGTCGAGAAGCTCCGCGACGCCGCCCTGGAGAAGTTCGGCCGCATCGATATTCTCGTGAACAACGCGGGCATCACCCGGGACACGCTGATGCTCACCATGACCGAGGAACAGTGGGACGCGGTGATCCAGGTGAACCTGCGCGGGATCTTCATCTGCACGCGGGTGATTGCCGAGGCGATGCTGCGGGCCCGCGCCGGGCGGATCATCAACATGGCCAGCGTCTCGGGCCTGATGGGTAACCCGGGCCAGGCCAACTACGCGGCGAGCAAGGCCGGCGTGGTAGGCTTCACGAAGTCCGTGGCGAAGGAACTGGCCAAGCGGAACATCCTGTGCAATGCCGTGGCGCCCGGGTTCATCGCGACGGACATGACGGACGTCCTGCCGGACAAGGTCAAGGAGACCGTGCGGCCGCTCATTCCGATGCAGCGGTTCGGGCAACCCGAGGAGGTTGCCTCGGTCGTGGCCTTTCTGGCCGGGCCGGCCTCGCGGTATGTTACGGGACAGGTGATCGTAGTGGACGGCGGGCTGCACATGTAGCCGGCCGGCGGCGTTTGCGGGCCGCCGGGGGCATCTTGAGCGCCCGAGCGGTCCGGCGGTATAGTACGCCGATTTCAGTGGTCGAAGGGACTGGATTTCTCTTCCAGCATGGAGGATTGTGTCGTGCCGACGACTCAGGAAATCGAAGACAAAGTCTTCTCGATCGTCAGCGAGCAGATGGGCGTGGACAAGGCCGAGATCTCGCGGGAGACCTCGTTCGTCAACGACCTGAACGCCGACTCGCTCGACACGGTGGAACTGGTCATGGAGTTCGAGGACGAGTTCGAGATGAGCATCCCCGACGAAGAAGCCGAGAAGATCAAGACCGTCGGGCAGGCCATCGATTACATCATGCAGCACATCAACAAGTCCTGAAGGATGGAGCGCGGAACGGCTACATGAATCGGCGACGCGTGGTCATCACCGGTATGGGTGCCGTTTCTCCGTTGGGCGACGGCGTGGATGCCCTCTGGCAAGGGCTTCTCGCCGGCCGCAGCGCCATTGCACCGATCCAGCGCTTTGACGCCACGGGGTTCGACACCCGCTTCGGGGGCGAATGCCGCGACTTCGACCCGGACAGATACATCGACAAGAAGCAGGCCAAACGCCTGGACCGGTTCGCACAGTTCGCACTCGCGGCGGCGCAGATGGCGGCGGCCGATAGCGGCCTCGCATTCGACACGCTTGACCCCCGCCGGGTCGGGGCCATCGTGGGGTCCGGCATCGGCGGCCTCATGGAGCTCGAAGAGCAGCACATCCGCCTGCTCAACAAGGGCCCCGGCAAGGTCTCCGCCTTCACGATCCCCAAGCTGATGCTCAACGCCGCCAGCGCGAACATCTCCATCCGGTTCGGAGCGCAGGGGCCCAACACGGCCGTCGCGACGGCCTGCGCCTCCGCCACGAACGCCATGGGCGACGCCTGCGACGCGATTCACCGCAACGACGCCGATGTCATGTTCACCGGCGGCAGCGAGGCCGCGCTCACGCCGCTGGGCCTCTCCGCATTCTGCGCGATGCACGCCCTCTCCACGCGAAACGATGATCCGGCCCGCGCGAGCCGGCCGTTCGACCGCAACCGCGACGGCTTCGTCATGGGCGAGGGCGCCGGCATCCTGATATTCGAGGAACTCGAACACGCCCGCAAACGCGGCGCGCGGATCTACGCCGAGGTGCTGGGCTTCGGCATGTCCGGCGACGCCTCGCATATCACTCAGCCCGGCGAGGACGGATCGGGCGCCGCCCTTGCGATCGCGCGCTGCCTGAAGGACGCCGGTCTCTCACCGGACCAGATCGACTACATCAATGCCCACGGCACCAGCACGCCGCTGGGCGACATCGCCGAAACGCGCGCCATCAAGCAGGTCTTCAATGCACACGCTCACAAAGTGGCGGTGAGCAGTACAAAGTCCTGCATCGGGCACCTCCTCGGGGCCAGCGGCGGGGTGGAGCTGATTGCCACGGTGCTGGCGATCCGGAACGGCGTCGCCCCCCCGACCATCAACCTCGACGAACCCGATCCCGATTGCGACCTGGACTACGTCCCCAACCAAGCCCGCGAAATGCCGATCGCTCACGCCATGAGCAACTCGTTCGGCTTCGGGGGTCATAACGCCTGCATCGCGGTCGGCCGCTTCAACGGTTGAACACCGCTATCGACCACCAAAGCACGCGCGGCCCCGGCGCCCGCGGATGGACTACGCCGCCGCGAGCCGGCGGCTGTAATCCCCGATCCTGCAACGCGCAAAGGGCGTTCCCTCAAGTCCCCCGCTGCGGAGGCCGATAATGCCGACAGGCGGTATGAACGTCTCGTAGAGACTCTGCGCAAGGATCCGGTGCGTGACCACTTCCCAGGCAGACATCGATTCTCTCCTGGCCCAGGCGGAAAACCTGGCGGGCGAGGCCCTTGGCGCGGACTCTGCTCCGCCTTCGCCGGGCGGCGCAGACCTGCAATCGCCGGCGCACACGCCCTCGCCCTCGACCGCAGCCCCTGCCGGGCCGCCATCGGAGCTCCTGGGGCGGATCCTGCGAATCGAGGTACCGGTGATCGTCAAGCTGGCGGAGTGCAAAATGCCGCTGGCGCGGGTTGTCGGGCTGAACACCGGAGCCATTATCGAGTTCGAGAAACCCGCGGACGCCCCTCTCGACCTGATGATCAACAACAAATGCATCGGCGTTGGCCAGGCCGTCAAGGTCGGCGAAAACTTCGGCCTCCGCATCACCCAGGTCGGTACGCTCCGAGAGAAGATCAAGGCCCTGGGCGCCTGATGTATTTCGGACTCGCGCTTTCCGATTATCCGGTGATATCCCTGCCGCCCGCTACCCTACGAGCGATCGCAGCAACTCCGCGCCGTCGCGGATGTCGCCGAGACGGTTCGTGCCGCCCTCCCGCTCGATGACCAGCGGCCCGCTGTAACCCATCGCGCGAAGCTTGCTGACGACCTGCGGAATGTTCGCGTCGCCGTCGCCAAGCGGGACCTCCTGGCCCCAGGTCTTGCCGGGCTGCGACGACCACGTCGCATCCTTCATGTGCACGTGGGCGATGCGGTCGCCCAGAATCCCGACCGCCTCGACCGGATCCCCCGCGCCGTACAAGACCATGTTTGCACAATCGAAGTTCACGCGGATGTTGGACCGCCCGACGTCGTCGATGAACCGCACCAGCGCATCGGCCTTCTCCTGGCCGGTCTCCATCAACAGCGTGACACCCCGCCGGTCGAGCGCGTCGGTGATGCGGCGAAGCCGCTCCACCATGACCTTGTACTTCGGATCGTTGCGATCGTGCGGCACGAAACCGACATGCGTCGCGAGCATCTTCACCCCCAGCCTGGCCGTAAGATCCGCCGTGCGGACCGTCTGTTCGAAACGCTCCTCGAACAGCTCGTCAGGCACGAAGCCGCCGGTGGCGGCGATCCGCTGAATCGTCGAGTAGTCCTCGCCGGTGAAACCGATGCAGGTCGCGCTGACCTCGAGGCCGCTGTCGCGGATGATCTTCGCCGTCGTCTCATGCTGCGCGGCCGTCGGGATGCCGTCGCCGAAGAAGCCCACCTGGGTAAGCCCCAGGCCCAGCTCGTTCCGAATCGTCTCCAGCGTCCTGGCCAGGTCTTTGATCGCCAGCGACCACGAACATACACCAATGTCGAACGGCTTCATGTTTGTCTCCCGCCTTTGCGTATCCCTCAGTCCGTCAATCCGCCTGTCCGCTGATCCGTCCGGTAGTCGCCCGGTCGCCCCGTCCGTGGCTCCCGGGCAGGCCGCTCCGCCGGCACCCGGTGCGCCTCGCGCAACTGGCCGCAGGCGGCGTCGATCTCCAGACCGCGGCTCCGCCGTACATGGGCGTTGACGCCGCGTTCCCGAAGAGCACGGACAAACGCCTGCACCGTCGAATCCTCGGGCCGACGGTACGGCCGGCCGGCCACCGGGTTGTACGGGATCAGGTTCACGTTGCACCGCATCTGCCGGGTGACGCGGGCGAGCCTCTGTGCGTCGGCCGGGCGGACATTCACGCCGCCGAGCATCACGTACTCCAGCGTGACCTCGCGCCCCGTCCGCTCGAAATAGTACCGTGCCGCGTCCACCAGTTCGGAGATACTGACGCGCTCGGCCCAGGGAATCAAGCGCCGCCGCAGCGCGTCGGACGCCGCGTGGAGAGAGATCGCCAGATTGATCTGAAGCCCCTCGTCGGCGAGCCGGCGGACCTGCTTCGGCAGGCCGACCGTGCTGATCGTGATCCTTCGCGCACCGATGTTCATCCCCCACGGCGCGTTGATCGTCCGCACCGCCGCGACAACCGCCTCGTAGTTCGCCAGCGGTTCGCCGATACCCATGAAGACGATGTTCGTCAGGGAGCGGGGATTGGGGGCTGGGGGTCGGGGATCGCCGTGCGGCGAACGCGCACAGAGTTCCGCGACCGCACTCCCCGCCCGGGCTGCCTTGCGGGGGCGCGCCGGCGGCGCCGCACACAGCGCCCGCACCCGCATCGCCTGCTCGACGATCTCGCCGGCCGTCAGTTGCCGTTCCAGACCGCCGATGCCGCTGGCGCAGAACGTGCACTGGACCGGGCATCCGACCTGGCTCGAAATGCACGCCGTGTTGCGATCCGGCTCAGGGATCAGTACGCACTCGCTCGTAGCCCCGTCGGGCCAGCGAAGCAGCAGCTTTCGCGTTCCATCCGGCGCCTGCGGATCGGCCGCCACGGTGGAGCGGTAGATGACAAACGCCCCGGCAAGCTCCGCGCGAAGCCCCGCGGGCAGGTTCGTCATCTGCTCGAAGGTGGTGGCCCCGTGCCCGTAAACCCACTCCATCACCTGCCGCGCCCGATAGGTGGGCAGTCCGTGCGACTCGAACCATCCGCCCAGCGCGTCGGCCGTCCAGCAGAACAGATGTACCGGCTCGCCCCCTGAAACCTGCTCGCGTATCGCAGCCATCCGTTGCGATTGTAGAACCACGCGAGCATGCTCACAAATGCGACCCGCCGCTCACGCGCCCCACTTGCGTCGCCCCGGCAGGTTTCGCGGACCGCCCGACCGCTGTATACTCCGCGTATATCGGCGCGGACGATTCCGCGGACTTCAGCGAGGCTCTGATATGGCGCTTCTGCTCGGGATCGACATCGGCACATCAGCGACAAAAACGCTGCTCTGCAACGCGAAAGGCAAGGTCCTGGCCACGGCGAGCGCGGAATACCCGGTCCACTCCCCGCGGCCCGGCTGGTCGGAACAGGACCCGAACGACTGGTGGCGGGCCGTGATCCGCGCCGTCGGCGACGTCTGCCGCAAGGCCCGCGTCAGCCCGTCGAAGATCACCGGCGTCGGGCTCAGCGGCCAGATGCACGGCAGCGTCTTCGTCGATCGGGCCGGTCAGTCGCTCCGCCCCGCCCTGCTCTGGAACGACCAGCGGACCGCGGCCGAGTGCGAGGAGATCGAGCGCCTCGCCGGCGGGCGGTCCAGGCTCATCGGCATGGTCAACAACGTCGCGCTGACGGGCTTCACGGCGCCGAAGATCCTCTGGGTCCGCCGGCACGATCCGCGCGTCTTCGAGCACACGTTCAAGGTGCTTCTGCCGAAGGACTACATCCGCCTCCGGCTGACGGGCGAGTACGCGACGGAGGTGAGCGACGCGGCCGGCACGCTGCTGCTCGACGTGAAGGCACGCCGCTGGCACCGCGGTTTGCTGGGCAGGCTGCGAATCAACACCGACCTCCTGCCGCCTGTGTATGAGTCGATCGTGGTCAGCGGCCGGATCCACCGTGCCGCCGCCAAGGCCACCGGACTGCCCGCCGGGACGCCCGTCGTCGGCGGCGCCGGAGATCAGCCCGCCGGTGCCGTAGGCAACGGCATCGTACGTGCCGGCGTCGTCTCCTCGACGATGGGCACGAGCGGCGTCGTCTTCGCGCACAGCGACAAACCCGTGCCGAATAAGCAGGGCAACCTCCAGTCGTTCTGTCACGCCGTCCCGGGCAAGTGGTGTGTATTCGGCTGCATGCTGGCCGCCGGAGGCAGCTTCCAGTGGCTGCGCAACACCTGGTACGCCGAGGAAGTCGCGGCCCTGCGAAAGGCCCGCAAGGACCCGGGCGTCATTTACAGCCGGCTCATCAAGCTGGCGCAGAAGGCCCCGGCCGGATCGGACGGGCTCTTCTTTCTGCCCTATCTCACCGGCGAGCGATGCCCTTACCCCGACCCGAATGCACGCGGGGCCTGGATCGGCCTGACCAGCCGCCACGAGCAGGCCGGCCTGGTCCGCGCCGTGCTCGAGGGCATCACCTTCGGCATGCGCGATCAGATCGAGATCATGCGGGCGGACGGGCTTCAGATCCGCGAGGTCCGCGCCGGCGGCGGCGGCGCCGTCAGCCCGTGGTGGCGGCAACTCCAGGCCGACATCTACGACGCCCCCGTTACCACAATCAACACCCAGGAGGGAGCCGCCTACGGCGCAGCGCTGCTGGCGGCCGTCGGCACAGGCGTGTATGCCTCCGTGCCCGAGGCCTGCGACGCCTGTATCCGGATCACCGACAGACGCGAACCGACGCCGGCGCTCCGCAAGACGTACGACGCCGCATACGCCCAGTACCGCCGGCTCTACCCCGCCCTCCGCGAGGAGTTTCAATCCATCGCGTCCCTCGGCGGGTAGCGGCCGGGGCGGCCGTCGGACGCCGAGGCGCGGCCGCGCATTCGAAGATCGGATCGTCCGGCCGGAAGAAACCTCCGTGCGGCTTGCCCCTGCCCGCCGCGGCACCGGGGCGCACCGGAAAGACACATGAATGACGACGCTGCAGACATCCTGGCGTACGCGGTCGAGTGGGCGCGCGCCGGCGGCCGGCTCGCGCGTCAGCGATTCGGCTCCGCCACGGCTTCGCGGAAACACGACGCGACCCTCGTCACGGATGCGGATCATGCGGTCCAGGACCTGCTCCTCGACGCCATTGTGAAGCGATTCCCCTCGCACGCCGTCCTCACCGAGGAAACCATGCGCCGCCCCGAGCGCCACGCCGCCATCGAAGCCGCCGAATGGTGCTGGATCATCGACCCGATCGACGGCACGCAGAACTACTGGCGCGGCGTCCCGAGCTTCGCCGTCAGTGTGGGCGTACTCCGCGACGGTATGCCGATCGTCGGCGCCGTCTATGCCGTAATGACCGATCAGATGTTCACCGCCCGCGTGGGAAACGGCGCCCGGTGCGACGAGGTCCGCCTCCGTGTGGCCGACAGCCCGCCGACCCACGAAACGCTCATCGGTTCGCCCTCCGGGCATGGCGCGCCCATGCCCGCGACGGTCCACGAGTGGCTCGATCGCATGACGCTTCGGAACCTCGGGACGACGGCCCTGCACCTGGCCCTCGTTGCGGCGGGGGCCCTGGACGCCGCCTTCTGTCTCAATTGCCGCCTCTGGGACGTGGCCGCCGGCGCGCTGCTGGTCCGGGAGGCCGGCGGACGATTCACCGACCCGGACGGCCGCGAATACTTCCCCATGAGCCGTTCACAGACCGCCGCCCGGGGCGCGATGCCCTTCCTGGCCGCCGGACCGAATCTGCACCGGCACCTGCTCGAATCGTGGCGGCGCCGCGCGTAACGCCGCCTACCGAAGCTGCAGCAGCGCGGCGGTCCGGCGCGTGTCGGCCTCCGCGCGGGCCTCCCGGGCTCGCTGCGCGTCGCCCAACGCCGCATAGGTTTCGCTCATGCACATGTACGGCTCCCAGCGATCCGGAAACCGGTCGGCCAACTCGCTTGCGACACGCAACGAATCCTCGTATCGCTTCTCCACGAAGTACACCCACGCCAGGTTGTTTGCCGCGTGGAAGTTGTCCGGGTGAGCCTCCAACACGTAGCGGTTCATGCTCACATCCGACCGCCATGCCGAGGCGTACGCCCAGGTCTGTGGCAACAGCACGATCGCCGCACAGATGCCGGCCAGCGCCGCCCACTGCCCGTACCGTCTCACCAACCCCGCCACCACGATCGCCAGCGCCACCGAAGGCAGGTACAACCACCGCTCCGCGAACAGCCAGCTCGCCACCGGCACCACATGCAGCGGCAACAGCATGAACCACGCAAACACCAGCGCCCAGATGCCGACGGCCCGCCCCCGCCGGCATCCCCACAGGATCACCGCAATCCACAGCCCGGCGAGAATCATGCCGCCCCAGACATCCGCATCGCGGAGGCTCCGCGCCGGCACCAGGGCATCGGGATTCCACAGCGGGCACAGGGCCGACGGATCCACGAATAAGCGGGCCGTGAGCCAGAGCAACCGGAACGGCGTCAGCAGGCAGGCCGTCAGGTCCGCCTGAGCGAGCGGATTCGCCCAGAACGGCAGCGACTCCGGCGGCCGACGATAGTGCATGCCGAAGATGAAGAACCGGATGAAGAAAAACGCGGCCGCGACGTACGCGAACCCGATATGGCCCCGGCGAGCCAGATCGCCCAGCCACGCGGCAAACGGGGGTCGCTGCCCGGCGGGCTGTGCCCTTCTCTGATACCATTGGAGCGAGAGTATTGCGGGCCAGACGAAGAGCGCGTGCTCTTTGGAGAACACCGCCGCCGCGAACAACACGGCGCTGAACACGTGAAACCGCCCCAGCGCCGCCCCCGCGAGCGACACGGGCTGCGCGTAGCGGAGCAACAGCCACGCGGAGAAGAGGCCGGCCAGTATCTCGCTGCGGCCGACCACGGGCGCTACGGCGTCCGCGTGAATCGGGTGAACGGCAAACAGAAGCCCCGCGATCAACGCGGCGGCTGCGTTTTGCCAGACCCGCAACGCGAGCACGCACACCAGCAGACTCGTTATGCCGTGCAGGATGGTGTTCGTCCCGTGGTAGCTCGCCAGACCGTGCAGGATCGTTTCCCCCGCGTGCAGAGCGCCCGGCCGGCCGCCGTGCAACCGATACTCCAGCCGGAAGCTCCCGATCGTCACGGGCCGGTACAGCTTGTCGCCGCCTCCCGGCCGTCGTTCCCGCGGGCTTGCCGGCGGCCAATACGAGGTGATCAGAAACCGGTACCAGGTATCCGGGGCCTTGACGATCCAGTTCTCGCTGACAATCGGGTGATCGTCGTACACGAACGGGTGGCGCAAGGCAGGCCAGAAGGCCGCCACGCCGGCCGCGAAACAGAGGGTGCAAGCAATCGCCTGGGTCCGGGCCGTCACGTGCGGCGACTGCCCGTATCCCGGATCGCCGCTGTGCGCCGTAATCACGCTCATCGTCGGCCCTTCGGCACGGGCGGGTTCAGGCCGAGCCGCCGGCAAACTCGCGGGCGGAGAACCGCTCGCCCGTCACGTCCCGCGAATCGTCGGAGGCGAGATACAGGAAGACCGGCACGACCTCGCGCGGCATCGGCAGCGTGGTCGGATCCTCGGCGGGATAGGCCGCCGCCCGCATGCCCGTCCGCATCCCGCCCGGATCGACCACGTTGACGCGGATCCCCGTACTCCGAAGCTCCTCCGCCATCATGAAGCTCAGTCCTTCCAGGGCCCACTTGCTCACGAGATACGCCCCCCAGTTGGGCCGGGCCTTGTGCCCCACGCTGCTCGAAACGTTGATGATCGCCCCGGTTCCCTGACGCCGCATCACGTGGGCCACCTCACGCGACATCCGGAAAGCCCCCGTAAGATTCGTCGCCAGAACGTCGTTCCAGAGCTCCGAGGGATACTCCATCACCGGAACCCGCCGCCCGAGAATCGAGGCGTTGTTGATCAACACGTCGATCCGGCCGAATCGCTGCACGCCCCGGTGTACCAGCCGCAGAACGTCTTCCTCCACGGAAACGTCGCACCCCTCCGCCATCGCCGCAACGCCCCGCCGGGCCAGGTCCGCCTCAACGTCGGCCAGAACGTCCGCCCGCCTCGCACAGAGGATCAGGTGTGCCCCGTGCTCGGCGAACACCTCCGCCAGCACCCGCCCCAGGCCGCGCGAGGCCCCCGTGATCAGCACGACTTTTCCACCCACGTGCCACATTTGACCCGGCGCGTATCGTACCATAGAAGGGAGAATTGGAAAGCCGAAACGGCGCCGGCCCGGCGGCTGCACCACGGTTGTGCCCGCAGCACGGACCATGCACGACGTCCGGCCGACGCGCCGACGGCCACGGACAACGGCGTACCCCGACGACGGACCCATGCTCATGCTCAAGGAAAACGCATCACGCCTGCGAGCCGAGGATGCGGCCCTGCTCGTCGTGGACATCCAGAAGCGCCTGCTGCCGCATATCGCCAACCAGGAAGCGGTCGCGGCGGCCGCCGTCCGGATGATCCGCGGCGCGAGCGTCCTCAAGGTGCCGATCCTCGTCACGGAACAGTACCCCAAGGGGATCGGCCCGACCGTCCCGGCCATTCAGGAGGCCTTTGAACCGGGAACCTTCCGCGCGATCGAGAAGATGACATTCAGTTGCTGCGCGACGGACGAGATCGTCTCCGCACTCTCGCAGATCGGGCGGTCGCGGATCATCGTCGTGGGAATCGAGTCGCATGTCTGCGTCATGCAGACCGTGCTCGACCTGCTCGCGCTCGGGTATATCCCGTTCGTCTGCGCGGATGCCGTAGGCTCGCGTCACGAGATCGACCGGGAAATGGCGATCGAACGGATGCGCCACGCCGGCGCGGTCATCACGACCACCGAGTCCGCTCTGTTCGAGCTGCTCCATCGCGCCGGCACCCCGGAGTTCATCAAGGTGCTCAAGATCGTGAAGTAAGATGTGGACTGCGGCCTCTCCCGAGGCCGCACCGCAGTCTCTCCGGAGGTCCCGGCAGGATCCATGCCCCACCGCCCCACCGACGATGATGAGTGGTCCGCGAACGAGGACTTCGACGACGATTCCGCCGAACCCGAGTCCGACGAGTACCCCTGCCCCGCCTGCGGCCGCAGCATCTACGAGGACGCCGAAAAATGCCCCTACTGCGGAGAATGGATCACCCCTGCCGGCACGGCTGAAACCCGCAGCCGGTCCTGGTTCTGGCCGATCCTCGTCGCATTGCTCGTCGTAGTGATATTGATGACGTGGCGCGGCCTCGGCCGATAGTATACTTGTTTGAGGATACCTTTACATTCGCCCCGCGGCGATCAGGCAGACCCGCCGGCGGGCACAACACTTGGCACTACGATGAGCTTCCCACAAACACGCTTTCGCAGACTCCGATCCAACCCGACGATCCGACGACTTGTCCGCGAGACGGCTCTCTCCGTGGACGACCTGATTGCGCCGCTCTTCGTGCGGCCCGGCCGGGAGATAAAGACGCCGATCGCTTCCATGCCCGGGCAATACCAGATGTCCGTGGACGTCGCGACGGAGGAGTGCCGACAGCTCGAGGCCCTGGGCATTCCGGCGGTCCTGTTGTTCGGCATCCCGGCCCACAAGGACGAACTCGGCACCGAAGCATGGCGAAACGACGGCGTCGTCCAGCAGGCCGTCCGCGCCATCAAGTCGGCGTGCCCCAATCTGCTGGTCATCACGGACGTGTGCCTGTGTGAATACACCAGCCACGGCCACTGCGGCGTGATCACCGAGCGCGGCGGGCGCAAGGACGTGGACAACGACGCGACCCTCGTCAACCTCGCCAAGGAGGCCGTCTCGCACGCCCGTGCCGGTGCCGACATCGTCGCCCCGTCGGACATGATGGACGGCCGCGTGGCCGCGATCCGCAACGCCCTCGATGCGGAGGGGCTGTCGCACACGCCGATCCTCTCGTATGCGGCCAAGTTCGCCAGCGCCTACTACGGGCCGTTCCGCGATGCGGCCGAGTCCCCCCCCCGATTCGGCGACCGCAAGAGCTACCAGATGGACCCCGGCAACCCGAACGAGGCCCTGCGGGAAGTGGCCCTCGACATCGAGGAAGGCGCCGACATGGTCATGGTCAAGCCCGCCGTGAACTACCTCGATATCCTCTACCGCGTGAAGGAACGGTTCGGCCTGCCCACCGCCGCGTATCATGTCAGCGGTGAATACGCCATGATCAAGGCCGCCGCCGCCAACGGCTGGCTCGACGAAAAGGCCTGCGTCCTCGAGACAATGCTGGCGATCAAGCGGGCCGGCGCCGATATGATCCTCACGTACTACGCCAGGGACGTGGCCGGCTGGCTGCAGGGACGCTGAAGGACCGACGCCGCGCTGGCCGCTCGCCTGCCCCTCGGCGAGCGGGCCGCGAACCCTTCGCGTGCAAACCCCCGCGCGCGACGGCCGGCGTGCCGTTCGCCGGCGGACATGCATACACGACTCGCTCCATCCGACAAAGTGCATATACTAGCGATGGGCGGGTGGGAAATCGTCCCCCGCGCGGAGTGCCGAATGCAGAAACCCGACGACCCGACCGGGCAACAGAACCTCGCCCCCGCCGGGGACGGTATCGCCGCCACCCCTGCATCGGAGGTCGCCTCCGGCCCCGCGCACCCCGGCTGGCGGCGCGAGCTTGCCCAGCCATCGCTGCCCGAAGCCTACGCCACCGTCCGCGTGCCGCATGCGGGCGGCTTCTGGCGCACGTTGCGGGCATTCGTCGGCCCCGGGCTCCTGGTCGCCGTCGGCTACATGGACCCCGGAAACTGGGCCACCGACCTCGCCGGCGGTGCCCGGTTCGGCTACACGCTGCTGTCGGTGATCCTGATCGCAAACTTCCTCGCCATCCTCTTCCAGCACCTGGCCCTCAAACTCGGAATCGCCACCGGCCGCGATCTTGCCCAGGCGTGCCGCGACCACTACTCACGCCGTGTCACAATCGTCCTGTGGGCGCTCTGCGAGATCGCCATCTCCGCCTGCGACCTCGCCGAGGTCATCGGTTCGGCCATCGGCTTGAACCTCCTTCTCGGCATCCCCGTCGTTGTAGGCGTGCTGATCACGGCGATGGACGTCCTTGTCATCCTCGTCCTGCAATCGAAGGGCTTCCGCACGCTCGAAGCCGTCGTCGCCGCGCTGATCTTCCTCATCGGCGCGTGCTTCGCCTACGAACTCTACCTCTCCCGGCCGGACCCCCTCGCCGTGCTCGCCGGCATGGTCCCCGCGCCCGAGATCGTGACCAACCCCTCGATGCTCTACATCGCCATCGGCATCCTGGGCGCCACCGTCATGCCCCACAACCTGTACCTGCACTCCAGTATCGTGCAGACGCGGGCGTTCGAACGTACGGACGACGGCCGGATGCAGGCGATCCGTTACGCCGGCGTAGACTCCACGATGGCCCTCATCGGAGCGTTCTTCGTGAACGGCGCGATCCTGGTCGTCAGTGCGGCGGCCTTCCACGGCACCCCCTACGAAAACGTCGCCGACATCTCCGACGCCTATAAGCTCCTGAGCCCCGTCCTCGGCACCGCCCTGGCCAGCACCCTGTTCGCCCTCTCGCTGCTGGCCTCCGGCCAGAACTCGACGCTCACCGGCACGCTGGCCGGCCAGATCGTCATGGAAGGCTTCCTCGACATCCGGTTGCGGCCGTGGGTCCGCCGCCTCATCACACGTCTCCTGGCGATCGTCCCGGCGGTCATCGTCGCGGCCATCTACGGCGAGCGGGGCGTCGGTTCGCTGCTGGTCCTCAGCCAGGTGATCCTGTCCCTGCAGCTCAGCTTTGCACTGGTGCCGCTGGTCCTGTTCACCAGCGACAGGAACAAGATGGGACGGTTTGTAAACTCGGCTCCGCTCAAGGTCGGAGCCTGGATCGCTACGATTCTTATTGCCGGGTTGAACGCGTACCTGCTCGTACAGGTAGTCATCGAAGGGCTCGGAGGCTGAGAAGCGCCGGAACAAACCATGTACAAGCACATCCTCATCCCGCTGGAGAACTCCCCGGTTGACGAGGTCATCCTCCGTCACATTCGCGAGCTCGCGCGAATGACCGGGGCGCGGATCACTGTGATCCACGTAGCGGAGGGCTATGTGGCACGAAGTCAGAAGTCGCTGAACCTCGAGGACTCCGAGGAGATGCACAAGGACCGCGCGTACCTGGAGCGGCGGCGGTCGGAACTGGCGGCCGAGGGCTTCGAGGTCTCGACCGTCCTGGCCTGCGGCGAGCCCGCGGACGAAGTCCTCGCCTTCGCGGAGCGCGAGGGGTGCGATCTCATCGCCATGTCCACGCACGGCCACCGCTTTCTGGCCGACATCGTTCTGGGCAGCGTGGCCGACAGCATCCGCCATCGCACGAACATCCCCGTGCTGCTCGTGCGGGCACCGAAGGACGCCCCAGCCTGACCCCCGGGGCAGGTTCCATCCGCAGCAGTGTGGAGTGCGGTTCCTCTGAGACCGCAGCGACCTGCCGCTTGGGGTTCGCAGGCCCGTCTGCCCCGGGTACGTCTGAACCCGAGCCGCCGCTGGACACCCCGGCCTGCGTGCGGTATCAACGGGCCACGCATGGAGTCGCCCGCGCTCTACATCCTTCAGCGCACGGTCGAGCAGACCGACGCCCAGGGCCACGCCAACAACGTCCTCTACGTGCAATGGATGCAGGAGGCCGCGGTCGCGCACTCGTCGGCGGTGGGCCTGACACCCGAGCGGTATCGCGAGATGGGCCAGGCCTTCGTGGTCCGCCGCCATGTGATCGAATACCTTCGGCCCGCCTTGCGCGGCACGACGGTGGAGGTGCAGACCTGGGTCGTCAACTTCCGCGGCGCCGGCAGCCGCCGTTGCTACCAGTTCCTCGACGCCCGGACCCGCGAAGTCCTCGCCCGCGCCGCCACGGATTGGGCCTACATCGACACGGCCCGCGGCCGTCCTACCCGAATCCCGCCGGAAGTCGCCCGCATGTTTCCCCTCCACAAGGGGCCGTTTGACGCCATCGCCACAGAGTAACGACGTCGTCGCCCGCCCGTCGCCGGGTCCATACCGCCCTGGCGGCTCGTTGCTCCGCGCCGCACGGCCGGCGCATACGGCCGGGGCGAACCTGATTGCCTCCATCGGCATCCGGGGCTCTGCCACGCTACGCCCGCAGCCGGTTTGCCTCGCCCGCCCCGGCGGCCGCAAGACAGAGTCCCGGCGCAAACCGTGGCGGCACGACACTTGATGCGCAGGGAGCATGGCAATAAGATAGTGTGGTTGCCCGTCCGGTCGGCGGGACGGGCGGCCGGTGCTTCGCGCGCGAGGCTCGGCGGGGCACCGGCAGGGTACTGGAAGCCGGGGACCCCGGGGCCGCAAGGCCCTGTGGAGGAGCCCTGAGCGCTTCATACCGGAGCCGGCAAGCCGGTGACTTTCTCACCCGAACGGGCAAGCTGGAAGGTGCTATGGCCCACCGCAAAAAGAAGCTGGGCGAGATCCTGGTAAGCTGGAACCTCCTGTCGGAAAAGAATCTGGCGGAGGCCCTGAAGTACGCCGAGGCCAACGGCAAGCGGATCGGGGAGGCCCTCGTCGAGCTCGAACTGTGCAGCGAGGAGGACGTGACCAAGGCGCTTGCCACCCAGTTCGACATGGAGTACGTCGATCTGGAGAAGGACGCCGCCGTCCCGGCGAACATCAAGCTCATCCCGGAGAAGATCATCAAGGACTACAAGGTCCTGCCACGGGGCCAGGAAAACGGCCGGCTCAAGGTCATCGTCAGCGACCCGCTCGATCTCGATCTTCTCGACGTGCTCCGCTTCCGGCTCAACACCGAGATCGACGCCGCTCTGGCCCCCAAGAGCAAGATCAAGAAATTCATCGATACGTTCCTCGGCGGCGTCAAGAGCAACATCGAAGAGACGATGGCCAGCATCGACCAGGACGCCCCCGAGGACGACGAGCTGGCCGCCGCCGAAGCCGCCGAGGGCGGCGCCGATGCGCCCATTATCCGCCTGATCAACATGATCATCGCCGAAGCGGTCCGCTCCCGCGCGAGCGATATCCACATCGAGCCGATGGCCGACCGCGTGCGCGTCCGCTACCGCATCGACGGCGTCTGTCTCGAACGGGACAAGATCCCCGCCTCCATGAAGAACGCGGTGACGACGCGATTGAAGCTCATGGCCGGAATCGACATCGCCGAAAAACGCCTCCCGCAGGACGGCCGCATCAAGATGACGATCGGCGACAAGCAGATCGACTTCCGCGTGAGTTCGCTGCCAAGCTACCACGGCGAGAGCATCGTGCTGCGTATCCTGCGGCCCGACTCCGTGCGGATCGGTATCCAGGCGCTCGGCTTCGAGGACGACGACTACCAGCGGTTCATGAAGATCATCCGGCGGCCGAACGGCATCTTCCTCGTCACCGGGCCTACCGGCTCCGGCAAGACCACGACGCTCTACGCCGCCTTGCAGGAGCTCAACCGCCCGGACAAGAAGATCATCACGGCCGAGGACCCGGTCGAGTACCACTTCACCGGCATGAACCAGTGCCAGGTCCGCGAGGACATCGGGCTGACGTTCGCCAAGATCCTCCGGTCCATGCTGCGCCAGGCCCCGAACATCATCCTCGTCGGCGAGATCCGCGACCTGGAGGTGGGCGAGGTGGCCATCCAGGCGGCCCTTACCGGCCACCTGGTCTTCAGCACGCTGCACACGAACGATGCGCCCAGCGCGATCACCCGTCTGATCGACATGGGCATCAAGCCGTTCCTCGTGGCCAGCTCGATCCAGGCCGTCATGGCGCAACGGCTCATCCGGCTGATCTGCCCCGAATGCAAGCAGCCCGACCCGGAACCGGATAAATACCTCATGCGGCTGCTCGGCATCACACCGAAGGAGCTCGAGGGCAAGACGCTCTACAAGGGCGCCGGCTGCCCCCGGTGCGCGAATACCGGTTACCGCGGGCGCTACGGGATCTTCGAGATGATGACGATGAACAACGAGCTTCGCGAACTGGCCTTCAACCGGGCCCCGACCGCCCAGATCCGCAAGGTCGCCCGCGCCTCGGGGATGCGCACCCTGCTGGAGGACGGCAAGAGGAAGATTCTCAAAGGGGTCACCACGATGGAAGAGGTCGCCCGCCACGCCCAGGCGGAAGGGCTGGTGGCGGTCGAAGAGTGATGCGATTGCCCGAGTACAGCCTGCGAAAACCGCCGCTCGACAGCGGCCGCCGCGACGGCGGGACTCTGCGGCGAACCTTCGGCGAAACGGGGGCCGCGGTAAACCGCCCCGGCTGCCGGCCCTGCGGGCGGGCTGAGCCGCGAGACGCAGTAACGGGGCCCCCGGGTAAACCGGCGATGGACCAACGGATCAACGGAATCACGCACTGCAATGTCAACGCTTCATATTGACCGGCTTCTGGAAACGTGTATCAAGCGCGGCGCCTCCGACATTCACCTGACCGTCGGACGCCCGCCCGTTCTGCGTCTTCACGGCCACCTGCGCTCGCTGGAAACGAAGGTCCTCGAGCCCGAGGACACCGTGGCCCTGATGAAGTCGATCACCCCGGACCGCAACCAGCAGGAAATCCAGGAGGAGGGCGGAACGGACTTCGGCTTCGCCTTCGGAGACGCCGGCCGTTTCCGCGTCTCCGTCTTCCGCCAGCGCGGCAACCTGGCGCTCGTGCTCCGGCTGATCCCCAGCAAGTTCTTCACGTTCGAGGAGATCGGCCTCCCGAAGATCACGAAGGCCCTCTGCCGCCGGCCGCGCGGCCTCTACCTCGTCACCGGCCCGACGGGATCGGGCAAGACCACGACGCTGGCCTCGATGATCAACTACATCAACGACAACTTCGACCGCCACATCGTGACCGTCGAGGACCCCATCGAGTACTACCACCAGCACAAGAAGTCCATCGTCAACCAGCGCGAGGTCGGCAGCGACGTCCCGAGCTTCGCCGAGGCCCTCCGCCGCGTGTTGCGACAGGACCCCGACGTGATCCTCGTCGGCGAGCTCCGCGATCTCGAAACCATGGAATCCGCCATCCGTGCCGCCGAAACGGGCCACCTCGTCTTCGGAACCCTGCACACCACCGGCTGCCAGGGAACCGTCAACCGGATCATCGACGCCTTCCCCCACGAGCAGCAGGAGCAGATCCGCGTGCAGCTCTCCACCACGCTGATCGCCGTGCTCTCCCAGGCCCTCTGCCCGCGGATCCCCAGCGGCATGGTCGCCGCGTACGAGTTCATGGTCGTCACGCCCGCCATCGCCAACCTGATCCGCGAAAACAAGACGTTCCGTATCGACTCGAGCATCCAGACGGGCAAGAAGTACGGCATGCAACTGCTCGATGAGCACCTGCTCAGCCTCTACATGTCCAACACGATCTCCGAGGAGGAGGCGATGGACAAGGCCCGACACCCCGGCGAGATGCAGGACAAGATCGAGGCCTTCAAGCGCGGCACGGCCCCGGGGGCAGGCGGCCCCGGCGGACCGTCCGGCGACGGAAAGAAGAAGGACAAGGACGACGAGCTGCCGCCGCAACAGAAAGCCTGAGGCGGACCGCCCGTCGCCCCGACGCGAAGGACGCGAAACAGAGTGATGCAGTGGCAGACTGAGAAAACGAGACGGAAGCAGGAGCGGCACACGGCCGGGCCGTCCCGGGCTTTCCCTGTTTCTCACGCATCCGCTTCTGCCCGGCGTCTCGCAAGAGGTATTTATGGCTGAACCGACGCCCCCCTCGAAACCCAGGGAACGAGCCGTCGATCTCGACGCCGGCGCAAAGCCGAAGGTCAGCGTGCAACCGGTACGCTCGCGGCCCATCACGGAGGCGGCTTCCCCGCCGCCCCCCA
>CAZZFA010000040.1:0-44572 GCA_964653435.1 uncultured Planctomycetales bacterium | reverse complement strand
TGCCGCCGCGCCGGAGGCAGCGGACGGCCGTCGCAACGCGCCGCCACCGCGGCCGCGCGCCGCCCGCCGCGACGCCTCTGTACGTGTCGTTCGAATCGGAACGGACCGGGACCGTCCGCACGGATGCGTCTTGCGGCTTTCTTGACCGGCGCCGCGGCGAAGGATACGGTCGTAGTCGGAAGCGGCGTCCGGCGCCGGGGTGAACACGGCCAGACAATCGCCCCGCAGCGCGCAATCGCCGCCAAGGCCCGGAGGCGTGCCCGAGTGGCTGAAGGGGACGGTTTTGAAAACCGTTGTGCGGGAAACCGCACCGGGGGTTCGAATCCCTCCGCCTCCGTTGAAGGCAAATACCCGACCGGCCGTCGCGGCTTTTGACGGGGTTCGTGCTGACTGACAGCCGATCGCACCGCGCCGCCCGGGCGGGGCGCACGGTTGCCGGCCTGCCGCGGGCACTCGCGGCAGGATCCAACCCGACGCACGGAGAATCAGCCTTGAACTGGTTTTCGGCAAGGTTTCACTCGCGCACACTGCGGACGGCGTTTCACGCGCTGCGCCGCAACAAGATGCGTTCTGCGCTCACCACGCTGGGCATCATCATCGGCGTGGCGGCGGTCATCGCCATGTCCGAGATCGGCAGCGGATCCTCCAAGGCGATCCAGAAGACCCTCGCAAGCATGGGCGCAGCCAATCTGTCGGTTTCGCCGGGCGCGGCGTCGAGCGGCGGAGTCACTTTCGGCGGCGGCAGCGCGCAGACGCTTACGCCGGCCGACGGCGAAGCCATCCTTCGGGAATGCCCGGCGGTCCGCGCTGTGGCTCCACAGGTCCACGGGCGGGCACAGGTCGTCTACGGCAATCGGAACTGGGTCCCGCTTTTCATTGACGGCTCCACGCCGGACTATCTCCAGGTGCGCGGCTGGGAAATGGCCGAGGGCGAGCCGTTCACGGAACAGGACGTCCGCAACGCCGCCAAGGTCTGCGTTCTGGGGCAGACGCTCGTGCGGGAACTGTTTCAGGGCACCTCGCCGATCGGCCAGGAGGTCCGCGTAAAGAACGTGAGCTTCAAAGTGGTCGGCGTGCTTCGTTCCAAGGGAGCGAACATGATGGGCATGGACCAGGACGATCTCCTGCTGGCCCCGTGGACCACCATCAAACGCCGCATCTCCGGCTCGATGCTCGCGAACGTCAATCAGAGCGCCGCCTCGGCGCAGGACACGCAGCAGGTGAACACGCTGAGCCGCCTGTATCCGGGCCAGTCCAGCCTGTACCCCGTTCCCTCGCCCACCCAGGCCGCCGACACGCCGCTACCCGTGCGATTCGTCACGGTGGATCACCTGATGGTGGCGGCGCAATCCCCGGAACTCATGCCGGCCGCCATTCGCCAGATCACCGCCGTCCTGCGCGAGCGGCACCGGATCCGCGAGGGCGAACCCGACGACTTCAACATCCGCGACATGACCGAGATCACCAAGGCGATGAGTTCCACCACGATCCTGATGACGCGGCTGCTGCTGTGCGTGGCCCTGATCTCGCTCGTGGTGGGCGGCGTGGGCATCATGAATATCATGCTCGTGTCCGTGACCGAACGCACCCGGGAGATCGGGCTGCGGATGGCCGTCGGCGCGCGGTCACGAGACATTCTCCGGCAATTCCTCGTCGAGGCCGTCGTGCTGTGCCTGCTCGGCGGAACGTTCGGCATCCTGATCGGGCGGGGAAGCTCCTGGCTGGTCCGCTATGTGCTCCGCTGGCCGACGGAGCTTTCCATCGGGGCGGTGGTAGCGGCCGTGGCCGTGTCGGTCTCCGTGGGCATGATCTTCGGTTACTACCCCGCGTGGAAGGCATCCCGCCTCGATCCCATCGAGGCACTCCGCTATGAATGACGCGGTCCCCCGAGCCGGCCGGCGCGCCGGGGCGCGGGCATTCATTCCTCCACGGGCCGCACGCGCGGCAGCCAGATCCGGAATGTAGACCCCTGCCTGGGCTCTGTATCGACCGCGATCGCGCCGCCGTGCGCCCGGACCGTACCATATGCCGCCGCCAAGCCCAGGCCGTGCCCCTGGGGCTTGGTTGTGACAAACGGATCGAACAGCCGGCTCCGCACCTCCGGCGCGATGCCGACACCGGTATCCTCGACGGCCACGCAGACGTACTCACCCGCCGGTAGCGGCGGATGCGAATGCGCAAGGGCTGAGGCGAGAGTCACGTTCTCCGCGCGGATGGTGAGGCGCCCGCCGTCCGGCATCGCCTCGATCGCATTGCGGCAGAGGTTGACGATCACCTGCTCGGTCCGCGTGGTATCGCACTCGACCTTCCCCAGGTCGTCGGCGATTGCGCAGTCGAGGCGGATGTTCTCGGGCACGATGGGGCGGCAGATCTCCACCGCGTGCCCGACAACCTCGGCGAAGTCCACCACCCGAGGCAGGATTCTGCCCCCCTTGGCAAACACAAGGAGCTGATGGGCCAGCCGGCCCGCCGTATCCGCCGCCTGTTCGATCCGCACCAGCAGCGCATGATTGGGATGATCCGGCGCGAACTTCGACCGCAGGCGCGACGCCGAACCGAGGACCGTCTGCATGAGGTTGTTGAAATCGTGGGCGATACCGCCCGCCAGCCGCCCGACGGTCTCCAGTTTCTGGGCATCGGCCAACTGCTGCTGCATACGCATCTGCTCGGTGATGTCGATGATCACGGCGATGATGCCGCGGTATCCGCCGTCGGAGCCGTAAGCGGGCGACACACGGAAGAGCAGCTCGCGCCCGCCGAACGACCGGCGAGCCGTCACCGCGTGGCGGTGTCCCTCCTCGCGAAAGGTCCGGAGAACCTCTGCGACGCGGGTGCGCAGGGCCGGGCCGTGGACGGCGAGCACGTCCCGGCCGATGACCTCATCCCGCGAAACACCCAGCATGGAGCAGGCGCATGCGTTGATCTCACGAACGATGTGCTCCGCATCGGCGAAGATCACCGCCTCGTCCATCTGGTCCAGGATCGTCCGGTATCGCTCGTCCGATTGCGTCAGCGCATCCGTGACCCGCTTGATGTCGGTGATGTCGCGTGAGATGCCCAGCACACCGATAACGGCGCTGCCGCCGTCGCGAAGCGCGACAAGCTGCGTACGCTGCCAGGTCTGCCGACCCGGGAACGGAACGATGTCGTCCGCCATCAGCGGCTCGCCGGTCTGCATGACCCGCTGCAAGCCCCTCTTCTGGCGATCGGCCACGTCGGGCGGAAACAGCTCGGAACGCGGTTTGCCGATGACTTCCTCCGGCCGCACGCCGAACTGGGCGGCCGCATAACTGTTGATATACCGTATCCGATCGTCCGGGCCGATAATGTAGATGCAGTCCTGGGCCGTCTCGGCCAGCGTGCGATACCGCTCCTCGCTCGCCCGGAGGGCCTCTTCCGCCTGCCGGCGCTCCGCCATTTCCCGCTGCAGTCGTTCGTTGGCGCGTTGCAGCTCGGCCGTGCGCTCCGCCACCCGCCGTTCCAGCTCATCATGCGCGGCCTGCAACGCCTCCCGGGATCGGACCCGCGCGATCGCCCAACCGATCTGTGCCGCGATGGCCTCCAGCAGATCGCGAGCGCTCGGCGAGATCTCGCGAGCCGTTCGCGAGGCGACGTTCAGCAACCCGATGACCCGACCTTCGTACACGACCGGCAGGATTCCGATCGAGCGCAGGCCCTCGGCGTCACAGGCGGCATGCTGGATCGGCACTTCGCCGGTCGCAGCGTAAATCGGCCGGCCGGGCGCAATCAGGCGCGCATGCGGCGTGCCGGCGGGGGCATACGCCACGGCTTCCACAAAGCGGGCGGAAAGGCCCTTGTGAGCGATCAGCCGCAAGTCCCCGGTCGCCTCGTCGGCAAGGTAGATGCCGCCACACTCCACCCCGTCCACGCTCAGCGCCGTTTCGAGGATGTGATCCAGCGCGTCGGCGAGGGTGAGCTTCGTATTCAGCGCTACGGTCAGATCCCGCTGAAGACGAAGCAGATTCCTCGTACGCTCCAGTTCCGCAACCCGCGATCGGAGAGCCTGCATCTCCGCCGATCCGGCCGCATCATGCGTTGAGTGCCCGTCCACCTGAGTACCTGTTTCTCGATCGGTCCGTCCCGCACCCGTAACGATCGGGCGAGGCGGTCATTGGCCGCGCCCCGCCGGCGCGACCGTCGCCGCGTTGCCGCCTTCAAGCCCCATCCTCAAAGAAGCCCTCAGCGCAACACACCGCCTGCCACGGCTCCGCAGCCCGCGCGGCCCCCTGCCGTCGTCACCGCAACACGGATCGGAATCGCCTTCGCAGCGGGTTGCGGGGAAGTCGCGACGCAAGACGCAAACGGCACGGCCCCTATCTTATCAGAACGGGCCCGCGCCCGTCACGACCTGCGGCCGCAAATACATGCGGCGAACAGGCGTCGGACAGGGCCGCGGACGCGCCGAGGGTACCGCGTGAAACCCCGCCGCCATCACACGGCTACACGCGGCGCACGCTCCCCCGGACACACGACCGACCATGGCGGCGATTCCGCCGTGTCCGATAAGGATACGGCCGCAAGCCCCGCCGGCCTCGGGGGCGGCGCTCGCGATGCCGCGAGCCCCTCACCGCCACGCCTCCGGCAGACCGTACTCGGCCCAGCGTCGGGAAACCCGCTCGGCAATCTCCGGCGACATGGCCAGTTCCGGCGGCCAGCGGCGGACGACGCCCTCACCGGGCCACTTGCGCGTGGCGTCGATGCCCATCTTGCTGCCGGCGCCCTCGGCCGGCGCGGCGTGATCGAGGATGTCCAGCGGACCGTCCGCGATCACCGTGTCGCGGCGTGGATCGACATTCGCGCCTACCTGGAAGAGCACCTCCTGTTCGTCATGCACGTTGACGTGCTCATCCACCACGATGATGAACTTGCTCAAGGCCATCTGCCCCGCGCCCCAGATCGCATGCATGACCCGCCGCGCGTGATACGGATACTCTTTGCGGATCTTCACGAAGACGCAGTTGTGGAACGCGCCGAATCGCGGAAGGTGATAATCGAGAATATCCGGCACGATCATCCGCAGCAGCGGCAGGAAGAGCCGCTCCGTCGCCTTGCCGAGGTAGTAGTCCTCCATCGGCGGCCTGCCGACAATGGTAGCCGGGTAGATCGGATCGGCCCGGTGCGTAATGGCGCTGACGTGAAACGCGGGATACCGGTCCGCCAGCGAATAGAAGCCCGTATGGTCGCCGAACGGGCCCTCGACCAGCGTCTCGACCGGATCGACCCAGCCCTCGATGACGATCTCCGCGTTGGCCGGAACCTCCATCGGGATCGTCGCGCACGGCACGAGTTCGATGCCGCCGTCATTGAGAAACCCGGCAAAGAGCAGCTCGCTCACGCCCGGCGGCAGCGGACAGGTCGCCGCGTACGCCAGGACGGGCTCCCCGCCCAGGACGATCGCCACCGGCATGGCTTCACGGCGGGCGACGTACGCGCGATGGTGCCGGGCGCCGTCGTGATGCACATGCCAGTGCATCGCGGCAAGCTTCTCGTCGAAGACCTGGACGCGGTACATGCCGACATTACGTTCCTGGGTCTCCGGATGCTTCGTGTAGACGCCCGCCAGCGTGATGAACCGGCCCGTGCCCTGCCGCAGCTCGGACGCGCCGCTCGCGCCGGCGGGAAGGACGCGATCGGAAAGGAGCTCGGCGCTCAACTCCCCGTCGCGCGGCCAGCACTGGAGAATCGGAAGGTCGAACAGGTTCGCGTCGTCCGTGTGAACGACCTCCTGGCAGATCCCGCGCTTCACCACCCTCGGCGGAAAGCCGGCGAGCTTCACCAGATCCGGGATCCGCTTCATTTTCTCCAGAAGTGATGTGGGCACCTCCGGACGGATGATCTGCTGCACGCGCGCCGCCAGGGTCTCCAGATCGTCGCAGCCCAGGGCGAGGCGAACGCGGGCGTAACTGCCGAAGGCATTGATCAGCACCGGCATCCGCGAGCCCTTGACGTTCTCGAAGAGAAGCGCCACGCCGCCCCGTCCCCCGTGAACCGGATCGGTGGCGGGCGCGCCGGCCGGCCCCTCCGGACACGGGGCCTTCATCACCCGGTCGGCGATCGCGCTGATCTCCAGGACCGGATCGACCGTCGCGCGGACCCGGCACAACTGGCCCCGGCGTTCGAGCTCGGCCACAAACGACTGCAAATCACGGAAGCCCACGGCGATTCTCCATGAGGTTGAGCACCTGTTTGCGGACCGCGTAGTACATCGTCTGAACGAGGTTGTTCTGCACGAGGCTCTCAATCACCCGCCCCATCGGCGTGAACTGCACGGTGTCCTGTTCCAGCGTGCCGTTGTCACGAAGCCGGCCGGTCTTGAGAAAGAGCGGAATCCGCCCCTGCTGACTCTCGACCCAGTATCGGCTTTCGAGCCGGGCCAGAAGGTCGATCCCCACTTCGTAGCGGATGTTGCGGGCCGCGTCCGTAAAGCCCTCCATGTAGAGATGATAATACCGGCCCTGAAAGATCATACGATGATCGATCCGGCCGTTCTCCTGCTTGGTGAACCAGTCGTGCATCCGCAGGAAATCGTACCGGGCCAGGTTCAGACCCGGAAAGATCTGCACGAGCCAGTCCGGCGCGGCCTTGCCCTCCACGTATCCGCCGTCGATGATCAGCTCGCCGCTCCCCACCGGGTAGTTCGCCGGGTCCTGCGGCACGTCCAGGCGCTGCAGGCTGCGGTCGATCAGGGTCAACGGCCCGGCCGCCGTAAACCCCGGAAACGACCGCCGCAGATACGCCTGCACGAGATCCCCCGGCGCCAGGTCCTTCGCCGAGTACGACAGATCAAAGTAGGGCCTCTCCGCCCGGAAAAAGAACCGCAGCCGGCCCTCGACCACCCCGCCGTCCACGCTCAGGCAGATGGGTAGCTCCACGGTCCCGTCGCGCCCATATACGGCGCCGGAGGCCGCCCGCACGTCCGCCCGTCGGTCCAGATCCGGGACGGTAACCCGCAACCGATCCACCTGCACGTCGATGTCGAGCGCGGCACGGTCCAGCACGCGCCGAAAGCGCGAAGACGCCGAGGAACCGCCCGGTGCAGACTCGCCCCCGAAACCGCTCGCAAGCCGTGCCACCAGGTAGCGCAGCTCGTCGATATCGAGATGCGGCGCGTACACCCCGACCTGGATGGCGGGTGGATCGGCCGCCGGCGCCGTCCGCCCGGACAGCGTCAGCTCGCTCGTCCCGACGCGGATGCCCAGGGCCTCGCACAGAATATCACCGCCGGAGTATTCCACGCGGCCGCTCGCCTGCACGAGAATGTCGTCCACATCCGTCGCGACATCCTGCAAGGTCACAGCCGAAGGGCCCAGCCGCCAGACGCCGTCGCGACAATCGAACACGAAGTCCGTCGCTAGCCGGCCCTGTATCCGCGGCCAGGCCCGATCCGGGAACAGGCTCTGAAGCTCATCCAGGCGATTGAGCAACGACCGCACGCACAGGGAGCCGGCCGTCACCGACAGCCCGCCCCCGTCCACCGGCCGCACGGCCAGCTCGCCGCTGAGGTCAAGCATGTTATCCTGCGCCTTCAGAAGGACCTCGTGCAGGACGAGAGACTCGCCGGCAGGCCCCCCGGACGACGCCGGGCCGGTCCGACGCTCGACATCGACTGAGACCGCTGACGCCGCGCCAGTCGGCTTGACGAAGCGCGTTCCGTCGGGCAGGGCAATGTCGAGGCCGGCCCCTGCCACATCCAGTTGAGCCGTCACACGCAGCGAGGACGGCAAGCACACCACGCGAAACGGCCCGGCAACCCGCCCGCTGATGCCCAGGCGGCCCATCCACGCATCGATCGCCGGCGCCAGGCCGCGTAAGACGTCGTCGGCTTCGGCCTGGACCGTCCCCGCGATCTCCGCCCGGCGAACCGCATCCGCGACCGGCAGCCGCCCGCTCGGCTCGCGCAACGCCGTGAGGCCCGCAAGCCCGGCCGCCCACTCCGGTGACAACACGACGTCTCCTCCCTCCCAGCGCACCTGGCAATGTGCCAGTCGGGCATGGCCGGGCTCGAGCGACCACGTATCCGGGCGCCCCTTGCCGGAGCACGCGCGCACCTCGATACCGCAGGGCACCCCCGCGGCCTTGAAGAACGACTGCCGACCATGCACGGCAAACTGCAAGCCGGTCCCGTCCAGCGTCAGAGCGGCAGTGTCTCCCTTCGGCCCGCGAAGCAAAGCGGCCTCGATGGACGCATGGCCAGCGAGGTTGTGATCCGCCGGCGCATGCGACCAGCGCGGGCACACCGCCAGGGCCCTGGCCACATTCGTCATGCGCGCCGCCACGTGGAGCTCTTCCGACTCGATCGATCGAAACGTCAGGGCATGCTCCGCCGCGCCGGAAAGCATATAGCCGACATCGGACTCGACACCCGGCAGGACCGCGCGGGCCGTCAATTCGTGCTCAAGTTGATCGGCCGCGCGCACCACGCGGTGCCCCAGCGCGAGCGAAGCCGGCTCACCCACCCGCTTGTCGAGAAGATCGCCCACACGCATCCGGGCGGCGATCAGATCCGCGCGGACCTGCCCCCGCCAGGCCCAATCGCCCGGGCGGTAACCGAAGGCACCGTCGATGACCAGGCCGATATCGCCCTCGATCTCGATCGGCCGGGTACCCGCGCCTCCCGCAAGCCCGTTACGCCCCTCCTCCAGAGCGCGGGCAAGCCGCGGAAGTCGCGGCAGGAGCTGCTCGATCCGCGAGACGACAAACGGAAGATGCACGCCGAGGTCGGCCTGCAACGTCTGCACCGACCCGGTCTCCGTCCGCGTGGCCAGTGCGTAGCGCACGCTCGCCTCGCGGCCATCCAGGGCCACGCGGGCCCGACCCACAACACATTCGGCGGCGAGGTCCTGCCACCGGCCCGGATGCTGCACATCCCATACCCAGGAACCGGACGCGGTCAACGGAACCCCGCCGGGTTTGTCGAAGCCGTCGCCCAGTTGGAGTTCCGCCTCCGCAGGCGAGGATAGCTCCGCGCGAAACGCCGGCCCCCGGGCGGTAGGCCCGAACGTAAGCGACCACGCCAGCGGCCCGCGCCGCCGGCCGTCTCCCAGCCGCCGATCGACGCCGGGAAGGTAGGCCGCCAGTTGCTCCATGTGCCCCGTCGTGAACGAAACGCTCGCGGCGCCCGCCGTCACAAAATCGGCAATCCACGACGAGGCAAAGCCCTCGGGCTCCGGCAACGGCACGAAGGAGGCCCGCGCCGCCCAGTGCAGATCGTCGATATCCAGGCGGGCCTCGCGCAGGTCGATGCCGCCGTCGGCGAGAGAGCGCGAGACGTCGATCGCCAGACGCTTGGCCACGCCGGAGGCGAGTCGCACGGAGTCGCCCCGGACCAGGGCGGCCGCATCGGCGTCAATGAAGATCCGCGCTCGGGCCGCCACCGGGCCCTGGCTGTATTGCAGCGTGAACCGCCCGCCCTGCGTCACCCGCAGCTCCAGCCGGCGCAGCAGATCATCCACCGCCGAGAATTGCCGCCGGAGCCGCTCGACATCCGCTACCTCGCCGGCCACGTCAAGGCGCAGCGGCTCGCTGGCCGCGCGATCCAGCACGAGCGCCGGACGACCCGGGCTGCCCGCGTCGTGAATCCGCAGGGCCGGCATCTGATAGTCCAGCGTGTTCATGATCAGCAGATCGCCGGCCGGGTCCCAGTGCCCCTTGGCGGCGAATTGGCCGTCCTGTATCCGCTCCGGCCCGGGTCGATCCCGCCGGTGCGCCACCACCCCGTCCAGGCGCACGCGCAGTTCGTAGTTCACGCCGAGGTCGGGGAACGCCTCCAGCCGAACATACCCGTCCGTACGGCCCTCGAGGGAATCAATCCCGAGCTGGGGCATCCGTCGAAAGGGGATCTCCTTCAGTTCGACGTTCTCCCACCGCAACTCACCGCCCCCGGTGAGCTTCACCCCGCGTTTGAGTTTCGGCACCCGGATGCGCCCGTTCAGCGAGAAGCGTCCGCCGGCTGCCACGGCCGCAGGGGACGCGTGAGGCCGGAGGGTGGCGTCGCCGCTTACACGCAGCAGACCCGTGGACCGATCGAGCCGACACTCCGCCATGTCCATACGGCACTGCGAAGGCAGGTCGGGAACGTCCAAGTACAGGATCACGTTTTGCAGAACATAGTGAAACGTCGGAAGGCCGCCCCGCTGCCGACCGCCGAGATCGTCAATGTTGAGCCGGCCGTCGGGCAACTGTGATACCCACAGGCGAGGCGCGTCGAGCTCCAGACGGTCCACCGTGCCCGTCAGAAGCGTCCGGATCGGCGTGAGAGCGAAACGGACGCAGCGGATGCGCAAGAGGTCGTGCGGTCGGCCCGGGCCGGGAAGATCGTGTACCGTCAGGCCCTCGATGCAGACGCCCTGCGTCCAGCTCATCGAGAAGCGTTCCACCGTGGCCGGCCGACCCAGCGTCTGACTCAGCATGGCGGCCGTCCGGCGGGCAAGCCACGCGCCCGGCACATACCACGGCAAGGCCGCGTACGCCAGCGAGACAGCCACGGCCAGCGAGGCAACGCCGCGCCGAAGCCATCGACGGGGCCACGGGAGACGGCTCGGCCGCGTTGACGATGACAATGCCTTCATGGGCGGTCCGGCAACCTGATCGAACGACCGGGGCGGTGGATGAGCCGGGATTCTAGTCGGGCCGCGCCCGGGGCACAACCCGCGTATCGCGACGCCCGGGACGGTGGCTTGACCAGAGGCAGGGTCCAGGCGTAGGCTTCCCGCCGGCGGCATCGGAGCAAGGCCTGGCGAGGCGCGGTCCGCATGAAGATCGGCATTCTATCGGACACGCACGACCGGTTGCCCGCGATCGACGCGGCAATCGCAGAGTTTCTGCGTCGCGGAGCCGGGGCGATGATCCACGCGGGTGACATCGTCGCGCCCTTCGCCGCCCGGCGCCTGCTGACGTGGAAGGGCCCCTTGCACGTGATCTATGGGAACAACGACGGCGAGCGAAACGGACTCCGGGACAAGCTGCCGCAGATCCGGGACGGACCGCTGGTGATAGAGCTCGGCGGGCGGCGGATCGTGGTGCATCACGAGCCGATCGAGGCGCAGCCGTCCGTCATGCGGGATGCCGAGATCGTCGTTACGGGCCACACGCACGAACCGGTGATCGAGGTCCGCGCGGGGCGACTGTATATCAACCCGGGCGAATGCTGCGGGTGGGTGAGCGGGCGATGCACGGTTGCCGTACTCGATACGGACGGGCCGTCCGCGGAAATCATCGAGCTGAAACCATGCTGAGATGGAATGACCGGACACATCGGCTTCGTTTCGCGATGGCCACGGCCGTCGCGACCGTCGTGCTTCTGCAAGTCTCCTGTGTCCGCCGGACGATCACGTTCAAGACCGTCCCCGAGGGCGCGACGGTCCGGCTGAACGACCAGGACATCGGCCAGACGCCGGTGACGGTGGACTTCACCTGGTACGGCGACTACGACATCGCCTACGAAAAGGAAGGCTACCAGACGATCCGTACGCACAAGAAGCTGGATGCCCCGTGGTATCAGATCCCGCCGATCGACTTCATCGCGGAGACGCTGGTTCCCGTAACGATCCACGACCACCGCGAGATCGAGGAAGAGCTGGAACCGGAGAAGCTGCCCACGCGTGCGGAGCTGGTGCCCCGGGCCCGCGAGTTCCGCGACCGCGCGCTGTTCGGGCAGGAGTAACCCCCGGGCGATGCGCACCGCAACGCCCGCAAACATCCCGTTCGTGGAAAACCGGGCAGGACGCCGGTTCCCCGACCGAATGCCACGCTCTCACCCGCAACAGGCCGCGATAGCTACCTTTTTCGTCCTTCCCCGCTCTCGCTTGCCTGCTGCATGCTCTTGAGCGCTGCATCGGCCGCCGCCCGCTGCGCATCGGCGTCGCGAGGGATCGACTCGTATATCCGCCGCGCCGCCGCCCTCTCGCCGTGGTCTCTCAGGTTCTCCGCGAGCCGCAGACGCGCCTTGGCCACGCGGTCCCGCGCACGCTCGGAGCCCACGCGACCGGCTTGTGCCATCAGCGTGTCGTTGGCGGGATCGGGAAAACCGGAGAGGGCCTCGATCGCCGCCAGCCGGATTTCCGGATCCGGATCCTCCGTCATGCGGCGGAGCGCTTCCTGGGCGACCGGGCCGCCCTTCCGACCGAGCGAGCTGATCGCACCGATCCGGAACTCCGGGCCGCAGCCGTCGATGGCCGCCACCAGCGCCATTGTCGCCGCCGGGCTCGGGTTGCCGTCGAGGGCGCAACGGGCCATCTCGCGGAGGTCGAGATCGCCGAGCACCTTGGCGATCTCCGCCACTTCGGCCTCCCCGCCGACCAGGGCGAGACATTGCAGGATCACATTCCGCGTCCGCGTATCGTACTTCGGCCTGACTTCGGGCTTGAGCTCCTTATCCTTGTTCTTCTTCTTTTTCTTCTCCTCCTCGGACGGCGGCACCGTTATCGTGGCATTCAACTCCGCCGCCAGCGCCCGCGCAAACGCCGCGCGCTCCTCCTGCTTCATCGGATCCAACAACCGGTAGCCCTCGAACCGCAGGGCCTGCACCGCCCGGAAGGCCGTCGCCTGATCCGGATCGCTCACCTTCTTGAGATTCTCGAGTATCGATTCCATCATCGTATTCCTCGTTTCGAACGTCCAGGTCGTATACAACCCCGCCGTCGAAGCCGCCCTGACAAGCCGGATCGGAGGCAGAGCCCCCTCCTACAGGTGCCAGGGAGCCCGCCGCGGACGGTGCAGCATCCGGTTTGCCTCCTCGTCGTTGACAAACATCTCCGTTTTCGGGTCCCAGTGGAGTTCGCGGCCGAGCTTGATCGCAGTATTGCCCAGGTGGCACACCGTCACGGAGCGGTGGCCGATCTCCACGTCGCAGATGCAGCGATTACGGCTCGCGATGCAATCGAGCCAGTTCTCGTGATGGTTGTCGCTCCGGTACAGGCGGATGTCGTTCGGCCCGAGCTCGATCTTGAGGATGTCCGGATCCGAGGCCTCGATCCGGCTGCGGTTCACGAAGATCCAGCCGTCCGACCCCGTGAACCGGACCCCATTGTCGCCGTCCGACGTGCAGATCAGCTCCACCCCGTTCTCATACGTGTAGCGAACCTGAAAGGAGAGCGGTACGTCGTGCGGCCCGTCCTCGGCGAACTTGCCGGTGCCGACGACCTTCACGGGCCCGCTGTCGTCCATACCGAGGCCCCACTGGGCGATGTCGTTGTGGTGCGCGCCCCAGTCCGTCATCTTTCCGCCCGAGTAATCCTGGAACCAGCGGAACTCGTAATGGCAGCGTTTCGGGAAGTAGTCCGCCCACGGGGCCGGGCCGAGCCAGAAGTCCCAGTCCAGCTCCGGCGGCGGCGTCTGGTACGGCTGCCACTCGCCGGGGCCGATCGAGCCGATCCGCGTCTCGACCTTGCTGATCTTGCCGATCTTGCCGTTGCGCACGAGTTCGCAGGCCTGGCGGAAACGGGCGTCCGAGCGTTGCTGGCTGCCGGTCTGGAAGACCGTGCCGTAGCGACGGGCCGCCTTGACCATCGCCTTGCCCTCGCTGATCGTCAGCGTGAGCGGCTTTTCGCAATAGACGTCCTTGCCCGCCTCCATCGCGGCAATTGCGATCTGTGCGTGCCAGTGGTCCGGCGTGGCGATCAGGACGGCGTCGATGTCCTTGCGATCCAGCAGGTCGCGGAAGTCCTTGTAGACGCCGACCCGCCGGCCCGTCTTCTCCTTGCAGATCCGAGCGGCCTCGTCGCGGTGGTTACGGTCCACGTCACAGACCGCCGCCACCTCGATCCGCGGATTCGGCAACAGACAACTCGCCAAATGGTGCCGACGGCCGAGGTCGCCGACACCGATGGACCCGACCACGACGCGATCACTTGGCGCAGGCCTGGCCGTCCTGCCGACCACAGCGGACGGCAGGATGTGCGGCAGCGAAACGGCCGCCGCCAGCCCCCCGGCCGATCCTTTCAGAAAATCGCGCCTACCGATGAGTTCTCGCTCACTCACTGCTCGATCTCCGTGTGATAGTGGTCCGCACACTCACATCCTCGAACACACGTATCGGAAAACCTTTCACGGCCGAAAGCACCAGCCCGGAAACCGCCGTCGTCGAGCAACGAATATCCTGCGGCCGACGGAGGGCCGCCGACACCCTTTGCCGCCGTCACAGGCAAGCGATGGCGGACGCCGGCGCTGAATCTACCACCAGACAACGGCGCGCGCCAACCGGCGACTCATCAACGCGGATCCGCCTTGTGCGAAGCCCGCGGCGAAGCATGCCCGGCGAGTTGCGCCGGGACGTCTCCTCGCCGCCCTCGCCTCAACGGTACGTCGGGAGCTGACCCCAGCCGAGCTTGGTCGTAAGCGTATGCCACCGCGGCCGGCCGGGCCGGGTGACCAGCCTGAGTGCATGCGCATAACGCCGGACGGTCAGCTTCTCCCCCGTGCGCATGGGCAGGCAGACCTGACCGTCGAGCGAGATCGTCGTGCCCGCGTTGCAGCGGACCGCCGTCACCTCGATCACCGAAGAGGACTCCACCAGCAGCGGCCGGTGCGTAAGCGAGTGCGGGCATACGGGCGTGATGACAAGGCCCATCACCCCGGGCATCAGAATCGGTCCGCCGGCGGACATGTTGTGGGCCGTCGAGCCGGTGGGCGTGCAGATGATCAGCCCGTCACCCATCACGGTGGTCAGCGGCTCGCCGTCCACGTTTACGGCCAGCGTGATTATGCGAAACGGCGGCCCCGCCTGCACGACACAGTCGTTAACCGCCAGACCGGAATGGGGCGTGCCGCCTGCATTCTCCGCGGCCACCCCGCAGGAGGCGTCTGCGACCCCCACTTCCCCGGAATGCGACGTGCCGCCAGGATTCTCCACGACCACCTCAAGCAACGTCCGCTCGGAACAGAGCGGCGCCCGCCCGTTAAGCCCGCGGAGATAATCCCGCATGTCGTCGATGGTGAACTCCGCGAGAAACCCCAGCTTGCCGAAGTTTACGCCGATGATCGGAATCTGGTTCTCGCGCAAATGGCGTGCGATGCTCAGGAGCGTCCCGTCGCCCCCGAGCACGACGAGCAGCTCCGGCCGCGCCGCCGGCAGCGCCGAAAGGTCGTCCGTGGTCGCCTGCCCGACCAGATCCGCCACGTCGGCCACCATTCCGCCCACCGCCCGAAGCTGTTCATTCATCTGCGGCTTGACGGAACTGCCCACCAGGAAGACGCGCGGTTTGCGAGGTGCGCTCATAGGGCTTCTAATGTACCACGGCCGGCGGTCACGCGAAAGAGAACTGGCGGCCCGCGGCCGTGCCGACCTGACGGCCCGCGCACAGCGAACGTACGATTGAGGCATAGCCCTGATGATTTCGCCAGAGGAAACACGCGACGTGCTCCTTCAGCACCTGGAAACGGAAATGCTCCTCGGCGTGGCGGAGGTTCCCGTCCCGCCCGTTGCCGCCCCGGGCGGGCCCGCGCCCGCAACGCCCCATGCCCGGTCCCGTCAGGATGCTCCGCAGGAGGAAATCGCCGCACGCACCGCTGCGCTCGCCCAGCTCGATGAGAAACAGGTTCGTTCATGCGTGAAATGCCACTTGTGTCGAACGCGGACGCAGACCGTGTTCGGCCAGGGACACCCGGCCCCGCGCGTCGTCTTCGTCGGCGAGGCCCCGGGATTCGAAGAGGACCAGCAAGGGCTGGCCTTCGTCGGCCGGGCGGGGCAGTTGCTCACCGCCATGATCCGGGCGATGGGCCTGACGCGCGACGAGGTGTACATCTGCAACGTGCTCAAGTGCCGCCCACCGAACAATCGGACGCCGTCGCATGACGAGATCGCCGCATGCTCGCCGTACCTGCTGGAACAGCTTCGGATCCTGAAGCCCGAGGTGATCGTCGCCCTCGGCGCGCCGGCCGCACAGACGCTCCTCCACACCACCGAATCCATCGGACGGCTGCGCGGTCGGTTCCACAACTTCTATACCTCCGGCACCCCCCTGACCGGCGAGCCGACCCCGCTGATGCCGACGTACCACCCCGCCTATCTGCTTCGAAGCCCCGGCGAGAAACGCAAGGCGTGGGAGGATCTGATGAAGGTGATGGAATACCTCGGTCTGCCCATACCGGAGCAATACCGGTAGCGCGGTGCCACGAAAGTCGCCGGCGCCGCCGCCGAGGATCGGATCCCTCGCAAACGACCCCGCGGTGGTCCGCGCCCGGGCCGTGTGCACCAAACCCGGGCCTTGCCGATGCGGTTGACGTGTCTCATCGAATCCGGCAGAATCGCCCTCGTTCGGTGCAGAAGAGCCACCCTGGAAGGACGGTTTGCTATCGCCTCACGGTCATCAGAGCCATCCCGGAAAAGCAGGGCCACGCATCCCCCCGCTACCACAAATGCGCGGACAGGCGCGCGGTCCGGGCCGGCCGTCTTCGTCCTCAGCCAGCGATGGCCGGTCCTGGCCCTGGCGGGCCTGGCGCTGTGCATGCAGTGCCTCATCTTCGCGCCGTATGCCGCATGGCCGCTGGCCTATATATGCCTGGTTCCGTGGATCCTCGCGATCTGTACGAGTCCCCGTCCCCGCATCGTATATGTGACGAGCTACCTTCTCGGAGTCGCCTTCTTCCTGGTCAATCTCCGGTGGCTGCGTTTCAGTACGGCCCCCGGCTATGTCGCCCTGTGCTTCTGGAGCGGCCTCCATTTCCTGGTCGCCTCCATCGGCATCCGGTACATGTACCGCCGACGGCACCTGCCCCTGACCTTCCTCGTCCCGGTGATCTGGACGATGACCGAGTTGGCGCGGTCGCGGACCGCTCTGGCGTTCCCGTGGTTCCTCCTGGCACACAGTCATTACCGCCTCCTCACGATGATCCAGATCAGCGATCTCGTCGGGGCGTTCGGAGTCAGCTTCGTCATCGCTGCGGTGAACGGATGGATCGCCGACCTGCTCATCGATCGCGTGCTGACGAGACGGGCCATCCGCACGGCGTTACCGCGGGCCCGCACCCTCTATTGCACGGCGTTCGTGGCGCTGCTCGTCGGGGCTACGATCGTCTATGGGCATGTCCGGCTCGGCCAGCAGACCATGCGCAACGGCCCCCGCGTGGCCGTGCTCCAGGGCGACTACGTCCTCTCCCCGGACATGACCACGGGGCCATCCGAAGAAGACAAGTGGCTGACCTATGCCGGACTCCTCGCCGCCGCCTCCCGCGAGCGCCCGGACCTGTACCTGCTCCCCGAGACGCCCTGGTCGATGAACCTGAACAGGGAGTTCCGCCGGCTCGACCCCCGCACTCCCGGCGTACAGTTCGCGGAGAAGTGCCACGAGTGGTTCTGCAGCGTCGCGCGGAACGAGAATGCCTACGTCGTTGTGGGCAGCGTCTCGACGGAGTTTTATCCCACCCGCGTCTACCCGAAGTACGAGCGATTCAACAGCGCCTTCGTCTACTCCCCCCCGCCGGCAACGACGCAACCCGCCAGCGCCGCGCACTGCCCCGAGCCGCAGCGCTACGACAAGATCCACCTCGTGCTTTTCGGCGAATATGTGCCGTTCCGGTACGGGCGACTGCATTCGCTCTACCGTAAGCTGAACTCGATGACCCCCTGGGGCGCGGACGGCTACGAGTACTCCCTCACCGCCGGCCGGACGCCCACCATCTTCACCATGAACGCCCCGTCGCAGAACGGACGGGAATACCACTTCGCCGTTCCGATCTGCTACGAAGATGTGATCCCGGACCTGATCCGCCGCTTCGTCATCGGGCCTGACGGCCGCAAACGCATCGACTTCCTGCTGAATATCAGCAACGACGGCTGGTTCTCGCACAGCACCGAGTTGCCGCAACACCTGGCCGCGTGCGCCTTCCGTGCCGTGGAAAACCGCGTGGGCGTGGCCCGCGCCGTCAACACGGGCATCAGCGGGTTCATCGATCCGGACGGGGCGATCCGCGATCTCGTGGAGGAACCCGGCAAGCAGCCGTGGCAGGGCGTAGCCGGCTTCCGCGTCAGCACGGTGAAGACCGACTCGCGGGAAAGCCTGTACAGCCGTCACGGTGACTGGTTTGCCGAGGTTTGCGGCCTGTTGGGTCTGCTGTGCCTCGTCGACATGGTCATCGCACGCTTTCGGGCGAACTGGCGACGCAGCAGAAGAGCGGAGACGTAGCATGAATGGAGTCCGACATTCGCGGATTGCCCGCGGCAGCCTCCCTTCATCGTGGGCCGTGACGGTCGCGATCGTGTTCCTCGCCGGCTGTGCGCCGAAGCCCGCGCTGAACCCCGAAGAACTGCAGCGACTCGCCACGCGCTACCTGACGGCGGGCGCTACCTTCCGCGACAACCCCGTCGTCCGCGCGCAGGCTATCGAGGCCCTCGAGCAAGTCGAGGGCGAGCGGGCCGCCGTATGGTTTCGCGAGGCCATCCGCGACGAACACCCCGGAGTCCGGTTTGCCGCATGCATGGCCCTCGGCGAAATCCGGCACAAAGCCTCGGAGGCGGCCATCCGTGCCTGCCTGAACGACCCCGACCCCAACGTCCGCGTCGCCGCCATGTTCGCGCTGCGACGCCTGGGCGACCCGGGCTTCGTGCGCGAGTTCGCCGAGACCGTCCGCAACCACCCCGACGCGAACGTCCGGCGCAACGCCGTCCTGGCGCTCGGGCGCCTGGGGGAACCGGGGGCCGTCGCCCTCCTGAAGAAGGCCCGCGACGACAAGGATGACAGCGTACAGTTGCAGGCGCTCGAGGCGATGGCCTTGCTCGGTGACAAGCATGCGATCCAGCAGTTGATCTACTACGCCAATGGCGGGCTGGGCGACCGGCAGGCCTTCGCCCTGGAAACGCTCGGCCGCACGAAGGATCCGCGATGCGTGGACATCCTGCGTTACTGCCTGCGACAGGCGACGCACCTCGAATCGCGTCTGGCAGCGGCCCGGTCGCTCGGCCTCATGGGCAGCGACGAAGGCTTTGCGCTCGCCCTGGCCTCGCTGAACTGGAACAGCCCGAACCCGAAGCTTACCGACGACCCCCCGGCCAACCAGATCATGCGGATACGAACCATGGCGGCCTTCGCCCTCGGCGCGATCGGCAGGCCCGACGCCCTCGAACCACTGCGGGAGCGAATGCAAGACCCCAGCGATCCCCGGTTGCAGGTAGCCGCCGCCACCGCCATCATTCGTATCACGCGGAAACAGTTGGCCCCCCCCTTCGAGGAGCCTGCCCCGGGCAATCCGCCACGCCCGCCGAAGTAGAGTCTTGCGTCGCAGCTCTTGCGCGCCTTGCGCGCATCCTATCGCGCTGCGGCGGCAGCGCCACCCGTCATTCTGAGGAGCGCAGCGACGAAGAATCCGGCTGATTGGCGCAGAGAAGCCAGATGCTTCGCTGCGCTCAGCATGACGGCCGCCGGCGCGCCCGTGTCCGCTTGCGGCCGAAGGCCGCCTTGGGACATCATTCAATCGCCTTACTCCCGACAGGACGGGTCTGCGGCGCCGGACTTCCCACGGGCCACCGCCGTGCAAGCAGGGGACGGTTCGGATCGGTCGGACGATCCACCGCACCGGCCGCCTCGAGCGCCCGATCGAGCATGGAATCCACCTGAAAAGCCGGATCCTCCCGGCCGAGCGAGAGATCGTATGCCCCCAGGAGAATCCATATCGTTGAACCGGGAGGCATGGTCTCGCGCAGCTCCCGCGCCCGCGCGGCTGCCTCGCGCTGCAACGCCGCACGATCCGCAAGCCGGCGCCGGGGCGATATCCAGCCCACCTGCTCTTCCAACGCCGCAGGAAAACTCTCGAATGGCGGGGCGTCCGGCCACAGGGTGGCACGGTAATAACACAACTCCCACTTCGCCATGCCGAACGCAACGACCCGATCGCCCGGGCGGTAATTCGCCGCCATGTAGCGGACCAGATCCTGCCGATATCCGACGGCCGTACCGGCGCCGAAGGGCACGAGGGCGGAAATCCCGCACCCGGCAAGCAGCGCGCACGCGGCGGTGATCCACACTCCCGCGGCGCCCTCGCGGATGCGCCCGCCCAGTTCCACCACACCGACGGACAGGATGAGCATCACGGCCGGCCATGCGACCTGATCGTACCGTGCAACAACATATACCGGAGCGCGGACGACGGAGTAGCCCCACGCCAGCGCGAGCGGCGCAATCGCACAGCCCACGTGGAAGGCCCGCCCCGCCCATGGCAACAACGCCGAACGTCGCTTGCCCGGCAGGCAGAACGCGATGGCCGCCGCGATGAGGCACGCCACGCCGAGAACGGAGGCGGGAACCGCACCCTGCGAAACCCGGTACAGGTAGCCCATATAGGGCGGATAGAAACCCGCGGGCGCCATCGCGCCCAACGTGCGCGGGATGGCCGCAGCGGGCGGATAACCCCGAAAATACGCCGCCACCCAGTCCGCGTTTCCCCGGCCGGAGACCGGCACGACCACGGCCACGAACCACGGGGCAAACACGGCGGCGACGACCACGTTGGTGAGGAGCCAGCGGCGCCACCGCAATCGCGGAGCCCCTGCCACCCACGGCAGCACGAGCGCTACCGGCGCGAGAAACAACGTGAAGTAATGCGTCCACAGTGCCGCCAGGGCAAGTGCCGCGTAACCCGCCCAGTACCGCCACCGATCAGTCCGGGCCGCCAGCCAGCCGCACCAGAGCAGCCCGATCAGCTCGATCATCCACAGCGGATAGAACCTTGCCTCGCGGCTGTAGTACACATGGAGGGGGTGGACGGCCGCGAGGGCCGCGCCAATCGCCGCCGGGGCGTTGCCGGCTACCGACCGCAGCCACAACGCAACCAGCGGTATGGTGAGCGTGCCGAGCACGGCGGAAAAGCTCCGCAGACCCCACGGGGTCGCGCCGAATACCGCCGTCCACCCGGCGAGCAGCATGTAGTAGAGCCGGCTCGCGTTTTCGTACAGAAGATGCGGCGTGCGAAAATCAAACGGCGACGCCTGGCAGACGAAGTACCACGTACAACTCTCGTCCACCCAGAGCTCCGGAGATGCCAGGTACGGGAATCGCAGCGCCGCGCCGACGACGGTGACGGCGAGGACCGCAATCACGAGTGTGCGCGTCGTGACGAGTCCGTCGGCCGGTTTCGCCGGTTCAGGGCGGGGCGGTTGAGACTGCACGAGCGACGAATATACAACCGGGACGGTCAACCTTCCACGCCGTAGAAGCATTCGATGGGGACATCACACCGGGCACGAACGACGGACGCCACGTGGTCGAGCTGCGCATTCGAAAGAGCAGAGACGTACGCCTCGGCCGTGTGCCGGGCGATCGTATAGAGCTGCACGAGCTTGATCCGCCCCCCTGCCGCTTTCACCTCGTTCAACCGATCGGCGAAGGCCTGGATTTCCGCATCGCTCGCCGGCCGGCCGTGGATCCGCATCCAGAGCGACTGGATCACGATCGGACGGACCCGCGCCGCATCGATGATGTTATCCATGACGTGGCGCAGCGGAACGCGGGCGCGGTTGATCAGCCGGTAGTACTCCTCCGTCCCGGCGTCGAGCTTCGCCCAGATCTCGCCGTTGTTGCGATCCATGACCTCCAGCGCCGCCCGCACGCCGGGCCGGGTCAGAAAGCACGCGTCCGTGATGAGCACGATCTTCACGTCGTCGAGGCCGTGGGCGGCCTTGCTCTCGGCGACGGCCTGAACGCTCTCCGCAAACTGCGGGCACGCCGTCGGCTCGCCGTCGCCGGAGAAAGCGATGTCGTTGAGGCGCCGCAACGCCGGCGGAACATTGCGGAACGGCACTTCCTCAAACAGCCCCCCCTTTGCCGCGAGGCCAAGCATCTCGTCCAGCTCCCGGCGGAGGACGGCCACATCGACCTTCCGCACGGCCGGCGGGACCGTGCGGTCCACCTGGCAATAGATGCAATCGAAGTTGCACACCTTGTCGGGATTGAGGTTCACACCGATCGACACGCCGTGTGCACGCCGCGACAGCACGGGGTACACGTAGTGATTCTGCCGCCAGTCGCGTGAGTGCGACGCGAACGCCTGCTTCATCGCACCGCCGATGTCTTTGTCCTCGTCCATCACTACGATGTTTGCCGAACGGGGCCGACAAATCAAATGCGCCCGCCCCGCGTCCGCCGGGAAGGATGCAGGGCGAGCGGTTGACCGGCGATCTTCCCTGGTGGCGCGGGGTCGGGCCTGCGTTACAATGCAGCCATGTCGCTGAGGATCGAACACGCAACCGTGGTGGCATGGCGCGGCGAAGAGCCCGTCGTGTTGCGCGATTGCACGATCGGAATCGCGGACGGCGTGATTCGGGAGATCCGCCCATCCTCGCCCCCTCTTCCTGAGAGGGGGCCGGAGGGCCCGGCCGGGGAAGTCATCGACGCAAGTCGCCACCTCGTCGTCCCCGGCCTCATCAACACGCATCACCACCTCTACCAGTCGCTGACGCGCGGGTTGAAGTCCGTCCAGGATGCCCCGCTTTTCGGCTGGCTCACGCAGCTCTACCGGCGATGGCGACACCTGACGTACGACGCCGTCCGCGATGCGGCGTCCGTCAGCCTCGCCGAACTGATGCTCTCGGGATGCACGACAACGAGCGACCACTTCTACATCTTTCCCCGGGGCACCGACGTGCGGATCGAAGCCGTGCTGGAGGCGGCGGAGCAGCTCGGCATCCGCATCCACGCCTGCCGCGGCAGCATGAGCGTCGGGCAATCGCGCGGCGGGCTGCCGCCAGACGACTGCGTGCAGTCCGAGCATGAGATTCTCGACGATACGATGCGCGCGGTTGAGCGATTCAACGACCCCTCGCCCCTGGCGATGCGGCGGATCGACCTGGCACCGTGTTCCCCCTTCTCCGTGAGCCGCGAGCTCCTCCGCGATACGGCGGCGCTGGCGCGAGAACGAAAGCTGCTCCTGCACACGCACGCCGCCGAGACGCTCGACGAGGAGCGATACTGCCTCGACAAGTTCGGCATGCGGCCGGTCCGCTTCCTGCAGGAGGCGGGCTGGCTCGGCCGCGACGTGTACCTGGCTCATTGCGTCCACCTGTCGGACGACGAGATCGCGCTGCTGGCCGATACCGGCACGGGCGTGGCGCACTGCCCCTGCTCCAACATGCGGCTCGCAAGCGGCATCGCGCCGATCCGGCGCCTGCTCGATCGGCGTGCCAAGGTCGGCCTCGGCGTCGATGGCAGCAGCAGCAACGACGGCGGCCACCTGCTCGCCGAGGCGAGGCAGGCGTTGCTCCTTCAGCGGGTTGCCGGCGGGGCCGAAGCGATGCGCGTTGCCGAGGCCTTTCGGCTTGCGACCCTGGGCGGCGCCGCCGTGCTGAACCGGCCGGCACTGGGCAACCTGGCCGTCGGTCAGGCTGCGGATCTCGCAATGTTCCGGGCAGACGACGTCGCTTTCGCCGGGGCGATCGCGCAGGACCCGCTGGCCGCGCTCATCCTGTGCCATGCGCCGCGAGTGGATCGGCTCATCGTCGCCGGCCGCACGGTGGTGAAGGACGGACGGATCCTGGGTATGGATCTGCCGGTGCTGATCGAACGGTTTGACAAACTCGTCGGGGAGCGGTTTCGCGAGTAGCGCCCAGGCGCCGCCGTGCGGACGACGATCGGAGTTGATCCGCACAGCGGACCCTGCCGGCGGCGGACATTTGACCACGGATAACTGACAAACCCATGTCCGAACTGCATCCGGCTCCGTTCACCGACCTCGTCGAGCGGATTCACCTCGAATTCACGCGGCAGCGCGCCGTCTTCGACTTTCCGCAGAACAAGTGGTTCGTGCCCGATCCGAACGGCCCGGACCTCTCCGTTCGCCCGCACGGGCGCCTCGCGGCCAATCCGCTCGGGCCGGCCGCCGGACCCCATACGCAGATGGCGCAGAACATCGTGCTCGGCTGGCTGGCCGGGGCGCGGATCTTTGAGCTCAAGACGGTGCAGCGCAACGACCGGCTTCGCATCCCGCGGCCGTGCATCGACGTGGCCCACGCCGGCTACAACGTGGAATGGTCGCAGGAACTGCGGCTTGAAGAATCGCTCACGCAATACGTCGCCGCCGCCATGCTCATCCACATGGTGCGACACGGCTCATTCTTCGAAAACCTCGACCTCCGCGGCGATCTCGGTGCGACCCTCTACGACCTCAGCGTCGGCTACGACCTCGCCGGAATCCGCAGTGAACGCATCCGCTGGTTCATCGACCGGATGAAGTCGGCGGGCGAAACGATCGACCGGCTCCGCCTGCAGATCCCCTCACGCTACGGCCGTCTGCGCGACCTCGACTACCCGGAGAACCTCGTCACCGGCGTGACGCTCTCGACGTTTCACGGCTGCCCGGCGGACGAGATCGAGCGGATTGGCGAGTTCCTCCTCACGGAGATGGACCTCGATATCGTGATCAAGATGAACCCGCCGATGCTGGGAAAGGAACGGCTGGAGCACCTTCTGCACGATGTGCTGGGCTACCGCGAGGCGGCCGTCAATCCGGCGGCATACGAAGCGGGGCTGCGATTCGACGAGGCCGTCGCCCTCTGCCGGCGCCTGACGGACCTGGCGCGCCGCCACGGCCGCTTTGTGGGCGCGAAGTTCTCGAATACGCTCGAAATCCTCAACCATCGCGGCGTGCTGCCGGGCAACGTCGTCTACCTTTCCGGCCCCCCCCTGCACGTGATCACGCTCACCCTCGCCGACCTCTTCCGGCAGCACATCGGGAGCGAGTTCCCCATTTCCTTCAGCGCAGGCGTCGATCGGCACAACTTCCCCGCGGTCGTCGCGTGCGGCTTCTGCCCCGTGACAACCTGCACGGACCTGCTCAAGACCGGCGGGTACGGACGCCTGCCGGCCTACCTCCGCACGCTGTCGGCGAAAATGACCGAGGCGAATGCCGCGACGATCGACGAGTACGTCTGCGGTGCGCGGGGGATGGCCGACCGCGCCCTGCGTCTTGCCGAAGCCGACGGCGACACGTCGCCGGGCCGCGTAGCCCGCATCGCAGGAATGCTGAACACGGCCGTGATCGCCGAAGAAGCCCGCCGCGACCCGCGATACCGCGCCGGGAGCAACCGCGGCGAGTCCAGGCGGACCGGGTCGCGGTTGGAGCTGTTCGACTGCCTGACCTGCCAGAAGTGCGTCTCCGTATGCCCGAATGACGCCAACTTCATCTACGCCGCTGCGCCGCAGACGCTGACATGCCACGACATCCTGATCCGTCCCGACGGCACATTCGAGACCGACGACCTGCCCAGGGCCTTCGTCGTCGAGCAGGCCGAGCAGATCGCGAACTTCGCCGACTTCTGCAACGAATGCGGCAACTGCGACACATTCTGCCCTGAATACGGCGGGCCGTTCATCCGGAAACCGGGCTTCTTCGGTTCGATGGAGACGTGGGCGCGGCACGCCGACCGCGACGGCTTCTACGTCGAACGCGACGGCCCGGTCGACCGTATCGTCGGCCGAATGGAGGGACGCCGCTACCGGCTCGAACACCACCGGAACGCGGGCCTCTTCCATTTCGAAGACGACGCGGTCGCCGTCACCATACCGGTCTCGGCGCCGACGCCGACGGAGGTCGTCTGGCTGGTCCCGCCGCCCGGCGTGCCGCACCGGATCGACATGCGGGTCTTCCACACACTGCGCGTCCTGCTGGCCGGGGTTCTGACGCCTGAACGGGTAAACCAGGCCAACATCCGCGCGTGGAGCGACCCGATATGCGAAAACGCAAAGAGATGAAGGCGCAGCGCAACCGGCCCGAACCCGAACCGTTCATGCCCCCCGCCGGGCCGTGCCCGGCGAGGCCGGCGGAGTAGTACTACGTTGCCATGCGCAAGACGCTCCCACAATCTGCGGGTCGCGCTCGGCTCGCCCTCCTGGGCCCGACCGTAATCGTCGCGGCCGTACTCCTGGCGTACGCGAACGGCCTGACGGGCCCCTTCATCTATGACGATATCGACAGCATTCCCGCAAACAACCACCTTCACGGCCTGTGGCCCCTGCGCTCCGCCCTGTCGGCGCCCCCGCGAAGCAGCGTCTCCGGCCGGCCGATCGTATGCCTCTCCCTCGCCCTCAACTATTCGCTCGGCGGCCTGAACGTGCGGGGCTATCATGTCTTCAACATAGCGGTCCACCTCGCCTGCGCGCTGCTGCTGTTCGGCATCGTCCGCCGCACACTCGTACCCCCCGTGTTCGCCGGGCGGTTCGATCGTGCCGCCCTGCCTCTGGCGACGGCCACAGCCCTGATCTGGAGCGCGCATCCGCTTCAGACGGAAGCCGTCACCTACATCATCCAACGAACCGAGCTGCTGATGGGGCTGTTCTACCTGCTCACGCTCTACAGCAGCATCCGCGGATGGCGAGGCAGCCGCCTGTGGTTCGGCGCTGCCGTCATATCCTGCACCCTCGGCATGGGCTCCAAGGAAGTGATGGTATCCGCCCCGCTGCTCGTGCTCCTGTATGATCGCACCTTCATCTCCGGCTCGTTCCGCACGGCTCTGCGCCGGCACGCCGGGTTGTACGTGCCCCTGGCCGCCACCTGGGCCCTGCTGATATGGCTCACCATCCCCGGTCCCCGAAGATACTCCGCCGGCGCGAACCTCGGCGTGAGTCCGTGGGAGTACCTTCTAACGCAGGCCGGCGTCATCCTGTGGTATCTGCGGTTGACCGTCTGGCCGCACCCGCTGACCATCTCCTATGACGGCTGGCCCGTCGCGCACCACCTCATCGACGCCCTGCCGCAGGGGCTCGCCGTAACGGCAATGCTGGCGGCAACAGCGTGGGCCCTCCGGCGCCGAAGCCCGATCGGGTTTCTCGGCGCGTGGTTCTTTCTGATCCTCGCGCCGACATCGAGCTTTGTGCCCATCGTCACCGAGATTGCAGCGGAGCGACGGATGTATCTTCCCTCCGCGGCAGTCGTCCTCGTGGCGGTCGTCGCCGGACACACCATGCTCCGGCGGCTGGCCGGACGGCTTGCGTTGCCCGGAGGGATCGCCTCCGGCATCGGGGCCGGCGCTGTGCTTGCCCTCGCCACATCGCTGGCGATCGCCACGGCCCTTCGCAACCGCGACTATCGCAGCGAATACGCCATCTGGGAGGATGCCGTCCGCAAGCGCCCGGACAATCCCCAGGCGCAGTACGCCCTCGGCGACGCACTGGCCGCGCAGGGCCGTTATGAAGAGGCCATCACCCGCTATCGCGAGGCACTTCGCCTGAAGCCTGAGTTCCCCGAGGCACTGAACAATCTCGGAAACCTTCTCCTCCAGCAGGGGCGCGAGGATGAAGCCGTTGCGTGCTTTCACGCGGCGATTCGCCTCCACTTTCCCGGAGCCTGCAATAACCTGGGCAACATGTGCCTGCGGCAGGGTCGTCTCGACGAGGCGATCGCCTGGTTTCGCGAGGCGATCCGCGGCAGGCCCGACTTCGCCGAAGCCTTCAACAATCTCGGCAGCGCCCTCCACAGGCAGGGCCGCCTGGACGAGGCGCTCGAGTGCTACCGCAAGGCCGCTACGCTGAAGCGCGACTTTGTCGAGGCACACTACAACATCGGCATCACCCTCGCCCGTCAGGGCAGGGTGGACGAAGCCATCGCCGCTCTGCGGAAAGCGGTCGCGCTCGCCCCCGACCTGATCGCGGCCCGGCTGGCCTTGGGCGATGCCCTCCGAAGGCGCGGCCAGGAGGACGAGGCCCGCCGGCAATACGCAGCCATCCTGCAACTGGACCCTGCCAATGCCGCCGCCCGTGGCCGTCTGCGGGCGCCGGAACACACTCCGATCGCGCGGCCGACGGACACGCAACCATAACCGCCCGGAGGTCTGCGTCGGCGCGCCGTGTCCGCCGCCACCGGTACATCGTCCCCTTCCGACCCGCGCAAAGAAAAGGCCACCGGTTCGCAACCGGTGGCCCTTTCCGTGTTTCTCAATCCTTCGTTCCCGGCAAGCCGGGCAACCAACCGATCCCCGTCACGATCGGCGACGCCGCAGGAACAACGTTCCCAGCGCCATTCCGAGGACCGTCGCCGGCTCGGGAACAATGTTCCCGCCGGTCACGGAGATATCATCGATCGTCGTCCATGTTCCCACCGTGAAATTGAGCGTGTAAATGGATATCCGATCGAAGTTCCCCTTGTACTGACGAGCGACCGTGTACGGACCGTCGCCGGCATTGCCGATCACCATATTGTTGGTGTCGATACCGAGTATGAACGTCTCCGGCGTGGCGTTCACATCGAAGTACCCGGCGCCTGCCCACTTCGTGCCGTCGAAGAAGAAGCACGTCTTGGTGACGCCCGTGCTGGGAAGCGGCTTGCAGTAGGCAAGCACCGGAATCGGCTCGGCCAACGGTATGCTCCCCGCCTGCTGCCACGCCTGCAGGTCCGGCGCGTGAACGTCGCCAAGCGAGATCTCGAAGTACCAGTCCGAGTTCTTGTTCGTCTGCGCCTTGGCCGTGTACATCACGTTCAGCGGAGCCGCGTCCGTCGCCTCGATCGACTCGCCGGCGCCCACCAGCATCGCCTGATCGCCCCTGTCCGCGCCAGGGTACGCTATGTCGTTCACCTGATACGCGTTCGGGGACGAGACCACGCGGGCGGAAACGTTCGTCACCGCGTTACTGCCCCCCGACATGTGCGGATCGGCGTACCACGGCGACGGAGGTGCTGCCCCCGCGGTATAACTGTCCCAGTTCTCGGTGAAATTGACCGGCGCCGCCATTGCCGGGACAACCAGCGCAACGACGCACGCCGCCGCCAGAACGTTCCTGATCATTTTTTCCTACCTCCTCCAGCCGATGTGTGGCCGTCTCTATCGGGAAGCGAGTATTTCCCGCCTCCACGCCAACCAGATTTTACCCTCCGGACCCTGCCGAAGTGCCGTTCACGTATATCATGCTACCCGTGTGGGATGGCCGTGTCAACAAAAAAACCGCCTGGCCAGTGCCAAACAGACGTGCTGAAGCCGATTGTATAACGAAAGAACATATTAATAACAGTGCGAAGGTCATTGCAAGAGGGGTGCCCCCTTCTATGGACCGCCCCGTAGAGTCTTGCGTCGCGGCTTCTGCGCACCTTGCGCGCATGTATCGCGCCGAGGCGGTAGCGCCCCCCCGTCATTCTGAGGAGCGCAGCGACGAAGAATGTGGCCGATTGGCGCAGAGAAGCCAGATGCTTCGCTTCGCTCAGCATGACGGCCGCCGGCGCGCCCGTGTTCGGTTGCGGCCGAAGGCCGCCTTGGGGCCTTCCACGCGCCATAGAAATCCCGCCGGCCCCGCGCAGGTCTGCTCCCAGACGCAAAGAGTTCCGTTTTATGAAGGCCCGCCCGAAACAGCGGGCCCGCCCGTGCGGCTTTCTCGAACCTCCTCGTGCGTTTATGCTGCCCGCTTTCGTGCGGGCCTTGGGAACGGAGGCCTCGCCTGCGCCCCGGTTGGAGGTCGAAATGCGCATTCCGCATCTCCTGGTCCTGGCCGTGTTGGTTATCTCGGCGTCCCTCCGCACAGCCCGCTGTCAGGAGCGCCCCGCCCAGGCGACGCGGCCCGCCGTGCTGTCTACGCTGCGTACGGCTCATCCTCGGCTGATTGTGCTCGATGACGATCTCGCTCGCGTGCGCAGACTCATCGAGACCGATGCGGGCGCTCGCAAGATCCGCGACGAGCTTCAACACGCCGCCGAGACGATGCTCCAGGAGCCGCCGGTTGTCCACAAGCTCATCGGCCCGCGGCTTCTGCAGCAGAGCCGCCTCTGTCTTTCGCGGGTCTACGCCCTCGCTACGATGTACCGCCTCACGGCCGACGCGCGCTATGCGCAACGGGCCGAGAAGGAAATGCTGACGGCGGCAGCCTTCCCCGACTGGAACCCCTCGCACTTTCTCGATACGGCCGAGATGTCGCACGCGCTGGGTATCGGCTATGACTGGCTCTACGATAATCTCTCGCCGGAAAGCCGCAGGGCGATCCGCACGGCCCTTGTCGAGAAGGGCCTCAATCCGTCGCTCAAGCTCTATCGCGAGCAGAAGGGCTGGGTGGTCTCGCGACACAACTGGAACCAGGTGTGCAACGGCGGGATGACCATCGGGGCGCTGGCCGTCGCCGACGAGGAGCCGAAGCTTGCCGCGTACATCGTCGCAAAAGCCGCCGAGTCAATCCGGCTTCCGACGGCGCGCCTGGCGCCGGACGGAGGATGGGACGAGGGGCCGGGCTATTGGAACTACGCGATGTCCTACACGGCGTACTACCTCGCCGCCCTGCAGACCTCGCTCGGCACGGACTTCGGCCTGGCGAAGTACCCCGGCCTGGCTGAAACCGGCCTGTTCCGCATCCACTCCATCGGCCCGACGGGACTGACATTCAACTACGCCGACGGCGGCGCCAGCCCCGGCGACGCCCCCGAGATGCTCTTCTTCGCGCGGCTGTTCGACCGGCCGGTGTATGCGTGGCACGAACGGCGGATACGGCACGGAGCCGCCGCGCTGGACCTGCTCTGGTACGATCCGCGCGGCACCGACGCCGATGGCGCCGCTCTGCCGCTCGATGCCCGATTCCGAAACGTTGACGTCGCCTTTTTCCGCAGCGCATGGAACGACCCCGACGCACTGTTCGCGGGCTTCAAGGGCGGAGACAATGCCGCCAATCACAGCCACCTCGACCTGGGTACTTTCGTTCTCGATGCGTCCGGCGAGCGGTGGGCGATCGACCTCGGACCCGACGATTACAACCTTCCCGCCTACTTCGGCAACCGGCGTTGGACGTACTACCGGCTCCGCACGGAAGGCCAGAACACGCTTGTCATCAACGGCGAGAACCAGGATCCGAAGGCAAGGGCCCCGCTTGTCGCGTTCGGCTCGTCGCCGCGTCAGGCGTTCGCGGTCGCTGATCTGAGCGAGGCGTACGCCCGCTCCGCGAAGCGGGTGCGACGCGGCGTGGCGATGCTGGACCGCAAGCGCGTGCTCATACAGGATGAGATCGAGGCGGCCGCCCCGCTGAACGTCGAGTGGACCATGCACACAACGGCCCAGGTGCGCATCAACGGCGATGTCGCCATGCTCTCGGTCCGGGGCAAGATGCTCTGCGTCCGGGCGACGCCTCCGGGCGTTGGCACATGGCAGGTCCGCGAAGTGCGCCCGCCGCCACCCCAGAAACCGGCGAACGACACGCGCAAACTGGTGTTGTGCCTGCGTACCGCGCCCCCGTTGACACGATTCGGGGTACACTTCTTTCCCGGCGGGGAATCGAGCGAAGGTGACGGGATGCCGCTTGAGCCTCTGGATGCGTGGGCGAACCGCACCTCGCGATAGAATGTTGCCGGAAACCGGGCCCCGCGGACCGACGTGCATGAACCGGTATCCGGAGTCGTAACGGCAAGACCAGACCTGCGGAACGGAGGATTGTCGAATGAATCACACGTCCGGCCTGGCATTTGCGGACAGGACGCCGAGGCGGGCGGCCCTGTCGGCCGTCTGGGCCACCGCCCTGCTCGCACTGCCCGGCCCGCTCGCGGGTGCCGCCGACAAACCGGCCACAACGCAACCGGCCGCCCCGTTCATGGGCGCGTACGTCCACATGGCGGCGGTGTACGCGAAGGGCTCGGATGCAACGGCGCGGCGAGAGGCGATCCGCAAGGCGCTCGATCGCTTCAAGGCGAGCGGCCTTCGCGTGGTCATGCCGTACGCGACGACAACCGCCGGCACGGCATGGTACGACAGCGACATCATCCCCGTGCGCGAGGCAAAAGACTGGGATCCGCTGCGCGTATTCGTGGAGGAGGCGCACCAGCGCAGGCTGGATGTCTGGCCGGTCGTATGCGTCGTGCCGAGCGGCGGAGAGAAGAGCCCCGGCGGCATCCTGCTCCAACATCCCGAGTGGGCACTGCTGAACAAGGCCGGCAGCCGGATCGGCTACATCTCCCCATGCCACCCGGAAGCACGTCGATGGATGGTCTCGGTCTCCAGGGAAATCGTCTCGAGGTATGGAACCGAGGGAATCCTGCTGGATTACCTCCGCTTCCCGAGCCAGACCATTCGACTCGACGCCGACTCGGCCGCTCGGTTCGAGAAGGAGTATCCCGACGACAGAACCGCCGACGAGGCCGCGAAGAGGCGGCATCTGCAGGTATTCAAGGAACAGAATCTGACCGAGCTGGCGCGGCAGATCAGCGTGGAACTCCGGACGATCCGACCGGGCGTCCGCATCGGCCTCTACACCTGGGGACCGCAGGTCGCCCGGTCGCACAACGTCGCCCAGTGCTGGCCCGACTGGGCCGCGAGGGGATACATCGACATGGTCAGCGTCTCGGGCTACTGCTATCGCGACAACTACGGCGAGAAGTACCTCCAGGTCTTCGAGGACCGGATGACGGAGGCCGCTCGACTCCTGAAAGAGGCCAGGGCCCCGGCCGAACTGACACTCACCCTCGGCGTCAAGACCAGCCACGGCCAGGTGCACAGCGCCGCGGAGATCGACGACTACCTCCGCATCGCCCGGCGCGTCGGCATCCGCGGCGTGGCGATCTTCACCTGGTCGTACCTCGAGCCGTATCTGGATGACGTGATGAAGGCGGGGTACCTCGAACGCTTCGGCACCCCGCCGCCATAGTCCGACAGCGTCGGCCGAGCATTCCAGACCAGCGGCTTCCGATCACCACCGGCCCTCCTGCGGCGCCACGTCAAACACCGCCAGTACCGGCCGATGGTCCGAAGCAACAGCCTCGGGAATGATCCGGTACTCGACGCACGCCAACGACGACGAGGAGTTGTACAGAACGTAGTCGATCCGCGAGGCCGGGGCATCGGCCGGGAACGTGAACGACGCGGGCCCCGCCGGGTCGAACGTATCGCGCAGGAAGACGAAGGCCTGCCTCATTACCTCGCTCTCGGGCGTCGCGTTGAAGTCGCCGGCGACAATCACCGGCGTTCGACCCCACCCCCTTACGATCGCCTTGAGCATCGCGATCGACGCGAGCCGCTCGCCGTCGCTCGGATGGTAATCGAGATGCGTCGCGATGAAGACGATCGGATGACCCTTCACGCGGATGCGAACCTCCAGCGCGCCCCGCTGCTCGCCCGGGATCGACTGCGGCAGGCGGTGGTTCTCGTAAGTCTCTACGGGAAAACGGCTCAGGACCGCGTTGCCGTACTCGCCGCCCTGAAAGTCGATGTTCTTCTCGAAGACGGCACGCAGGCCCGTCCGCTTCGCCAGCTCCGCCGGCTCGTCCACGCGCCGGGTGCGCTCGACACCCCGGTCTACTTCCTGAAGCGCCACGAGATCCGGCTTCGCCTCGCGGATCACCGTCGCGATACGTTCCAGGTCGAGCCGTTTGTCCATGCCCTCGCCGTGGCGGATGTTGTACGTGAGCACACGGAGCGTCGCCGGTTCCCGGGACGCACAACCCGACGCACAAAGAACAAGAAGCGTCAGAACAACAAGGATCGAAGCGAGTCTCCGGCTCATCGTGTTTCCTCCGAAGCGCAAACCGGGCGCTTCCGGCCGCAGCAGCCGGCCCGCTGACTCTACCGCGCGCCGGCCGGTGAAACCACCACGCCGGTCGGGCAACCGGCTGCCACGACATGGCCAGTCGCGCGCCCGTCGCCGCGGGTTGTGCGCGCCGCGAAGAGAGACCGTCCGTCGCCGTCGGCAGGCTCCGAGCTCCGCCCGCGCGCCCGCGCGGGAAATCGGCCTTGAATTGCACCGTCGGATCGGTATCCTAGCGTCGGCGAGGGAAGCCGAAAACGACTCCCGCCGGCGCTGGGAAACGAACGAGGAGCAGGCAGTGGCGAAACGTCGAAAGCGAGGGCTTATCCGTCGCGCGTTGGGCGGTCTGGTCTTCCTGGGCATTCTGGGCGGCGCCTTCTGGTGGGTCCTGCCGCTGGTCCGGTCTACGTCGCAGGACGCTCCCGCGACGCCGAAGAACCTGGTCGGCATCGCTCCATCCCCGACAGCCGCCACACAGCCGGCCGCCCCGGGCAGCCCGTTGCGCCCCATCGAAGCAAAGCCTCCCGCGTCCGTCGCCACGCCGGCGCCGCTTCCCGGCAGCCGCCCGGCGGTGGAGGCGGCAGATCTGCCTCGGGCCCAGGCGGCCTGCCAGGCCGGCATGCGGGCGCTTGAACAGAACCCCGTCGAAGCTCGCCGGCTGCTCAGCGAGGCCCTGGCCAAGGGACTGACCGGCCCGGACGCGGAGCAGGCCCGGCGCAAGCTGAACGAACTCGGCGAACGCATGATCTTCTCGCCCGTCCGCACGCCCGGCGATCCGCTTGTCGCCGCCTACACCGTCAAGGCGGGCGACACGGTCGGCAAGATCGCCGCCGCCCATAGCATCTCCGAGGAACTCCTTGCACAGATCAACCAGCTCCGAAACAAGAACTTCGTCCGGCTCAACCAGACGCTGAAGGTCGTTCACGGCCCGTTTCACGCCGTGGTCGATAAATCGCAGCACGAAATGTACATCATTCTCGGCGACGTATACGTGCGGGATTTCCGCGTCGCGCTCGGGATGAACGGCGGCACGCCGACCGGCAAGTGGATCGTCGCCAACCACCTGACCAACCCGAGCTGGGTGGATCCGCGGACCGGCAAGCGCTGGCATGCCGACGATCCCCAGAACCCCATCGGCGAGTACTGGATCGGATTGCAGGGCATCGAGGGCGAGGCCAAAGGCCAGATCGGTTTCGGCATCCACGGAACGATCGACGAGGCCAGCATCGGGCAGGATGTAAGCATGGGCTGCATCCGGCTGGCGGCCAAGGACATCGAGATGGTCTACAAGCTCCTGGTACCGGGGAAGTCCACGGTGGTCGTGAAGGATTGATCACCATGCGGACCGCCAATGCGCGCGGCACACGCAGCCGGCGCCCGCCCGCCGCCCTGCTGGAACGAGGTTATCCGTGAATAACGATTCCGACACGACCGTGGCCGCCCTCCGGCAGCTCGTGGCCCGCTTCGTCGACGAGCGGGACTGGCAGCAGTTCCATGACCCGAAGAACCTCGCCATGTCCATCGCGATCGAAGCCGCCGAACTGATGGAACACTTCCAGTGGTTGCGAAGCGATCAGATGCGGGAAATCACCGGCGATCCCGACGCCATGAGCCGGGTCCGGGAGGAGCTTGCCGACGTGCTGGCGTTTGCCGTCGCCTTTGCCAACACGCTCGACATCGACATCACGCAGGCAATGACGGACAAGTTCCGCAAGAACGCGCAGAAATACCCGGCGGACAGGTTCCGCGGGCGGTTCAAGTGATCCTCCGCCGCATCACGTCCGCGGGACCACGAAGGGCCGCGGACGGGAGCGGACGACCTGGCCGTCCCGGCGCTCGAAACTGACTTCGATCTCGATTCGCTTCCCCAGCACGTCCGCATCCCCCCACGGGCAGTGCAACTGGTAGCCGTATCCGCCGACGTAGCGCTTCTTCGTGCGGTACGGCCGCGCCTGCTCGGGGTCGAACAGCCACTCGCGTACGAGCCGTCGCTGCGGACGGCCTTCGCCGTCAGGCTCGATAACGAACATGGACACGTGGATGATCCCGTCGCCGAAGACGCCCTCCTCGCCCTTTTCCGTCGGCGCCACGAGGTACAGCGCCTGGATCACGAAGCCGTTCGTCTTTCCGCCGCCCCCGACGGTCCCGAACGGATTCTGCCCGTAGAACGGAATCACCTTGATGATGTTGGGATTGAGCGTCGGGTCGGCCGCGCGCTGCGACGCGGCCCCCCCCGGCGGCATCGCGCAGCCCCCGCCCGCCGCCAGAGCCAGGACCGCCAACCACGCCCGCCCGGCGATCCTCCGTCCACCGCTCATCGACTCACCCCCCGCCTCACTCGTCCGTCCGCGATGTCTCATTCCTGCCCCCGGAAGAGCCGTTCCTCGCATCGGCCACCGTCACGTCGCCGGGTTCCTCGATAACGCGGCTCTCCGGGCCGTACACGTTCAACGGCGGCCCGTAGGACTCCGGCTTCGGCGCCGCGGGCTGGCTGCTCGGGGCGCCTTCCGGGATGAGCCCCTCGTCGCCCGGCTTCACCTGGAGCTTCTCCATGAGCGGGCTTGTACGGATCTTCTGCAGGAGCCCCGACTGATCGCGCTGCTTGACGGAGATCTCGTGCGCCTCCTCCTCGGTGCGGATGACCTTCGGCGTAAGCACGATCAGGAGCTCCGTCTTCTGGCGGTCCCGCTTCGTCGCGCGGAAGAGATTGCCCAGGATCGGAATGTCGCCGGCGATCGGCATCTTGTTCTCGCTGCTCGTGTCGCTGGTCCGGATCAGGCCGCCGATCACGATCGTCTCGCCGTCCCGCACCGTCACCACCGTCTCCGCGGAACGCTCGAGGAACGTCGGCAGATTGATCCCCGAGCCGACCGAGACCGTCGAGGTGCCGAGGTCGGAAATCGTCGGCTTGACGCTGAGATTCACATAGCCGTCCGGATTGATGTGCGGCTCCACGTCGAGCAGGATGCCGACCTTCTCGTAGGTGACCGACGGGACGACGATGCCGCCCGTCGAAACCGTCACGTTCTGCACGACCGGCACCCGCGTGCCCACCGTGATATTCGCCTTTTCGTTGTCCGCCACCATGATGGACGGCCGGCTCAGCACGTCGATGCGGCTGTCGCCCTGCAGGGCGTGGAAGAGGAAGTTGAAGTCCTCGCCCGTGATCGTGAAGGAGAAGCCCGTGCCGCTGCCCGCCGCGCCCACGTCCGTCCCGGCGACCACGTCGAAACGCCGGCCGCCCTGAATCGTGTTGTTCGGGCCGACCGTCGCGTTCTCCGTGAACTCCAGGTCCTGCAACGCGAACTCCATGCCCAGTTCGAGGCTGTTGTCGAGCGTCACCTCGGCGAGCAGCACCTGAATCATCACCTGCGGCGGCTGCTGGTCGAGCTTGTTGATCATCTCGACGATCTGCGACTCCATCCGCCGGTTGTAGCTCAGGATCACCGTGTTCGAGGCCTTATCCGCCTGCACGGTCACCTGTCGCTCCAACTGCCGGATGACCGACTCCTCCGCGCCCTGAACCTGGACGGCCTGCTGCTCCGCCTTGAAGTAGCTCTCCATCGTCTTGGCCACGTCCTCGGCCACGCCGTTGCGGAGCTTCACGATCCGCTGCACGCGGTCCTGGACATCGAGCGAATCGAGCCGGTCGACGACCTGCGCGACGATCTCCAGGTACTCCGCGCTGCCCGCCGCGATGAGCGTGTTCGTCCGCTTGTCCACGCTGAAGGCCAGCTCGACCGCCGCCGTGCCCGCCGTCGCCGCCGCCACGCCGCCGATCTCCAGCCGGCGCTCGGGCTGCCCCTGCGTCCCGCCGCCGCCCTTCGTGCCCGTCTGGAAGAGCTCGTCAAGCAGCTTCTTGGTCTCCTCGGCGTCCGCGTTGCGGAGCAGGAACATCTGGATCTCCGCCGTGATCGGCCGCACGGAATCCAGCGTCTGAATCAACGTCGCCAGCATGTCCGCGCTGTCCGCCGGCGCCAGAACGAGCAGCGAATTCGTCCGGGCGTCCGCCGTAATCGTGATGTCCTGCTGCACGAGTCTGCGGAGGACCTCCTTCTGCGTGGCCTCGTCGAACGACTTGAAGTTGATGATCGACGACGAGCCCGCCTTGCCCCCGCCCGCCGCGCCGCCCGCCCCGGCCCCCTTCAGGAAGTCCGTGAGCCGCTTGGCCAGATCTTCCGCCTTGGCCTGCTTGAGCGTGATCACCCGCAGCCCCAGCTCCATGACCGGCTGCGTCGTGTCGAGCTTCTCCGCGATAATGCGGATGTTGTTCATCATGTCGGGCCCGGCGAAGACGATCAGCGAGTTCGTGCGCGGCTCCGGCGCGATGGAGAACGGCATGCCCTTCGTCGCACCCGTCTGCTGCTTCTCAAGCAGCTTCGTCATCGTGTCCGACAGATCCTCGGCCTTGGCCTTCTGCAGCGGGATGATCTCCATGAGCTGCGAAAGCGTGGACGGCCGGTCCAGCATCTGGAGCAACCCCGCCAGGATCGTGTGTTCCTCGAGCGGCGCAGTGACGATCAGGCTGTTGGACCCTTCGTCCGCGAGGATGTACACCGGCGTCCGGGTGTTCTGCCCGCCCGAGGGCCTCTTCTTCTCGAAGAGGTCCGTCAGCATCTGGGCGAGCTTGCCCGCCGTGGCATACCGGAGCGAGTAGACCCTCGGCTCGCCCGACGGCGTGCCCGGCTGCCGGTCGATCTTCTCCAGCCACTCCTCCGCCCGCTTCATCCCGAACCGTGAGCCGGTCACGATCACCGTGTTGCTGCGGTCCTCGGCGATGACCGTCATGTTCATCTGGTCCTGCTCGACCTGCGGCAGGGCCTTCTTCAGCCCCTCGAAGAGCTTCGTCAGCATGTCGGCGACCTTGACGGCGTCCGCGTGCTGCACCTGGAAGATTCGCGACTCGGGCGTGATCACGCTCGGCTGTTCAGCCGTGTCGATCTGCTTCAGGAGGGTCTCGACGATCGCGAAGTTCTCCGGAGTTGCCGAGACGATCAGGGCGTTGCTCCGCGCATCCGTGACGATGGACACCTTCTTCTGCGCCTCGGGGACGGTCCCGGCGCCGCCGGCGCCGCGAACGATCCCCTTCGTGTTCATCAGCTCCTCGATCAGCTTCGCCGCACGGGTGGCGTCGGCGTGCTGAAGCGGATAGAGCCGCACCGCGCCGGCCACGTCGAGCGGCAGGTCGAGCCGCGAAAGCAGCCGCACGATCTCGTCGTAGTTCTCCCGACTCGATGCGATCAGCAGCGTGTTCGTCGTGGTGTCCGCGACGATGGCGATGCGATCGGACGGCTGCTCCTCCTGGCCCTTCGCGAGGCGCATCTGCGCCCGCTGCTTGAAGAGGTCCTGGAGCTGCGGGCCGAGTTTGCCCGCGTCGTTGTGCTGGAGGACCTGGATGTGGATCTCCGACGACGGGGCGAGCGGCTGGTCCTCCAACTGCTTGACCAGCGCCTCGATCGCGATGTAGTCCTCCTTGTTCGAGGCGATCACCAGCGCGTTGCTCCGCGCGTCGGTCACGATCACCGGCTTGTCCGTAACCCCCTTGCCCTTCTCGCCCTTCATCTCGATCCGGCGCTGCCAGAGCTGCTCGATCTTGGGCCCGAGGTCGCTGGCCGTCAGGTTCTTCACCGCCAGGATGTGGATGTCGCCCAGGTAGTTCGCCGGCGCCAGATCGAGCTTCCGGACCAGCTCCTCCACTTCCTTGAAGTTCTCCTCCTTCGCCGAGACGATCAGCGAATCCGTCCGCGGATCGGCCACGATGAAGACCTTCTCCATCTCCGTCGACTTCACGCCACGGTTCTTCAGCGTTTCCATCCGCGACTTGTTGAGGTCCGTGATGATGGTCGCGAGCCGGTCGGGGTCCGCATGCTCGACGCGCAGGACGCGGACGGGAAAGCTCACCCCGATGCCCTGGATGTCCATCTCGTCGATGATCTTCTGCGCGAAGGCCACCTGCTCGATCCGCCCGGCCACGACCAGCATGTTCGTCCGCGGGTCGCTGGCGATGTTCACGTTGTAGGCCATCGCGGCGCCGGCGGGCCCCGGCGGCACGCGTTTGATCGACGCCTCGCCCGGCACCTCCGGCAGGTCCTTGCCCTGCTTGAAGACCGTCTGCAGGACCTCCATCATGTTCTGCGCGTCGGCGTTCTTGAGCGGGAAGAGGCGGACGACCATCTCCTCCGACGTCGGCACGGTGTCGAGCAGCGCCACGATCTCGCCCAGCGGCTTGATGTTCGCCTCCACCGTCCCGATGATCACCGCATTCATCCCCTTGTCCGCGAGGATCTTGATCGGCTTCTCCAGATCGAGCGACGCAAGCTCCTCCGCCGGCTGGGTCGTACCGGGCTTCATCTTCAGCAACTGGAGCCGGCGGATCTGCTCCTTGGCCGCGTCCTTCTGCGCGCCGTCGAGCGAGATCATGTCCTGCAGGGTCTTGGCCAGCTTCTCCGCATCGGACTTCATCAGCGGAAACACCGCCAGCTTCGACACGCCGCCGAACTCCGTCGTGGGCGGCTGATCGATGATCGCGATCAACTTGTTGATCTGCTCGATGTCCTTCTGCGGCGCGATGATCAGCAGGCTGTTGTGGCGCGGATCGACCTGGACGTCGATCGGCGCGGGACCCGTGACGCCCTTCTGCTTCTGCAGCTTCTCCAGCGTCTGGCGCACGATGTCGGCCGCCTCGCTCGCCCGCATGTACTTCAGCTCGATCGGCGTCCATTCCTTGAGTTGCCCGACGATGGACGGCGCGTTGTCAATGCCCTCGATCAGCCTCCCGACACGCTCGATGTTCGGCTCCGTGCCGCTGACGATGATCGTGTTGCTGAGCTGGTCGGCGAGGATCGTGACCTTGTTTTCCGGCGTCTGCGGCAGGCCCGCCTGCATCTCGCTCCAGAGCCGCTGGAGGTTCTGGGCGACGGACGTGGACTGCGCATTCTTCAGCGAGAAGAGCCGGATCTCCGTCTGGGGCCCGGTCTCCTCCATCGCCTCGACGAGCGTCCGGATCAGCGCGAGGTCCTGCTGCGTGCCCGAGACCACGAGCTTGTTCCCGACCACCTCGATGCGAGCGCTGGGGCTGAGCTCCGTCATGCCCGGATACGAAACGGGCCCCGGCTGCGTCGTCGCCGGCCGCGTCGCCGGCGGCGCAGGGGTCATCTCCGGCCGGGCGGGGAATGCCCCGGCCGGCTGCGTCGTCGCCGCCGGGGGGGGCTGCGAACCCGGTGCCGCCGGTTGCGGGGCAACCGGCACCTGTCCCAGAACCGCTGCCAGAATCAACCATCCGCGCATGGTCGATCTCCCTGGCTCAGGCACTATGCCTGAGCATTCTTCCAATCTCGCTGTCCTTCCAGTCCGCCGAACTCCGGTAGCCGCTCCGCTTCTGCTGCATCTGGTCGATGACGCGCTTCACGTCGTCGGGACGCACGTTCTTCAGCGGAACGATCAGGACGCCGGTGCCGCCCGGCGGTTTCATCTTCTCGAGCTGCGCCACGAGCTTCTCCACCTCCGGGAACAACGCCGGCGCGCCGGAAACCATCAGGGCGTTCGTCCGCCGATCCGCCCCGACACTGATCCTCATCGGCTTGCCGCCGGTCTGCTGGGCGAGGAACTGCTGGCCCTCGTTCATCGTCTTCTCGATCTGCGCCGCGAGGGTCTCCACATCGATCCCTTCGGCCACCGGGATCACCCGGATGCCGCCGGCGCCCTGCATGGCCTCCGTGTCCATGTTCGCGATCATCTGCTTGATCAGGTTGTAATCGGCCGGCTTCGCCCGCACAATCACCGAGTTCGAGCGCTCGTCCCCGATGATCACGGGGATCGATTCCGGTGCGGTCCGCCCGCGGCGCTGCTGCGCCGGGTCGGTGAAGACCTGTTTGAGCGTCATGGCGAGCTGCGCGGCATTCGCCACCTTCAGCGGGATGAACTGCGGCGTGCTGGCGCCTTCGACCTCCCGGTCCATCTCGGCCACCAGCGCCTCGACCTGTTTCATGCGATCCTTCGACGCCGCCACGATCAGCGTGCCGGTCGTGTAGTCGGCCGCCGCCGTCACGATGTCGCGCGGGTTCTGGCGGCCTGTCCGCGACTGGAAGGCCTGCTGGATCGCCGGCACGAGGTAGGCCACCTCGGTGTACTGAAGCCGGAAGGTCTTGATCTGACGGTCGGCCTCCTCGCTCTTGGGCACATCGAGTGCGTCGATCAACTCCTTGACGCCCGGAAACTCCGTCTGGGTGCAGGAAACGACGAGCTTGTTCGTGTTCGGCTCGGCGACCACCGTGACCGGCCGGTCGCCCTGGCGGGTCGAGCGGCGCTGCGCGTAGGCCTGCGTGAGCGCCGTCGCCACGTCGTCCGCCTGCGCCGCCTTGAGCTCCACGATGTGCCGCTCGTATTTCGTGATCGAGTCCTTGTCGAGGTCTTCCACGATCTTGTCGGCCTTGGCCAGGTTCTCCGGACTGGCCGTCACCACGACCGACTGCGTCCCGTATTCCGGCACGACCGTCACGCGGTCCTTCTCGCCGACCGTTCCCGGCTTGCTCAGGGCCTGGTTGATGGCCTGGCTCGCGGAGCTGACATCGGCATAGCGCAGCGGGTAGATCTTCGTCTGCCGCGCCATCGCCGAGGTCTGCTCCACGTCGATCGTGTCGATCAGCGCCTTGATCTCCTCGTAATTCTTCTTGTTGCACGACAGGATGAGCTGGTTCGTGTTCGTATCGGCCGTGAGGCTGATGGCCAGGTCCTGCGGGCGCATGTTCCGCTGCACGCCCGCCTGGGCCAGGGCGGCCCGCCGCTGGTTGACGTACTGCGTCATCGTCTGCAGCACGTCGTCCGCCTTGGCGTACTTCAGCGCGATCCGGTACATCTGGATGTCCTGCCCGGCCTCCGGCGCGGCCTTCTCCAGCGGGTCGATCACGGTCGCCTTGATCTGATCGATCTGCGGCTGCGTGGCATACACGAAGACCGAGTTGGTCACCGGCTCCGCGTAGGCCTTCGGCGGCGGGACCGCCTTGCCGGGAACGTTCACGTACAGATTGTTGATCGTCTGCGCCACGGACGCCGCGTCGGCCTTCGTCAGCGTGAAATACTGCGTGATCTGCGCCGTCGGGGTCGAGGGCGCCACGTCGATCTGTTTGATCACCGTTTCCGCGATCGCGATCGTCGCCGCCGCGCCGGTCACGAAGATCGTGTTCGTGCGCGCGTCGGCCGTCGCCGCGAAAACGTCGAGCTGCATGTCCGTCCGCCCGCGCAACTGGCCGCTCAACTGCATCGTCATGTCCTTCATCTGCTCAAGAACCTCCGTCGCGTACGCGTTCTTGAGCGTGAACGACTTGATCTGCAGAAGCTTCTGCGTGTCCATGGCCTTGGCGGCCTCTTCGATCTGCTTGAAGATCTCGGGCGGCGCCGTCACGAACAGCACGCCGCTGGCCGAATCGCCGGTGATTTTCACCTCGCTCCGCCCCCGGCCGGTCCGCGTGCCGAACGCCGCGTTGAGCTTCTCGGCCACCACCTGCGCGTTCGCCTGCGTCAGGGCGATCTTCTTCGTCTCGCCCTTCTCCTGGGCCTTCTTGTCGAGCTCCATCACCTGCGCGGCGATCTCCGCCCGCTTCGACGCGTCGGCCCATACGAACAGCGTGTTCGTCGAGGTGTCCGCGGCCATGCGGATGGGCGAGCCGGTCCCCTTGCCCCCCGTCGTGCTGATGTACGTCTTCGACAGGGCCTGTTCGATGCTCGCCGCGTCCGCGTGTTGCAGCGTGAACGTCTGGACGACCTGGCCGTCAAGCTTCTGATCGAGGTTCTGGATCACCGGCAGAATCTTCTCGAAGTCCGGCGCCAGGGCGCGGATGATGAGCTGGTTGGTCCGCGCATCCGCCGCGATCGACACGGCGCCCAGCCGCGACGGCGTGACGTTCTCTCCGCCGGCGCCCGGGCGGCCGCCCCCTCCGCCGCCTCCGCCCCGCTCAAAAAGCTTCTCCAACTGCGGCATGATGTCGCCCACGTCCGCGTTTTCCAGCTTGATGGTCTTGACCATCAGCGGGATCTCCTGCTCCTCGAGCTTGTTGATGAGCTTCTCGACGAGCTTCATGCCGTCGTCGGGGGCCGAGACGATCACGCTGTTCGTCGTCGCGTCGCTTGTGATCGTGATCTGCTCGCTCGGGTTGATCGCCAGCTTGCCCTCGCCCGCCGTCTGGAGCTCCAGCATCTGCTCCTGGAGCTGTTCGATCAGCGCGGTCTGGCCCATCCAGCTCCCCGGCATGCCCGGCACGGCGCCCCCCGTCATCATCCGCGGCATCCGCCGGCGGTCGCGCTGGTCGATCTTCAGGATCGCCTTGAGCGCCTGCTCCACCTCCGCCGCGTTGAGCTTCTTGAGCTGGAAGATACGGATGTCGATCCCCGGGTTCTCGCTCGGCCGGTCGATCTTGAGCAACAGTTCGGCAATCGCGCGATAATCGTCCGGGTGCGCCCGAATGACCAGCGTCCGCGTCCGAATGTCCGGAAACACTCGAATCCGATCGCCGCGCAGCAGCGGACGCGGCCCGGCCTTCTCTTCGGTGCCGGTCCGGTCACCCGCACGTTCCCGTCCCCGTTCGCCGCGCCGGCCGCCTGTTTCCTCACTCCCGCGGCCGCCGCGTTCGTCACCGCGCCCGGCCTCGCGCCCCCTTGCCTGCTGCTGGGGCGTGCCTTGCGGCTGACCCGGCTGCGGCGGCTGGCCCGGCTGTTGCGGCTGGCCGGGGACGCCCGGCTGCCCCGGCATGCCCGGACGATTCCGTGTACTACCGCTCTCGTTGAACATCGTCTCGAGGATCGTCGCCGCAACGTTCACGTCCACGTACTCGAGCCGGAACACACGGATGTCCGTCGTCACGGGCAGCGAACTCAACTGCTCCTCGAGGCTCTTCATCAGATCCTGAAGCTCCTCCACCTGCTTCGGACGCCCGACAATCAGCATCATGCCCGTTCGGTCGTCGAACATGATCTGCGGGCGGCCCGTCTGCGAGAGGTCCGAAGCGGCGTCAACCACCTTGTTCATCACGTCGGACTCGACGGGCAGCGGCGGCACCGTAGACGAAGCGCCCGCGGGCCCGGCGGGCGAGGCCGTCGTTCCGCCGACCGGCCGAGCCGCCACGGGCGCCGGCGGCTCCGCAACCGCCGTGGGCTTCGCCTGTGCCCCC
>CAZZFA010000039.1:0-46110 GCA_964653435.1 uncultured Planctomycetales bacterium | reverse complement strand
CCGGCGGACCACGCCAGAATGTGGGGAAACCCAAGGCGGCCTTCGGCCGCAACCGAACACGGGGGCGCCGGCCCCCGTCATGCTGAGCGAAGCGAAGCATCTGGCTTCTCTGCGCCACTCAGCCAGATTCTTCGTCGCTGCGCTCCTCAGAATGACGGGTCGCGCCACCGCCGCATCGCGATAACATGCGCGCAAGGCGCGCAAAAGCTGCAACGCAAGACTCTACGCATTCAATCGCTGGGACCGGGCGCTCATCCCGCTCTTGCCTTCGCGATCTGCCGGGCCGGCTTGAGCCAGGCTTCCCACGCCTTCGCCATACACGCACCGCAAGTACGGCCATGCACCCGGTCTCGCAGGGTTTCCCCCGGGTGCGTGCGGCTTTCCGCGAAGTCGAACCGGAGCTGGCTTCCGGGCACGAACGGACTTGGGGAATCCGTCACGCACCCGGTTCGCTCTTGCCGCTCAGAACGCACAGCCGCGTCTGGAAGCGGCTCGAACTTGACACGTCTGCCCGCCGCGACGAGACTTCCCCGAGTCCTGCGGTCGGCAATCGGGGAAGGTGGCGGTGGTTCAGCACGCATCCTGCGAAGGGAGGTCACGATGCGCAGCGGTCTTCTGGCGACGGTGTTTGCGATTACGGGCGTATTCCTCTGGGGCTGCCCTGGGCCGATTCCTGCGCCCCCGTCCCCGGGCGTCTCGCCCTCGGGCGTGTATGTGAACATTCAGGTCGACGCGGAAGGCCAGAACGCCCAGGGCCTGAACGACATGATCGCGGAATTGCAGGCGCGGGACATGCATACCACCGTATTCGTGTCCGGGGAGTTTGCCAACGCCAACGCCCTGGCGGTCTCCGCGCTGGCCAGGAGCGGCTTCGAGATCGCCCTGCACGGATACAAGACCGGCGAGCAGCTCGCCACGATGACCTACGAGGACCAGAAGACGCTGCTGACCAACGCGAAGAAGGCGGTCCAGGGATGCGCGCCGTGCGGGACGTACGTTCCCATCGTCGGCTTCCGCCCGCAGTTCTTCAGCCAGAACGAGGACACATACAGGATCCTCGCCGAACTGGGCTTCGCGTGGAACAGCGGCTTCAAGGCCGGCATCGAGCCGATGATCGCCGGGCACGAGCAGGATGTCGCGCCGTACCCCGTGCACGGGGCGGGTTATGATTTCTACGCCGTGCCGATCAGCACCGTCGAATTCAATGGCAAGCGGATCTACCTGTGCGACATGGCGTGTGTGCAGGCCGAGAAGATGACTGCGGAGCAGTGGGCGCAGGCTCTGGACGCGGGTCTGACCGAAGCACTGCAGGCGAAGCGGCCGCTGGTCGTCCTGCTCCACGGCATGATCACCGGCGACAGGACGCAGTACACGTATTGGCAGCCGTTCGTCGACTTCCTCGACAAGGTGCTCGCGACGAACTCCGCCGTCGTCACGACGAGCCAACTGGTGGATCTCTACAAGGAGTGACGACAGCGGTCGCCCGGGTTCATCCCGCTCTTGCCCGGGGGCCGACGGTTGCGGCTCATCCGGGGGGCGGTTCGAGCAGGGCCCGCGGAGCGCCGATATCCACCAGCACCACGCGCCCCGTGTACCGGCTCGCACCCGGTGCGTCGAAGCCGACCTTTCTGGCCGCCATGGTGATCGTCAGATCGGCCTCGATGGTTGCGTTGCACGGGCGTCCCGTGTCGGCGTCGAGGCCGCTCGGCACGTCGATCGCCACCACGATCGGCCGACGCGCCGACAGGCCCGCGCCGGTTGCCTGTGAGACCGCGGAGGCGCGAACGCTGTTGATCGCATCGATGATCGCGTCGAGCGGAGCGCGGACCCCTCCGACGAACCCGGTGCCGAGCAAGGCGTCGACGATCACATCGCAGGCACGCCACTTCGGCATTGCGGCCGCGAGCGAATCCGGCTCGCGGACATCCATAATGGGCAGCCCCATGCGATGGACGATTCCGTAGTTGACCGCCGCGTCGCCGGAGAGCCGGGCCGGATCGCTCGCCAGGTAGATCGCCACGTCGATGGAGCAGTTGGCCAGATGCCGGGCGACGACGAACCCGTCGCCGCCGTTGTTCCCGCTTCCGCAGACGACGGCGACGGACCCGCCCGCCGGTGTCGGCAGGACCTCCCGGCGGATTACACGCGCGGCATTGCGGCCGGCGTTCTCCATCAGCACGATCCCCGGCACGCCGTACTCCTCGATCGCGAGGCGATCGATCCGGCGGATCTGGTCGCGTGTGAGGGCCTTGTCGGGCGGCATGTGATTACGCATCGGGCTACGGCTGCGGATCAGGCTCGCAGAGCCCTTCTACATCGCTGCGGGGGCGTCGGCCGGCTGCCGACGACGTGTTTCATTGTAGAAGGCCCCCGGCGGCACAGCAACCGGATTCCCTGCCGCCGGGGCCTGCCTGGGCCGTCGGCACGCCGGCGGTTGGTCACGCATCGCATTCGCAGGGGCTGGACCGGTTTCCGTGCCATGCGGCGTCGCTCGCTTTCCAATGCCGACGGGGCTGACTAGAATTGTCATTCGAAATGGCACAACGAGATTACTACGAGGTTCTGGGCGTAAGCCGCAACGCGAGCGAGCAGGACATCAAGCGCGCCTATCGCAAGCTGGCCAAACAGTACCACCCGGATCGCAACCCCGGCGATCCGAAGGCCACGGAGAAGTTCAAGGAGGTCCAGCAGGCCTACGAGGTGCTCAGCGACAAGACCAAGCGTGCGCAGTACGACCAGTTCGGCTTTGTCGGCGCGGGGGCAGGCCCCGCCGGTGCGGGCGGGTCGTGGCGGCCGGGGCCGGGCGGCGCGCACGTGTATACCTGGTCGAGCGGCGGCGATATTCCGATTGAGGATATCGAAGACCTCTTCGGTGCGTTTCGCACCGGCGGCGAGCGCGACGTCGGGGGGGGCGGGATCTTTGACCAGATCTTCGGTCGTCGGCGACCGGGGCAACGGGCGCGGGCCACCCGGATCGATCCGGAGAACGAGGTTCAGGACCTCGAACATCATCTGCAACTCACGTTCGATCAGGCCGTACATGGCGCGACGCTCGAACTCGATATCAACCGCAACGGCGCCATGGGCTCGGCGGAGAAGCTCAAGGTGCGCATCCCCCCGGGCATCCGCGAGGGGCAGCGGATACGGCTCCGGGGCAAGGGGCGGCCTGCGCCGGACGGCTCGGCGGCGGGCGATCTCTACATCGTCTGCCACGTCCAGCCGCATCCGTATTTCGCCCGCCAGGACAACGACCTCTATCTGGACGTCCCGCTGACGATTGCCGAGGCGACGCTCGGGGCCAAGATCGAGATCCCCACCATGGACGGTCCGACGCGGATCACGGTGCCGCCCGGCACGGCCAGCGGGACGAAACTGAGGCTTCGCGGCAAGGGCGTGGTGGATCCCAAGACGGGCGTGCGCGGCGACCTGTACGCCGTCGTTCGCATCGTGCCGCCCCGGAAGCTCACACCGGAGCAGCGCGACCTGATCGAGCGGTTTCAGCGGGCCGGCGGCGGCGAGGAGAACCCCCGCGCGGGGCTCTGGTGAGAGGGGATGCGCGATGGGCGCTAGTGATGGGGACCGTCGGCGCGCCGCGATCCTTCTGTTGTTCGCGGGCATGATGCTCGTGGTGCTGGCGGCGTTCGCGTACGTTTCGTGGGAACGTAAGCGGCTGCCGCCCCCGACGACGCAACTGACCGAGGCTCGGAAGGCGGAGCTCCGGTCGCGTATCCGCACCCCGCTGCGGGTCGTGATTGCCGCGACGGGGCTGATGTTCCTCTTCGTGATTCTCGGGTATGCGTTTCTCGCGTGGAGCCGCGCATACCGCGCCCGCCTGATGCGGCCGCCATCGCCCCCGACGCCCGTCGAGGATCTCTGGAGCCTGCATAAGCTCCCCGAAGAGGCCGATGAGCCGGGCGGGGCGGCGGATGCGTCGGATGGCGAGGAATCGTGAGGGGCGCGCGTGGCCGTGCCCGGATCGTCGGGGCGGCCGTTACGGCTCGCCGGGCCGATTCCCGAGCGCTTCGTCCGTTACGGCGAGCCATTCCTCGCACTGCTGACGCCGCCGGGCGTCGGTGAGCCGGTCGCGAGCCTCGCGCAGGTACCGCCTGGCGCGTTCGAACTGTTGAAGATCCCGTGCGAAGATGATGCCCAGCAGCAGGCGCACCTGGTCGGCGTCCGATGCGCCGGGGTACGTCTGCACGTATCCTTCATAGGCGGCTGCGGCCTGGGGCATGCGCCCCATCGCGTAGAGCTGATAGGCGACCTCGAGCTGCTGGTCCCTCGCCAGCGTCTGCGAGGGGTCTGCCTGGAGCAGCTCCTGGTACAGCTCGGCGGCGGTTACGCGGTCACGTCCGGCCAGCGCCTGGGCGATGCGGCTTCGCAGGTCGGCCACGTGGTCCGTCGGGATTCCCTGCACCGCGGTACTCGAGGCGGAAACGGGCCGCGCCACACGTCCGTAGTGAGCGATTGCCCGGGCGGTCGGGTCTCGTAGCGCGCTGCTGACGCTCTGGCGGTGATACCAGCGATGCCAGAGCGCGATGATGTCGAACTGGTCGCGCGGCACCGCCCGCGCCCACAGCAGGACGACGGCCGCGAGGAATCCATAGAGGTAACCGGCCAGGTGGGCGCCGTACGCCACCTGAGCGGATTCTCCCGAGTCGCCGAGCCTGGGCGCGATGATGTTGTCCCACAGGATCATCTTCGCGAGGATGATCAGCACGCTGGGCAGCTCGACCACGCCGACCAGAACCAACCAGTAGATGAACTCGATATTGCTCCGAGGGAAGAGCGCGAGGTACGCGGTCGTCACTGCCGCGATCGCGCCGGAGGCCCCCAGGACGGGATTGTTCGTGAAGAGGCAGTACCCGGCGCCGGCAAAGACACCGCCCCCGAGGTAGAAGAGCAGGTACGGCAGGTGGCCCATTTTCGCGTTGACGCTGTTGCCGAAGACCCAGAGGAAGATCATGTTCCCGATGAGGTGGACGGCCCCGCCGTGCAGGAACTGGTAGGTAACGAACTGATAGAGCCGCGGTTCCGCGCCATCGAGCAGGTAGAAGCGCGTCCACGCCGCGAGCGGATCGGAGTAGGCGGCGGCTGCCCGGCTCTGGTCGTGCAGCGAGTACGACGCGAGGAAGATCAGCACGTTCGCACCGATCAGCCCGTAGTTCACCCAGGGCGTGCATCGGACCGGACTGTCGGTTCGAATCGGGAAGAGCATTCGCGCTCGGCATCCGTCTCGTTCACAGGCGACATCGTCGTCGGACCCGCGATCCGACACGGCCCGCTCAGGCGGTGGGCGCCGCCTCCGGGGGCGGGGTGGTCGTCGCCTGCACGAACCGCATCCGCATCTCGTACAGCGCGGCGTCGAGCAGCCGCCGTTCGTCGTCCGTGAGGTTTCCCTTGGTCTTCTCCTGAAGCAGCGCCAGGAGGTCGATGTGGTGCTTGGCGATCTCCAGATCGGGCGCGATGACCCGTCCGTCCGGTGTCCGCACGCCACCCAGACCGATCATCGCCTGCATCAGGATCATGTTGATGATCTCGGCGAACGTCGGCTCGGGAAGCGGACCCGCCGCACCCGCCTCTTCCGTTTCCTCGATGAGCCGTTCCTTCTCCTTGCGGGCCTCTTCCTTCCAATCCGAGTCCACGTGAATCTTCGGCTTCTCGCCGGGTTTGTCGGCCATGCCGTATGCTCCTTGTCTGTGACGCCTGCGGTCCTGTCTCCGGTCGTTCGTCGTGGGCAATATACCATTATGCGGCCTTGGCGCACACCCCGGCTGCCGGCCCGAACCGGCGGGAATCGGGCTCTGGAGAACCCTCCCAAGGCGGCTTTCGGCCGCAACCGGACACGGGCGCGCCGGCCTTCGTCATCCCGAGCGAAGCGAAGCATCCGGCTCCTACGCGCCAATCCGCCGGATTCTTCGTCGCGGCGCTCCTCAGAATGACGGGTGGCGCTACCGCCGCAGCGCGATACAGGCGCGCAAGTCGCGCAAAAGCTGCGACGGAAGACTCCACAATTCGGCGCGCAGGCCGGCGGCGGACGGCTTGTGCCTTCAGAAGTCTCCTGCCGCCGGCAGGGCGTCGCAGAGCTTCGCCAGTTTCGCCCGCGGAAACAGGGCGAAGAAGTACTCCCGGCCGGTCGCGATCCGGTCCTGCCGGGCCAGGTGTTCGAGCCGTTCCAGTTCGGCGCGGGCTTCGTCCGCCACGGACGGGCGCAGCGCGAGCAGTTGCGCGTTGAGGCCGCGAAGCCGTTCGAAGACTTCGCGGCGGGCAAGACGGTCGCGTCGTCCTTCGGCGTCGCGCCGGAGTTTTTCGGATTGTTCGATGGCGTGGAGCCGTTCCGCGAGCAGGGGGAGGGCCTCCGGGATGTCGGTTGCCCAACGCTCCGGCTGGTAGCGAACGTCCCGCACCCGGCGGCGGGCGGCGAAGAGATCCGCCCGGCTCACCGGGCTGCGTGGCAACGGCAGCCGGAGCGTCGCGGATACGCACGCCATCGCGGGCGGCTCGATGCCGTAATAGGAGCGGATGATCCTGTCGGTGATGCGGTCGTACTTGGCTCCGCCGATCCCGTGGATGAACAGGTCGCACGCAAGCAGTCTGGCCCACAGCGTCAACGCGAGTGCCCGCGGGCGAATGACCCGGTCGCCGGCGGCATGGAGGAGCCGGGCGAAACGCCCGCCGTCGTCGAGCTCGTCCGCCGCGATCGTGCCGGCCGGCTCGGTCCCCGCGAAGAAGTGAATCCGCCCCGCTGCCTGCTCGACATAGAGGCGTTGCCGTGGCGAACCGGCGGCGCAGACCCACAGAGGCAGTTCCACACGCGATCCGTCGATGTGCAGATCGGGGATCGGCCGATCGGCCTCTCGAATGCCCTCTTCGCGCCGGTATTCGGCGAGCGCCTGGTTGTAGCTTGCGGCGAACTCGCGGGCACGGCGGATCCAATCGGCCGGCATGGGCCCACCCCAGACGCGGCTCACGCGGACATCACGCAGGCGCACATCGAAGAGCCGCTCGACAGCCGTTCTTCCCGCGGCCATCTGCCCTGCCAGACCACAGTCGTACGACGTGCAGAACCCATCGAGAAAGGCGGGCATGGCCGATGCGTCATACGCGTCGGCCAGCAGCCCCGCGATCCGCTCGCGGACCTGCCGGCACATCCGGTCGTCAAGGCCCGGCAGAAACTCGTACGGCAGTCCGGCACCCTTCTCGAGGAAGGTGACCTGATGCACGACGATCCGGTCAGCCGTGGCGACCGGGACGGCAAGGGCGAGCGTCTTGGGAACGTCGTTGTCCACGACGATGTTCACGGCGGCCCCCCCGAGGGCGCGGGCCAGCCGGTCGGCGACGATGTGCTTTGCCCATACCCCGGGGTGGATGAACTCCGGCTGATGCCCTGTCATGATCACGGGCGCACGCTCGTCCGCGCCGATCGCCGCGCGCGTTTGTCGCCGCAGGGTCGCCCAGTCTGTGCCGCTGATTCCGCCGGGGTACGAGGCCAGGCGGGAGCGGTTTTCCTCCACGAGAGCGCGAAGCTTCTGCGCGGCAGGCTCGATCAGGATCCCGCCGTCGTCGCCAGGGGTGCGAAGCGCCTGGAAGTTCAGCATCGTCGGCTGGTGCAGCAGGTACCTTCCGTCGTTTCCTCAGCCAGGGTGCCCGCCGGCCGGGCGGCGAGTTCTGTGGCGAGCACCTCGAGATAGTGTTGCAGCCGCGCCCGCGGGTCATCCAGATTGCCGCCGAAGTGTCGCCCCGGGTCCTTATAGATCAGCCGGATGGGCAGTTCCCGGATTCGCAGCCCGGCACGGACGGCCTGGACCCACAACTGCAGCGGCATCGCATACCCCGGGACCGTCAGATGCAGGCGGGTCAGCGAGGCCACGCGGTATGCCTTGAAGCCGCAGAACGCATCGGTGATATTCATGCCCATGGCACAATTGAGCAATCTCGTGATGCACATGTTGATGGTCTGGCGGTCGTGCGGGGGGTGGTTGTCGCCGTCGAAACGCCGCAGGTAGCGCGACCCGCTGATGATGTCGGCATCGTCTTCGCGGGCGGCGGCGAGAAACTCGGGGATGTGACGGGGTTCATGTTGTTCGTCGCAATCCATGGTGATGAGCCAGTCGTACCTCTGACGGATGGCGAACTCGAACGCATCGATGAGGCTCTGTCCGTAACCCTGGTTGTTCGGGTGCCGGATATGGAAGACGCCCGTCTCCGATGCCAGGAGCCGGGGTGTCTCGTCAGTCGAACCGTCGTCAATGAGCAGAATGTCGCGGATGTGCTTGCGGACCTCCGTCAGGACGCCGCGCAAGTACTTGGCCTCGTTGAAGATGGGTATGGCCACCAGAGCTCGCATAAGACCCGCGCGTCGGGAAAAGGTCAACCGAACCGCCTGCACGCGACGATGATATTCTAGGGTAGGCTGGAGCGAAAACCAAGGCAGATAAACGGCCGGTAGTGTCGCCGAGCCTCGTGCAGCGCGCCGGAATCGGCGCCGGCAGCATCCCGGAGCGGGTCGTACTGGCGAGAGTGGCGCCCGGTGAACACAGGCAAGAGCCCGCGGCCTTGCCCGTGAACTTTCCGGCCTTGGGTGGACGCGCGGCTATCATGATTCGCTCCAAATGCCCCTGCTGACGGATATTCGTCAGTGATGGTTGTTCACCGGCGCGCCCGATAGCGACTTGTGGAGATGCACCGGTCGGGCGGGGCGCTCAACCGGGCCTCAGATGGAATCAGCATGCGGATGCAACGGATCGTGCAGCGGTTCGGGTGGCTCGCGGGTGGTGTGATCCTTCTGACGGCATGCGGATGCGCGTCTTGGACGGATCACGCGGCGCAGCAGCGGGTGGATCGGGGTGCGCGCTTGCTGGAGGCCGACAACCTGGATGCCGCGCTGGCGGAATTTCAGCAAGCCGTTCAGATGAACCCGCGGCTGGCCGTGGCACATTCGGCGCTGGGCGTTGCGTACAGGCGAAAGGGCGACTATGAGCAGGCGGCCCGGAGCTTTGCCGAGGCGGTGAAGCTCAATCCCTTCAGCTTCAACGACACGTTCCAGCTTGCGCAGATGTACTACCACCTGCGGCAGCTCCGGGATGCGATCCGGGCGTATGTGCACGCATGCGAGCTCGATCCGAACAACTTTGACGCGCATCTGAACCTGGGCGTGTGTTATCAACAGGAGGGCGAGCTGGATCAGGCGATTGCGCTGTACACCCGGGCGATTGAGTTGCGGCCGGACAGCGCGTTTGCGCACAGCAATCTCGGGGCGGCGTACGATGCGCAGGGCCGGTTCTATGAGGCGATCCACGAGTACAATGAGTCGCTGGAACGGGACGGCAACCAGCCGATGGTGCTTGTGAACCTCGCGACGACGCTGATGAAGCAGGAGCGCTTCGCGAACGCGCGGAGCGCCCTCGAACTGGCCGTGAAGATCGATCCGGAAATGGCCCTTGCGCACTCTCAACTGGGCTATTGCCTTTTCCGCGAGAGACGGTACGAAGAGGCAATCGCGGCCTACGAGCGGGCGCTGGCGATCGACCCGAAGTTCGCCGAGGCGCATGCCGGCCTTGGGGTGGTCAAGATGAGTCGTTACCTTGTGGACAAGGCACGTCTGGATGATTATCAGGCGGCCGTCGACCATTGGCATCGGTCGCTCGAACTCAACCCGCAGCAGGCGAAGCTCCGCAAGCTTGTCGAGAAGTATCGGATTCGTTCGGAGGACCCCAACGCGGTCCTTCTGAGTCAGTGAGGTCGGAGAAGAAGCCATGCCGATCCAACGTCTTGTTCGATCATGCGCGGGGGCCTTGTGTCTTGTGTTCTTCGGGTTCCTCTGCGGCTGCCAGGGCGCCCGGCAGGCGTTGCCCGACAGCCGTTGGGCGCGCGAAGCGGCCGCGGTGGCCGCACAGCGGCTTCGTGGCGCTCCGGATGCCGTCGTCCGAGGCGGCGGCGGGGCCTTGGCCGCACGGCCGGCGAGCGGGGTGATTGCATCCTGCCCGGCCTCTCCGGCAGCGGCGGGTCCGGACATGCCTGCTGCGCAGGCGGAGACGGCGGCCGTCGATCGGCCTGTCGGGGAGCGGCCGTTCCTGCTTTCGGCTCAGGCGCCGGGGTCGCCGGAGGCTGAGCCGGTTTTTCGGAAGGAAGCCGGGGGCGAGATCCTCGCCGCGATGATGCCCGATACGCCCGACGAGACGGACGCCGCTTCCGGGACACCCGCGACGCAGCCGGCGGAGGCCCGAGGGCCGTTGCCGGGCTTTTTCGAGACACTGGTCCGCGACGGCAAGCGCACGCCGCGGGAATTGTGGCGCGATACGAAGCGCGTCTATACGAACACCCCGAACCTGGTCATCCTCGGGCTGGCCGGTGCGGCGTCGATCGCGCTGCATCCGGAGGCCGATCATCGGATCGCCCGGCACTTCGATCATCACCACATCATGACGAAGGATGCCCGCAGCACGTTTGAGATTCTCGGCAACCCGGGCATTCACTGGGCCGTGGCCGGCACGATGTACATCGCTTCGCAACAGCTTCACATGACCAAGGAATACGAGGTGGCCCGCACACTCGTTTCCGCCCTCATTATCAACGACCTCAGTTGTCTGACGTTACAGGTGGCGGCCTGGCAGAAGGATCCCAGCGGCAGGTATTTCGGCTGGCCTTCGGGTCATGTATCGAGCACGATGACGGTTGCGGCGGTCATGCATCAGGCCTACGGGCCGCTGGCGGCGGCGCCACTGTACGGTCTCACGACGTTCGTGGCGATCGAGCGTCTGGACGACAAGGACCACTGGCTCTCCGACGTGATCTTCGGCGGGGCGTTGGGCTGGGTCGTCGGGCACACGGTCGCCGGCGGGCGCCTCCCGGAGATCGGCGGGGGCCAGATCGTTCCCTACGTGGATCCGCTTACGGGTTCGGCGGGCGTGGCCTGGTGGAAGAGCCTGTAGAACCTTCCGTCGCAGCTTTTGCGCGCCTTGCGCGCCTGTATCGCGCTGCGGCGGTGGTGCCACCCGTCATTCTGAGGAGCGCAGCGACGAAGAATTCGGCGGATTGGCGCAGAAGAGCCGGATGCTTCGCTTCGCTCCGCATGACGGGGGCCGGCGCACCCGTGTCCGGTTGCGGCCGAAGGCCGCGTTGGGGAGAAAAGGGGGAGAGTGCAGGAGCGAAAGAGAGTAGTGCGCGTCCGCGCCGTTATCTCGCCTTTCGATCAGGGGCGACGGCCGGGCCGGTTTGCGGCGGCATGGCGGGCGACGGGCGCGTTGTCGGCGACGTTTCCCGGGCCGCGTCCGCCCGGTGAGATTCCCACCACTGCGCGTACATCCGCGCCACGGCGTCCTTCCGATCCGGCGGGTCGGTTGAGCGGAACCCGAATGACTCTCCGGTGATCCGTTGGAGGGCGCGGGCCGCCAGGTCTGCTACGGTGACCGGTGCCGGCAAGGCCGCCAGCGATTCTGGATCGAGCCCTTGTCGGGCGAGGTCCGGGCCCATCGCCTCGATTGCCTGCTGCAGCGCGCGATCGGCGGCCGGGCGTGTGGTCACCGGCCGCTCATCCGTCAGGCATTCGATCAGCGCGGGCACCGCTTGCCGGTCGCCGATGAGGCCGAGCGAGTCGATTGCCTGTGCCCGCAGGGTCGCGGATCGTTCTCCGACCGCCCGGGTGCGGACGGTCTCGACGAGCGCGGCGGCGGCCCGCGGCGTGCCGATGTGTTGCATCGCGACGGCGGCGGCGAGCGCGGTGTTCGCATCGTCCGACCGCAGCATTTCCAGGAGGTTCGGCATCGCTGACGTATCGTGGTGCAGCGCCAGACCGAGGGCCGCCGCCTCCCGAACGTCCGCGTCTCCGTCGCCCATTGCCTGCAGCAACAGCGTTCTGGCGCGTTCGGACCGGCATCGGTGCAGAATGCCCACGGCCTCCAGCCGGACCTCCGGCGACGGGTTTCGCAGGAGCCGGCCGGCCGCACCGACGGCGCGATCACCAATCGATGCGAGGCAGGCGAAGTAGTACGCACGGGCGGCGGGCGAGTCGGTGTGGGCAAGCCGGTATCCCCACCATTGCGCGCGAATCTGCCAGCGGAAGAGCATTGCCGCCGCCCAGAGCACGACGAGCGCGGCGATGATGATCCACATGCGGCGGTGGGCGTGTCGCGAGCCGACGTCCTGCGAGGTCCCGGCCATGATTCCGACAGAAGTCTACGGCGGGGCGTTTGCGGTTTCCAGGCTGGACGGGGCAGGCGCCGCCCCGTACCCTCTTGCGCCTGTATGAGTCCGATGGGTCTTCGCGATGCCGCCGTCGCCGTCGTCCGTCGCCTGCACGGGCACGGGCACATTGCGTACTTCGCGGGCGGCTGTGTCCGGGACATGCTGCTCGGCCGCGAACCGAAGGACTACGACGTTGCGACCGACGCCCAGCCGGCCGAGATCATACGCTTGTTTCGCCGGACGCGGAAAGTAGGCGCTCAGTTCGGCGTGGTGCTCGTTCGCGAAGGGCCGTTCTGGATCGAGGTCGCGACGTTCCGCACGGACCTGAGCTACTCCGACGGGCGCCATCCGGATGCGGTCCGCTTCAGCACCCCGGAGGAGGACGCCCGACGCCGCGACTTCACGATCAACGGGATGTTCTTCGACCCGCTCGAGGAAAGGGTTATCGACTTCGTCGGAGGCCGGGAGGACCTGGAAGCGAGGCGGCTTCGGGCGATCGGCGAGCCGCGCCAGCGGTTTACGGAGGACCATCTCCGCGTCTTGCGGGCGGTACGTTTTGCCGCGGCGTACGGGTGCCGGATCGAGCCTGCGACGTGGCAGGCGGTTCGCGAGATGGCGCCGACGATCCGCGACGTCAGCGCGGAGCGGATCCGGGAGGAGCTGGAGAAGAGCTTCGACGGGCCGCACCGCGCCGAGTCGCTGCGGCTGATGGACGAGGCGGGCATTCTGCCATACCTGTGGGAAGGGGCGACGTGGTCGGCGGATCACGTTCAGACCGCGCGGGTGGTACTCTCGCACCTGCCGGCGGACGCGGGCTTCGAGTCGGTGCTGGCGGTGCTGCTGCTGGACCGTCCGGTGAAGGAGGTGCAGCGCATCTGCCGTGCCCTGACGTGCAGCAATCGGACGCGGGAGCACGTCGCATGGCTCGTCGAGCACAAGGACGCCCTGGCGGAGCCGGCGCGCCTGACGCCGGCCGACCTGAAGCTCCTGATGCAGTCGCCGTGGTTCGAGGACCTGCTCGCTCTGTTCGCGGCCGTGTGTCGGGCCCGGGGGCGCCCGTTGGATGCGTACGAGGCGGTGCGGGCCCGCGCGGCGGCGATCCCGGCGGAGGAGGTTCAGCCGCCGCCGCTGCTGGATGGCGAGGATCTCAAGGAGATGGGCCTGCGCGAGGGCCCGGCGTTCAAAACGATCCTCGATCGCGTCTACTACGCCCAGCTCAACAACGAGGTGTCCACACGCGCGGAAGCCCTCCAGCGGGCCGCCGACGTGATGAAAGAGCTTGGGCATCAGTGAGCGAGCCTGCTCGTGCGGCTGTCGGAGCCCGCCGTGGGGGCGGGGCCCTTCCTGTGGACTTGCTCGTACAGCGCGATCCACTGCCGCAGCGCCGCCGGCCAGTCGCAATTCGCCTGGGCCCACGCGGCGGCGGCTGCGCCCAGACGGCGGCTCAGATCGGCGTCGGCGAGAAGCCTTGCCATCGCGTCGGCCAGCGCGCGGGCGTCGCCCACGGGCACCGTAAGGCCCGTCTGCCCGTGCCGGATGAGATCGCGGCAGCCCGGCGCATCCGTCGTGACGATCGGTTTGCCGGCCGCCATGGCTTCCATCAGCGCGGTCGGCAGGCCCTCCGAACGCGAGGGAAACGCGAAGAGATCCGCCGTCGCCAGAAGTGCGGCGACGTCGTCGCGCCGCCCCAGCCGATGCACGAACGAAGAGGCGTCCAGCACGGCGATCCGCCGACGCACGGCGGACTCGTACGTTCCTTCGCCGGCGAGCAGGACGTGGATCGGCAGGCGTTCTCGAAGCATGGCGCACGCCTGGATGAGTTCATCGAGGCCTTTCACCGGGTCCATGCGGCCCACCCAGAGCACGAGCGGGGCGCCTTCGGGAACACCAAGGTCGCTCCGCGGGATCGGTCGTGCGGCGGCGATTGCCGTGGTGTCGATGGCGCCGCGAATCAGACGAAGGCGGCGGCGGGGCACATGTGCGACGCGATGCAGGTAATCGATCACGGATAGCGAGTTTCCGACGACGCATCGGCAGCGTCGGCACGTGAGCGTCTCGCCGCGGAGGTGCCAGAGCCGTTCGCGCTCGACGGTCAGGATGCTGCACACGATCCGATCGGCCGGGACGCCCGCGGCCGGAGCGACGAGCCGGGCGGCGACGTTGGCATGAAAGAGCAGGGCGTGCACGATGTCCGGCCGGAACGCCCGGATCGTGCGATACAGCCGAAGGAGCGCTCGGGCGTCGCGGGCGCTGCGGGCGTCGCACGGGGCGACCGGGATGCCCGCCGCCTGCAGACGTTCGCCGACGGGTCCGACGTCGGCCAGCGGTACGACGAGGACACGGAAGCGGTCGCGGGGCAGCGACGTGGCCAGACGGAGCACATCGAGCGGCGTGCCGCCGACCTTGAGGTCGGTGATGACCATGAGCAGGCGGATGGGCCCGCTATCCGGGTTGCGTCGGCTGGTCGGCAAGGTTTGCTTCCGCCTCGACATCCGGGCCGGGCTTCGGCCGGGTCCGCAGGATTCTCTCGTTTATGCGGGGCAGCCAGTCATCGGCATGCGGCCACTCGTCCGGGCCGAGGAAAAGCCCCGGCGCGTCGTTTCCCTTGAACAGGTAGTGACTTACGAGCCAGATCCATTCGCTTCGGAGCAGGGTGTCCACCGGCGGGTCGTCGGGGGGGGCGGCTCGCATGGTCTCAATCCAGGCGGCCGCGGCGGCCGGCAGGTCCTTGCGGCCGACGCTTGTGCCGCGTTCGATGCAGCCCGCGCGGACGAAGAACGGCCGCACGTGCGTGGTGCCCTCGCCGCGCTGGAGCACGAGATACCGGAACTCCGCGACCGGGCGGACGAAGCGGCAGGTCTCGCCGCGAAGCCAGTCGGCCCGCTGAAGACGCTGCTTGAGGCGATTGGCCTCCTCGAACTGGCGGAGCTGTGCCAGCTCCCGCATTCTCTGTTCCCATCGTGGCAGCTCCGCGCGCCAGAGGCCCGCGCCGAAGGCTTCGGCCTCCGCCACCATCTCCCGGTATCGTTCAAGCGGAATGCTTCCGTCGCAGGGGGCGGGGCACTTGCCCATCTCGAAGTACGCGCACGCCTGCCCGTGCGGCGCCTGTTGCAGGATATGGTAGTAGCGGCAGAGGTCGAAGAGGTCCTGCAGTGTTTCGATGAATCGCTCCGCGGCCGCGCGTGTGGGGAACGGTCCGAGGGCGTTGCCGGACTCCGGCAGCAGCTTTACCGGTACGAACTGCGGCAGGCGGTCTGACAGGTTCACATGCACGAGCCAGGCCGGCCCGAACGCGCACGCCTCGAGGTACGTCTTCGGCATCAGGGCCCGCGCGACCCGGTGAAACTCGAATGCCGTCTCGAAGGGCGAGCAGGTCCGCCGCCAGTAGATGCGCCGGACGACGGCCTTCAGGTCGGCGCGTTTTTTCGATGCCTCCGGCGGGGGCGAGAGCCGGTATCCGACGGCGCGGCGTACGCTCTCGCTGCTTGCCAGCAGGACGAGGCGGCCCTCCGCGTCCGTCAGCGCGTAAACCCCGCCGCCGCCGGGCAGGGCGTTGACCCAGTCGGGGTCCGTGTCGCACACGTCCGTCCGATGCTCGAACAGGCTGTCCAGATCCACGCGAGTAGCTTAGGCCCGCCGTCCTGATTCGCCAACACCTCGGCTTTTCGCCGGCCCGATGCCCTCTCGCATCCGTGCCGGGTTCGCTATAGAATCAACGGACTCGGGGCGGGCCGCGACGGCTGTCGGCCCACGGGCTCCGCCCAGGCCGGGTTCACCAGGGTTACGGAACGTGAAGACCGCCGATCAGATACGATCTGAATTCATCGAGTTCTTTGTCCGGCACGGGCACACCGCCGTGCCCTCGTCGCCCGTCGTGCCGCAGGACGACCCGACGCTGCTGTTCACCAACGCCGGCATGAACCAGTTCAAGGACGTGTTCCTTGGGACGGGCTCGCGGCCCTACTCGCGGGCCGTCGACACGCAGAAGTGCATCCGCGCCGGCGGCAAGCACAACGACCTCGACGACGTCGGCCACGACACCTACCACCACACCTTCTTCGAGATGCTCGGGAACTGGTCGTTCGGGGACTACTTCAAGAAAGAGGCGATCGCCTGGGCCTGGGAGCTGCTGACGAAGGTCTGGGGCATCGACAAGCGCCGGCTCCACGCGACGTACTTCCAGGGCGACGAGCACGAGGGGCTTGCGCCCGACATCGAGGCCCGCGACCTCTGGGCGTCGGTGACCGACATCGACCCCACGCACATTCACCCCGGCAGCAAGAAGGACAACTTCTGGGAGATGGGCGACACCGGCCCGTGCGGCCCGTGCAGCGAGATCCACATCGACCAGACGCCCGACCTGAGCGGCGGCAGACTCGTCAACGCCGGCGACCCGCGCGTCATGGAGATCTGGAACCTCGTCTTCATCCAGTACAACCGCGCCGCCGACGGCAGGCTGACGCCCCTGCCCGCCAAACACGTGGACACCGGCATGGGGTTCGAGCGGATCACGGCCGTGCTCCGCGGGATGCACACCGGCCGCCTGGGGCAGGTGAGCAACTACGACACCGACGTGTTCTCGCCGATTTTCGGCGGAATCCAGCGTGTGACCGGCGCGCCGGCGTACACCGGGCTGCTGGAGTCGTCGGGCTCAACAGAACGCGCAGCGCAAGCAAGCGCCGCGCTGATGAAGGACATCGCCTACCGCGTCGTCGCCGACCACATCCGATGCCTGACATTCGCCCTGACCGACGGCGCCGTGCCGAGCAACGAGGGCCGCGGCTACGTTCTTCGGCGGATCCTCCGCCGCGCCGTGCGCTACGGGCGTCAGTATCTCAACGTCCGCGAGCCGTTTCTGTGCAAGCTCGTGCCGGTCGTCGTCGATGCGATGGGCCACGCGTTCCCGGAGCTTCGGACGAAGCCCGATCGCGTCGCCGAGGTCATCCGCGAGGAGGAGGAGTCGTTCATCCGAACGCTCGACCGCGGCATCGCGCTGTTCGAGGAGGCGGCCGATCGCGCGAAGCAGGCGGGTCGGACCGTTATCAGCGGGGGCGACGCATTCAGGCTTCACGATACGTACGGCTTCCCGATCGACCTGACGGAGGTCATGGCCCGCGAACGTGGGATGACCGTCGATACGCGCGAATACGAGCGGCTGATGGAGGAGGCGAAGGAACGCGCCCGCTCGGCCGGCCGGCCGCGCGAGGTTCTTGCGCTGGCCGTGGAGGGCGGACTGCCGCCGACGGATGACTCTCCGAAGTACGAGGGGCGGGCCGCGAGGGCCCGGGTCGTCGGCTGGGTGACGGGCCACGAGGTCTGCACGTCGGGTGTTCTCGAACCTGCCGAGGAAAGGGTGGCGCTGCTGCTGGATCGCACCTGTTTCTACGCGGAGGCAGGAGGACAGGTCGGCGACAGGGGGCAGATCGCGACGGATACCGGCGTTTTCGAGGTTGAGACCACGCAGCGACTAGGCGACGCTGTCGCGCATGTGGGGCGGGTGACCCGCGGCCGGATCGAGCCGGGCCAGGAGGCTGCGCTCGCGGTGGATGCGCAGCGCGAGCAGACGCGCAGGAACCACACCGGCACGCATGTGCTGAACTGGGCCTTGCGCGAGGTTCTGGAGATCGGCGGCGGGGGCAAGGTGGACCAGAAGGGATCGCTCGTCGATCCGGACAAGACGCGGTTCGACTTTTCGCACAACAAGCCACTGACGCCGGAGGAGATCGACCGCATCGTCACGTTGTGCAACGAGAAGATCAAGGCCGATCTGCCGGTTTATACGAAAGTGGTGAAGCAGGCCGACGCCCTGAAGATCAACACGCTGCGGGCCGTCTTCGGCGAGAAGTATCCGGACGAGGTCCGCGTCGTCTCCTGCGGCGCCGACATCGACGCCATGCTCCGCGACCCGAAGAACCCCGAGTGGATGAAGTACCCCGTCGAGTTCTGCGGCGGCACGCACGTGAGGCACACCGGCGAGATCGGCTCGTTCGTCCTGGTCTCCGAGGAGGCCGTGGCCAAGGGCATCCGGCGCGTCGTCGGCGTGACCGGCGAGAAGGCGCAGAAGGCCATCGAGGCCGGCCGGCGCCTCCGCGAGAAGGCCGCGTCCATCCAGGCCGGGCCGGCCGACGGCGTGGCTGCCGGGCTGGCCGAATTGCAGAAGGAAATGCTCGACGCCGAGATTCCGCTTCGCGATCGTATCGCGTTACGCGATGTGATCGCCGAGCTGCAGCAGATCGCCAGGAAACAGAGCAAGCAGGTTTCGGCCGAATCGGCCGGCGCCATCCGGGCTGCGCGTCGGCAACTCCTCGACGCGGCGGAGCGGATCAACGGCCACGCCCTGATCGTCGGCGAGGTGCCCAGCGCCCCGGTCGAACAGATCCGCGAGGCGGCCGACTGGCTCCGCACGCAGGCCGGCTCCGCGGCGGTGCTGCTGGGCATGCGCGGGGAGGGCGACAAGCCGCTGTTGCTCGCGGCCGTCACCGAGGACCTGAAGAAGAACGGGCTGCACGCCGGGAACCTGATCAGAGAGATCGCCGTGCACATCGACGGCCGCGGGGGCGGCAAGCCCGACATGGCTCAGGCCGGCGGCAAGAACGCGGAAGGACTGGCCGCCGCCCTGAAGGCCGGGGCGGAGGCTCTGCGAAAACAGCTCGGTTGATCGCGGCCCCGTCATTCTGAGCGCAGCGAAGAATCCGGCTTTCCTCTTGTATTCGCCCGTCCGATCGCAACGGCGGCGCGGGCGGCCCGGCGTCTTCCTCTCGCTGCGCTCCGCTGTGGGCACGCGCATCGGACGCCGGATCCTTCCCTACGCTGCGCTCCGTTCCGGATGACGGTCGTGGTGCGTCTCGCCGGTCGTTGCCGCGCTCGCGTAAAATGGCGTTGACGCGGTCCGACTCGGTGACTACCTTCTCTCCGTCGCGAACGGGGGTTTCACCATGGTGCCTGCTGAACCACGCACACATCGGAAGATCCGGTTCATCAATCCGAACTGTGCGCTCTCGACGGTCACGATGCCGGAACTGATCCGGCACATGACGTTTTCCCGCAAGGCGATCTTTCACCCGACGGGGCTGAGCATCTGTGCGGCCGTCATGCCGCGCGACTGGGAAGTCGAGATTGTTGACGAATGCGCGATGGAGCGGCCGCACCGCGCGAGGGCCGACGTTGATATCGTCGGCATCACGGCCATGACGACGCAGGCGAACCGGGCCTACGCCATCGCCGACGAGTATCGCCGCCTTGGCGTCACGGTCATCATGGGCGGCATCCACCCGAGCGCGCTGCCCGAGGATGCCTTGCCGCACTGCGACGCCGTGGCGAAGGGCGACGCGGAGAGCACGCTGCCGCACATGATTGCGGACTGGCAGCGCGGCGCGCTGAAGCGGGTGTACGATTGGGCGGAGTATCCCTCCGCGCCGATCGCCACGCCGCGCAAAGACCTGCTCGACCCGCGCGACTATCTGATCTTCAACCCCATCCAGACGACCCGCGGCTGCCCGCACACGTGCACGTTCTGTACGACGCCCGGCGTCTTCGGGCGCAAGTTCCGCCAGCGGGAGATCCGCGACATCGTCGAGGAGATCCGCGAGGCGAAGGAGCGATACCGGAGCTGGTGCTTCATCTTTGCCGACGACAACTTCGCCGGGAACCACGAGTGGGCGATGGAGCTGTGCGCCGCCCTGGAACCGCTCCGGGTGAACTGGGCGAGCCAGTGCGATATTCTCATCTCGCGGAGCGACAGGCTGCTCGCCGCCATGAAGCGCAGCGGCTGCGCCGGCTTGATCCTCGGCCTCGAAAGCCCCAAGCAGGACACGCTCAGCGAGGCCGGCAAGAAGTACGTGAAGAGCGAGACGTACGAGTGGCGGATCCGCAAGATTCAGGCGGCGGGTATCAGTCTCTGGGGCGCGTTCATCTTCGGTTTCGACCACGACGACTGGCGCGATTGCATGCACGTCTGCCGCTTCGCGCAGCGGATGAACCTGAGCATGGCGTGCTTTCCGATCCTCACACCGTACCCGGGCACCGGCATCTGGGAGCAGTACAAACGCGAGGGCCGCATCACCTGCACGAACTGGGACCGCTACAACGGCGCGAGCGTCGTCTTTGCGCCGAAGCGGATGAGCGTCAACGAGCTGCGCCACGCCCAGATGGCCGCGTTCGCCGAGTTCTTCTCGCTGCGGTCGGCCGTCCGCCGGTTGCAGGTCTGGCCGATCAAGAGCCGCGCCTGGATCGCGAATCTCGCATGCTGGCGGGGGATTCAATACTACTACGCGAAGCGAGGCCGCATCGTGCCGGCCTTTTCCGACTTCCTCAATCGAGACTCCCGCGCATGGCGCTACGCGAAACGATCGGCCGATGGCGGCCGTTCCTGAAATGTCGGCGGGACGCGAGCGTTTCGGGGGATGCCGGCGCAAGGCACGTAGCGGCGTACGGCGCAGCGCGTTAGAATCCACAGGACGATTTCAGGGGAGTGATTGCCATGGCACAGACGGAAGCTCCCGCGACCGTTGCGACAGCCGCGCCGGCCGCAGCCGACGTCAAGCCCAGGCCGCAGCCGCCGTACAACGTCATTCTGCTCGACGACGACGACCACACGTACGACTACGTCATCGAGATGCTGCAGAAGCTCTTCGGCCATTCGAAGGAGCGGGCGTTTCAGATGGCGAAGGAGGTGGATACGACCGGCCGCGTGATCGTCGACACGACGACGCTGGAACGTGCTGAGCTGAAGCGCGACCAGATCCACGCCTACGGCCCCGACTGGCGGCTGAAGCGCTCCAGGGGCAGCATGTCGGCCAGGATCGAGCCGGCGGGGGACTGACTCCGTCCGCGATCGCCGGTTCCTGATCCCCGGCCCCGCCTTACTTCGACGCCGCCCGGCTCCCGTGGCACTTCTTGTATTTCTTGCCCGAACCACAGGGGCAGGGATCGTTGGGCTTGACGCGTGGCTGTGTCCGCCGGATCGGATCGGTGACGCGGACCTCGCCCTGTGCCTCCAGGCCCGGCTGCCGTTCGACCCCCGTGACGCCCTTGAAGCCCGCGCCCACCGCTTCGTCGTGCCGGACCTCGACGGCCTGATAGATCGAGCGGCCTTCCACCGCGCCCGACGGCCGTACGCGCAGGATCCGATCGAGGACCAGCCCGCGGATGCGCCCCCACATCTTCTCGAAGTACTCGCGGCCCTCGATGGCGTACTGGCTTTGCGGATGCGTCTGGTCGCCGCCGAGCGGTCGCTGCATGATCGCGTACTTGAGGTGGTCCATCTCGAGCAGGTGGTCCATCCACGCCTCGTCATACGATCGCAGCAGCAGGGCGCACTCGAACCGGTTGAATTCCCAGCAGAGCCACTCGCGCCCCGCCTCGATGAGGGCGTCGCGAAGGTTCGCGGCGGCGGCATGTCCGGCGGTGCCGTCCTGTGCGGTGTCGAAGATGGACTCGTCCAGCGCGTCCCGGAAACGTTCCCTGGCCCACTGCCGCAGCTTGGCGGGTCTGCCCGCGCAGCGCTCGATGGCCTGGTCCACCTCCCGCGCGAGAGGGCCCTCGCCGTCCTTCGGCATCAGGTACTCGTACTGCATCGCCAGGAGTGCATCGCCGATCTTCTGGATGTCGCTGCCGTACGTCTGCTCGACCGATTCCGCCGTCCAGCGGCAGGCGTACTTCGCGTTGGCCCATCCGGCTACCATCGCGTGGCCCGTGCGGATGTCGTGGCCGCCGGCATGTGCGGGGCGCGCGTACGCCTCCTCGATGATCCACTCCACGGGGAAGACGGCTCGTCGGCGGTTGTAGGCGGCGTGGATCTGCTCCCGCAGATGGGCGCGCACGGCCGACGGTTCGCGGCCGGGCAGCCGGGCCACCTCGATCGCGAGGCCGAACGTGCGGTTCGCCCAGAAGACGAGATCCTGAAGCCCGCGGTCCGGATCGAGGTAGGCCTCGACCCAGTCCAGGGGCACCTCCTCGGCGTGCTTCTCGCCGGACTCGAGCAGCATCTGTTCGATCTCGTCGGGGGTCATTCTGCGGAGCTGGTTCTCGGTGACCGACGCGCCGAGCGTGGCGGCCCAGCGGCTCAGGCTGCGGACGTCCCACTCCTCCGGGGGCAGATCGGGGTCGATGTATTCGCCGATCACGTTCGTCACGTCGTCGCGGACCTTGTCGAGCAGGGCATCCCGGATGACCTTCTGCATTTCCTCCCGCTCCAGGCCGGCCAGCGACTGGGCCGACAGGTCGAGCTTGAGGCTGTCGCGGCAGACGTTCGCGACGGATTCCGCCGCATAGCCTTCGGAGAGGAACCGCTGCGCGGCCTCCTCGACGGCGTCGTCGATCATCTTGCGGACGAGCCCGCTCTCGCTCCGCGCGGTAAGGACCTGCTGGCGTTCCCGGTAGAACGCCTTCCGCTGGAAGTCCATCGGCTCGTCCCACTCGAGCAGGTGCTTCCGGGTGGAGAAGTTCCGCTCCTCGACTTTCTTCTGCGCCCGCTCGATTCCCTTGCTGATCCGCCTGTCCTCGAGGCTCACTCCCTCGACGAACCCGAGCTTCTCCATCATCTTGAGCATCCAGTCGGGCATGAAGAGCTTGAGCAGGTCGTCCTCGAGGGACAGGAAGAAGCGTGCCGAGCCCGGGTCGCCCTGGCGTCCCGACCGCCCGCGGAGCTGGTTGTCGATGCGCCGTGCCTCGTGGCGTTCCGTGCCGACGATGTGCAACCCGCACGGGGCGTTCAGCGGGCAGATCTTGCGCCCGAGCTCCGGGAACCGCGGATCGAGCTTCGGCTTCCAGCAGTGCGCGCAGATGCCGTCGTAGTCCGGACAGTGAATGCAGCACTTCGTGCCGACCTTCGGCGTGCCGTCCGGGTTCCGCTCCCGCCAGAAGAGCGGCCGGCGCGCCTGCCGCTCCACGTCGGGCTCGTAGGCCAGCGATCCCTTGCACTTCGCGTACACGACTTCCGGCTCGAGCTTGATGTCGGTGCCGCGGCCGGCCATGTTCGTGGCGATGGTGACCCGGCCGAGCCGGTGCCGGGCGGATTTCGATTCGTACCGCTGGCCGGCCAGGGCGACGATCTCCGCCTCACGCTCGTGGTATTTCGCATTGAGGACCTCGAGGCCCTCGTTCTCCTTGCTCTTGGCGGCCTTGGGCGGGAAGTCCTGCGGGTACGTCCGCAGGAGCTGCCCGCGGAGCATCTCGCTGTTCTCGACGCTGGTCGTGCCGACGAGGATGGGCCGGCCCATGGCCAGCTCGCCCATCACCGCGTCGTACGTCTCGCACATGAAGTCGATGACCTTCGGGTCCTGGTTCTCCGCTGCGTTGAAGCGGCGCAGCGCCTCCTCGATCTTCGGCACGTCCTGCGGCTGGTGCGCGCGGCAGATCGGCAGGAGCCGCTCGAAGATCGTCGCGAGCAGGAACGGGTCGTTCGGCCGCCCGCGCCGGTGCATGTGGTAGATCTCGTCGACGATCGCGGCGTACTTGTCGCGCGTGGTCTTGTAGATCCGGTCGTTGTGTTCGTTCCGGTTTACCGGCCGGTTCGTCGGGATCTCGACGACCTCGAGCTTGTAGATCTTCATGAACTCGTCGCTCTCGGTCATGGCCGTGCCCGTCATGCCCGCGAGTGACTTGTAGAGCTTGAAGTAGTTCTGGAGCGTGATCGTGGCGAGGGTCTGCGTTTCGCGCTTGATCTCCGCCTCGTTGCGGTGTTTGGCCTCGACGGCCTGATGGAGCCCGTCCGACCATTGCCGTCCGTGCATGAGCCGCCCGGTGAACTCGTCGACGATGATCACCTCGCGATTCTGGACGACGTAGTCCTTGTCTCTCTCGTATACGACACGGGCCCGCAGCGCGTTCTCGATCAGGTGGGGCCAGTTCATGTTCTCTTCGACGTAGAAGCTGCCCAGCCCGGACTTTTTCGCCGCCAGCTCGACGCCCTCGTGCGTGAGGTGCACCTGTTTGCGGTCGCGCTGGACGACGAAGTACTGCCGGTGTCCGATCGCCTCGGCCTCTTCCTCCGTCAGCATGTACGGGTCCACCTTGAACCGCTTGAAGGCGTCCTCGAACTTCGGGTGCTTCCGGAACTCCTCCGGCGCGCCGCGACGGTCCCACTCGGCGATCCGCTGGCGGGTCTCCGCGTTCACCCGCTTCTGCTCCTCGACGAGGGCGACGGCGTAGTCGTCCGCCGCCTTGTAGTCGTTCGGGTCGCCGCGGGCCGGTCCGGAGATGATCAGCGGCGTCCGCGCCTCGTCGATCAGGATCGAGTCCACCTCGTCCACGATCGCATAGTCGAGCCGGCCCTGCACCTGATCCGACGCCCGCATCTTCATGTTGTCGCGGAGGTAGTCGAAGCCGAACTCGTTGTTCGTTCCGTACGTGACGTCGCAGGCGTACTGCGCCTTGCGGATGCCTTCGTACCCGCCCGGGTCCACGTCCGATTGAATGTAGCCGACTGTCGCCCCGAGCAGGTCGAAGATCGGTCGCGCGAACTCCGCGTCGCGTTTCACGAGGTAGTCGTTCACCGTGACGATGTGGACCTTCAGTCCCTGCAGAAACTTCAGAAACGCCGCCAGGTGGCAGACGATCGTCTTGCCTTCGCCGGTCTTCATCTCCGCCACGCAGCCGTGGTACAGGACCTGCCCGCCGATAAGCTGGCAGTGAAAGTGTCGATGCTCCTGCGTGCGGCGCGAGGCCTCCCGGACGAGTGCAAAGGCCATCGGCAGATGCTCGTCGACCGGCTCCGCCGGGGCCATCCGCAGCCGGAACTCCTCCGCCCGATCCCGCAGCTCAGCCGGCAGAAACGACTCGAACGCCTCTCCCTTCGCCAGCCGTGCCTTCCATCGCTCGACGTCCGCCTCGAGGTACTCCGCCGGCACGAGGCCCTGCAGCGATTCGCCCTTTTCGATCCGCGCCTGGATCTCCGCGGCGCGGCTGCGCAGGTCGGCCGGCAGCGCCGGTTCCAGCGGCTCGCCGTTGAACACCAGCCGCTCCCACTTTTCGGCCTCCGAGAGGCGGTGCGCTTCCGGAACGATCCGCTCGAGCGGCTCCGACGGGGCAAGCCGCCACTTGATCTCCTGCGCCCGGGCCGCCAGCGGCCGGCTGAGTTCCTTCCGCACGTCCTGAACCTTCGCGGCCAGGCCCTGCGGGGCGAGTTCGCGGCGCTCGAGCTCCTCCAGACGGCTCGCCGACCAGGCCAGGCGGGCCATCGGCGTCTGGTCGATCTCCGCAGGCAGTTCGCCGGCCTCCACGAGCTGCCGGATGCGTGCGTTGAACTGCTCGTCGTAATCGGCGCGAAGCTCCGGTTCGAGCCGCTCGATCTGGTCCGCCACGCGCCCGTAGCGGCGAAGCAGCCGCTCGTTCCGCGAGCCGAATATCTTCTTGAGCGCCTTTCCTACCACTTCGATTGCGGGCATTGGTCTACCCTTCCGGTTTCGGATTCCGGGTTGTGGACCGCGGTTCGGCCACCCGCGTGCGGGGATGATTGCCGGTCCGCGATCCGCAGGCGGCAATTCGCGACGATCTCGTTCGCTGGTCTACGGTTCCTGCGTCCGGGGTAAAGGAGAATCAGAGTCACGGACTTTCCGGTTGCGGTGTCGGGGAAAGGGCAGTCAGTGTCCGCAGCGGCTGCCGATTCGGACCGTCCGGAGGAACGCCGCCAGACGGACGACGGCCACGCCCGAGGCGAGGCTCAGCAGGCCTACCCAGAACGCCCCGTGCAGCGCCGGACGGGAGGCCTGCGCCAGGCCTGTCGGCGAGCCCGGAAGGACGGCGGTCCAGGTCACGCTGTTGTGGCAGGCCGTCAGGGCCGGCGGGTGCCCGCGCGCCGGAGACGAAGACCGGTGGGCACAGAGGACCAGCACGGCCGCGAAGCTGACGATCGCCGCCGAGGCGATTACACAGCGGCGCGCTCGGCTGCGGTCCGTCGGCAAGGTCGCATCGGCGGTGCGCACGAAGCGGGTTGTCCGAACGCCGGTCATGCAGATCATTATAGCGACGGTTGCGCCGGCCGCTACAGGTTCAGCGGAACCTCTTTCCCGCCGGCCTTTGCGGATGTCAGCGCGGCGTCGATGAAGGCCATGATTTCCAGCGTCTCATCGATCGGCACGGGTGGCTTGCGGCTCTGGAAGAACCCGGCGATCTCGCGGACGAGCGGCACGTATGTGTGCGGCTCGATCAGGCAGACCACCCGCTTCTCGGTATAGGCCATCGCGCCGTAGTCGTGCGGCGGCTTGCGGCGGCCCTGCATCGTGCCGACGCGCCCGTCGGCCCAGATGCCGACGGCGACATCCACGTCCTGCGTGCTCGTGCAGCGCACGTCCTTGCAGCCGGTCCCCATGATCGTGTAGAGGATCTCGACGCCGTGGATGCCGTACCAGAAGAAGCCGGGGTTGGTCGACTCGAGCGTGGCGGGGCTGAACGCGTCGCAGCCCATGATCCTTCCGTGCGAGGCGTCGCGCAGGAACGCCTGAATGCCGGGCAGGTACCGCAGCGACGAGGTACTGAAGCAGGGGAGCTTGTTCTCCCTGATGATGCGGACCATTTCCTTTGCGTCGGCAAGGCTTGCCGCGAACGGTTTGTCGACGTAGACCGGAGGCAGCCTGCCCGGCTCGGCGGCCTTCACGACGGCCTGCAGCTCCTTCAGGTGTCGCCGGCCGTCGACGCTTTCGATCAGGACCGCGTCGACCATCCGGACGAGGTCGGCGATGCTGTCCGTGATCTTCACGCCGTACTTCTCGCGGAGCTTGTCGGTGTACTCCCTGACACGACCCTTGCTCGATTCGATATCCTCGCTGAACGAAGGATACGCCGCGACGATCCGCACGCCGGGGACGTGATCCTTCGCCTTCTCGTTGTTGAAGCATTCGGTAAACGCGATGACGTGCGACGTGTCGCACCCGATGATCCCGGCCTTGATGGGGTCAGACATAGCCACCTCCAGGGTTTACGAAAGACAGAGAGCCGGAAAGCGAAACGGCCGGAAACGCCTCGGATGAGCGGTCGATTCCATCCTTGCGCGTTCTCACGGTTTCACTCCTGTGCCGTGACCGGGTTCGACAGCTCGCCGATCCCGTCGATCTGCACGACGATCCGGTCGCCCGGCCGCAGGAACACCGGCGGCTTGCGCGCCACGCCGACGCCGCCGGGCGTGCCCGTCAGGATCACGGTTCCCGGCCGCAGCGTGAACTGCTGCGACAGGTAGCTGATGAGCCGGGCCGTGGAGAAGATCAGGTCGCTCGTGTTCGAGTCCTGCATGACCTTTCCGTTGAGCAGCGAGCGGATCGGGCGGTCGTCCGGGTTGATCGAATCCGCCGTCACGAGCACCGGGCCGAGCGGGCAGAACGTGTCGAAGCTCTTGGCACGGGCCCACTGCTTGTCGCGCCGGATCTGGCAGTCGCGCGCGGAGACGTCGTTCGCGCACGTGTAGCCGAGGGCGTATCCAGGGGCCTCGGCCTCGGAGACGTTGCGGCAGGTCTTGCCGATCACGATGGCCAGTTCGGCTTCGTAGTCGACCTCGTCGGGCGCCGATCTCGGCAACACGATCGGCTCGCCGGCGGCGATCACGCTCGTTGTCGCCTTGAGGAACACGAGCGGCTCGGCGGGAATGGCGAAGCCGCCCTCCGCGGCGTGCGCCCGGTAGTTCAGCCCGATGGCGAAGAGGTTGGGCGGGTCGACGGGGGGCAGCATCCTGCCGATGGTCACGGTCTCGTTCGTCGGCTCCAGCCTGCCGAACAGTTCGCCGCGCAGCCGTCTGGCCAGTCCGGCGTCGACGGGCTCGCCGAGGGTCACGTTGCCGGCCGGGTCCACGAAACGAACGATCCTCATGCGTCTTCCTCGCTCAGCACGCCGCCGCGCACAGGGCCCCACTTTTGTCCACGTTGCCCGCGACTTTGTCAAGCGTTCCGACCGCGAAGCGTTGGCGAGCGGCTCAACCGAGCGCGCATCGCCGACATGTGCCCCACGTGGCCCCCGAAGTGCAGCGTGCTCGATGCCGCCTTCCGGGCTTCGGGGCCGGGGTCTCGAATCGAGGAAGCTCGGGCGCCGCATTCGGACGAGTGTCAGCTCCTGGACTGCGGCGGCATCGATGCCGCTTCGGCTCCATCCCGGCGGCGTCGGGCGTGCCAGCGCTCGATCTCGTGCCACGCACCGGGCGCGGGCGATCCCTCGTTGGCGAGGTCGCGGCGTTCTTGCCGGCTGCTGCAGCCGGAGCGCAAGAACGCGTATGCCTGCGTCCGGCCGGCATCGCCGCCGACATCGCCGCGATCGGCGGCAAGCGGTGCACGGCACGCCCGCCGGCGACGAATGGACGCTTGCCTGCCGCGCCGGGGCGGGTATCTTTGTCGGCCGAGGCCCGTCTTCAAGACGTTCAAAGCTCGCGGCATTGGATCGACCCGATGAGCACGGTGGCGGAGCGGTTGCACACGGTCTGGAGCGCTGTGGCCGATACGCTGTTCCCACAGGCTTGTTTCGGCTGCCGCGCCGTGCTCTTCGGCCCCAAGGCGGCGTGGTGCGAGGCGTGTGCGGCGGCCATGGGCGAGGCGATCGGGGTACTCTACTGCCCGATGTGCGGTCGGGACGCCGGGCCGTACGAGGTCGTGGATGGCCGTTGCGGTCGCTGCAGCCTGGACCGGTTCGCCCACGACGGGCTTGTGCGGATCGCCTCGTACACGGGCCTGGTGCGGAGCCTGATCCGGCAATACAAGTTTGCCGGGCAGCAGCGGCTCGACAAGGCGCTCGGGGGGTACCTCGCGGCCCGCGTCGAGGGCACGTCCTGGCGCGGTGAACTTGATGCGATCGTGCCGGTGCCGAGCCACTGGACGGTGCGGTGCCGGCGAGGCTTCTTTTCAACCGGCGCCTTGGCCTGCGCGGCCGCCCGCGCGTTGGGGCTGCCGGTGGAGAATCTGCTGTCGCGTCCGAGGCGCGGGCGGAGCCAGATCGGGCTGTCGGCGACGGATCGGCGGGCGAATGTCCGGGGCATGTTCGCGTTGCGGCGGCGGGCGCGCGTGCAAGGGCGGACATTCTGCCTGGTGGACGATGTAATGGTCACCGGCGCAACAATTCAGGAGAACGTCCGCGTGCTCAAGAAGGCCGGGGCGCGTGCGGTTTACGTTGCGATCCTCGCCAAGGCCGACTCCACGAATGCGGCGATGATCGACGTGTAGAGTCTTGCGTCGCGGCTTTTGCGCGCCTTGCGCGCGGCGTGCCTTGCGCGCATGGATCGCGCTGCGGCGGTAGCACTGGCTGTCATTCTGAGGAGCGCAGCGACGAAGAATCCGGCGGATTGGCGCAGAGAATCCGGATGCTTCGCTTCGCATGACGGGGGCCGGCGCGCCCGTGTCCGGTTGCGGCCGAAGGCCGGCTTGGGAAAAACGGGAGAACGCAAGGATGGGAAGGCGAAAGGGGGGGCCGACGTCGCTGTTTCTCAGTCTCCCACCTTCCCCACGCGGTTACACAAACACCCGCCTGTTGTAGATGATCCATTCCACGAACGACATGAGCAGGGCGGCAAGGATCAGGTAGGGCCAGAGGGGCCGGTTGACGCGTTCGGCGGCGGGGGCGCCGGCGATTCGCTCGGTGCCGAGCCGGAGTTGCGGGCGCGGGCGGATGTTGCTTTCCTGATCGTCGAACAGGTTTATGGCGAAGGCGGCGTTGTCGCCCGCCGCGTTTTCGGCGACGTACAAGCCGGCCCGGGTCGTGTTCGCATAGTAGGCCACGCCGTCCTCGCGGACGGGGGCGCTGTCCTTCGAGCCGTCGGGGCGGCGCACGGCCACGGCTTTCGCCCCGGGCCTGGCCGGGATCGCGACCGCCGCGTCCGGCGGAAAGCTCCGGTTGCCGGCCGCGCTGATGTTACCGGCGAGAAACTGGACCGCGTCGTACATGAAGACGGGGAATCCCTGCACGTCGATTACCCACGAGGTGTTCAGGTGCTCCCGCGCGGGGTCGAACAGGCTGAACGCACAGATCAGGAATTGTCGCCGGTCGCGCCCGAGCAGCGAGAGGACGGGGCCATCCGTTCCCTCGATGAGTGTCTGCGCCTCCCGGGGCATCTCGAGCCGGTTCCACTGGAGCACGTGAATCAGCTCGACGACGACATGCCGCAGGACGGGGTGCGTATTGTCCCAGTCGACGAACAGGCCGTTTCTCACCTCGCCGGTGATCTTTACGTCGTCGAGCTTCGGGACGCCGCCGAAGAAGATGTAGTTGCCGGGAGGCAGGCGGTCGGTGCTGCACGCGTCGAAGACGACGACATCGTACCTCATCCGGCCGTCGGCGAGCAGTTCCTCGTCCTTCGCTGCTTCGTACTGCTCCGGGGAAAGGATCACCGGCGGTTGCCCCGGCAGCGCCGCCAGCGCGAGCTTGAGGAAGTAATTGCCCCGCGTGACGAGCAGTGTCGAGACGGGCCGGGGCGCGTCGATCGTGCCGAATGCGCGGTCGTCGGCGGGCAGGGCGTCGGAGCCGCTGAGCCGCGCCTCGATCCGCCCCGCCGTCTCGTGCGCGATGTCGAACGCCACGACGATCTCGCTGCCCTCGGGCGGCATGTCGGACATCTCGGCGGCGTCGGCGGGGGCGCTTGTGGCCTTCCGCACATTCGCGGCCAGCGTGCCGAGCTCACGAACCTCTTTCATCTCGCCGTCGATGAAAAGCGACAGGTCTCGCCTCACCGGCTCGGGGCCGAAGTTGCGAACGCGGACCACGACGCTGACCTTCTCCGGCTGTTCGTAGTTCCGCCGGATGTCCATGTTCACGATGCCCACATTGTTCGCCGCCGCGCCGACGGAGACCATCTCCATCGTGCCGCGCCGCAGCGTGAGTTCCGCGGCGTCGGCGATCCGGCCGTCGGAGAGCAGGATGAGGTGTGCCGGCGCGAGGGGGCTGGCCGTCACCCCGATGCCCTCGCCGACCGGTGTGGAGTAGGCCTGCGCCAGGGTCAGCGCATCGCGCAGGCGGGTGGGGGCATCCGTCGGCTCGATCGCGTCGATCTGCTTCTTGAGCAGCGTCTTGTCGTTCGTGAAGCTGGCAACCGTCCGCGCCCGCTCCGCGAAGGCCACGATCATCATCTGGTCGGCGGCGCCCATGTCGTCGACCATCTGTCGTGCGAGCTCCCTGGCCTTCTCCAGGCGGGTGCGGCCGTCCGCCTCTACGGTGCTCATGCTGGCGGACTGGTCCACGAGGACGATTATGGTCTTCTCGCGGGCCTTGGCCCGTTTCCATATCGGCTCGGTAATCGCGAGCACGGCCAGGAGCAGGACGAGAATCTGGAGCAGCAGCAGCAGGTTATTGCGGAGCCGCTGGAACGGCGAATTCACTTGGAGGTCCTCCACGGCCCGCTTCCAGAGCAGGGTGGACGAGATCGGCTGCTCCCGCCGCTTGAGCTTGAGGAAGTAGAGCAACACCAGGGGCGGGATGACGGCGGCGGCGACGAGCGCGGACCAGGGTGCCAGGAGGCTGATCGGCAGATTCATCGCAGCAACCCCCTTTGCCGCAGGTAGCCGAGCACAAGCTGATCGAACGGCACCTGTGTGCTGGTGAACGCGTAGCAGATGCCCCGGCGGGTGCAGTAGTCGCGGAGGCCGCCGCAGTAGGCCTGCAGGTTCTGTTTGTACCGGTTGATCAGGGCGCGGCTGATTGTGACCTCGGCGACATCGGCGTCTTCGATGTCGCGAAGCCGCAGGTCGCCGGTGAGCTTCGGCTCGATCTCGTCCGGCGCGAGGATCTGGATCGCGTAGACGTCGAGGTTGCGTCCGAGGACGTATCGCAGACCGTTCTCGAAGCCGCCCTTATCGAGGAAGTCGCTCAGGATGATCAGCACGCCCTGCTGCGGGTGGCCCAGGGCGAAGGTCTTGCAGGCGGCGGCGAGGTGGCTGGCGCCCTCAAACGGCGTCTGGCAAAGGAAGGTGATGATCCGGTGCATGAGGGGACGGCCGCGGACCCCGACCATCCGGGCGTCGAGCGAGCCGGAGTATGCGTAGAGGCTCACGCGGTCGTAGTTGATCAGGCCGACGTAGGCGAGGGCGGCGGCGACGCGCTTGGCGTAGAGGCCCTTGTGCGGGTCGCCCCAGTCCATGGACTTGCTCGTGTCGAGCAGGATGCTGATGTGCAGATCCTCCTCCTCGAGGAAGAGCTTGAGGAAGAGGCGTTCGAGGCGGGCGTAGATGTTCCAGTCGAGAAAACGCAGGTCGTCGCCCACGACGTAGTTGCGATAATCCGCGAACTCCACGGACTGCCCCCGCCGCTTGCTCCGCCGTTCGCCCTTCATCCGGCCGATGAAGATCTTGCGCGACACGATGTCGAGCTGGTCAAGCTTCGCCATGAAGTCCGGGCTCAGCAGTTCGTCCTTATTCGATGTCGCCGTGGGCATGGCTGATACTCGCAAGCTCACCGACTCGGGTTCCGGGTTTCGGGTTCCGGGTTCCGGAAGACCGGTCAGCGTTTGCCTCTACCGGACGCCGAAACCCGGACCCCGGACCCCGGACCCCGGAACCCGGGCCCCGGAACCCGGGCCCCGGACCCCGGACCCCGGACCCCGGAACCCGGAACCCGGCTTCACGCCGCCGCCTCCGTCATGGTCGGTGTCCGTTCCAGGATCTCCGCCAGCACGTCGTCCGTGCTGACGCCCTCCGCCTCGCCCTCGAAGTTGAGCAGGATGCGGTGGCGCATAGCCGGGATGAACACGGCCTTCACGTCGCTGAAACTCGTATTGAATCGGCCGTCGAGCAGCGACTGCACCTTGGCGGCCAGGGTGACCGACTGGGCCCCGCGCGGGCTGGAGCCCCAGCGGACGTACTTGTTGGTGGCCTCGACGGCGAACTCGCCGTTCGGGTGCGTGGCCAGGACGAGGCGGATCGCGTAGTCCTGCACGTGCGGCGCCATCACGACCCGCTGCACGAGCCGCTGCGCGCCGAGGATTTCTTCCTGCGTCATCACGGGCCTGATGTCGGGCTGGTGGCCCGTCGTCGTCCGGTCGAGGATCGTCTTGAGCTCCTCGCGGTTGGAGTACTCGACGATGAGCTTGAAGAAGAACCGGTCGAGCTGCGCCTCGGGCAGCGGGTAGGTGCCCTCCTGCTCGATGGGGTTCTGCGTGGCCATCACGAAGAACGGCTCCTCGAGGACGTACCGGTGCCCGGCGACGGTGACGGCGTGCTCCTGCATCGCCTCGAGGAGGGCGGACTGCGTCTTGGGTGTGGCGCGGTTGATCTCGTCGGCCAGAAGCATCTGCGTGAAGAGCGGCCCCTTCTGGAACTGGAACTCGCGCCGGCCGCTGGCCTGGTCCTCCATGATGACGTTCGTGCCGATGATGTCGGCGGGCATCAGGTCGGGCGTGAACTGGATGCGGTTGAACCGCAGGCTCAACGCCTGGGCGAGCGAGCGGATCAGGTACGTCTTGCCCAGCCCGGGCACGCCTTCGAGCAGCGCGTGTCCGCCGACGAAGAGGCACGTGAGCACGCCGTCCACAATGTGTTCATGGCCCACGATAGCCTTGGCGATCTCGCCGCGGACGGCGGCGTACTTCCGGCGGAACTCTTCGCAGGCCTTCTCCACCTTCGGATCGATGCCGTTTGCAGTCATATACGTCTCCTGCGATTCATCGTCTCCCGTCGGTCGCGTTGTCGGTCGTCCGTGGGACTGCATGCGACTTCCCAGGCACAACGAACAACGGACAGAGAACTACGCACCATAAACGACGGACACGGAACGATCTTATTCACCTTTCTCTTTGCGAGCGTCCATATCCTGCTGCGCCCGCCGCTTCGCCTTGAGCAGGCGCGCCGTCAGTTCGGTCTGCGAGGCGGCCTGGCCCTTGGCTTTTCCGCCGGGGCGGCCGCCGCCGGAAGGCATCGCGTCGGGCTTCGCGCCCCCCAGTGCCTCGGTCAGGTCGCCGGCCGCTTCGGTCGCCTTCCGGTCGCCCACATCGAAGCGGGCGCCGCGATCCGGCCCGGGCTCGAGCGGGATCGGCTCCCGCTCCTCCTCCGTTTCGCCTGTCGCCCGCCTCTGCGGTTCGGCCATTTCACCGCGGACCCGGTCCTTGGCCGTCTTGAGCTGGGCCAGCGATTCGGTGCTCCGCTGTCCCGCCCGGCCGAGCGCCCAGACCGAATGCGTGAAGAACCGGATCGCCGGCAGGATGTAGTCCTTGCGGATCGTCCAACCGACCATCTCCGCGAGGATGATCGCGCCGACGCAGGTCCATCCCGACGCATGCGCGGTGATGCACACCCCCAGCAGCACGGCCAGGATGGTCGCCTCCGCGTAGATCGACAACGCCAGGGCGGAGGCGAGTCGGCGGCCGGCCACATCGAGCAGGAACAGGGGCAACAGCGCCCACAGGACCGTTTCCCGCCAGATCGGTCGCCGCGACAGCGTAATGGGCCGCTTGTAGTGAAACACGTCGTCAGTCAGCGGATCCATCGTCAGCATCCGCCCGCCGGTCGCCGAGCGGACCTGCTCCATGAGCGGCAGGTTCGCGCTGAGCTCGCGGTACTCGGGGGAGTATGGCATTGTCAGCCCGGTGCGCAGGATGCCGCCTTCGTGGTTGGGGGCGTCATACTTCAGGTTGACCAGGTAGTTCCCGTTGTCCTTGACATCGAATGTGGCTTCGTACCGTCCCGGGCCGGTCTGAACCGGCCGAATGGGCTTCGCCGTCAGGTCCGGACTGACGACCCGACTGAAGCGAGGGTCGAATGTCATGTTGTTCAGGAAGGAGGCGTCCTGCCGCAGGGCCTCGATCAGGACCCGCCCCTTGTCGCCCTCCAGCCGTGTCACCACGTCGAATTCGGTCGATCCCGGGGCACGCATCGCCCAGCGCACCACCTGTGCCCAGAATGCCCCGAAGCGGTTCCAGGACTTCCACGACTCGCCCCAGCTCGTCCAGCGCCCCGAGGTGAACACGAGGACCTTGCCCAGTTCGTACTGCCACTGGGCCATGAGCGGGTCGTCGCCGTCGCCGCCGGAGCGGACCAGCGGCATCTCGATGGCGGCCGGCTTGGGCGTCGTCAGGACCAACCCCTTGAGAGCCGGGAACGGGACGTTGCCGAAGCCCCGCACCGTTTCCGCGAGGCCATAGACCAGCTTCGGTTCGAACGGGGTCTCGTCGATGAGCGATCGCCGGACCACCTTGGATTCCTTCACGAAGATCTGCGGCAACTGGTTGGGGTTCTTGCAGGCGTAGAAGCGGCCGTTGGTGGCCTTGGCGATCTGGCGGAGCGAGCTTTCCATCACGTGCTGGCCGTAGCCGATGCCGACCGTGGAGCACGTGATCTGGTTGTCGACCATCCGCTGCAGCGTCGCGTGGCTCGGGGGCGAGGGGTCGCCGTCGCTGATGATGATCACGTGGCGTTGCGCGACGCCCTGGAGGCCGAGGAGGCCCTTGACGGCCATCTCCATCGTCGTGGCGAAGTCGGGCATGTCGCCGATCTTGATCTGCTTGATCTTGCTGATGATCGCGTCCTTGTTCGTGGCCGGCTGGAGGGGTACTTCCCAGTTCACACCGCCCGGCGACCAGGAGTACGCGAGCACGCCGATGTAGTCGAGCGAGCTGATTGTCCTGACCGAGGCGATCGCGACCTGCTCGCCCCAGTAGTTGCCGCGTGGGATCTCGCAACTGTGCATGATGATGACGAGCGCCCCGCGCGGGATGACCTTCTTGTGCTTGACCTCGAAATCGACAGGGCTGATCTCCTCGATGGGCGAGCCGATCCATCCGCCCGCGCCGAAGCTCTGGTCTCCGCCGGTCAGGATCAGGCCGCCGCCGATGTCGCGGACGTAGGCGGCGAGGCCCTGCTTCTGCTCCTCGGTGAAGCGGTCGGCGGAGACGTTGGCGAGGATCACGGCCCCGTATTCCTGGAGCGTGAGCAGGTCCACGGGCATCCGGCCGGGCGTGGACATCTCCACATCCACCTTTTCCCGTTGCAGAGCCTCGAGAAGCGGCCGGTTGTCTTCGAGGCCTTTTTCCTCGTTCGTGAGGATGAGTACCTTGCCGCGGTCTTCGACGACCGTGAACGCCGATGCCACATTGTTCTGCGGAAGGGTGTCCGCCGTCGGGTCGAGCGGCTCGATGCGGGCCTCGAACCGATGGACTCCCCCCGCGGCGACGAGAATCGGAATCGCCGGCAGGGCCTCGGGCCGCATGCCGCCCGCCAGCTCGACGATGTCGTCCTTGATTTCGATCGGCCGATCGTTGTGGAGGATCCGCAGCCGGGCGCGGGTCGGCCGGCGGCTCTTGATGATCATACGGAGCGGGATGCGGGTATCCCGCCGGGCCTGCGCGGGCACCACGAGCCGGTCGAACAGGATTTCGTTCTGGTAGTCGTAGCGCAGGGGCAGGATATCGATTACGGCATCGTTCGCGGCAGCGGCCCGGGCCTCGGCGAGGATGTCGCCGGCGTTCTGGTTCATATCGGTGGCCAGGACGATGCGGCGTCCGTATCCCTCCGGGAAGCTGGCCAGGGCGGTGCGGACGGCTCGGGCGACGTCCGTCCGATCGGGTTGAATGGGCGGCCCGAACGAGGTGATGTCGCCCCCGCTATGGCTGAGCGGCAGATCGATGTCCGCGTCGCCGTCGAAGCCGATGACCGCCAGCTTGTCCGCACGCTCGCCGAGCCTGGCGCTGCGGCGGACATACTCCTCGACGCGCGTCCGCAGTTCGTCCGGGATGCTGCGTGAGCGGTCGATGAGAAAGAACACGGCAAGCCGGTCGGTTCGCAGCACGCGCTGGGGTCGCGCGAGCACCATGGCGAACAGGGCGATGAGCAGGCATCGCAGCACGATGGCCAGGGCCCGCCGGGGCGCGTCCAGGCTGTTCAGAGCGCGCTGCGACAGAAGGGCGATCACCGGGATCGTCAGGCCGAGCAAGAGCCACAAGGGCTGCTCAAATGAGATGGGCGACGCGAATGCCAAGACTCACCACGGAGGCACGCAGGCACACAGAAGAAGATGAAATCATAAGACTTTTCTCAGGACGCCATCCCGCAATACCGGTACGTTGAAGTTGATCAACCGCCCAACTCTCTTGCCGGTAAGACGCAAGTATGGCGGCAATCGCACGCTGTGGACCGGCAACAGCGCTTCAGCCGCCTTTAGCTCAACCACGACGTCCAGGCGATAACCGCAATCGGTCTGAATCCCCTTGCAGGTGACAGGAAAAGGACCCCGGCGCGCGTACCTGACTCGTCGCAACTCCAGCTCATGGCATAGACAGTCCTCGTAAGCAGATTCGAGCAAGCCGGGTCCCAGCTCGCGATGCGCCTCGATGGCGGCGCCGATGATCTGCTCGGTCAGCTCTTTGGCAATCGGCATTGTCGAGTCTCGATGCGCTCGGTTCAAAGGGTCTTGTCTTCTCCGTGCCGGCGTGTCTCCGTGGTGAATACGAGCTACAGGCGAAACACCTGGATTCGGTTGTTGCCCGAATCCACCACGTACACGCGGCCGTCAGGGCTTGTGGCCGCCGCCCACGGATACGCCAACTGCCCGGGGTCGTGCCCGGCCGTGCCCCAGGTCCAGAGGCTCCGGCCCTGCGGCGTCAGCATCTGCACGCGGTTGTTGCCGAACTCCGTCACGAGAAGATTCCCGTCGCGGCAGACGCGGACGCAGTACGGATATCGCAACTGGCCGGCCCCGGAGCCTTCGCGGCCTGCCGTCGAGAGCAGTTTACCCTCTCGCGAGAACCGGCACAGGCGGTGGTGGCAGGCGTCTGCCACCCACAGCGTCTGCTCCGCGTCGAAGTCGAGCGATTCCGGCCGCAGCAGCGATGCCTCGCCTGCGTCGGGGCCGCCGAACGACATTACGAACCGGTAGTCGGGCGTGAACTTGCTGATGCGGTCGTTGCCACCGTACTCACTGACATAGAGGAACCCGTCGCCGTCCACCGCCACCGCCGTCGGGAACTCGAACTGCCCCGGCCCCGAACCGCGCTCGCCGAAGCGCCCCAGCAGCGTGCCCTCGCGGTCGTAGATCATCACGCGGTGATAATGCGTGTCGGCGATGAGCAGGCGGCCCCGCGGGTCGACGGTTATACCGGTCGGCTTGCCCGCCTCCCACTCCGGCATCCGCCAGCCGTGTTCGTACCGGCCCTGCGGGCTGAACCGCTGCACGCGTGCGGTCTTGTCGATGACGAAGACGCAGCCGTCGGGCGCGATGGCGATTGCCCGCGGATAGCTGAAGTCGCCCGGGCCAAGCCCCGTCTGCCCGAAGATCAGCTCCGGCTTCGATCCGCCGGGCGCCTTCCCGCCGCATCCCCCCAGAAACGCGAGAGCGAGAATGCAGGCGACGAAGCGACGGCGCGACGAGGGAATGCGGCCGCATGGCGATGGCGCACACACCGCCGGTACGTCGCGGCGGCTGTCGCGTGCGAGACGCGTTGCCCGTATGCCGAGGGCACGCGGTCTGACGCCTTTTCCGTCGGTTCGCATCGATTCACTTCTGGCCGTCCGGCGTCGCGGCGGACCCGCTACCCGCGGCGTTCTTCGCATCCTCGGCGATGCGCCTGAAATACGTCCCGACGGTCTTGCGGTACTGCCGCGGGATCTTCTCTTCGTGAATGGCCTCGGCCGCGTCGCGCTCCGCCGAGATCGCGGTGCCGACGTATTCCGCGGTAGCCTCGCCCTTGATCTGTTCGCCCTGCACCCAGCTCTGGCCAATCAGGCTGCCCCGGCCCGTGATGACCGGGGTCCGTTCGCGCTTCGTGCGGAACGACGTCTCCGAAACGGGCGCGATGCCGCCCTGACCGCGACCGAGACCTCCCATTCCGCCGCCCGATCCGCCACGGCCGGGCGTGTTGCCCATGCCGCACCCGCTGCCGCCGCAGGCGGAGCACGGCTTGCCATTGCACATGCCGGTGCCGTTGCACTGGCTGCACGGCTTGCCGAGCTGTGACTTCATGTCCTCCAGACTGTCGAGGGCGAGCTGGAGCTGGTCGAGATTCTGCTGGGCCTGTTCGAGTTCACTGAGCTGCTCCGCCGCCATGGCGAGGCCCTGTGCGCCGCCCGCCGCGCCGCCCGCCGCCAGGTTCATGCCCTGTGCGGCCTTTGCCAGGCCGTCGGCCATCTTCCGGCATGCCTGGCGGGCTTCGCTCTGCTGCTGGAGCTTCTTGACGAGGTCCTGCGCCTGCTGCTGCGTCAGGCCCTTCTGCTGGAGCTGTCGGGCGAGCTTCTCGAAATCTTCCTTGCTCAGGCCGGCGAGCTTCTTCTCGATGTCTTTCGCGTCGATGCCGGCCTTCTGGAGTTCCTCGGCGAGCTTGCGGTCGAGCGTCTGGGCGGCGGCGGCCTTCTCAAGCCGTTCGGCCATCTGGGCGAGTTGCTGCTTGAGTGCCTCGGCCTGCTGCTTCTGTTCGGGAGTCTGCGGGGTCTGAGCGAGCCGTTCCTGCATCTGCCGGATCGCCTCGCGGCCCGCCTGGAAGTCGCCGGAGGCCAGGGCCCGGTTGAGCTTGTCCATCGCGCTGTCGCGGCTCTGTTGCAGGTCGCTGGCCCGCCGCAGCATCTTCTTGATCGCCTCGACCCGGTCCCGCTCCGCCCGGGCCTGCTGTTCCTGCACGTTCTTGACGAGATTGTCGATCTTCTTGATGGCGTCCTGTTTCACGTCAAGCGGCGATTCGGCCTGCGGCTCGGCGAGCGGGTCCAGTTCCTTCAGGCCGTCCATCTTCTGCAGCAGCGGGTTCTCGTTGGCCAGCTTCTTCACCTGTTCAAACGTCTTGACGACGACGGCCCGGGTCTGCTTGACGCCCTCCTGACGGACTTCCGCGATGCGGTGCTCCTCCTGGCGGCCGAGCAGGTCCATGGGCGGGATCGCGAACGAAACGATCAGTGCCAGCGCGACGGTTGCGAACGCATAGTGCCCCGACCGCGGAAACACTACTCGAAGGTGAGCCCTGGGGGATAGGGACCGGCTGATGCGCCGGGCGTCCTCGTAGACGGCCCGTGCGAACGGGTCCGTGGACCCGGCGCAGTAGAGGCCGCTGCTGATGCGTTCCTTCAGCCCGGCGGCCAGGTCGAGCGTGGCGGCGGCGGTGGGGCGGTCATCGCGCGTGGCAAGGAACCACACCGTCGAGATCAGCAGCGCGCCGCCGGCCGCGACCGCCGCCGCACCCGGGTAGAACCACGGATGCTCCGTGAGCGAGAAAAGCTTATTGATCAGCGCCACGAGCACGTAGGTAGCGGCGGTGACCGTGGCGGACCACCCGAGCAGCCGCAGCCAGCGATTCAGCCAGAGGCGGTGCTGTGCAAGGCGCACCATTCGATCCAGATCGGTCATCGCGCGCTCCCTTCGTCTCAGCGCATAGACGCCGACGGCAATGCCATGTTATGAACCGGCCACGGCGGTTACAAGCCGGTTTGTCCGGCAGGCCACGTCATTGCGTGCCCATTCGTCTGATTGGCGCCGGCAAGCCGGACCTTCGCTTCGCTCGGGATCACGGCGGCCGTCCCCCCGTGTTGGGGCGTGGCCGAAGGCCGCCTCAGGGCACTTCCACCAGATGAAGCGGCCCCACGAACACGATTGCCTGCATGCCCTGCGAATCCTTGCGATCCTGCACGCGCAGCCGCAGGCGTAATTCGGATACGCTGTCCGGAATGACGGGTAGCCGGACCAGGTCCCACGGCCGGCCGTCGCGAGGCAGCCCGACATCGCCTTCCCAGAGAACCCGGTCGCCCCAGAGTAGTTGCACCGATGCGAACCCCGCCCATCGCCCCGGCGACTCCTCCAGCCCGAACGCGTCCTTGGTATGGCGGTTCATGAATACCAGAAGCCCCAGCCGCTCTCGCGGTCCCGACACGGGAACCGTCACCGGCAGCTCGCTGTAGTCTCCCGCGTTGCAGGCGCCGTCCTTGGTCAGCGCGAACAACGCCGCAACCGGCGCACTCTGGCCGTAGATCCCGCCGACCCACTCGCCCTGGAATTGCTCCTGCGCCCCCGGCATCGCCGTGGCCAGAATGTGAAGCTGCCGTTCGGCCTTGCCGCGCCCCCATTCCACCGGCGGCCGCGACAAGCCCTTGAGCAGGTCCGAGATCTTGACCGCGTAATACCCGTAATGGTCGGCCCGCCTGGGCACCTCGGCCCGCCGCTCCAGCACCCGGTTCTGCCAACCCTGTCCGTTGAGCCCGGCCCGCCGACGCCACCCATCGACGTATGGCTGCGTAATGTCGAGGAACCCCAGCGATCGGCTGATTTCGTCGAGTTCCGCCATCACGCGCTCGCGGACGCCCGCCGTCAGCTCATCCGCTCGCTGCAAGTCCTCGGCGTAGACGGCGTCGAGTACCTTCCTCTGGTGCTCGTCCCACCAGTACTCCGGATATGCCAGCGTCGCGGCCGCTTTCGCCGCGCGAACCTCCGCCTCCATCGGCTCGAGCAGGTTCCGCCGCAGCCGTTCGGTGTCGAGCATCGTCTCGCCGACGGCCCGCTCGACGATATTGGGCAACAGCCTTTCGAGGGTCCCGACCAGCGCCACGGCCTTCGCACGGTCCGCCACGTTCTTGAGTCTTGCGGGGGCCACCGGCCGGTCGCCGCCCTTGCCCGGGGCAAGAACGAACAGCCGCTTGGCCTGCACCAGTGCGTCATCGAACTTCATCGCTGCGTCCACTGCCGACGGTCCGAAGACGATGCCGTAGATGCGGCGGCGCACCCCGTTCCAGTCCGGTTCTTCAGGGCTCCAGCCCCACCAGTTCACGATCGGTACGATGTAGTACGGCTCCCACGCATTTCCGCCCCACGGCATGACGGCCTGCACGTTCTTCCCGTCGGCGGCCAGCTCCTCGTACGTCGGCTCGTGCCAGCCGCACGCCATCGGCGGCACCTCCATGTAGGCCCGCCGGCCGCCGCCGAGAACGCTGCCGCCGCTGACGTGCGTGAACCCGCTGAGCGGGCGCGGCCAGTTGTGCCACCACGACATTCTCGTCTTGAGCCCGATCGACCGCGCCGCCGCAAACGCCTCGGCCGACGGGATGGGCGTCCAGAACCAGAGCGCCTCGTCCATGCCCGGCACCTTCATGATCTTCGCGTTAAACGGCGCGGTGATGACCTGGTACGAGCCTTTGGGCGGCGTGATCGCGATGCGGCTGCCGCGGATTCCGTGCGATCGGCCCAGCGCGACGACCCTGGCGACAAGCTCTTCCGGGGCCTCGCCCGGCCCCTTGTCGTCGAACGACGGCCACAATCCATCCACCCCGAGCGAGAGAAACTCCTCGAACCGGGCCATCACGGCGTCGTACTTTGCCCGCGGCACGCCGCAGTTCACCGTGCCGAAGACGATGATGTCGCGCTGGTGCGCGAGCCGGATCGCCTCCGTGATCTCGGCCCTGTCCTTGTCCGTCAGCACGTAATCCGGCTCGAAGGCGTACGTTCCGTTTCGCAGGTCGATGAAGTTCACGCGCGAGATCGCATAGACGTCCATCATGCCCGGCTGCAGGTGCGCCGCCACGGTCGTCTGCGGTCGGCCGCGCCAGGGTACCGTCGGCCAGTCGCGGATCGATGCCTCGCGCAGCACGGTCTTGCCGTCCTGCCGCGCCAGGAGCTGGTACAGCGTGTCCTGCCCGTAGAGCGTTCCGCGCGCGTTGCTCCCGCCGACCAGCGCGATCGTCCGACCGTCCGCGGAGAATACGCGGATCACGTAGCCGTCAAACCCGGGTGCCGATTCGCTCAGGTCGACATACTTCTCGGTACACAGGCGATCGAGCCAGCCGTTCGTCGCCCGCTCACCGAGCAGCACGATCACGTTGTGCTTCCTCCAGTCGCCGCTCTCGGTGAGGATCGGCCAGTCCTGTCCGAATCGCTTCGACACCCGGCGACGAAGCAGATCGGCCGCTGCCTTCGCCGGCTCGCCGGCCTTGTCCCCGATCACAATGGCAACGCCGCCGTCTTCCAGCGGTACCGCCGGCCCGTCGGCCCACCGCACCTCCTTCGGCGCCGGCACGAGCGAAACGGCGTCGCCTGCCGCGAGCCCGCTTTGCGAACAGAACCATGCAACAATGCCCAGGACGGTCACGTACGGCACGGACGATTTGCGCATAGAGTCCATGTGCTCCCGGTGGAAAGAGGAACGTACCCCGCGCGTTCGGGCGTCGGGGGTATCGAGCTGCTTCCGGGGGCTGGGCGGCTCCGTGGTTCCGGCAGGCGCCGGCAGACCTACGGTCGCTGATACGTCCCGACCAGCTCGCACTCGGCCAATATATGCCCGGACATCGCCTTGAGCAACGCGGCTTTGTCCTGGTTCGGTCCGAGCGTCAGCGGGGTGTTCAGCGCATAGAGTTTGAAATGGTAGTGGTGTACGCCGTGTCCCTTCGGCGGCGCCGGGCCGCGATACCCGACGACGTTCCATGAGTTCTTCCCCTGCAGTGCCTTGAGCGGCGGAGGCAGCCGTTCCGCGCGCTGGATGCCCTCCGCCAGCCCGGTCGCCGTCGTCGGGATCTTGTAGATCACCCAGTGGACCCACGGTTCCTCCGTCGGCGCATCCGGGTCATCGCAGATCAGCGCCAGCTCCTTTGCCAGCGGCGGCACGTTGGACCACGCCAGGGGCGGCGAGACATCCTCGCCGTCTTCGGTGTACCGGGTGGGGATCGGCTGGCCGTTGTGAAACGCCTCGCTCTTGAGCATCATTCTCACAGATGAGCCTCCTTCACTGGGCTGGGTCGCGTTCGGGGCGGGTTCCGGTGCCGTCGTGCCCGGCGAGGGCTGTTCGTTCTGACGGCAGCCGGGTGATACAAGGGCACAGATGGACTGGATCGCTGCGGCCCACCACCATGCTCGACGTGACTCGATCATACTCCGCGCCTCGCGGCGTGCCGTCGCTATCATTATAACAGGCCGGCAACGGCCGACCAGTACCGTTTTCGATGCGGGTCATGGCGTCTGTTCGCGGGCGGGCATCACGCCGGCTGCCGGGCCGGCGCGACGCTCGACCCCCTCGACACGGAGAACGCACCATGAAAGCGATGGTTCTCGAGAAGTCCGCACCGGTTGAGACCTCCCCGCTGCGATGGGTGGACCTGCCCGATCCACAGCCGGGCCCCGGCGAGGTCCGGCTCAAGGTCCGCTGCTGCGCGATCTGCCGCACCGATCTCCATGTGGTCGAGGAGGAACTCCCCCCGCAGAAACGTCCCGTCATCCCCGGCCACCAGGTCGTCGGCGTCGTGGACAGGCTCGGCGAGGGCTGCCGCCGCCTCCGCACCGGTCAGCGGATCGGCGTCGCATGGTTGCGGCACACGTGCGGCGAGTGCGCCTTCTGCCGATCCGGCCGCGAGAACCTCTGCGAATCCTCCCGGTTCACCGGCTACCATGCCGACGGCGGGTACGCCGAGTACGCCGTCGTGCCGGAGGAGTACGCCTACGAGATTCCCGCCGCCTTCAGCGACGCGGACGCCGCCCCGCTGCTCTGTGCCGGGATCATCGGCTACCACGCCCTCAAGCGCAGCAACCTTCCCCGTGGCGGGACGCTCGGTCTTTATGGTTTCGGCTCGTCGGCGCACGTGGTCATTCAGATCGCCCGCCACCGCGGCTGTCCGGTTTACGTCGTCACGCGCGGCGAGCGTCATCGCGAGCTGGCCCGCCGGATGGGCGCGACGTGGGTCGGCGAGCACGCCGGCGACATGCCGGTGAAGGTCGATAGCGCGATCATCTTCGCGCCCGCCGGCGAACTCGTGCCGCCGGCCCTCGAAGCCCTCAGGAAAGGCGGCACGCTCGCCCTGGCCGGCATCTACATGACGCCCATCCCCGCACTCGACTACGAGAAGCACGTTTTCTACGAGCGCACAATCACCTCCGTCACGGCCAACACCCGGGCCGACGGCCGTGAGCTGCTCGCCGAGGCCGCCGAGATCCCCATTCGCCCGCACACAACCAGCTATGCCCTCGCGGACGCGAATCGCGCCCTGCAGGACCTCAAGGCGGATCGAATCAACGGAACGGGCGTCCTCGTCCTCAAGGATCAGGAATGATCCACAACCCCGAAAGGCAAGGGGGGTGCAGAGTCGTAGTTGCAGACGGTGGGCGGCGGGCATTCACCAGGCTCGGCTCAAGCCCGCTGGGCGGCAAGCGCGGAAGGAGATGCAGCCCGTGCCTCCACGCGGCGGCCAAAGGCCCGCCGGCCGAAGCCCGCTGGGCGGTAAGCGTGGAAGGGGATGAAGCCCATGCCTGCACCGGCCAAAGGCGGCCTTGTGTGCGCGGCATACCGTCGGCTTTGTCCGACGCGGGTTTGCCACCACCTTCAGCTTGGCAGCCCGTTGAAAAGGTCACGAACCGTTGCCGCCGACCGCACCGGCGAAACCGAAAACGCGATGTCGGCGAGTGCCCCGATATTTCAACGGCCTGTCAGGCTTGCTCACACCTCTGGAAGCCGCCGGATGACGGCCGTTGCGATTCGGATCGACGCCAACGCCTTGTGTAAGACGGGGGACGGGATGAGTGGCGCTTGCGTTGGGGTTGCAATTCGGGTTCGACGCCAACGCCTTGTGTAAGCGTCCTGTGAACCCCTTCTTGTTTTCGCCACCTCGGATTTGCGAAGATGCGGGCGCCTTGTCGCCAACGTCTTGTCGCCAACACCTTGTTGCCAACGATACGCGTGCTGAGTTGGCGTGCCTTGCGGAAGTTGCCAACCCCTTGTCGCCAACCCCTTGTTGCCAACGCCTTGCCGCCAACGCCTTGCCGCCACCGTCTTGTTGCCAAGGCCTTGTCGCCAAGGTCTTGTTGCCAAGGCCTTGTCGCCAAGGTCTTGTTGCCAACGCCTTGTCGCCAAGGTTTTGTTGCCAAGGTCTTGTTGCCAACGCCTTGTCGCCAAGGCCTTGGCGCCAACGTCTTGTCGCCAACGCCTTGGCGCCGACACCTTGTTGCCAACGTCTTGTCCCGGAGGGACATTCGACAATAGCCCAGCGATTTATCGCTGGGTAGCGGGGGCCGCCACATCGCAGAGTCCTGTAGGGACGACTGATATTCGTGCGCGCCGCTCAGCCGTCCCTACGGGACGGGCCCGCGGTCGGTGCCGCC
>CAZZFA010000038.1:0-46567 GCA_964653435.1 uncultured Planctomycetales bacterium | reverse complement strand
GGCCGCCGCCTTCGGCCGGTGGAGGCACCGGCTCCATTCCCTTCCACGCTTGCCGTCCAGCGGGCTTGAGCCGGGCCTGGTGAATGCCCGCCGCCCACCGTCTGCAACTACGGCCATGCGCCCGGAGATGACCTTCAGGTTGACCCGCCCGGTGCGGCCTTCGCACGGTCGGAACCGGCGGCCCGCCTGGGCCCGATGAGCTCGATCATGTTGCCATCCGGGTCGCGGATCACGGCGAGGTAAACCCCCTTCGCCAGCGTGGCCGGGAGCTCGACCGGCCCCTTCGCGATCGGCCGCGCTCCGGCCTTTCCTGCGCGTTCCAGAGCGGCAGCTATGTCCTTCACGTAGACCGTAAGGTAGCGCAGACCGAGTGTGGAGTGAATGAATTCGTTCCTCGGGCGTTCGCCGGGGGTGCCGACGAACTGCATGAGCTTGATCTCGGTGGCGTTCTCCGTGTCGGCGAGTTTGAGCACGCGCACGTGGAAGGGCTTGTAGTCGCTCAGCCCGGAATCGCCGCCCATCGACGCTGGCACGTCGAATCCTTCGACCTCGGTGAACCCCAGGGCACCCGTGTAAAACGCCAGCGACCGCTCGATGTCGCCGACGACGATTCCCACGTTGATCGTTGTGCTGGCGAACTCGCTCATGTCGGCTCCTCCCGACGCGCACCCGGTCGCGGCCACCGGCATGGCAACACGCGGGCACGGGCGCATCGACGCCTGCTCTCGCCGTGTCTGCGGCCTCGGGGCACGCACTCCGGCCGGACACGGGAGGCAGGATTATCTCCAACGGTGTGAACACGGGCAACTTGCCGGCGAACCGCGACGAAAGCCCGGATACCCGGCATCCGACGGTCCCCCCGCGCGCCATCCCTCCGAAGCCGCCGGATCAGTTCCGCACCTCGACCACCTCGATCTGCAACCGCCCGATCAGATTCCAGATCGGCAGGGCCATCTCGCCCAACGCCGCATCGTTGAGGCCTACCAGCGACATCGCGATGTGCGTCGCATCGAGGTCGTCCTGTTCGAGGGCCGGATCCGTGTCAACCCAACGGCCGCCCGCGTACACCTGCGTCCACATGTGCCAGACAAACACGTCGTTGCGGCCGGCAAACCGCGGAGCATACACGATGCCGCTTACCGCGCGGGCCGGCAACCCGCACGCCCGCGCCAGCGCCGCCAGCAGCACCGCATGCTCGCTGCAATCGCCTTGCCGGCTCCGCGCGACCTCGCCGGCCGTCGCGAAGCCCACGCTGAGGTCCTTGCTCTCGACGTACCGGCTGACAAACGCCCGAAGCCGGGCGACCAGTTTGAGCGGATCCTTCTCGTCACCCGCCGCCTCCCGCGCCAGCCGTTGAATCTCCGGATCGTCGATGTTGGCGTACGCCGTCGCCGCACGCAGCCGGTCCAGGTCCGCCGGGGCAGGCTTCGATGTTACGGGATTCTCCGCGACCGCGCCGCTGCGGGTCACCTTCACGAGCAGCGAACCGTCCGCCTCGCGGGTCACGTGCTGCATCGGCGTGTCCGGCAGCGCCGGCAGCGCGGCGGACGGCCGGGACGCCGGCCCGCCCTTGCGCGACAGCCGATACGTGATGCACCGGGCCCGGTCCGCGCCTTCCGGCAGCCGCACCGGGATCAGGGTGTCGGCCATGAGTTCCGGCGGGTCCACCGCCCGCGTGGCAATCGCCTTGTCGCAGAGGATCGCGACGATCCGCATCTGCGCCACTTCCATTTCGAGCTTCACGGGCACGAACCGGTCATTCAGCCAGACGATGCTTACCACGTTCATCGGGCCGAGCGGCCCCGGCGCTTTCATGGTCTGGCGGGTCTTGTACGCCTCGACCACCCGCCCGTAGAGATCGACCGGCTCCCGGCTGACGATCTCGAACGTCGTCGGCAGCACCCGGTCGGCCGACATCGAGGGCGCGTACGCCGGCAGTGTGTACCGCGTCCCGACGGCCAGGCCGCGCCGGCGCTGCTCGCGGTACGAGCCCCAGTTCATCAACGCCCCGGCGGGCAGGGGATACGTGTTCGTCGTGGTCTGTCCGAACTGCCGGGTCGTGACCGTGACGCGCCCATCCTTCACGACGCCGCTCATCCGGACGCTCATCAGCGACATATCCGTCTCGGAGGAAAAGCCGAGTATATCGCCGGCGATCGTCTCCGTGCTTCTCTCGACCGTACCGATGCGAACCGTCTGGCCGCCGCGCCCCAGGCTGATCCGCATTTCCGTCATGGTCTCGATGACATCCGGCCCTTCGCTGCCGCCGGGCTTGCGGGCCACGGTGGAATGCATGTAGCCGCATTTCTTGTCCTGAAAGGTGACGGCATACCAGTCGTCGGCGAACAACCCCAACGGCGGATTATCCGGATCGATCCCCAACGCCGCCGGTTCCGCCGCGACGGCAAGCCCGCCGCCGACGCACAAGACAAGGACCGCCGCACATCGCATGGGGCAATACTCTGCTCGAATCACGAAACGCTCCTGTTCTCGGGCCAAAGGTCCGGCACGCCCGACCGGGGCCAGGCTGCGGCCTCCGGCACGGGCCGGAGAAAGACGCATCGGCCCTCACGAGGTCACACATGGCCGGCTGCCTCTACTCCGGCGATCGTATCCCGTCGGCAGCGCGGCGGGTAGTCGGTGCGACGCGCAGCCGCTCGAATCGGACGACAAAGCTCCGTTCGGCCAGGCTCCCCGCCTTGCTCTGCAGGCCGATCTTCGCGTACGCCTCCCGCGTCGTTGCCGACCATTCCAGGCAGCGCGGATCGCGCGGCGTGTAGTAATTGTGCATGTATCCGCCGGAAAAGACCCGCGTGATGGCGTAGCCGCACGGGTACTCCTTGGTCGACGCCGTCTCCACGTACGGAAGGTTGCCCGTCTCCTCCGGCCAGTAGCCGACGTAATTGCGGTGCAGATGCCCGGCGAACACGCCGGCGATACGCCCGTGGCGGCGAAGCAACTCCGCGAGGCGTCTCGCGCTCGCCTCCGACACGTTCGGCGCGTGCCCCGTCGCCTTGTCGATCGTGCGGGTGGCCGCGGGACCGTACAACCGCCCGATCAACCCTTCACTCATGCGGAGCAGTTCCTCCGAGAGCGGCTCGCCCGAGCGGCGGGCAAGCTTCGGCTCGACCGGCCGATGCCCGAACACGAACGTCCACTGCCGCTTGTGTTCCATCAGGTCCTTCGCCAGCCACGTCAGTTCGCGATCCAGCACAGGATCGCCCGCCTCCGCCAACGGCTCCGTGTCGAGCACGACGAAATGCACGCCCTCCCGGTCGAAGCCGTACCAGCTCTGCGCCAGACCGAACGTTCGCAAGAACGGGTTCAGCGCGTCATGGTTACCGCGGACAACGTAGTAAGGCGACTTCAGCCGCCCGAGCAGATCCCGGGCGGCCGGGAACTCCTCGGCGCTCAGTCCCTCGGTGATGTCGCCCTTGATAACGGTGAACGCCGGGCGCCGCGCGTTGATCTCGTCGATCGAGGCGCCGACCGCCAGTCGCCACAACGGGACATCGGCCTCGCGCCATCGTACGCCCTCGCTGATCACCTTGCCGTGCAGCACGAGGCGGGCCGTACGCTGCTGCCCCACGTGGAGGTCGGTCATGGTGGCGAAGGAGAAGAGTTCCCGACCCGGCGGCGGGACGAGCGTGGTGAACCGCCCCGGTTCGCGCGGCCCGGCGCCGGCCTGCGCGGTGCCGCTCTGACAGAGGAAACTGTACTGTGTGCCGGGTCGCAGTCCGGTGATCTCGCAGTAATGGTATCGCCCGGGCGGGCCGCCGGGCGCGGCGGTCCGGTCTAAGCGGTTGCCTTGCGCCCCGTAGCGAACCACGGTGTCGGCCGGCTCGCTGGTTTCCCACGTGAGAACGGCCGTCGTGTCCGTGACCGTGACAAGCTCGACCCGTGTGATTGTCGGCGCGGCCGCCGCAACCGGCGTAATCCACAAGACGAGCAAGGCCGACCACCGCGAGAACCCTGCCGGACCGAATTGCTGTTGGGTGATATTCCTGTTCATGCCTCGGCCCACGTTCCGATAGCATAGGGCGCCTTACGGGACTTATACACCCGCGGCGGGGCCGAAGTTCCCGGCCTTCGCCCGGGACACGGACGCTCGCCGTCCCTGATCCGCCGCCGCGCGGCCGGGAGCCGGCCACGCCCGCCCCTCCGCCGTGCCGGGCGGCGGGCCGGCCCGCGACCGTCGTTGGTCTACGCACAGAAGGCCCCCTCCCTTTATCAGACCGCGCCGGCCCAGGCTGTCGCCCCTTTGCGATGCAGGCAGGCAAAATAACGCATGTACCCCATCCGCGGGTCCGATGCACGTACAGTTGACACGCGGCTGCGTACTCGCACGGGGTCTCTTGCTCGATAGAGAGCCGACGAACACTCAACGGCATACGACCGGGTCGCAGGTGCGCAACGTCCCGGCATCGGAGCAGCCGGGGCGGAGAAAGCGGCTTTCGGGTCGAGCGGAGCGGCTCCGCGGCGGGTTCCGTCCGCGAGCGAACAGGGTCATGCACCCGAATCGCCACGGGCATGGGGCGCGTATCCGCCGTATCAGGGCAACCGGATGACGCTGCGTACGAAGACTTCGCTGCTCGTCGGGCTGACGTTCATCGGCCTGATTGTAATACTGTACATCACGTCGCAGGGCATTCTGCTGCGCAGTATCGCGGACGCGGAGACGCAGGCCGCGCAGCGCGACGTCGAGCGGGCGCGGGATGCCATCATCAACTCGCTGACCGAGGTGAGCAGCCGCACGCTCGACTACGCCAGTTGGGACGATACCTACGCCTTCATCGAGGATGGCAATCCCGCCTACGTCGAGACGAACCTGACCGACCAATGGTTCAACAACATCCGGGTGAATCTCTTGCTCTTCGTGCATTCATCCGGTCGCATCGTCTTCGCCAAGGCCTTCGACCTCGCAACGCAGAAGCAAGTTCCCGTGCCCGTCGCGCTCCGCGGACCGTTCCCGCCCGAGCACCCGCTTCTGCGGTACGCCGACCCCGCGGCCGGCGCGGAGGGAATCCTGCCGCTGGCGGAGGGCCTTATGCTGATCGCCTCCCGGCCGATCCTGCCGACGGCCGGCAAGGGTCCTTCGCGCGGCGCTCTCATCATGGGTCGCTATCTGGACGGCGTCGAGCTTCAGCGTCTCTCAACGATAACCCACCTGTCGCTTGTGGTACGTCCAGTCGACGACTCGTCGCCGTCCTGGCTTACGACCGGGGAGGGCGGGGAGGGCCGTTTTCCGATTATCACCATTCCGCAGAGCGATGAGCGTATCACCGGATACGTCGCGCTGGCGGACATCGGCGGCAAGGCCGGTGCGATTCTCGAGGTCGACAGCCCTCGCGAGGTCTATGCCCGGGGCCGTCTCGCCACCGGTTATCTGGTCCTGTTATTCGGGGTGGCGGGGCTGGCGTTCGGCGCGCTGATCCTGATCCTCCTGGAACGTCTCGTCCTGACGCGCGTTTCCCGGCTCAGCGACGCGGTCGGGCGGATTCGCCACACCGGCGACCTGTCGGTTCCGATCCCCGTCTGCGGCCGCGACGAACTCTCCAGCCTGGCCGCCGCCATCGACGCAATGGTGGGTTCGCTGCGCGAGCGCATCAGGGAAGTCACCTGCCTGTACCACGTGACCCGGACTGTGCGGTCGGACCGTCCCCTCGAGGAGGTGCTCCGGCAAACGGCCCGCTTCGTCGCCGAGGCCTGGAGCTATCCCGACATCACACGCGCCCGGATCCGCCTCGACGGCCGCGAGTACGTCTCCGCGCCGTTCGAGGAGACCGCCTGGCGGCAAACCAGCGAGATCGTCATCGAGGGCGCCCGGCGCGGATCGGTCGAGGTCTTCTACCTCGAGCCGCGCCCCGAGCGCGACGAAGGCCCCTTCCTCAAGGAAGAACGCGTCCTGATTGACACCCTCGCGCAGACCTTGAGCGATGCGGTCAGCCGCCGGAAGGCGGAAGAGACCGTGCGTCTGATGCAGTTCGCCCTGGACCACGCCGGCGCCGCGGTCTTCTCGATACGGCGCGACGGCAGTTTCATGTATGTCAACGACGCCGCCTGCTCCCATCTCGGCTATAGCCGCGAGGAACTGCTCAGGCTGACCGTGAGCGACATCGATCCGGATTACACCCCGGAGCGGCGGGCGGTCCACTGGGCCGAGATTCAGAAGAGGGGCTCGCTCGTCATCGAGACTCGCCACCGGAGGAAGGACGGAACCCTGGTACCCGTCGAGGTCTTCCTCAGCTACCTCGAGTTCGGGGGCACGGAATACGAGTTCGCCTTCGCGCGGGACATCACGGATCGCAAGCGTGCCGAACAGAAGGAACGCTGGGCCAGGGACTTCCTCGACAAGATCATCAACTCCGTCGGCGATCCCCTTGTGGTGAAGGACGAGCAGCGCCGATGGGTCCTGGCGAACGACGCATTCTGCCGGCTCGTCGGCCGCCCGCGGAAAGAGCTCCTCGGAAAGACGGACGCCGATTTCTTCCCGAAAGAACAGGCGGACGCATTCGGACGGACCGACGAACGGGTGCTCGCCGAGGGCACGGAGAACGAAACCGAAGAACTGGCGACCGACGGAACCGGCAACACGCATGTGCTCCTGACGAAACGGATGCCCTTCCGGGACGCGGTCGGCGGCAAACGGCTTGTCGCCGTGATGCGCGACATCACGGAACGCAAACGCGACGAGGAGCAACGGCTCGCCTACGCCAGGACCATCGAGGCCAAGAACCGGGAGCTCGAGGCGCAGAAGCGGGAACTCAAGGCCCAGGAAGAGGCGCTGGAGGCGAGCTGCCGGGCGCTGCAGGAGGCCAAGGCCCGCGCCGACGCCGCCAACGCCTCCAAGAGCGAGTTCCTCGCGAACATGAGCCACGAGATCCGCACGCCCATGACGGCGATCCTGGGCTATGCCGACCTGCTCCTCGAGCCCGACCAGCCGCCCCGCGAGCGCATCGAATGCGTCCAGACAATCCGGCGCAACGGGCAGCACCTGCTCACGGTCATCAACGACATCCTCGACATCTCCAAGATCGAAGCCGGCTGCATGGTCGTCGAGCGGATCGAGTGTTCGCCGGCGCGGATCGTGATGGACGTCGCCTCGCTCATGCGCCAGCGCGCCATCGACAAGAATCTGACCTTCGACGTGGAATACGTCGGGCCCATCCCCCAGACCATCCGAAGCGACCCGACGCGACTCCGCCAGATCCTGATGAACCTCGTCAGCAACGCCGTCAAGTTCACCGACTCCGGCGGCGTGCGCCTCGTGGTCAAGCTCGCCGATCCCCCCGAGGCGCCGAATCCGCGGCTCCGCTTCGAGGTCATCGACACCGGCGTGGGCCTGACCCCCGAGCAGCAGGCCCGCCTGTTCCAGCCCTTTACCCAGGCGGACACCTCCACCACGCGGCGTTTCGGCGGGACCGGCCTGGGGCTGGCGATCTCCCAGCGCCTCGCGAAAATGCTGGGGGGTGAAATCACCGTGGAAAGTGCGCCCGGCACCGGCAGTTCCTTTTTCCTCACGATCGAGACCGGCCCCCTCGACGGCGTGGAAATGGTCGAGAACCCGCGGGAGCTGCAGGTGGTCAAGCCGGCGCCCTCCGCCGCCGGGGAGCCGGCGCGGCGCCTCAACGGCCGCATCCTGCTCGCCGAGGACGGCCCGGACAACCAGCGTCTGATCGCATTCTACTTCCGCAAGGCCGGCGCTGAGGTGAGCATCGCGGAAAACGGCCAGGTCGCCTGCGACAAAGCGCTCGAGGCGGCCGCCGCCGGAAACCCGTTCGACCTGATCTTCATGGATATGCAGATGCCCGTGCTGGATGGCTACGCCGCGACCACCCGGCTTCGCACCGAAGGCTACCGCGGGCCGATCATCGCGCTGACGGCCCACGCGATGGCCGGCGACCGCGAGAAGTGCCTCACGGCGGGCTGCGACGACTTCGTCACGAAGCCCATCAATCGCGACAGGCTGCTCGAAATCGCCGCGCGGTATATGAACCGCGAAACGGAGAATCCCATGCCGACCGATTCACAGACCCCGCCTGCCGCTTCCGACGTGGCCGATGCGGCCTCACCGCAGCCGGCTCTTGTCAGCGAATTCGCGAACGACCCGGAGATGGCCGAAATCATCGGGGTTTTCGTACGCGACCTGCCCGCCCGCGTCGCCGCGATGCAACAGAGCCTGACGGCCGGCGACCTGGCAACCCTGCGAAGCCTGGCCCATCGGCTCAAAGGCGCGGCCGGCGGGTACGGATTCCCAAGCATCACCGACTACGCCCGGGTGCTCGAGGAGACCGTTGCGCGTACCGAGGATCTCAAGGCGATCCGCGCCGCCGTCAACGACCTTGTGGCCCTCTGCCGCAGGGTTCAGTTGCCCACTGCCAATGCCGGCTGACCAGGGCTTCTTTCGATCCGAAGGGTTCGTTCATTCCCGGCCCCGCAGCGCCGGCTTCGCCCGTAGCCCAACATGGGGATGGGCGTCCCGGCCGATTTCGAAGTTGAAGCGGCACGCAATGGCGTGCCGTTTCATGGGAGATTACCCGCTATCCGCTTTCGGAATGTCTGCAGGGCGCGGGGATTCCGCCGGATAACCGTATCGCGGCGATTGAGCCTTCACGGCACTGCACGCCGCGTGCGAAACTGTTTTGCGGAAACGACACCAGGGTGGCCCGCCGGATCGTGCCTGCGAGCGGGCCGCCGCCGCCCGACTTCCTGATCCCTCATCGACCGACCGGTGCGGCCGTCCGGATTGACGGCATTGGCAGAGGCGCACCCGGCGCCGTCGCCGGGACCGTCGTGGCCTGCGGAACCTCCGCCTCCCCGAAGATCGCGTTCAGCATCACCGCCAGCCGCACACCCGCCATTGCGAGGCGCTCGTTGACGATCCGAATGTTGCGCTCGAAGTAATCGCGGCCCAGCCTGCCATCGTCCGGAATCGCGTAGGCGTGTTCCACGGCCAGCCGGTACGACTCGTTCGCCCACACGAGCGGATCCGTGCTGGTCCATCGCGCCACGCGCTCCGCGGTGAGGCCGGCCTCCAGATCACGGGTGTATTCCGGCCACGGCTTTCCCGCGGCTTCGAGCAGCGCGAAGTCCCATACCTGGTGCAGGTTCAGCGGTTTGCCGAGGAACTTGACGCGAACGTCGTTGCCGCCCCGGTCCCTCGCCCGGGCGACATGCATGGGCTGGTGCGCGTCCGCAACGAAGTGAATGAGGAACTTCAGCGCCTCGTTCTTTTCGGCGGCCGTCGCGTCCGGGCGCCGCAGGACCTCGTCAAACCGGATGACGGCGGAGACCACGCACCCCTTCGCGGGACAATCCCGCGCAAGGATGAAACGATCTTCGCCCGCGGGCAGATCTGCGTAGTGGAGCGGCGCGCTCCATCGGTAGGAGGGATCGTCGCGGATCTCGTCGGCCCAGTTGGCCACGTCGGACATTGCCGCCCCGTCGAGCAGGACCTCGACGGCGGCCCGCGCCGCCGGCGAGAGCCGGCCCGCCGCGATCTGGGCCGTGATCCGGTGCCCGTCTCGACCCCAGCCGAGGCATGCACCGGGAACACACAACCACACGACGCACGCGGGAAACAAACGTTTTCGCATCCGCATAGTGTATTCGGGATCGGCTCGCACTCCTACCACCGGACGGAATGCCGCTTGCGTTTCCGGTCGGTCGCCGATCCACAAGGGGCGCAGACCGCCCCGGGCCGTCTCGTCTTTTCGCTCGTCGTCGGTACAGTATGGAACGACGCGGGCTCGGCGCAGATCGCCGACCCGCCGAGGCCCGCAACCGGTGCGGCCGGTGCGGCAACGGTGCGCAAGCGGGCGCCCGTCTTCGCGGAGGCGGGCGTCGGATCGTGGTTCCGCGGTTCAACGGAGTGACACGAATCATGGCGCATGCAGGACGGACTGGTATCGTTCTGGCGGTGGCAGGATCGGTCGTCGTCGGTTTCCTGGCATGGTCGCGGTCTCCCGCCGCGGAACGGCCCGTTTCGATCGGCGGCGATCCGGTGTTGGCGGACATGGCGTTCCTGCCGGCAGGCGACGTGCACGCCGCCGGAAAGTATTCGTTCTTCATCCTCGAGCGGGAGAACAGCTCGCACCGCTGGTTCATGCGGTTCGACAGCGAAAAAGGCACGCTCGAGAAGCTGACGGCCGAGCGGGGCTGGGCGCCCGTCGCATCCACGCGGGACATGGCGAACTGAGGCGGTCGGCCGCGCGGTCAGTGAAAATCACGCGAGGATACGCGAAGCCCGGCGAGACGGTCGCTGAGGTCCTCGATTCGCGTTGCCTGAACGTGCACCACGTCGTTCGACCGCTCGATGCGCCCCTCCGCGAGCCAGGCGAAGCCGTGTGCGGCCGCGCGGCATCGCTCATAAACGGCCGGGCGGAGGATCAGGTTGACGATGCCCGTCTCGTCTTCGAGTGTCGCAAAGACGATTCCGCCCGCCGTGCCCGGCCGCTGCCGCACCAGCACAAGACCCGCGACGCGGACCGGCACGCCGTGTCGGCTTTGCTGCACACGCGCCGCGGGCACCACCCGCAGGCGATTGAGCAGCTCGCGCACCAGGGAGATCGGGTGTGCCGCCAGCGACAGTCCTGTCGCATCGTAATCGGCAACGACCTGCTCGCCGATCGGCATTCCGGGCAGCGGGGCGGGGGTTGCGCGATCCTCCAGTCCGGCCAGGAGCGGCAGCTCCTCGCGCAAAGCCAGCACATCCCACAGGGCCTGACGGCGATCCAGACCGAGGGACCGGAATGCGTCCGCCGCCGCCAGCCGCGCGAGCGTGCCGCGCCCGACGCGGGCGCGGCGTGCCACGTCGGCGACGCTGCGAAACGGCCCGTCGCGGCGGGCGGCTTCAATGCCTCGGACGCTTTCGGGGGAAATGCCTTTGATGAGACGGAAGCCCAAGCGTAGCGACGAAGCGACGGAGCGACGAGGCGACGGAGTTCCGGGTTCCGGGTTCCGGGTTCCGGGTTCCGGGTTCCGGGGTCCGGGGTCCGGGGTCAGGACTGCGACCGCTGCAGGGATCGAATGAGCTTGTTCAGTATTTGGCCTACCTGTTGTGCCAGCTTCCACACCGGCATCGCCTTCTCCCGCGTTACGTATCGCAGACGCACCGCAATCGTCAGTTGGATCTCCAGTTCCATCAGCGAACCGCGGGCCATTGAGAGATGATGAAGGTAGTCTCCGCGATGCGATCGCCCGTACCCTTCGGCGATGTTGGACGGGATCGATACCGAGGCCCGCTGGGTCTGGCTGGTCAGCCCGAATCTCTCCGCATTCGGGAACCCCCGCGTCAGCACATAGACGGCCTCCACCAGATCGATTGCCCGCTGCCACGCTTCCAGATCGCGATACGTTTGTAGCGCCATGAACCGAATCCTCCGGCAATAAGGGCGGTCGTATTGGCGAGACTTCGCATCCGGAAGTCAACCCCGGACCCCGGAACCCGGACCCCGGAACCCGGACCCCGGAACCCGGAACCCGATCTCCTTCCAGCGTGCAATCATACTCACTGAAGTTCACGTCGATCCCGCGAACCTCCACGCCGTGCCGCTGCGCATCCTGCACGATCTGCGCGGGGGCGTAGAAGCCCATGGGCTGGCTGTTGAGCAGCGCCGCCGCGTATGCCGCGGGGTAATAGAGCTTCAGCCACGCCGAGGCGTAGACCAGCAGCGCGAAAGACGCCGCATGGCTCTCCGGAAAGCCGTACTCGCCGAAGCCGCAGATCTGCTCGAACGTCTGTTCGGCGAAGCGGCGCGGCAGGCCGTTGGCCATCATGCCGCGGATCAGCCGCTCGCGGAACTTCTCGATGACCCCCGGCCGCCGCCAGGCGCCCATCGCCCGGCGGAGCTGATCGGCCTCGCCCGGCGAGAAGCCCGCCGCCACCATCGACAGACGCATCGCCTGCTCCTGAAAGAGCGGCACGCCGAGCGTCTTGCCGAGCACCTCCTGGATCGCCGGGCTCGGATACGTGATCGGCTCGCGGCCGCTGCGCCGCCGCAGGTACGGGTGGACCATGCCGCCCTGGATCGGCCCGGGGCGCACGATCGCCACCTCGATGACGAGGTCGTAGAAGCAGCGCGGCCGCAGCCGCGGCAACATGCTCATCTGCGCCCGGCTCTCGACCTGAAACACGCCCACGGAGTCCGCGCGGCAGAGCATGTCGTAGACGCGCGGGTCCTCGGGGGGAATCGTGTGCAGTGCCAAGGGCGGAAGTCCGGGGTCCGGGATCCGGGTTCCGGGTTCCGGGTAGACCACCCGATCCCCCGAAACCCGGGACCCGGAACCCGAAACCCGGATCCCGGAACCCGGACCCCGGAACCCGGGCCCCGGACCCCGATCTGCTTCCTCCGTCGCTTTGCCGCTGCCATGAATCAGATCGAAGCACTTACGAATGCACGTCAGCATCCCCAGCGCGAGGCAGTCCACCTTGAGAATCCCCAGGGCATCGATGTCGTCCTTGTCCCATTCGATGAACGTGCGGCCGGGCATGCCGCCGTTTTCGATGGGGACCAGTTCGCACAGCGCGCCTTTCGTGATGACGAAGCCGCCCACGTGTTGCGAGAGGTGCCTCGGAAAGCCGATGATCCGGCCCACAAGGGCGACGAGGGCGCGAACGGTTCGGTCGGCCGGGTCGAGGCCGGCCTCACGCAGGCGATCCTCCGGGAGCTTCTCGCGGCTCCACCACTCGAGCCGGCCGGCCAGGGCATCGACGCGGTCGAGCGAAAGGCCGAGCGCCTTGCCCACGTCGCGGACGGCCGAGCGCGGCCGGTAGGTGATCACCTCCGCCGTGATGCCCGCCCGCTCGCGGCCGTACTTGTCGTAGATGTACTGGAATACCTCCTCGCGACGCTCGTGCTCGAAATCCACGTCGATATCCGGCGGCTCGTTCCGCTCGCGGCTGACGAACCGCTCGAAGAGCATGTCGGCGCGGTCCGGATCGACGGCGGTGATTCCCAGGCAATAGCAGACGACCGAGTTCGCCGCCGAGCCGCGCCCCTGGCAGAGGATGCCGCGCGACCGCGCGAAGCGGACCAGGTCCCACACGGTCAGGAAATAGCGCGCGTAGCCGAGGTCCTCGATGAGCCGCAGTTCGTGCTCGATCGTGTTCCGCACGCGGGTCGGCACGCCGTCGCCGAATCGTTCCTTCGCCCCGGCCCACGTCAGCTCACGGAGAAACGCGATCGGCGTCCGGCCGGGCGGGCAGGGCTCCTCGGGATATTCGTAGCGAAGCTCGTCGAGCGAAAAGCGGCAGCGGTCGGCGATTTCGGCGGTCCGTTCGACGGCGCCGGGCATGGCCGCATAGAGCCGTTTGATCTCGTCGAGCGGGCGCAGGTGTCGTTCCGCGTTCGCGTGGAGGCGTGCGCCGGCCGACGCGAGCGTGCAGTGCTCGCGGATGCACGTGAGCACGTCCTGCAGGTAGCGGCGCTCGGGGATGTGATAGTGCACGTCGTTCGCCGCCACGAGGGGAAGGCGGCAGCGGCGCGACACCTCGGCGAGGTATTCCGCATGACGGCGCGTGTCGCCGCTTCGATGAAACTCCGCCGCCAGGTACAACCGGTCGCCGAAGAGGGCACGGTATTGTGCAAGAGGCGTCGCGTTCTCCCCCCCTTGACCGCAACTCGGCAACGCGATCGCGATCTGGCCGTCGGCGAATCCGGCGATGTCATCGAATGTGATCCGGCAGTCGCCCTTGGGCATCCGCCGTCGTCCGCGCGTGATCAGCCGGCACAGCCGGCCGTAGGCCGCGCGGTCCGTCGGGAACAGCAGCACGGGCGGCGCATCGTCCGGCACGATCTCCGCGCCGACAAGGAGCCGCAGATTGTGCTCCTTCGCCGCGACGTGCATCCGCACGACGCCGGCCAGCGTGTTGCAGTCCGTGATGCCCAGGGCGGCGTATCCCAGTTCGGCAGCCCGCGCGCAGAGTTCGTCCGGGTGCGAAGCGCCCCGGAGAAAAGAGAAGTTGCTTCGGCAGTGCAGTTCGACGTAACGCATGAAGCTTCCCACCCGGTCGCGCCGCCGTTCCGTCGCTTCCTCAATCAAAACTCCCGTGCACGAACCATCTCCCGCTCCGGCGGTCGCGGAAGAGCCAGAATCGCCGGCCCGTGGACGAGGTGGCGGCGAAGTAGTCGCGCTGCACGTCGCAACCGCGCCACCAGCCGGTCTCGATCCGTTCCGGTCCGACGGCGTCCACGATCTCGAGTTCGCGCCCGCCCCAGCGAAACCACGTGGGAGGCCCGTCCGGAACCAGGGCCATCGCGGGCACCTCGATCGGCCGCGGGAACAGTCGCAGCGGCCGCGGCTCGCCCCTGCCGGATACGAGGGGAAGCGATGGGCGGTCTCCCTTTTCGTCTTCGCCTCGGCGTTCTTTCGATTTTCCTCGTTCCCGCCTGTTCGTCTGTTTCTCTTCGATCACCGACACGTATCGGTAGGCGTACTCCGGCTGATGATCCTCCACCAGCTCGGGACGCACGACCGCCTCGGCCCCCAACCGGTTCGCCAGTCGATCCAGCAGGCTCGCGAAATCGTCGCCGTCTTCCCAGGGACCGTTCTCCCCCTCCGCCGCCGCGTCGAACAGGTTCGCCTGGACATCGCCCCATCGCTCTGCGGCACGCGTCCACAGCATCATCGCGAAGACCGGCGCCGGAAGCGGGGAGGCCTCCAGCCGGGCGGCCAGCAGCGATCGCAAATGCCGGGCCGATCGCGTCGCCCGCGACAGGCCGATCTCCAGCGTCGTCGGCGCCGCCGCCTCGTGGTACAGAGTCCACAGCACCCGCCGAACCCCCAGCGCCCGTCGCACAAGCTGCTCGCAGAAAAACGCCAGCAGCCGATCAAGCCCTTCATGAATCGCTTCGATACGGTCCGTCGCCCCGGCGAAGCGGATCCGGCTCACGGGCGCAGCCGGTGGACGAAAAGGCTCCAGCAGTTCCGGCACCAGGCCGAGCGCCTGATCCATTCGCCGCAAAACTTCATCGCCCAGCCGCGCGGCGATCGAGGCACGCGGAATCTGCAGCAGGGCCTCGATCTTTCGCACACCCACCGCCTCGAGCGTCAGGGCGTGCCGACGCGAGATCCGAAGCGTCCACGGCGGCAGCGGCGCAATCGCCGCCGCCGTCCGACCCGGCGGCACCACCGCCGGCGAATCGCCCCCGTGCGCCATCGCCCACGCCGCCCCGATCGTGTCCGCGATCGCCCCGCGAGTCGTGAAACCCTGTGCCGAAAGGCCGTCGATCCCCAGCCGCAGAAGGTTGGATTCCCCCCGGAACAATCGCTCGCAGCCGGTCACGTCCAGCAACAGGGAATCCGGCGGGTCGGGCTGCACGGCCGGCGAAAGACAGTTGGCCCATGCCGCCAGCGACTCGAGCGTCTGGCGGTCGGCCGCGGGATTGTGGGGAATGGCCGTCAACGCAGGCAACACGGCCCGCGCCTCGGTCAGCGGCATCCCGGCCCGCACCCCCTTATGGGATGCAACGGCGTTGCAGCACCACACTCGATCGCAGGAGTCGAATCGTTCCACAAGCGCGATCGGCTCATGCGCTGGCAAGCCGCTCCGGCGCACCTGCTGTTCGATCGGCAGCAGGGGCATAGAAAGGCACATCGCCCGTTTCATGGCTGAGGTCCACCGCAACCGGTTCAACCGGTTTCCCTTCCCGCGGCTTCAAAACATGAATCCGGCTCAGGCGGAGGGGCCGGCCGAGGACGTTCCCCAGGAGACATTCCACCTGTAACTGCACTGCGGCGAACGTCCTTGCGCCTCGAGCGGGCAACCCGGCGAAAGCTGACGACCGGGAAAAATCGCCCTCGCCGAGCGAGCGCAACATCAGCCCGATGCCCCCGCCGTGTTCGGCCGCAAGTTGCAGCCGTCGCAGCACTCGCGCGTCGGTGTGGTCCAGCCCTCCGTGGTGGATGATTACGGCCGCGATGTCCGGGCATCGAAGCGATTGCTCGCACGCCCAGATGGCGTCCCGCGGCGAAGCGGCCCGAGCCACCACCATCTGTTCGGGCGAAAGTCCTGCCTGAACGAGTCCGGGCGGATACAGATCCGATTGCCCGGTCGGCGGAGTGATGAACACCACATATCGTTGGAAGCTCGCTGCCCGCCGGGCAAAGCGTACGGCCAGCGACATGGCCCCGGCACCGTCGCCCTGATGCAGGATCTCGGCTATCGCCCCGGTCGGCAGCCCCCCTTTCGGGAGGGCTGCGTCGAGCCTGGAAAGCCCGGACGGCACGATTGGCCGTCGTCCCTTACGCCCCCCATTTCCGTGGATGGATCGCAGCAACTCCTTGAGCGCAACCAGGTTTGTTTCACGGGAATCCGTCTGATCGACCGTCCTGTTTTTGCAGATCCCGGTTGGATCGGTCACATCACAAGGCGGGCAGAGATCGTAACCTCTTTTGTGTAACATAGTTATGCGTTCACAATCCGTGGCGATCGGCCTTGGCTTTCTACGTCTTACATACCTAACATACACCGAACTTTTGCGTGGGTCAACCCCTTGTCGGGCGAAGCTGCGTGGGGCTGGATCGGGCCGGACCAACGTAGTTTCCCGAAGTGCTGTTCCGGGCAACCTCGCCGGTGCACCATGTGGGGACAACGCGGTATTGACCTGTGTCGGCGGTTGCCTTACATTCCGCTGGACTGGGGCCTGGTTGACGTCATAATTCATTGCCGTCACGTGGCTAACGCTTCGGGGCCCCGGCCCGAGGCTTCCCGGACACGACCCTGGGTACAGGCGCGGCAGTGCGGTTGCAGCCGGTTCGGACGCGGGAGGACGTTCGTTGGGGTGACAGGAGTGCGCGGGGTGTGGTGATGGGGCGGGTCATTGCGGCGAATGGACAGGGTTCTCGCGGGAGACGGCTCGGAAGCAACGGTCCGACGTCGGGCCTGAGTTGGAGGTGACGAGTGCAAATCGTGGTGAGCGCACGGCACGCGGATGTCACGAGTGAGATAAAGGAGTACGCGGAACGCAAGGCGTCAAAGCTCTTAAAATACTACGACAAGATCCAGGAAATCGAGGTGGTACTCGATTGCGACTCGGCCGATCGTCGCGTGGAGATCATCGTCAACGCCGAGCATAAGAACATGTTTGTGGCCCGGGAGACCGGGGACGATTTCTTCGCCTGCATAGACCTGGCTGTGGACAAGCTGAGCCGACAACTGACGAAACACAAGGACAAACACCGCAATCGCAAGCACCCGGACATCGACAGGGAAAAGACGAGTCCGGCATGACACCCGGCGCGGGCGCCGCGCGGCCTGCGTCGGGGAGACGACGAGCAGTGGTGCGCCGACGGATGCATCCGACGGCGGAGACGGGGCACGAGCCGTGCGTTGCGCTCGAGGCCGGATCGACGGTCGCGCGGACATGGGAACGAATCGGATTGAAACATGAAGCTGTCGGATTTCTTTGCTAAAGAGGCGGTCATCGCGGACCTTCAGGCTACGGATCGGAACGGGGTGATCAAGGAACTGGTGAACTCGCTGTGCGAGTGCGGGCGGCTGGACCCGAAGGAAGGCCCCGCGATCGCACGGGCCGTGATCCAGCGAGAGAACCAGGGCAGCACCGGGTTCGGCAAGGGCGTCGCGGTTCCGCACGTGAAGCACGCCGCCGTCAAGAAGATGGTCGCCACGATCGGGCGGTCCAGCACGGGCGTCGATTTTGCTGCGCTGGACCGTGCGCCCGTGTACACCGTCGTCCTGCTGCTGTCGTCCCCGGACTCGCCGGATGAGCATCTGGCCGCCATGGAGAGCATCTTCAAGCATCTGCAGCGCGACAATCTTCGTCGGTTCCTGCGGCAGGCATCGACGAAAGAGGAGATCGCCGCGTTGATTGACGAGGCGGATGAGATGCCGCCCGGGTAACCGCGTACCGGTAGCCGCGTCGCGAGGAAGGCCGGAACGGTGGTCACAGGAGGCATGACGTATACCCGTGTCAGGCGAGGCGAATCCCCCGGTGCGCTGCGATGTGAAGATCGTGAATCGGCAAGGGCTCCACGCGCGCCCCGTCATGCGCTTTGTCGACCTCGCGCACCAGTTCCGCTCGAACATCAGCGTCAAGAAGGGCGAGCAGACCGTGGACGGCAAGAGCCCGATGGAAATGATCCTCCTCGAGGCGACCCAGGGCACCACGCTTACGCTCGTTGCCGAGGGGGACGACGCCCCGCAGGCCGTCGAGGCACTGGCCAGACTCGTGGCCGACGGCTTCGGCGAGGAGTGACCCCCCGCCGGGTACGACGATCCCGATCTTTCCGTGCGGCCGCGCCCTGCGCCGGGCCCGCCGGGCGTTCGTTCGGATAGGACAATGGAAATCAAGAAGGGCATTGCGGTTTCCCCGGGCGTCGCGATCGCCGACGCCGTCGTCCTCGACGCGGAGGACTACCGCATCCCGTACAAGTCGATCACGCCCGATCAGGTCGAGGCGGAGCAGGCGCGCGTGAACCACGCGTTCGAAACCTCGCTGAACGAACTGGCAACGCTGCGAAACCAGATGGGGGAACGGTTCGGCCAGGATACCGGCGCCATCTTCGACTTCCACGTGAGCGTCCTGAAACACGGCAAGCTCCGCCAACAGATCCTGGACACGGTCGCGCAGCGGAAATACAGCGCCGCCTACGCCGTCAGCGTCGTCATGCAGGGATACCAGCGCCGCTGGCGCAACATGCGGGATCAGTTCTTCGCGGAACGCTACCGGGACGTGCAGGATATCGAGAACCGACTCCTGCGGAACATCCTCGGCGATCAGCGTGAGGACCTCTCGCGCCTCACGGAAGAGGTCATCCTCATCGCCCACGACCTGAGCCCCTCGGTGACGGCCAACCTGAGCCAGACCCGGGTCCGGGGCGTGGCGATGGATTACGGCGGGCTGACCTCGCACACGGCGATCGTGGCGCGTTCCCTGGGGATTCCGGCGGTGATGGGCCTGAAGGACATCTCCGTGTGCACGGCGGGGGGCGATACGGTCATCGTGGACGGGACGAAAGGTCTCGTCATCGTGAGCCCGGACGCCGAAACCCTCCGCAGCTATCAGGCGGAACAGGAACGGCTCAGGCTCTTTGCGGACGAGCTGGGCGAGCTTCGCGACAAGCCGGCCGTCACCCGGGACGGCGTCGCGGTGCAGTTGCTGGGCAACATCGAGTTTCCGCACGAAGCCAGGGCGTGCATCGAGAAGGGGGCCGAGGGCATCGGTCTTTACCGGACCGAGTTCCTCTATCTCCAGAGCGAGACCGAACCGACCGAGGAGGAGCACTACCGGGCGTACCGCGAGGTGATCGAGGCCGTCGGCGACCGGCGGGTGGTGATCCGCACCCTGGATCTCGGGGCGGACAAGTACACCCAGTCCCGCCGGGCGGAGCCCGAGCGCAACCCGTTTCTCGGGCTGCGGTCCATCCGGTACTGCCTGCAGAACCTGCCGCTTTTCAAGACGCAGTTGCGGGCGATTCTGCGGGCGTCGGCGGGGGCGAACGTGCACATGATGTTCCCGCTGATCAGCAGCCTGATGGAGCTGCGGCAGGCGAAGATGACGCTGGGCGACGCCATGGAGGACCTGGAGGAAGACGGGGTTCCGTTCCGTCGGGACATCCCCGTCGGTATCATGATCGAAACGCCCGCGGCGGCGCTGCAGTGTCGGGAGTTGGCCCGGGAAGTGGATTTCGTAAGCATCGGGACCAACGACCTGATTCAGTATACGCTCGCGGTGGACCGGTCGAACGAGCGGGTGGCGCCGCTGTTCACGGCGTCGCATCCCTCGGTGCTCAAGCTGCTCCGCGAGATCGTGCGGACGGCGGCCCGGGCGAACATCCCGTGCAGCCTGTGCGGCGAGGTGGCGGGCGAACCGATGTATACGCTCTTTCTCCTGGGCATCGGCCTGCGGTCGTTCTCGATGGCGCCGGGGGATGTACCGGAGATCAAGAAGCTCATCCGTTCGACGACGATCGCGCATGCGGAACGCGTGGCGAAGCGGGTGCTGAGCTTCGATACGGACCGGCAGGTGACGAACTACCTGCGGGACGAGACGAGGAAAATCATGCCCGAGGCCCTCTGACGGCAGAGGAAGGCGGGCTGGACGGAAATCGTCGACCGGGCGCGCGGTGCGCCCGGTCGCAAGGCGGAATGTTGTGCCGGGCGCCCGGACGGACGGCCCGGCCGCGAACAAAGGATATTTTTCAGAAAAGGATTGTCTGAGGAAACGGATTGGGTTTGCGGCCCAGACTTGCGGTACGCTTTGCGATCGACGGCGATCTGCGGTTCCTTTCGCATCGTGACATGATGCGGATGTTCGAGCGGGCCCTGGCCCGGGCGGAATGGCCGGTCCGGTTCACCGAGGGGTTCAACCCCCGCCCGCGATTGTCGCTGCCCCTGCCGCGAAGTGTCGGCATGGCCAGCGACGACGAATGGCTCCTTGTGGAGCTGGCACAGGCGGTCGAGCCGGCCGAAGCGCTGCGCGGCCTTGCCCGGCAGGTGCCGGTCGGCATCCGGCTGCTCGGGGCCGTGGTTCCGGAGGCGGATGCGCCGCCGCAGCCCGTTCGAGTCTGCTATGAGGTGGCCCTGAAGGAGCCGCCTTCGGGACTCGACGGAGCGATCACGGCGTTTCTCGCCTGCGACGCCTGGCCGGTCACGCGGACGTCGCCGGAAAACCGGCCCGCCCGCACGCTGGACATCCGGCCCTTCGTCGAGGCCCTCGTGCACGACGGCGATCGCCTCGAGATCATGCTTCGCGTGACGCCGCAGGGCGCCGCCCGGCCCTCGGAAGTGCTGGATTCGCTCGGCCTGAGCGGCCGGGAACTGGCCCACCGGATTCGAAGGACCCGTGTCGACTGGTCCGAACCCATCCTCGCCCGACAATCCACAGAACCCAAAGAGAGGATTTCGTGGAAAACACAGACAGACCCGGCGGCGCCAGGCCCCGGGGCGGCCGACGCGAACGCCGGGAGACCCCCCGACAGCAGCCCCGCTCCGAGGAGCCGAAGCGAAAGACCGAGCAGTTGATGATCATCAACGTCGCGGAAGGCGACGAGTGCCGGATCGCCATCCTGAACGACCGGCGGCTGGAGGAGCTCTACATCGAGCGGGCCAGCGCCGAGAGCCACGTCGGCAACATCTACAAGGGCCGCGTGACGAACGTCGAACCCAGCATCCAGGCGGCCTTCGTCGATTTCGGGCTCGGCCGCAACGGCTTCCTGCACATCTCCGACCTGCAACCGCAGTACTTCCCGAACAACCGGGGCGAGCTTGAGGAGGTCGGCAAGAAGACGCCCCGGCGGGAACGCCCGCCGATTCAGCGGTGCCTGCGACGCGGCCAGGAGGTCATCGTCCAGATCACCAAGGAGGGCATCGGGACGAAGGGGCCGACGCTGACGACGTACCTTTCCCTGCCCGGGCGCTACCTCGTCCTGATGCCGGGGATGAACCGCCTCGGCGTCTCGCGGAAGATCGAGGACGACGAGGCCCGACGCAAGATGCGCGAGGTGCTCGACGAACTGAAGCTGCCGAAGAACATGGGCTTCATCCTCCGCACGGCGGGCCTGGACCGGACCAAGCGCGAGCTGCAGCGCGATCTGCAATACCTCCAGCGGCTGTGGAAGGCCGTCGCCGCGCGGGTTCGCAGCGAACGGGCGCCCGCCGAGCTGTATCAGGAATCGGATCTGGTCATCCGCACGATCCGCGATGTCTACACGAGCGACTTCGACAAGATCATCGTGGACGACCCGGTCGTGGCGCAGAAGGCGCGCGACTTTCTCTCGATCGTCAGCCCGCGCAAGGCGGACGTGGTCGAGCTGTATCAGGGGCACGAGCCGATCTTCCACCACTTCGGCATCGAGGCGGAGATCGAGCGGATCAACGCCCGCCGCGTTCCGCTGCCGTCGGGCGGGTCGCTCGTGATCGACTCGACGGAGGCCCTCGTGGCCATCGACGTGAACAGCGGCACGTTTCGCGAGCCGGTTGACGCGGAGGAGACGGCGCACCGCATCAACCTCGAGGCCGCCGAGGAGATCGCCCGTCAGCTTCGCCTCCGCGACCTCGGCGGCGTGATCATCATCGACTTCATCGACATGCGCTACGAGAAGAACCGCCGGGACGTCGAGCGGGCCCTCCGCGAGGCCCTCAAGAAACACAAGGAGCGGGCCCGCATCCTGCGAATGAGCCAGTTCGGCATCATCGAGATGACCCGCCAGCGGCAGCGCCCGTCCATCAAGCGGAGCATCTACCAGGATTGCCCGCTCTGCAAGGGGGCCGGGCTTGTCAAGACGCCGGAGTCCATGAGCCTCGACGTGATGCGTCTGTTGCGGCTCGCCGTGCATCATCCGGCGGTCGATCGGGTGATCGTGCACGTGCATCCGAACATCGCGTTCGACATGCTCAACCGCAAGCGATCCGTGATCGCCCGGATCGAGGCGGACTCCAAACGGACGATCTCCATACAGGGAGAGCCGGACATGGGCCTCGATGAGCTTCGGATCGAGTGCCGCGATTCGAGGGACAGGCCGGTCGAGTTGCCGGCCCTCAGCGAGCCGTCGTCGCCGCAGCGCGCCGCACAGCCGCCCCACCGGCCGCACGGCCCGCACGATACGCCGCGGAGGCAACTGCCGCCGCCGTCTCGTCCTGCGCCCCCGGCGAGCGAGCCGCCGGCCCCCCCCGCGAGCGAGCCTCCGGCCCAGACACCGCAGTAGTCAGGGGCAAGCCGGCCTCCGATCCGGCGGCAGGCAGATCTTGCCGAGCACGGCCGGGTAGCGCGCACCCGTAACCTGCGGCAGGTTCGCCGGCACTCCGTCCACGCACGCCGCCGCGAGCATGGCGAAGCTGATCGCTTCCTTGGTCCGGGCGGTGATGCCGTGGCGGTCCATCGGACGGATGCCGACGCCCGGCAATTCCCCCGCCAGCATCGCGAGCAGCGTGGCGTTGGCCGCGCCGCCCCCACCGACGAGGACCTCGTCCACCGCCGTCGCCGTGCCCGGCCTGTCCGGCGCCCGGCCGTCCCGTCGCGTGCGAGCGGACGACCGGCGCGACTTCGCGCAGGGAAGGAAACGGCGGTACGCCTCCGCGATGGACTTCGCGGTAAACGCCGTGGCGGTGGCGAGCCAGTCCTCGGGGCGATCCGAGGCGGCGCGGAGCCTGGGAAGCTCCTTCGCAACGAAGCCGCGGCCGAATTCCTCCCGCCCGGCGCTCTTGGGAGGCCGCCGAAGGAAGTACGGATGGCGGAGCCATCGCGCCAGGACGGGCTGCAATACGCGTCCCCGGGCGGCCATGCGCCCGTCCTCGTCGAACGCCGCACGCCCCCGGGTGACGATCCGAACGAGTTCGTCGATCACCATGTTGCCGGGGCCGGTATCGAAGGCGATCACATCGGCCGGCGCAGCGCCGGCGGGCAGAAAGGTCACGTTGGCGATGCCGCCGATGTTCTGCACCGCTCTGGCCACGCGTGGATGGCCGAAGAGCACGAGGTCCGTCCACGGAACCAGCGGGGCGCCCTGCCCTCCGGCAGCCAGGTCCGCCTGCCGGAAGTCGCAAACCGCCGGGCAGCCCGCCGCCGCCGCCACGAAGGCGGCCTCGCCGATCTGGAGCGTGGCGCTTCCGGCACGACGGCCCGCCAAATGGCAGATCGTCTGCCCATGACAGCCGATGAGATCGGGGCCTCTTGTTGCGCCCCATTGGTCAATCGCCTTGCGCACGGCGGCGGCGTAGAAGCGGCCGACATCGGCGTGCAGGCCGGCCAACTCCTGTGTCGATGTCCGCGCCGGGCACATCACGCGAAGCAGCCGGGTGCGCAGGGGACCAGGATACGGCTCGTATCGGTGCGCCAAGGGTCTCACACGCATGGCCAGCCCGCGGCCCCGGATGGCAACGAGCACGGCATCGACTCCGTCGCAGCTTGTACCGCTCATCAGGCCCAGCACCATACGGACGCCGGCCGCTTCCGGCAGGCTGGTGCGATGACGCCGCCGTTGTTGCAGATCCGTTCGTGTCACGTCCGTCATCCTCCGATGCGATCTGTTTACCGCACAGCCGCCGTATTCGCCATGCCGCCCCCTGCTCGCCGCCCGGACCGGAAAGAGGACCGACAGGGAATCCGGGCGCCCTGCGACAGGGAGCCGCGGCGCGCGTTATCGGAGCGCGAGGATGACTTCTAAAGCGCCGACGGGGCCCGGCCGATGCCGTCCGGGAGACCGTGTTCGATCGTCTGCGCTGGAGGGGATCGTGCAGCCCCGGGAAGCCGTGCCCATGTCCGAGTATCCGGCAGAAATCCTCGTCGTGGACGACGAGCCCGAGGTCTGCTCGATGCTGGTCGAGGCGTTGAGCAATCCCCGGCGTCGATGCGCTGCGGTTCCGTCGGGGCCCGAGGCCCTGCGCCTGCTTCGCGAGCGTCCGTTCGACCTGATCGTCTCCGACATCATCATGCCGGACATGACGGGGCTCGAACTTCTCGCGCAGGCGCGGGCTATTCAACCGCACTGTCGGACGATCCTGATCACGGGCGTGAGCACGCCGACCCTTGCCAAGCAGGCGATCCGCCAGGGGGCGTTCGACTATATCGAGAAGCCCTTTTCCATTGAGGAGCTGCGCAAGGTGGTCGACGCGGCCGTGGATGCTCCCTGCCCGCCGCACGGCCTCGGCGAGGGCGCGGGCGACGAAGGCGCGGTCGGCCTTCGCGACCCGCTCACGGGCCTGCCCAGTCATCGCCGCTTCGTCGAGGAGCTTGCGCGGCTCCGCACGCGATGCCGTCGCAACGGCGGGCCGGTCAGCGTGCTGATCGTGGACATCCGGCAGTTCCGTCTCGTGAACGAGCGGCACGGCCACAACCGCGGGGACATGCTCCTGCGCGAGGTCGGGCGTCGGCTGAAGCGCTGCGTGCGCGACACGGACATGGTGGCGCGATACGCATGGGACCAGTTCGCGCTCGCGTTGCCCGACACGACGGAGGAGGCGGCCCGCCCGCTCGCCCAGCGGTGCTGCGCGGCGGCGTGCGAACCCGTGGACCTCGGCAGTCGGCGAATCGTCTGCACGATCAGCGTCGGCCTGGCCGAGTGCGAAAGCGGCTTCATCGAGAACGAGACGCACCTGCTCCGCCGGGCGTCGGAAGCCCTGGCGGAGGCGAAAACCCGCGGCCCGAACACCGTCGTCGCCTGGAGCGAGCTGGCCGGATGCGACGGGCAGGAGCCGCGGCCCGATCTGCCCGGCATCGAAGCCATGCGCCACGAGTTCCAGCGGCTTCAGACCCAACTGAAGCAGTCGTATCTTGAATCCACGCGAGCCCTGGTCGCCGCGGTCGAGGCGAAAGATCCCTACACGCAGAAGCACTCCATGACCGTCAGCCATTACGCCGCGTCGTTCGCCCGCCACATGGGTCTGCCGGCGGCACAGGTGGAGGTGATCGCCACGGCGGCCATCCTGCACGACGTGGGCAAGATCGGCATTCCCGACGCGATCCTCACCAAACCGGATCGGCTGACGGCCGGCGAGTTTGCCCTCGTTCGTCGGCACCCGGTAATGGGTGTGCAGATCCTCGAACACGTGAGCTTCCTCCGCGCGGAGCTGCCCATCATTCTGCACCATCACGAGCGGTACGACGGACGCGGCTATCCGGCCGGCCTGGCCGGCGAGCGGATCCCCCTGGGCGCCCGCATCCTGCACTTCGCCGACGCCCTGGATGCGATGCTGTCGGTTCGCAGCTACAAAGGCCCTCGCCCGATCGAGTACGCGGTGAACGAGTTCCGGCTCGGCGCCGGGCGGCAATTCGATCCGGCGATGGCCCGGCATGTGATCGAGTGGATCGAGTCGCATCCGGAACAGATCGTCTATCCCCATGAACGGGACGTGGTGCTGCCGCGGGTGCTTGCGGCGTGCTGAGATGTTGCGAACCGTCGGCGACGGGCCGCTTACGGGCTTCTCGCCGGCGCCATGGCCGGATCGGCCATGCCGGCCTGAAGGAAGCTGACCGCGCGGGCCCGGCAACCGGCGCATCGGCCGCACGGGCCGTCGCTGGCGGCCAGGCACGACCATGTGACATCGAGCGGCGCCCGGAGGCGCTGGCCGAGCCTGACGATGTCCGCCGGCGGCAGGTCGATCAACGGGGTGACGACCTCCGGCGTAAAGGCCGGCACGGCCGTCGCGAGCATCTCGTTGTATGCCTGGTAGAACTCCCGGCGCTGGTCGGGAGCGGCCGGGGCCGGTCGAGGCGACGTTGCGGTGTATTCGCACGCGCCGACGAGGATGCGCCGTGCCCTGCACCGGACGGCGTACAACACGGCGACGCCGAGCATGGTAGGCATCAGCCCGGGGATGTACGCATCAAGGATCTCCGTCTGGACCTCGATGTCGCCGGCGCTCGCACTCCGGTCGAACCACAGGTGGTCGATCATGTCGACTACATACGGCAGACTGACGACGGTCGGATTCGCGAGACCGAGTCTCCCGCAGAGCTCGGCGGAGGCGGTGCGTTCGGCGGCGGAGGACCGGCTGCCGGTCTCGATGTGCAGGACGAGCAGGTCGGACCGCTCGCGCTCAGCGGCGACCATGACCGCACTCTTCAACCCGCCGCTGACAAGGGCTACGGCCTTTTCCACGACCGGCTCTCCGTAATGACCTGTGCAAAGGCTTTATCGGCATTGTCCGTCCAAACCGTTCAGCGCCGGCCGGGGGTGCCGTTTTCCGCGGCCGGAAAGGGGCAGAGACGGCACAGAAAAAATCTTATGCGACCCCCTTGACAGGCTTCATCGCTTCGGTAGAATTGAAGCTATTGTGGAATCGTGCCGTGGCTGTCGATGCCCGGCAGGGTGAGGTCTAATTGCCTGGTCGCACCCGCACGGATGAGTTGTGCCCCCCCTCGGCTCATCCATAAGCGGCCAGGCTTTTTATTGCGCCAGCATCGCCACGATGCCGATTCTATACGGAATGATCCAGAGCAACTCCTGTCCTGATAGCAAGTTATCGCGCCCTTCGCATGGGCGGGCAGCCGGGCTTGTGTTTCTCGCGGCATTGCTTGCGGCCGGGTGCCAGCCGCCGCAACACGGCTGGCTCGGCATCAACATGCAGCTTGGCCACCCCGACTACGGAGGGCAGTGGAAGTCCGCCAAGAACACGCCCGCCGATCGTGAAACCTACTTCCGCCTGGTCCGCGAACTGGGCATCAGAAATGTCCGCGATCTGTTCCTGTGCTGGTATCGGGCCGAGCCTCGCGAGGGACAGGCGTATGATTTCACGGTTTCCGACGACATGGCCCGGCGGGCGGGCGAGGCGGATGTCGATCTGCTCGCCTTGTGCTGGCTGATTCCATCCTGGGCGGCCGGCGAACCCGGCGACGGCTGGGCGCTGGGTGTGCCGCGTCGCGACAAGGCGGCGGCGTTCGTGCGATTTGTGACCGCGTTTGTCGAGCGGTACGACGGCGACGGTGTGGCGGACCTGTACGGGCTGCGGCGTCCGGTTCACTGTTACGAGTTTCTGCAGGAAATGGAAGCGGTTCCGGTGGAGGAGTACGCCTTCTGGCTGAAGCGGTTCTACGGCGCGGTCAAGGCGGCGGATCCGAAGGGGCGGGTCGTCCTCGGCAGCCTCGGCAGTCCCGGCTACCGGATGGCGGGCCGTCCCACCGGCGATTACCACACATACTTCGATCGGCTTATGGCCTGTCCCGAGCTGGCCGGCCGGGACTATCCGTATTTCGATGTGGTTGCCTTCCACAATTACCCGTCGAGCTACCCGGGGCGAACGCCTTTTGCGAATGCCGTCCTCTACCTGCAACAGGTGCTGGAGAGGCACCGCGTCGACCGGCCGATCTGGCTGACGGAATTCGGGTGCGACAGCCGGGAGAACACGCCGTCGGCCCTGGCGAGCCAGGCGAGCGAGATCGTGAGGATGGCGATCGAGGCGCGGACGCTGGGCATCGAGCGTGCGTATGTTCACAACATGTGGGACTATCGGCCTCCGGATCGCCCGGCGGTGATCGAGACCTTCGGGCTCGTGGGCGAAGCGGCGTCCGGCGAGGTGCCCGCGAAGAAGCCGGCGTTCGAGGCGTTGCGGACCCTGGCGGCCTTTGCGGACGCCTGCGAAGGAATCACCGCCGTTCGCCCCGGCCTGTATGCGATTCGCGATCGCGCAGGCCTGACATACGTGGCCTGGGAGGACGAAGGACGCGTCAACGCGGCCACGCACAGCTTCCTGAGCAACGGCTGGTGGGTGGCTACCGGACTGGATGGGAAAACGACAACGGTGCACGGCTCGGCGGTGAAGCTGACCACCGCGCCCGTTTTCCTGCGGGCTACCCAGAGCCCGATCCTTCGCCAGTAAAAAAGCTGGGAAGCCGGGGCTGCGAGTCGCCGGGGCATGGCATTCTGATGTCGGCTTCGTACGAAAGGGCTATTGTCCCGGGCGCCGCGACACGGCACAATGGAAGGAAATCCTTCGTGCCCCGGCCGGGCACGACGAAGCCGGCAGCGTGTCGGCGTACGGTCCGACGGAGCACGATGGCAAGAGGGAAGGATCGTCGCTGTTGTCGGCGTGCGGAAGGTTTGTTTCCCGTTGTCCGGCACGTTCGCACGCCGCAGGCCCGCGGCGTTTTGACGAAAGGGCAGTCATGGACGGTCCGATCCTGGTCGTGGACGATGATCTCGGTCTCCGGACGCTGATCTGCAAGCGGCTGGAACGCGAAGGTCTGCGCTCGATCGGCCTGGACAGCGGTGCGGCGGTCGTGGAATGGCTCACCACGAACGAGGCGCCGCTCATGCTGCTCGACCTCAAGCTGCCGGACATGTCCGGAGACGAGCTGCTGCGGATGCTGGCGAAGCGGCAGCGGTCGATTCCGTTCGTCGTGATCACGGGGCAGGGCGATGAGCAGGTGGCCGTCCGCATGATGAAGCATGGCGCGCGGGATTATCTGCGGAAGGATGGCGCGCTGCTCGAGCTGCTTCCGGCCGTGGTGAAACGGGTCCTCGATGAGGCCGATCGCGAGCGGCGGCTGATTCAGACGGAGCAATCCCTCCGGGAAAGCGAGCGAATGCTGTCCACGCTGATGAGCAACCTGCCGGGGATGGCGTATCGCTGCCGCAACGACGAGCAATGGACGATGGAGTTCGTGAGCGAGGGGTGTCTCGATCTGACCGGCTACCCGTGCGAGGCGCTGGTCGGGAACCGGCGGGTGTCGTATGCGGATGTCATTCATCCGGACGATCGCGCGACGGTGTGGTCCGAGGTGCAGAAGGCCGTGCGGAAACGGGAACCGTTCCGGCTGACCTATCGCATCCGGGCGGCCGGCGGCGAGGAGAAGTGGGTCTGGGAGCAGGGGCGGGCCGTGTACGATGCCGACGGGCAGGTGACCTCGCTGGAGGGCTTCATTGCCGACATCACGGAACGCAAGCGCGCGGAAGAGGCCCTGCGCGAGAGCGAACGGAAGTTCCGCCAGCTCGCAGAGAACATTCAGGAGATCTTCTGGATCTTTTCGGCGGACGGGGGGCCGGTGGTATACGTCAGCCCGGCGTATGAGCGGGTCTTCGGCCGTTCGTGCGACAGCCTGTATGCGGCCCCGGAGACGTTCCTCGAAGCGGTGCATCCGGACGACCGCGCGCGTGTTCGTGCGCTCATCAGCGGCCGCAGCCGGGCCGCCCGGGAGGAGGAACACCGGATCGTCCGGCCGGATGGGACGGTGCGATGGATCAGCACCAGCGCGTTCGGCGTGGTCGACGAGAGCGGCGAGGTATTCCGCGTGGCCGGCGTGTCGCGTGACGTAACGGAGCGCAAGCTCGCGGAGGAACGGGTCCGCCACTCGCAGAAACTCGAGGCGGTGGGCACGCTGGCCAGCGGCGTGGCCCACGACTTCAACAACCTGCTCACCGCGATCTTCGGCTACAACGCGCTCGTGCGCAAGGCACTGCCGAAGGACCATCCGGCGAATCCCTATCTCGACCTGGCGGATCAGGCAATCGAACAGGCCAGCGGGGTGACGAAGTCGCTCCTGATGTTCGGACACCGGACGCCCGTGGAGAAGTCGCCGGTGGATCTCGTGCGCGTCGTCGGGGATGCGCTGCGGCTTCTGCGGCGCCTGCTGCCTGCTTCCGTGGAAATCATCGAGGATGCGCCCGCCCGCCCGGACTTGTGGGTCAATGCGGACGCCACCCAGCTCCAGCAGGTGCTGATCAACCTGGCGGTGAACGCTCGCGATGCCATGCCCGGCGGGGGCCGCCTCCGCATTCAGCTTCGCGCGGGTACGAACGGAACAGGCGCGGCGGCCTCGCCGGCGTCGGAGGCGGTTCTGACGGTCGAGGACACAGGGGTCGGGATGTCGGAAGAGGTCCGCTCGCGGATCTTCGAGCCCTTCTTCACGACGAAACCGCGAGGGGAGGGAACGGGGCTGGGCATGTCCATCGTGCACGGAATCGTCACGGAGCACGGGGGGCGGATTACGGTGGACTCCGAGCCCGGACGTGGGACGCGCGTGTCGATTGCCCTGCCCACATGCAAACGCCCCGCCGTCGCCGCCGCCCCGGCTCCCCGGGCACGTGCGAGGGCGGGCCGCGGCGAACTCGTCCTCGTCGCGGAGGATGACGAGCACATCCGTTCGATCGTGACCTCCGCGCTGCGGTCCGAAGGGTACGAGGTGGTCCAGGCGGCGGACGGCATCGCGGCCATGCAGGCGCTGGAGGACTACGATACGGAGGTGCGTCTGCTGCTCTTCGACGTGGACCTGCCGCGGCTCGACGGGCTGAGCTGTCTGCGGAAGGCCCGCGAGCGGCGGGCGGATATCCCCGCGATGCTCGTGACCGGAAGTACGAACCTTCCGGACCCGCAGGGCGTCCTGGAGAACGTGCAGATCCTGCGGAAGCCGTTCCGGATGTCCGATCTGACCGCGGCCGTCGCCCGGACCCTGAGGAAAGCGAGAAAGGAGGCAGCCCAATGAGCGATCCCATCAAGATTCTTGTCGTGGACGACCACGCGCTGGTGCGCGGCGCATTGTGCGAGCACCTTCAACGCGAGCCGGGCCTGGCGGTCGTGGGCACGGCGGCCACCGCGGACGAGGCGATTGCCAAGGTCGTGGACTGCGCTGCCGACATCGTGCTGATGGACATCGACATGCCGGGCATGAACTGTTTCAACGCGGCCCGGACGATTCAATCGCTGCGGGCTCAGGCCAAAATCGTCTTTCTGAGCGCCTTTACCCACGACCGGTACATCGACCAGGCCCTGGCGGTCAAGGCGAGGGGGTACCTGACGAAGCGCGAACCGCCGGAAGCCGTGGTGCAGGCGATCCGCGAGGTGGCCTCCGGAGGGGCTTATTTCTCGGAGGAGGTTCGCTCGCGGATCGTCATCGATCAGAAGGGCGCGAAGCTCGCCGCGGAGACCCGTTCCCGGGCGTCCTCCCTGACGGCGCGGGAGGTCGAAATCCTGCAATACATCGCCCGCGGGCTTTCGAAGAAGGAGATTGCCGCCACCGCCCATCTGAGCGTCAAGACCGTGGACCGCCACTGCGCGAACCTGATGGACAAGCTCGACATCCACGACCGGGTTGAGCTGGCCCGCTTCGCCATCCGCGAGGGCCTCGCCGACGCCTGAAGCCGTGCCCCGACCGGAAAGGGCGCACGGACCCCGGCCTTCCGCGCCGGGGGAGGAACTATCGCTGCATCAGCCAGCGGTCGATGGCCTCCGCGGCCTCGCGCCCGGCGTTGATCGCCTTGACCACCAGCGAGGCGCCGAGCGTCGTGTCGCCCGCGGCGAAGATGCCCTCTTCGCTGGTCATGTAGTCCTTGACGGCGATGTTGCCGCGGGCGTCGAGCTGCAGGCCCGTCTGCTCGACGAGGCCCTTGTGCACCACGTGCACGAAGCCCATCGCCAGCAGGATCATGTCCACCTTCATGCTGAAGTCGGTGCCCGGCCGCTCGCGGATTTCCCAGCCCTTGCGCGCGAGGACCCAGTCGACCTCGCAGCCGTGCAGTTCGGTCACGCGGACCTCCACGCCGGAAAGGCGCTTCGTCAGAACGCTCCAGCGGCGCCGGCAACCCTCCTCCTGTGAGGAGGATGTGCGCATCATCTTCGGCCAGAACGGCCAGGGCGTTTCCGGGGCGGGGCGATCGGGCGGCCGGGGCAGGATCTCGAACTGGTGCACCTCCTTCGCGCCCTGACGGATCGCGGTCCCGACGCAGTCGCTGCCCGTGTCGCCGCCGCCGATCACGACGACGATCTTGTTCTTCGCGGAGATGATCTTCTCGGGCGGGATCACATCGCCTGCGTTGAGGCGGTTCTGCTGCGCCAGGTAATCCATCGCGAAGTGGATGTTCTCATAGCCGGCGCCGGGGATGTTGAGGCCCCGCGGTTCGCCCGCGCCCATCGTCAGGCAGATCGCATCGCAGAGTTTGCGGAGGTAGCGCATCGAAACATCCTCGCCGACGGCCACGCCGGTTTCGAACTGCACGCCCTCGGCCCGGAGCTGGTCAAGACGGCGGTCGAGGATCCGCTTATCGAGCTTGAAGTCGGGGATGCCGTAGCGGAGCAGGCCGCCGATGCGGTCGTCCTTTTCAAAGACGACCACACGGTGCCCGGCACGGACGAGCTGCTGGGCGGCCGCCAGACCCGCGGGACCGGAACCGACGATCGCGACGCGCCGGCCGCTCTTGCGGGCCGCCGGCATGGGTTTGACCCAGCCTTCGGCGAACGCGCGCTCGGCGATCTGGTACTCGATGTGCTTGATAAGGACCGGATCGTCGTTGATGTTCAGTGTGCAGGCCGCTTCGCAGGGCGCCGGACACACCCGTCCGGTAATCTCGGGGAAGTTGTTGGTCGAGTGCAGGTTCTCGGCGGCCTCGCGCCAGCGGCCCCGGTAGACCAGATCGTTGAACTCCGGGATGCGGTTTTTGACCGGGCAGCCGTACTCGCTGTGACAGTACGGGATTCCGCAATCCATGCAGCGGGCGGCCTGGCGGAGCAGCGTCGCCTCGGGCAGCGGGATGTCGATCTCGAAGAAGTCCCGGATGCGATCCGCGACCGGGCGGTGCCCGACCTCTTCGCGTCTGTATTCGAGGAACCCGGTCGGCTTAGCCATGAAAGACCTCCTCAGTGGGCTGCACGAACTCGGTTTGAGCCGGCTGGTCCTGGCGGATCCGCGCGAGGGCCTTGCGGTAGTCGATCGGCATGACCTTCACGAACTTGCCGGCCATTTCCTTCCACGCATCGAGGATGCGCCGCGCCTGTTCGCTGCCGGTCCACCGGAGGTGCCGGAGAAGCAGGTCGTGCAGGATACGCCGATCCTCCTCCTGCCAGATGAACTCGACGTCGACCATATCGAGATTGCAGAGCGTGTCGAAGAGCTGATGCTCGTCGAGGACGTACGCGATGCCCCCGCTCATGCCCGCCGCGAAGTTGCGTCCGGTCCGGCCGATGACGACCACCGTGCCGCCGGTCATGTACTCGCAGCCGTGATCGCCCACCCCCTCCACGACGGCCACGGCGCCGCTGTTTCGGACGGCGAAGCGCTCGCCGGCCAGGCCGTTGATGAAGACCTCGCCGCTCGTCGCGCCGTACAGAAGCGTGTTGCCGACGATGATGTTCTCGTGCGGCTGGAAGGGCGAACCGGGCGGGGTCTGGACGACGATCCGCCCGCCGGAAAGCCCCTTGCCCAGGTAGTCGTTCGCCTCGCCGATCAGCCGGAGCGTCACGCCGGGCGCCAGGAACGCGCCGAAACTCTGGCCCGCGGAGCCCCGCAGCACGACCTCGAGCGTGCCGTCGGGCAGACCGCCCGCGCCGTGCCGGCGCACGATCCGGTTGCTCAGGATCGCGCCGACTGCGCGATGAACGTTGCGGATCGGCAGCTCGACGACCGCAGGCTCCTTCTCCTCGACGGCCCAGCGGGCCTTTTCGAGGATCTGCCAATCCAGGTGCGAGGCGAGGCGATCGGCCTGGGGGCGCACACAGCGGATGGGCCGGCCGTCGGACGTGTCGGGTCTCGCGAAGATCGGCGAGAGATCGAGGCCCTTGGCCTTCCAGTGATCGACGGCCCGGCGGCAGTTCAGCCGATCGACCCGGCCGACCATATCCTCGAACCGGCGGAACCCGAGCTGCGCCATGATCTGCCGGACCTCTTCCGCGACGAAGAGCATGAACCGCTGAAGGTGCTCGGGCCTGCCCGCGAATCGGCGGCGCAGCTCCGGCATCTGCGTGGCGATGCCCACGGCGCAGTTGCCCAGGTGGCACTTGCGCATGAGGACGCAGCCGAGCGAAACCAGTGCCCCGGTGCCGAAGCCGAACCGTTCCGCTCCGAGCAGGGCGCCGATCACGACGTCGCGGCCTGTCTTCATCTGGCCGTCCACCTGCACGAGGATGCGGTCGCGCAGGCCGTTGAGCACGAGCGTCTGCTGCGTTTCCGCGAGGCCGATCTCCCACGGGATGCCCGCGTGCTTGATCGAGGAGAGCGGGCTGGCGCCGGTGCCGCCGTCGTGCCCGCTGATCTGGACCTCGTCGGCGTTGCCCTTCGCGACGCCGGCGGCGACCGTGCCGACGCCGACCTCCGCGACGAGCTTGACGGAGACGAGCACGCCGGGATTGGCGCACTTGAGGTCGTAGATGAGCTGGGCGAGGTCCTCGATGGAGTAGATGTCGTGGTGCGGCGGCGGCGAGATCAGCGAGACGCCCGGCGTCGCGTGCCGCAGCCGGGCGATCTCCTCGGTGACCTTGTGGCCGGGCAACTGGCCGCCCTCGCCCGGCTTGGCCCCCTGGGCCATCTTGATCTGAAGCATCTTCGCGTTGGCGAGGTATTCGATCGTCACGCCGAAGCGGGCGCTGGCCACCTGCTTGATCGCGCAGTTGGTCGAGTCGCCGTTGCCGGACGGCTCGTACCGCTCCGGGGCCTCGCCGCCCTCGCCGGTGTTGGACATCGCCCCGAGGCGGTTCATGGCGATGGCGATCGTCTCGTGGGCCTCCTTGCTGATCGACCCGTGCGACATCGCCCCGGTGCAGAAGCGCTTCACGATCTCGGCAGCCGGCTCGACTTCCTCGATGGGTACCGGCTCGCCCGGAACGAACTCGAAGAGCCCGCGGAGGGTGTACAATTCGCGCGACTGTTCGTTGACCGCCCGGGCGTACTCGGCGTAGGCGGCCGCATCGTCGTTGCGGACGGCGTGCTGGAGCCGGGCCACCGTCTGCGGATTCCACAGGTGCGCCTCGCCGTCGCGGCGGTAGTGATATTCGCCGCCGAAGTCGAGGTCGAGCGTGCCGGGCCGCCGCTCGCCGAAGGCGGCCTTGTGGCGTTCGAGTGCTTCGCGGGCGATGCCATCCAGGCCGATCCCGCCGATCCGCGAGGCGGTGCCCTTGAAATACGTGTCGATGACCTCCCGGCTCACGCCGATCGCCTCGAAGAGCTGAGCGGCGTGGTAGCTCCGCAGCGTGGAGATGCCCATTTTGGACATTGTCTTGAGGAGGCTCTTCTTCATCGCATTGATGAAGTTGTCGACAAGATGCTCCGGCTCCGCCTCCCGCGGCAGTTCGCCGCGCCGGTAGGCATCCTGAATCGCTTCGAATGCCAGATACGGGTTGACCGCGTTGGCGCCGTAGCCGCAGAGCATGCAGAAGTGCATCACCTCGCGCGGCTCGCCGCTCTCGATGACAAGGCCGGCCTCGGCGCGGAGCCTGCGGGCCAGCAGGCCGTGATGCAGCGCCGCCGTCGCCAGCAGGCTGGGGATCGGGGCCTGCGTCGGCGAAATGTCGCGGTCGCTGACGATCAGGAGCGAGGCGCCCTCGCGGATCTCGCGCTCCGCCGCGTCGAGCAGGGCATCGAGGCCGCGCCGCAGAGCGCCGCCCGGATCGCGTTCGTCGGCGTCGAACAGCGCGGAGATGGTGGCCACCTTGAAGTCGTCGCGCCGGACGGTCCGCAGGCGCTCGACATCGTCGTTTGTCAGGATCGGGTGCGGCAGCTTGAGCTGGCAGCAGTGCTTCGGCGTTTCGTCGAGGAGGTTGCGCTGCTTGCCGGTGAAGCTCATCAGCGACATCACGAGGCCCTCGCGCATCGGATCGATGGGCGGATTGGTCACCTGCGCGAAGAGCTGCTTGAAGTAGTTGAAGAGGAGTTTGGGGCGGCGGGAGAGGACCGCCAGCGGCGTGTCGTTGCCCATCGAGCCGAGGGGCTCCTGCCCGTTCACGGCCGTCGGAATGAGAATCATCTGCATCTCTTCCCGCGTGTAGCCGAAGGCCCGCATCCGCCGGGCAATGGTCTGCGGGTCGCTCGCGATCGGCTTGGGCGCGCCGAAGAGGCCGCGCAACTCGATGCGGTTCTGTTCGAGCCAGTGACGATAGGGCTGCTGGCGGGCGATCTTGCTCTTGATCTCGTTGTCGACGACGATCCGGCCCTCCTCCGTATCGACGAGGAACATGCGGCCGGGCTGCAGACGACCTTTCATCCGGATCTGCTCGGGGGCGAACTCGATCACGCCGACCTCGCTCGCGAGCACGACAAGGCCGTCCGTCGTGACGATGTATCGCGCCGGGCGGAGGCCGTTGCGGTCGAGCGTGCCGCCGACAAGACGCCCGTCGGTAAACAGCATCGCCGCCGGGCCGTCCCACGGCTCCATGATCGCGGAGTGGTACTCGTAGAAGGCCCGCTTGTCCGTACTGATGTGATAGCTCGCGCCGAAGGCCTCCGGGATCATCATCATCATCGCATGCGGCAGCGACCGGCCCGCGCGGACCAGCAACTCGACGGCATTGTCAAAGCACGCGGAATCGCTCCCGCCGGGTGCCAGAACGGGAAAGAGGTCCGTAAGGTCCTCCCCCAGCAGCGGGCTGGCCATCTGCATCTCGCGGGCCTGCATCCGGTTCCGGTTGCCGCTGAGCGTGTTGATCTCGCCGTTATGGGCGATGACGCGGAACGGCTGCGCGAGTCGCCAGCTTGGAAACGTGTTCGTGCTGTACCGCTGATGGACGATCGCCAGGGCGGTGACGACGCGCGGGTCGGCGAGGTCGGGATAATACGCAAACAACTGCGGAGCCATGAACATGCCCTTGTAGACGATCGTCCGGCAGGACATGCTCGGCACGTAGAAGTCGGCTGCCTGCTCGCCGAGTCGTTCCGACGCCATGCGCTCCGCGCGCTTCCGCGCCATGTACAGACGCCGTTCCAGCGGCTCGCCCTCCAGGCCGGCCCCGTCGATGAAAAACTGCCGGATCGCCGGTTCGCTCGCCCTCGCCAGCTCGCCGAGCGTATCATTGCATCCGGGTACGTCGCGCCAGCCCAGCGGGGTGAGGCCGTAGTGTCGCACGGCCTCGACGAGGATCTCCTCCGCGTGGCGCCACCAGGACGCGTCGCGCGAACCGAAGACCATCGCCACGCCGTAGCGCCGCGGCTCGGGCAGGGTGAAGCCCGCGCGGCCGGCCTCCGCCGCGAAGAACGCATGCGGAATCTGCAGGAGAATCCCCGCACCGTCGCCTGTGGATTCATCGCTGCCGGCGGCCCCCCGGTGAAGCAGGTTCACCAGGATCTGCTTGCCGTACTCGACGATCCGGTGATCGGCCGCGCCGGAGATGTTCACGACGGCGCCGATCCCGCAGGCATCGTGTTCCCGCGCAGGATCGTAAAGCCCCTGCGCCGGCGGCATTTTCGGTTGATTCATGACGGCTCCGTTGCGTTCGCGTTTGCGGGATGCCCATCGCCGCTCCCGTCTCCATTTCCAGACACGGCCGCCTCGGCCCGTACGGCGCCGGACGCCGGCCCGCCGTCGCGATCCGTGAGCAACTCGATGAAGCTGCTCATCGCCGGTGTCAGCGGCCGGCCCCGGCGACGGATGATGCTCAGCGGCCGGATCAGGTCCAGGCCGAGCAGATTCGCCAGGGTGAGCGAGCGGTTCGCAACCTCCCGCTGCACGGTGGGCCTCGGAAGGATCGAAACGCCGGCGCCGGCCTCCACGCCCCGCTTGATCGCCTCGATGTTATCGAACTCCATTACCACGCGGGGGCGCACGCGGCACCGCCGCAGGTAGCGATCGATGTGACGGCGTATCGCCAGGTCCGGATCAAAGGCTACGAAGTCCTCGCCGTCCAACTGCTCCGCCTCCACATGCGGCAACGCAGCGAACCGGTGATACGGATGGCAGACCAGCACCATCGGCTCCTTTCGCCAGGGGATAATCGCCAGCTCGCGCGAGGACCGTGGAAACGACACCAGACCGAGGTCCGCCTCCTCGTTCAGCACGCGCTCATACACCTCGGCCGGATGGAGGTAGTCCATACGGACGTTGCCGCCCGGGTACCGTTCGAGGAATCGGCGGACATACTGGTGCATGTCGTAGATACCGACGGAGTAGATGGAGGCGACGATGACATGGCCGGCCGCCTCCGCGTGCGAGGCCCTGATTCGCGCCTCGACGGCGAAGTAGCGATCCACCAGGTCGCGGCAGCCCTCGTAGTAGAGTCGCCCCTCCGGCGTCAGTGTGAGCGGCCGTTTGGAACGGTCGATGAGCCGTATCCCGAGGCGTTTCTCAAGCTGAAGGACCGTCTGGCTCGCCGCAGACTGAGAGACGGCGTTCAGGGCGGCTCCGCGGGAGAAGCTCCGCTGCCGCACCACGTCGCAGAAGATCTTGAGGCCCTCCACGGTCATCACTCGGCTCCGGAGGCTGCTCAGGGCACTTCCTGAACGCCTCGCTACCGGAATGATAATCGGCAAAACCTAATAATGCAAGAGCATTCAATTCGATTTTCTGATACTCCATCTGATAGACATGCGCGGCTTCCAACGAGCTCGTAAGCCGTAAAACACTCATTTGCAGGGTGTTACGATACTTCCACCATCGCGATGGTCCGATCCGGCCGGCCGCGATTACGCGGACCGTGGGCCAGTGCGCGGCTTCGCCGGCCGGTTACCGCCTGCGGCCGTACGCCGGGCGCGTGGCGGCGGAAGGGCTCATGTGAACAGAGATTCCGTCACAAGGCACACGTCCTGAATCGGATACCCCGACTGGGCCAGGACGGGAATGGTCGTATAGGGTTCCTTCGGGCCGCTGGGGCGCCAGCAGATCAGATGCTCGCGAAGGTCGTCGATGGCGGCGAAGAGGTCCCCCGCTACGGCACAGCGGCGCACGCCTCGGCCACCGGTCTCGTAGCGACAGATGAGGTTGTCGCCCAGCGCCATCGACTGAAGAGCCGCCGCGCCGCGTTCCGCGAAAACGATCTGCGAGATGCCGCCTACGAAGACCTGTTGGAGCCCCTCGATCGGGGAGCCGTCGCCACGACGGATGCAGCGGCCCTCCGGCGGCTTGTCGTACGACCAGTGCCAGATGTCGCCGATCTCGTTGCCGGCGAGGATGTCGCGGCCGACCATCTGCACGGCGGTGATCCGCGCGATGCTGCCGGTGAAGCGGCGGACCTGCGACGCGGCGACCCGGGTGACGGGACAGGCGAGAACCAGCTCGTCCGCGCTGAAGACCAGGAGCTCGCCGGCCACCTGAACGCCGCGGACGGCGCGGCGGTGACGGGTCTGTTCCGACAGCAGGAACTCGGCCGGTCCGCGACCGATGCGATCCCATCCGATCAGACCGACCTCGGAATGCGTGCCGAAGACACGGGTCTCCCAGACGGCCGACGCATTGACCCCCCCGCGAAGCTCGCCGCCGCCGGGCGGTTCGAACGTGTGGACGATGCGCACCTTGAGGTCGCGTGCGGTCACTTCGTAGACGCCCCTGGCCGCGCCGACCAGCAGGACCGGACGACCCGCGCGGGTCCGGAAGAACCGCACCGACCGCAGGGGGCCGGCGGGGCCGTCGATTCGTCTCTGGCGGGCAGGCGCATCCGGCAGATTCGGATCGAAACATAACAGCTCGTTGCCCGCGGCGACGACGATCCACTGGGTGCGATCCTCCGGCGGCAGCAGCGTCCAGAGCGCGTCATACAACTGCGCGCGCTCCGCCTCGGGAAACTGTCGGACCCGCTCGATCACCTCGGCCGAAGGCGCTTCCGCGCAAAGGCTCAGGAGGCGGCGGAGCAGCGCTTCGGCCGCAGGGAGATTCCTCCGGCGAGCCTCGGACGCGGCATACTCGATCTGCTGGTTGACGCTCCGGTCGTCGCGACGATGTGGCGCGGCCGGTTCCGCCCGCGGGCGGATCGAGTCCAGAGGGCCCCAGTCGAAGCGGACCCGGGGCGAATCATGCAGCACGAGGCCGCCGGCGCGCAGGAGCGGATTCACGCGTTCGCTCAGAAGCGCGGCAATTGCATCCGAGTCCGCGCCGGCGACCAGATCGCCCGCCGTGCGTTTTCCGGCGAACTCGGCCAGAGTGCGGCGGCACTGCGCCCGGAGGTACCCGGCGATGACCCGGTCATCCGCCCGGTCGCCGCCGGCGAAAACCGCACGATGAAGAGACTGAACCTCGTGCAGTGCCGGAACGGCACGGACCGCGAGGCTGACTTCGGCGGCACACCGATGCCCGTCCGCGGCGGCAAGATGATCCTCGACGATCTCCACGGTGACCGGCGTCGTGCGGACCAGAAGCAGTTGCTCCACGCCGGTCGCCGGCAGGGCAGTGCCGGCCTGATGCAGCGCCGATGCGCCCGGGGGCGCGATCACCAGAGCCGCCCAGCCGGGCGGAACCACCCAGGTCTGCTGAAGCGGCCCGAACAGCCGCTCCGCGGGGCACACAATGGCCAGGCAAGCGGGGTCGATGCGAAGCGAATCGGGGTCGGTCTTCGAGTCGAACATGCGTTACATTGTAGCGATACCGTCCGCATACGGTTGCGGTCGCACCGCCGGTTTCAGCCGCCGCCGTAGCGACGGTTCAGGGCGTCCACGGCGTCCTTGCATCGCTGCGTGACCGCCCAGGCGTCCGGCCAGAAGCACAGGTCGATCGTCCACCAGTCGTGCGGGACGCCTGCGCGGTTCAGCTCGGGCAGCAGGGCGGCGAAATCCAGCTTGCCTTCGCCGAAGGGCGCATGGGTGGATGTCTCGTTGTCGTGCAGCGTTCCGTCGGAGTCGATGAGGTGGATGTGGTTGATCCTGCCGCGGAGCCTGCGGGCCAGCTCGACCGCGCCGCCGGGGAGTGTCTCTTTCGCGCCCGGCTGGCGGGCGCCGACGGCCGCCACCATGTGCGCGTGGCAGGCATCGAAGAGTACGCCGAAGTTGTCGTCGGCCACTTCGTCGAGGATGCGGAAGATGTCGGACGGCTTGTTGAAGGCGAAGCCCGGTTCGAACTCCCAGGTCACGTAGACGCCCTGGTCGGCCGCCTCGCGGGCGCATCGCTTCCACACCTTCACGACGCGCTTGCGGGCGGTCTCAGGGGCGATCTGCTCGAAGATCGTCGGCGGCTGCACGGTATCCACGCGAATACCCCGGATGCCGAGATCGACGCAGAACTGCAGGTTCTTGCGGAAGCAGGCCAGATAGGCCGCACCGTCGTCCTCCGCGTTGATCAGTTTCTGCGACCAGAGGTCGGCCGCCAGGCCTGAGAAAGCCAATCCGGCCCTGGCGACACTCTCCTTCACGGCCGCCCGCTGCTCCTTCGTAACCAGGTCATCCGGGTTCGGATGCGGCTTGAACCCGCCGAGTTCCAGCCCGTCGAAGCGGAGCTTCGCCAGGTTCGTCACGACCTCGTCAAACGGAATGGGATTCTTCGCGTACGGTCCGATCGTGTACGCCCACGTGCCGATGGAGATCTTTTTCATGATCGTGGTTCCGTTACTCCGCTGTATCGTTCCGGTCATTCCCTCACAGGCGACTCGAGACGGTGCACAGTACGGCGGCAGCATGCAGCTCGCCATCCGTGGTCTTGCCCTTGCCCGTTCTCGCGCCGTCCTGCCCTCCGGACGCCCGCTTATCATCACCGATCTGGCACGCCTCGCAAGTCCCCGTTCCCGATCGCGACTTGCCGCGCTCCGCGCGACGGCCGCGGGCGGCGCGGATGCGTCAGGAATCGGCGCAGAACGCCCGGATGTTCGCCTCGGGCGTGCCGGGGGGGACCTCGCAGCCGGGCATGAGAAGAAACCGCGCCCCGCCGTCCCGGATGCATTGCCGGGCGGCGTCCGCCACAGCCTGCGGCGAGCCCTGAAGCAGCACGCCCGACGGATCGAAGTTTCCGCAGAGCGCCACATCCGGCCCGACGATCTCGCGGGCCTGCGCCAGGGGGACCATCCAGTCCACGTCGATGATGTCGGCCCCGGTCCGCGTGAGCTGGGGCAGCAGATGGTTCGTATTGCCGCAGATGTGGAGCTTGACGGTCGCCCCCGCCGCATGGATGCCTTCGAAGAGCTTCCGCTGCCACGGCAACACGAATTCCTCGAACATCGCCGCGTCGATGAGGCTGGCCGCCGCGTCGCCCACGCCGATCATGTCCGCCCCGGCCTCGACCTGTGCCCGGGCGAAGGCTGTCGCGTTCTCCACGATGATCGCCGCCGCATCGTGAAACATCGCCGGCTCGTCCATGAGGTCGAACATCGTCTCCTGCACGCCCCGAAGGTCCGCGTACTCCGCGATCGGCCCCTCGACCCAGCCCAGCACGCTGTGCGTCCGGCCCACGGACGCGGCGATCTTCGCGACGCTCTCGACCCGCTGCCGCATGCGCGGAGCGGCGTCGATATCGATGCGGCGGAGGCGGCGGACGTCTTCCCGCGATTCGATCAGCCGGCCCTTCGGGATGCCCACGCCCTCTTCCGGGTAGTCAAACTCCATTCCGTACCCGCTGGCCTCCCGCCAGGGGTCGCTGATGGCCATGACCTGATCGAGCCCGAATGCCTCGACGACGGCCAACTGGGCCTGCACGAGCACGTCGCCGTCGAGGTAGTAGTCGCGGTACGTCCGCCCGATGAAGTGCGCGGCCCACGCCATGAAGATGGGCGTGCGGGGCGTGCGGTCGCACGGCCGGCCCCGGACGGCCGCGTACACGCGTTCTTTGGCGTTCATTGGTCGGCTCCTCGTGAAACGCGTTCCGGGATGCTATCATACAGGGGGGTGCGGTTGGATTGGAGTGCCATGAACGCAACGTGCCTCGACAGGATCGCCTTCGACGTGAACGCGGACTCTCTCGCGCATGCGATGCACATCGACGGGCAGCCGCATTACCGCGAACGGCTCGCGCGGCTCGTGGAGGAGGCGCGGGCGATCGCCAGACCCCGCGCCATGTATCGAATCGCATACATCGAATCCAAGGGCGACGACGAGGTTGTGATCGACGGCGTGACGCTCAGGAGCCGCGTGCTCCGGGTGAACCTCGAAGAGGCGCACCGGGTCTTCCCGTTCGTGGCCACCTGCGGGCGAGAACTCGAAGCGTGGGCGCGGGGCATCGACGACATGCTCGAGAGGTTCTGGGCCGACGCGATCATGGAGGCCGCTCTCCGCGCCGCCCTGGGGGCCATGGGCGAGCATCTGTCGACGCATGTGCAGCCGGGCCGGACGGCCACGATGAACCCCGGTTCGTTGCAGGACTGGCCGCTTGAACAGCAACGCGAGCTCTTTCGGCTCCTGGGCAACCCGCGCGAGGCGATCGGCGTGGAACTCACCGACACATGCCTGATGGTGCCCGTCAAGAGCGTATCCGGCCTGCGGTTCCCGCGAGAGGTGGCATACGAGAACTGCCAGCTCTGTCCTCGCGATCCCTGTCCCGGGCGACGGGCGCCGTACGTTCCCGGCCTCTACGAACGCCGGTACGCCGGCACGAAGGCGTAGAGTCTTCCGTCGCGGCTTCTGCGTGCCTTGCGCGCATGGATCGCGCTGGGGCGGCAGCGCCACCCGTCATTCTGAGGAGCGCAGCGACGAAGAATCCGGCGGATTGGCGCAGAGGAACCGGATGCTTCGCTTTGCTCCGCATGACGGCCGCCGGCGCGGCTGTGTTCGGTCGCGGTCGAAGGCCGCTTTGGGGTGCCAAAGCCCCCCGGGATCGAACGGGCCGGATGCCCGAGCATCCGAAAGAAATCTGAAAAAAACTAATGACTCTTCGGCCGATGTGCCGTATACTTGTAGTGGAACAGGAGCCTCAAACCAGGCTCAGGCCGAACGCCCGCGCGGCCGGCGGGACCAGCGGCCTTCATACGGACGACAACGGCGAGCGGTACCCGGACCATACGTCCTGATACGCCCGCCGTTGGGCGTTTTACGCCCGGTCAGCGGCGCGCAAATCCCCGGAAAAGCCGTCGTCGCTTTTGACGAATCCCCCATGCCGACTATCATCCGTTGTCGTATCCCGGGCGGGGTGCGACGGCTCGTTTTCGCGTCAACAGGAGGTTAGGTATGGCCTTTCAACTTCCCGAGCTGCCGTACGGACTCGGCGGACTCAAACCGTTTCTCTCCGAAGAGCAGATGACGTATCACCACGGCAAGCATCACGCCGCCTACTTCAAGAACCTCAACAGTCTCGTGGAGGGCAAACCCGAGGCGGCCATGCCGCTGCGGGAAGTGGTGATCAAGTCCTCGGGGGCCGTGTTCAACAACGCCGCCCAGGCGTGGAACCACAGTTTCTTCTGGAACTGCATGAGCCCCTCCGGCGGCGGAAAACCCAAGGGCGACCTTGCCGCCGCCATCGACCGCAGCTTCGGCTCGCTCGATGCGTTCAAGGAGGCATTCTCAAAGGCCGCCACGACGTTATTCGGATCGGGCTGGGCCTGGCTGGCATGCGACAGGCAGGGCAAGCTCGAGATCATGGCATTGGGCAACGCCGATACACCCCTGAAGTACAACAAGGAGCCGATCCTGACGATCGACGTCTGGGAACACGCCTACTACATCGATTACCGCAACGAGCGGCCCCGGTTCGTCCAGGGTTTCTGGGACGTGGTCAACTGGGACTTCGCCGCCAAGACGCTGGCCGCCGCGCCGCGGTAGCGACCGCGACCGTTTCCGGTGGGCTGCGGGCAACACGAATGGCGGAAGGCAGAGCGGCCCCGTCGCAAGGGTCGCTTTGCGCTTTTGCCGCGCGCCGACGGCCCCGCCGTGACGGCGATACGTCGGCTCTGAATAACCCGCGGCGGACGCACTTTTTTCGCGTGTCCGGCGGGGCCTTAGCCGATACCCATGATGCGACAGCCCCTGCGGGAAAAACCGGCCCGCGGGTGCCGCGCGGGTATCCCGTCCATGAACGACTGGCTTGATGCCGAGCAGAGAGTGGAGCGCGCCGAGCAGCTCTTTGAGTGCAATCGATGGGCCGAGGCGCTCGCGGAACTCGATGCGGCGATCGAGATCAATCCGCACCATGCCGCCTGGCATGCCAATCGCGGCGCGGTCCTCGACCAGCTCGATCGGCCGGCCGAGGCGATCGAGTCGTATCAGCGGGCCATCGAACTGGATCCGGACAACTGCAACGTCCGGTCCGCCCTCGGGATCGACCTCGTGCGGACGGGTCGGAATGCCGAAGCGCTGGCGGTCTTCGAGGAACTTGCCCGGCGGATGCCCGATTACGAACCGGCCTTCTGCCACCGCGTGGCAATCTACACCCGGATGGGTCAGCATGAGAAGGCCGAGGAGATGTTCTACCTCGCCCAGCAGATCTCCGAGGAATGCCCGCACGCCTACATTCACATGGGCGAATCCCTCTACGATCGGGGCGAGTACGCCCGGGCGATTTATTGCTGGTCGCAGGCCCTTCGGCTGGACCCGCATTATCCGCACGCGAAGCAGCGAATCGCGGAAGCCTACCGGAGGCAGGGCGACCTGGAGAGCGCGCGGCAGTACTACCTGGCCCAGTATCGCGACGATCCCGGCAACGTCGATCTGATCTGCGACATCGGCGAGCTGCTGGTGCAGATGGGAGATCTCGAAGGGGCTGCGGCGAAGTTCCGGCAGGCGATCGAGCTGGATCCGCAGGAAGTGCGCGGCCATGCCTCCCTCGGACGCGTCGCCCTGGCGCTACGCCGCTTCCGCGAGGCGACGGCCGCGCTGGAGGCCGCGGCGGCGATCAACGAACGGTATGCCGGCGTCCGGCTCAATCTGGGCCAGGCGCTGCTCTGCCAGGGGCGCCACCAGGAGGCGCGCTACTACCTGGAACTGGCACTGGCGCAGAACGGCAACGACCCGCAGGCCCTCCTGGCGGCGGGCAACTGCCTCCTCGAACTGGGCCGTCCGCGCGAGGCGGCGGAGCACTTTGCACGGCTGATCTCGCTGCGGCCGGACGATCCGACGCCGCGGCACAACCTGGGCGTGTGCTGCTTCCTCCAGAACCGCTTCGAAGAAGGAATCGCACATTGCGAGCAGGCGCTCGCGATCGACCCGCGGTATGTACTGGCGATGTCCAAGCTTGCCCTCGCCTACGCGCACACCGCGCGCTGGGCCGAGGCCCGGGCGATGATCCGACGCGCGCTCGCGATCGATCCAAAGCAGGAAGCCCTCCGTCACCTCCTGAAACGCCTGCCGTGGTACCGCTTCCGGACGGGCTTGCACCGCCTGATCGCCTTCCTTCGACAACCGACCGCCTCGACGCCGGCCGCGCGCCCCGTGTAAATCAGCCCGCAGGGGGCAGGGTGCGCGCCCACGCACCGTTCAGATGGCAGAGCAGGCGTAGCCCAAGTCAGAACGGCTTTTCAAACAATAAGTTAGAGTTTTCGTTCGCCGCTTTGGCACGCCTTGCGCGCGGCGTGCCCTGCGCGCATGGATCGCGCTTCGGCGGTAGCGCCACCCGTCATTCTGAGGAGCGCAGCGACGAAGAA
>CAZZFA010000037.1:0-47379 GCA_964653435.1 uncultured Planctomycetales bacterium | reverse complement strand
GCATTGCGCGCAAGGCGCACCGCGCGCAAGATGCACCGGGCACAAGGCGCGCCGCACGCAAGGCGCACAAAAGGCGCGACGCGAGACTCTACGCATTCAATCGCTGGGACCGGGCGCTCATCCCGCTCTTGCCTTTGCGATCTGCCGGGCCGGCTTGAGCCAGGCTTCCCACGCCTTCGCCATACACGCACCGCAAGTACGGCCATGCACCGCCCTGCGCCCCGCGCCGCCCAAGCCCTCGCACAGGGGGCACGTCACGGGCACTGCGGTGGTCGATTCGGGCCGTTGAAACAGGCTTGGAATGTGGCAAAGTCGACCAGATCGACGTCCCCGTCGTCGTCCATGTCCACCGGGATGCACTCGGGGTACGCCACGGGCCGGTTAGCCCCGCTGAAACACATCTGAATCAGTACGAAGTCGCCGAGATCCACGTCGCAATCCGCGTCGAAGTCCGCCGGGGTATCGGCGCCCACGGACAGGGACGCCGGGGCCGATACGACCGATTGACATCCGCCCGTGACCACGCAGGTGTAGTTCGCCGCACAGCTCCGATCCACATTCGAGATGGTCAACGTCGCGGTGGCCGTCCCCGAATAATGCCCGCTGTCGCTCAGGTTCGCGCCGTCCTTCTGCCATCGGTACTGCAGGGTTCCATCGCCAACGGCCGCTACGGTGAACGTAGCGGTCGCCGGTGCGCAGACGTGCTGGCTGACCGGCTGCTGCGTAATCACCGTAACCGCCCGCAGGGTCAGGGCGGCGGCGTTCGTTGTGGCGCTGCCGCAACCGCCGGTCACGACGCAACGGTAGTCGGCCACCGCGCCGGCGTCGCAATCGGACACCGTCAGCACAGGAGTGGTAACGCCGGAGTAGTGCCCGCCGTTGGCCAGGTTGCTCCCGTTCTTCTGCCACTGATACGCCAAGGCCCCATCCCCCGTGGCGGAGACCGCAAAGGTTGCCGTGGCGCCGGGGCAGACGCCCCGGTCGGCCGGGTGCTGCACGATGAACGTCGCCGGGCGGACGGCGAGCGCCGCCTCGTTGGAAACCGCGCTGCCATAGGCGTTGGTCACGAGGCAGCGGTAATTCGCCGCGTCGGAACCGTCGATGTTCGAAACGGTCAGCGTCGCCGTCGTGACGCCGGCGTAGTGGCCGCCGTTGCTCAGGCCGACTCCGTTCTTCTGCCACTGGTACGCGAGCGTGCCGGAGCCGTTGGCGGCCACGGTGAATGTCGCGGTACCGCCGGCGCAGGCGGTCTGCGGTGCCGGGTGCTGGGTGATGGCCGGTGGGAAGCCCGATCGTGCGTAGATGAAGCAGTGGACGATGTTCAGGTTCTGGTAGCCGTTGTTGTAACCCGGCCAGTCGTAGCGGGCCCCGGCCCCGTTGTAGCCCGGATAGGAGATGTTCTTGTTTCCCCACGGATCATTGAAGATCGCCGTGTACTGTCCGTCGACATAGCCGATCGTGGCGATGTAGTGTCCGCTGCTTGTAAGGCTGTTGAGCAGGACGAACGGGTACTGATTGTTCACCTCCGCCTGGAGCTTGGCGAAGGTCGGGGACCAGTCGACGCTCGATGAGATGCTATGGTTGTTGAGATAGTCCCGCATGTATCCCTTCGTGTCCGCCCAGTTGTTCCGAACGATGTACCCATAGCCGCCGTACGCGGTGTTGCCGCTCGCATCGGGCGAGCCGATGTTGTACGTGTACCCGTTGAAGGTGTAGATCTGCGAGATGTATCGGCCGTAGTGGCTGATGTGCGAGTACGGCGTCGAGCAGGTGCAGTCCCAGTACGGCAGCCGGTTGTAGTAACCGATGCACATCATGGCCGAGGTGGCGCCGCAGGCCCAGTTGCCGTTGAAATCATCCGGGGTGTCGTACGCCTGATGGATGTAGGGCATGCTGCGGGTCAGCGTCGTTTCGACGGCCGGCGTGATCGGCGCGCCGCTCGTTTGCGCCGCCGTCTCCAGGATCGTCGCGTCGCCGGCCGCCGGCCCTGCGGACACCGGGCCGATCGCGACGCGGGCCGGCGTGCCGAGCGAATAACCGGCCGTGGCGGCCGGGATATCGCCCTCCGGCAAGCCTTCCGTCTGCGGCACGGCCGCTTGCCGGTACAAGGGCGCCTGATAGACCTCGCCGTCGGCAAGGGACACGAACGCGATACGGCTGCCGTCGGGCGCAACGCGGCCCGCCGTCGCCTGCAGACCGGTGTCCGCGGTCAGCGCGCGCAGGCATTCCCCGTCAAACCGGGCCTGATAGACATCCGCGCGGAGAACCTTCACGCCATCGGCCCGCTGGATCCGGCTGAAGAAAACCGTCCGGCCGTCGGGAGCCCACGACGGCATAATGCCTTCGCCGAGATCGTACGTCCGGCCGGTAGCGACCTCGATCACCTTCAACCGTCCGGAGACGGTGTTGACGGCGAGCCGCGACGAATCCGGCGCCCAAACGGGGTTGAAGTAAGCGGCTTCGTCCGTCGTCAGCAGCCGCCTGGCTCCCGTAGACAGATCAAGCACGCAGATGTGCTCGTCCCGATCGTTGTAGGCGACCCGGCGGCCGTCGGGCGAGATGGGCGTCAGGTTGGCGTAGTTGTCCAGGCCGAACGTCGCGGTGGGCCGGCCGGATTCGTCGGTGATCCAGAGCTCCTCGCCGAGCGTAAAGGCGATCCGCCCGTCGGCGGCGAAGGAGGGCACACCGCAGCGGGCGACGGGCGCGTGCAGCGCCATGACAACCCGCTTGCCCGTATGGAAGAAGGCCGGCACCTGCAACGGGGCCGAGCCCCCGCTCGCCGGCACGAAAAGCTTGAACCCCAGTTTCGTCCCATCGGCAGCCCAGTTGCAGGCGTAGCCGCTGCCGGGTGTCCCTGCGACCTCCGTCGCGGCCTGCGCGATCGTATCGTACAGATACAGCGCATCGAGCGGCCCGCCCGCGAGCGCAATCCATCGGCCGTCGGGCGAGTACGCAGGATTGTCAAACCGCCGTGGGACATCGGCCGGAACGCCCGCGGCGTTCACGCGTGTCGTGACGGCGCTGCCGAACACCGTCCACACCAGAAGCGCCGCCGCGAGCGGTCGGGCAAGTCGCGAATCTCGCAAGCAGAAGGGGGTCTCTGTTCGGCGCATACAGCCGCTCCGTAAGGGTCCGAGGCGAAGCCGTCGAGAGGAATCGATCCTCGCGCTGCCTGTTGCGTATCGTTCGTCGGGGCGACGGGCGGAAGGCGGCAAGATGCTTGCAGGGCCCGTGGGCGATCCACTCACAATGGCATCGCGAAGCCACGGCCGCCTGCGCTTTGCCGCGGCATCAACGCCGCGAAAAGAAGATCGGCCTGCCGGTTTGCAGACGGCCATGTAACCCCCCTCCGGGACGTCGTAGCCCGCATACAGCGCGTTTCAAGGACCTGACCGGGCCACAGACCCAGGGCACCTCAGGCGAGTTCCCGGCGATCTGCGACATCCCGATACAACGATGCTATCAGGAGTCGCGATTCGGGGTCAAGCGGATGACTTCCGCCGGGCCCTCGCCCTCCTGCCCCGCCGGACAGCGCGATCGCCGCCCCAGGCGCGCTTCCCGGCTCGCGTGGTCCGCTAATGCACGCCGGCCCGTCCCGCCAAAGCCCTCCGCATGCCCAGACTAAGGCCGCCATCCCGTCGGAACGATCATACAGAAGCCCGGGCGCACATCACCGGTCACCGGCGCTGCCAGCTCAGTCTGCACGGTGCATCGCAGCGAGCGCGCCCGGGCATTTTACTCCCGATACGTAGTCCCCGACCGACGGCGCATCCTTGAGCCCCCTCAGGAGGATAGTCGCGCCCGTCGCCCGCAAGACGGAATTCGCCCCCGCAAACAAACGAATCCGGGCGCGCGGCTCCAGGATCACGCCAACGGAACACCGGTCCACCTTCCCCGGGACGCAACCGATTCCGTCACTTCTCCGCCCGCGCCGATGTCGGCGGCATCCGCCGCAACGCGCGATAGATGTGCACATCGTGGGGTGCGAAGACGTCCGTAAACGAGCCGTCCGTCGCGCGGAGCGTCCGGTTTTCGTGAACCACGACGACCTCACCATCCTGCAAACCGGAGAAGCGAACGGTCTGCGTCTGCCCTTCGCGGGCGGCGGCGAAGATGTAGAGATACACGCTCGCCTCCTTCCAGCGGGCCTCGATCCGGGGGGCTCCGGTAAATCGGAGCGGATAGTTCGAGTCCGGAGCAATCAGCAGCGGGTACAGTTCGCTGCCCTGGCGGATTTCGGCCAGGAGCGGTCGGAGCACCGCCCGCCAGTATGTCCAGTTCCAGCCCAGGTCCGCGTCCCGCCCGGTCAGCGCCACCGACATCCCGAAAAACGAGAGGCTGTTCGCGCCGCAGATGATCGCCTGATACATCATATACCGCTCCTCACGAAACGTGGGGAACATCAGGCGATTGCGGGGATCATGTTTCGGATCCACACCGCTCCAGCCGACCTGGAGCACCATGAAGACCATCTTCCTGCCTTCGGCGAGCTCAACCGTCCGCTTCGTATAGTCGCCGACCATGCTCAGGCCTTTGTTGGGCAGAAGCGAATGCTTGCCCGCCGGTTCACTGACGGGGTAGATGTCCGTGCTCAGGATATCACAGGCGACGTTGTACGGGCGGAGCGTCTCCAGCGTCCCGCGCGGGGCGTGGCAGAACCAGACGGGGTGATTGGGGTCCAGATCGTGGATCAGTTCGTACGCCTCGCGCAGCGGCTCGACGGGCCACTTTCCCCATTCGGGCTCGTCGGCGCTCTTCCAGAACATGACGGCCGGGTGGTTGCGATACGCCGTCACGAATTCGACGAGCCTTTCCCGCATGCCCGGCCTGCGGAGATCCACCATCTCGCTCAGAAACGGCCAGACGAACATGCCGTGCGCATGGGCGACGTCCAGGTACTTCTCGAACGGCTCGGCGTATCCCGGCGCCCTGGGATTTCCCTGCGCGCCCCCGCGTACGACATTCACGCCCCCCGCCGCGAGTTCGGCCCATCCGTCGCCGCCCTCGGGCGTCTTCAGGTCGATCCGCGGCCCCGGCGCCATCCCGATGAAGAAATACGGCTGACCGTCCTTGAGCAGCCGTCCGTCGGGGGCAACGCTGAACTTCGTCGGACCCTCGCCCGCGATACCGGGCGCGGCGAAACCGAGCAGAACGCCGAGACCGGCAAGCCTCAGCATCCTGGATGGCCCGACGCCGCGGGCCGTCTCGGGCCGCGGCGCTTCCGCGTCCCGCGCACGAGCATGGCTGCCCTGTCGCCGCATCCGGGTCCGGGGGCCGTTTCCATCCGCGGCCCGGCCCTCGCGCGCCGCCGGACCCTTCCTCGCCGCCTCGGGGCCGAAGAGGAACGAAACCCGCGAACCGAATACGGTTCTACGCACGGGAGAGCACCTCCTGATAATACGCCAGCGTCTCCCGCGCGACCTGCTCCCACGAGCGGCGCCGCCCGACCGACGCGATGGCATCACGATCCCACTGGCGGGCCAGGGCCGCGAGGAGCGCATCCCGCAGCGCGCCGGCGTCGCCGAACGGCACCAGCACGCCCAGCTCCGGCGCGTGCACGAGTTCCGGATTCCCGCCGACGGCGGTCGTGACGACCGGCGAGCCCGCGCACAGCGCCTCCTGAATCGCGTTGCAGCAGCCCTCGGCCCGGGTCGCGAGGGCGAAGCAGTCGGCGGCGTTGAGCAACAGGTTGACGCGGTCCTGGCTCTGGCGACCGAGCAACTCGACGGCGCCATCCAGGTGCAGCCGCCGCACCTGGGATGCCAGCCTCGCCGCGTAGCCGCGCTCCGCCGTGGGGCCGCCGACGAGCAGCAGACGGACATCGCCCGCCGCCCGGCGAACCTCCGGCAGGACGTCCACCAGCCGATGGAAGCCCTTCATCTCCTGCAGGTGGCCCACGCTGACGATGAAGCGCGGGCCCTCCGGCAGGCCCAGCGCGGCCCGCGCCTCGGCCGCATCCATGCGGTGAAACACGCGGTCGTCCACGCCGTTGGGGATCACACGTATATCCAGGTCTGCGCCGCCGAGGGCCAGCGCCTCTCTTCGCAAGGAATCCGCCACGGCCACGATGCCGTTCGCCTCGCGCAACATCCGCCGGATCTGGGGCGCCCGGAGCCGGTAGCGGATCTGGGAGTGCAGCTTGCCCCGCAAGGTGACGCAGACGGGGACGCCCAGTTGCCGCGCGACGCGCACCGCCCCCACGGCGTCGGGATACTCGAAGTGGGCGTCGAGGAGATCGAAAGGCGGCCCCGCCTCGCGCAGCGCCCGCCGCAAGGCCCGTGCGTAGAACCAGCCGTCCAGACACTTCGCCGCACCCGGCAGGTAGAACATCCGGCGATAACGGACCGGAAGCGGTTCGCCTGCGTCGGTCTCCTGCACGCCGGCCGACCAGAAGGGGAACCAGGGTTGCAGGCAGACGACGCGGACGCCGGCCCCGGCCGCCAGCGCCTGCAAGCGGCGTTGCACGAACAGGCCCTGCGCCGGGCATGCCGGCGTCGGGTAGACCATCGTCGTGCTGAGGATATTCATGTGCCGGAACCCGTCGCGCGGTTCAGAACGGCGCCATGTACTCCGCGCTCGGCGGGCCGATGTCCATCGGCTCGGGCGCGAGCGAGAGGTTGTCGAACCGCGTCAGGCGTTCGTTGAAATGGAGCTTGATGGTGCCCGTGGGTCCGTTGCGCTGCTTGGCTACGATGATTTCGGCGACGCCTTTGATATCGGGGCTGTCGTCCTGCGGTCGATAATACTCTTCGCGGTGGAGCAGGAGGACGACGTCGGCGTCCTGCTCGATCGCGCCGGATTCCCGCAGGTCGCTCATGCGGGGGCGGTGTCCCTCGCGGCCCTCCGGGCTGCGGTTGAGCTGGGCCATCGCGACGACGGGGATGTTCAGTTCGCGGGCGAGCGCCTTGAGGCCGCGGCTGATCGTGGCGATTTCCTGCTGGCGGCTTTCGGCCCCCGGCGTATACATGAGCTGGAGGTAATCGACGAAGACGGCGGCGACGTTCTCGTGGAGTTTGAGCCGCCGCGCCTTGGCCCGCAATTCGAGCACGGTCATGCCGGGCGTGTCGTCCACGAAGAACGGCATGCCGAGCATGTCGCTGCAGACGCCCTGAAGGTGCTGGATCTCCTGCTCGTTGAGCATACCGCGGCGGAGCTTGTGCGAATCGACGCGGCCGCGGGAACAGAGCATGCGCTGAGCGATCTGCTGCTTGCTCATCTCCATCGAGAAGAAGGCCACCGGTTTGCCTTCGTCCGCGGCGATGTGCTCGGCGACCGTCAGGCCGAAGGCCGTCTTGCCCATCGAGGGGCGGGCCGCCACGACGATCATCTCGCCCGGCTGCATCCCGCTCATGATGTCGTCCAGCTCGATGAAGCCCGTGGGCAGGCCCGTGAGGTAATGCCCCTCGCGCGATTCGATGACGTGGAACGTCTCCTCCAGGAACTCGCGGATCGGTACGACCTGCTCGCTGACCCGCTGCTCGGTGACGCTGAAAAGCTGCTGCTCGGCGCGGTCGAGGATCTCCCGGGCGTCCTCCGACTGGCTGTACGCCTGATCCATGATCCGCGCGGCGCAGCCGATCAGGTCGCGCAACATCGACTTGTCGCGGACGATCTGCGCGTAATGCTCGGCGTTGACGTGCGAGGGAACGCTCTCGGCGAGCTGGACGATATAGTCCACGCCGCCGACCTCCGCCAGCAGGCCGCGACGCTCGAGTTCGTCGCGCACCACGACGAGGTCGATCGGCTTGTTCTGATCGTACAGATCGACGAGGGCCTTGAAGAGAAGCCGGTGATCCTCCCGGTAGAACCGGTACGCCTCGTCGGGCCGGATGAGCCGCAACACGGCGCCGATGGCGTCGCGGTTCAGCATCATCGAGCCGAGGAGGCTCATCTCCGCCTCGATGCTCTGCGGCGGGATCCGCTGGACGTCACTCGACGGATTCGGCGGATTGTGAGGTAGACTCGCCATCTTCGCCCGCCTCCGTGCCGGCGGCTTCGTCCTTCCGTTCCTCCAGATCGCCGGCGGCCTTCTCCTGCACCACCCAGACCTTCACCTCGGCGCGAAGATCGTCGGCGAAAACGACCGGGACCGTGCGCGTACCGAGCTGGCGGATGCTCTCGTGGAGCTCCACGTTGGAGGCCTCCACCTGGTGCCCCTCGTCACGCAGCGCGGCGGCGATCTCGCGCGGCCCCACCGAACCGTAGAGGTGGCCCTCCGGATTTGCCGCGGCGTGGATCATGACCTCGACATTGGCCAGCCGGGCCACCGCCGCCTCGAGGGCCTGCCGCTGCGCCTTCCGCTCCGCCTCGGCGCGCTTCTTGTCCTCCTCGATGGCTTTCATGTTCGCCTCGGTCGGCTCCAGCGCCAACCGGTGCGGGATCAGGTAATTCCGCGCGTACCCGTCCGACACCTCCACCACGTCTCCGACCAGTCCCAGCTTCGGAATATCACGTCTGAGCAGCAACTTCATCGTCGTAACCTCTCGATCGGGCACGCCCCAGGCCGCCGCCCGACGCCTCCGGTCCAGCGCGACCGACCGTTGCCCATCATAAACCTTCCTTCGGCGTTTTCACGCCCCGGAAGCCTGGAATCCTGAAAATCGCCTGTGACCAACCCGCCCTGCGGGCTGTCACTCATTCCACCCGCCCGCGGCAACCTCACGCCGCCCCACGGATTGCCGGACCCGCGCCGGCTCAAATCTCCCGCCCCTGCGAAACACTCACATGGCCCCGCACGTCCGCCCCGCCACCTCTCAGAACGGGATCGCCGGATTGTCGGGTGGCGGCTCCTCCGCGACCGGCGGCGGGACGTCCATCTCCGGCGACGCGGACGACTCGCCCGCCCCGAACGCCGGCGCCGGCGCCGCCGACCGATACCGCTGGGCCCCGCCGGCCGGCTCCGCGGCCTGTGGCGGCGCGCCGCCGAGAAACTGGAAGTTCTCGACGATCACCATGTGCTTGCTTCGCTTGGCGCCATCCGTCGCCGTCCACTGCTGATACTGCAGGCGGCCTTCGACGAGCAGCGAGCGACCCTTGGACATGTACTGGTTGATCGTCTCGGCCTGTCGGCCGTACGCCCGCAGGTCCACGAAGCAGACTTCGTCCTTCTGATTGCCCTGCTGGTCGCGCCACTTCCGGTTGATCGCCATGCCGAACTCCACCACCGGCGTGTTATTCGGCGTGTACGTGAGCTGCGGATCCCGCGTCAGATTCCCCGCCAGAATCACCCTGTTGTAGTTGGCCATGGTCGAAGCTCCTTGGCATCGCCCTGTTACGCCGTCTCGCCGCCCGCCCCGTCGTCCTCGCCATCCTCCTCCGGCACATCGAGATCGGCCGCGGACACCTCCGGCTCACGCACGGCCGACGCCGCGTCCGCCGCCGGCTCCTCGCGCCCGCCGTGCGGCCGCCCGCCCTCCTCCTCTCGGCCTCGCGAGCGGTAGGAACGGTCCCCGCGATCCTCCGACGGAGGCTCGGGCGTCTTCTCCACCGCCTGCTTCATCTCCTCTTCGGTCAGGTGATCCGCCCGCAGGACGAGACAGCGGAGGATGTTCTCCGAGAGCTGAACATCCCGCTCGATCCCCGCAATCCGGTCGCCCGGCGCGCGGAAGTATGTCAACACGTAGCACGCGCGCTTGCGCCCGCGGATCTCGTACGCCAGTCGGCGCTCGTCCCATCGCTTGCACGCGATAAGCTGGCCTTCCGCCCGGCTGATCAGCCGGTTGACCTCGGCTTCGACGTTCGACCAGTCCACCGCGGCGGCCGGGTCGAACAAGAACATCCCTTCATAGGCTCTCAAGATGCGACTCCTTTATCCGACTTCCCAGGGCCGGCCCCGTGATTCGGGCGCTCGGTCCGATTGAATCTGTTCATCGCCGCCGTCACTCCGTCGGCAATCCAGCACTCGACGGCGTCCGCCGCGCGCTGCACGGCGGCATCGATCTGGGCCTCCTCCTCCGGCGAGAAGCCCCCGAGCACATGCGAAACGGCGTCCGCCCGTTCCGCACGCCCGATGCCGATCCGAACGCGGGCAAACCCGTCGCTGCCGAGCAGGCCGATCACACTCTCCAGGCCACGGTGCCCGCCCGACGAACCCGAGGCCCGGATCCGCAACGCACCGATCGGCAGGTCGAGGTCGTCGCTGATCACCAGCAGCTCCTCCAGGGGCACCTTGTAGAAGGCCACCGCCGGCTGAACGGCCTGCCCGCTGAGGTTCATGAACGTCATCGGCTTGAGCAGCATGGTCCGCTGCCCGGCCACGACGCCCTCGCCGACCCACGCGTTGAACTTCTGCCGGTTCACCTCGATCCGCCATCGCCCGGCCAGCACGTCGACCACCCGGAAACCGAGGTTGTGCCGCGTTTTCTCGTAGCGACTCCCCGGGTTGCCGAGCCCTACCACGAGTTTCATAGATCACGCGAGCCGGCCGGTCACTTCTTCTCTTTCTCTTTGGGCTTCTCCTCCGCTTCCTCCTCGGCCTCGGCCTTCTCCTTGCGGCCGATGACCTCGGGCTCCGCCGCCGCCCCTTCCGCGGCCGCCGCCGGCGCCGCGACCTCCTCTTCGGCCACCGGCTGGCGAACCGTGCACACCACCAGATCCGGGGAGGCCACCGCCCGGACACCCGCCGGCAGCGGAATGTCGCCGATCTTCAGCATGCCGCCCAACCCCACTTCGCTGACGTCGACGCGGAGGCGCTCGGGGATCTCCGTCACCAGGCACTCGACCTCAAGGTCGGAAATCACCTGATCGAGAACGCCGCCCTCCTTGACGCCCTTCGGCGTGCCGCGGAGTTCGACGGCGACGCTGACGCGGACACGCTCGTCGAGGCTGACGCGCGCCAGATCCACATGGATCGGCGTGGTCCCCAGATGGTCGTACTGCACGTCCTTGACCAGCACCCGCTGCCGGCCGCCGTCCAGATCGAGCTCCAGCAGCATCGTGCCGTGCTGGAGCAGCAGCTCCAGATCGTGCTGCGGCAACGCGACGGGCACCGGCGTCTCCCCGTGCCCGTACACGATGCCGGGGACCTTTCCGGTCTTCCGCAGCCGGGCCGCCGCCTTGGAGCCGGCCGCCGTCCGCGATTCCCCCTTCAAATGCGCTAGTTCCATGTTGGCTTACTCCTGCACCTTGTCGCCCGCCGCGTGCTTCCGCCGACGGGAGCAGTTCTGGTCAAACAATGCACTCACCGACTGATTCAGGTGAATCCGCTCGATGGCCTGGGCGATCAGCCCGGAGACCGACCGGATTTCGATATTCGGCAGCTTCCGGCGCACCTCGTCGGAAATCGGGATCGTGTCCGTCACGACCACCTGATCCACGCCGGCGGCGACGAGCCGGTCGGCGGCCTGGCCGGCGAAGACGGGGTGGGTCGCGCACACGAAGAAGCGTCCGGCCCCGTGATCGCGAAGAATGCTCACCGCCTTCGAGACCGTTCCGCCGGTCGTGATCATGTCATCGAACAGCAGCACGGTCTTGCCCTTCACGTCGCCGATGATGCGGGTGGCCTCGGTGCAGTCGCCCGTGATGCGGCGCTTGTCGATCACCGCCAGATCGCCGCCGAGCCGTGCCGCGTACGCGTTGGCCGTCTTGAGATTGCCCACGTCCGGCGAGACGGTCACGGTGTTGCTCAGCTTCTTCGTCTTGATGAACTCGCAGATGACCGGCAGGGCCGTCAGATGATCCACGGGAATGTCGAAGAAGCCCTGGATCTGGTCCGCATGCAGGTCCATCGCAATGATGCGGTTCGCCCCTGCCTCGGTCAGCAGGTTCGCGACCAGCTTCGCCGTGATCGGCGTGCGCCCTTCCGCCTTGCGGTCCTGACGGGCATAGCCGAAATACGGGATCACCGCGGTGATCCGCCGTGCCGACGCCCGCCGGAGGCAATCGATGAAGATCAGCAGCTCCATCAGGTTCTCGTTCACCGGCGGACACGTGGACTGGATGATGAAGCAGTCGCGCCCGCGGACGTCGTCCTCAAGCTTGACGAGGGTCTCGCCGTCCGGGAACCGCTCGATCCGCGCCCGCCCGAGCGCGATGCCGATGTGCCCGGCGATCTTCTCGGCGAGGCCCGGATTGCTCGTGCCGCCGAACAGACGAAGCCCGCCCTCCGCGGCATTGTTCTCCGTAATACAGGCGCGAGCCTCCACGGATCGATTGGATTTAGCGGTGATGGCCATCTCGGTTTCCGCTTGAATCGTTGGTAATGACCGACCCCGGCGCCACGTGTGCCCCCGCGGGCAGTTTCAGGGGCGCCACGAGGATCGATCCGCTCCCGATGAACACGTCTCTGTCCACCACGGTCGGGTGGACGTGCGACCCGTCGAAGTTCGCCACGATCGTGCCGGCGCCGACGTTCACGCGCTCGCCGATCGTCGCGTCCCCGATGTAGGTCAGGTGCCGCACGCGGCTGCCCTCGCCGAGCGCCGCGTTCTTGAGTTCCGCGAAGACGCCCACCACCACGTCGTCGGCCAGGTGCGTGCCGTCGCGGATGTAGGCGAACGGCCCGATGCTGCACCGCGCCCCGATCTGCACCCGCCCGTGGATGTACGTGAACGGGTGGATCACGGTGTCGCGTCCGATGCGGGCGCGGGCGTCGATCCAGGTGTTCGGCGGGTCCACGATCGTCACCCCGCTGGTCATGAAGCGGTCCTGGATGCGGGCCTGCATGATCTTGCCCACTTCCGCCAGTTGCTGCCGGGAGTTGACGCCCATCGCGTCCTCGGCGGCGACGGCGGTGACGGCGACGGCCCGATACCCGCGGTGAATAAGAATGTGCAGCACGCTCGTCAGATAGTACTCGCCCTTGACATTGTTCGGCTGAATGCTGTCGAGGGCCTCGAAGAGCAGCTTCTTGTCGAAGCAGTAATAGCTCGGGTTGACTTCCTTGATGCGAAGCTGCTCCGGCGTGCAGTCGGCATGCTCGATGATGCCCTGGAGGTTGCCGTAGGCGTCGCGGACGATCCGGCCGTAGCCGGTCGGGTCTTCCAGGATCGCGGTGGCCAGGGTCACCGCGGAATGCTCGCGGTCGTGCGTCTCGCGGAGCAGCGTGAGGGTCTCCGTCCGCACGAGCGGCATGTCGCCGGCGATGACGATCACGTTGCCCTCGAAGTCCGCCAGGGCCTCGCGGCAGATCTGGACCGCATGCCCGGTGCCCTTCTGCTCGGTCTGCTCGACGAACTGGAGGCCCGGCTCCCCGGCGAACGCCGCGATCACATCGTCCTTGCGGTATCCGACGACGACGACGATGCGATCGATCCCCGCGCCGCGGCAGGCATCCACCACATAGGCGAGCATGGGGCGCCCGCACACCTCGTGGAGCACCTTCGGCAGGTCCGTCACCATCCGCGTGGACTTGCCCGCCGCCAGGATCACCGCTGCACAGGGCTTATGTTCGATCTTGCCGCCGTTTCCGCTCGCATCGGTCATATCGTTCGTCCGTTCCGCACGCACGCGCCCCACAGGCCCCGGTCCGAGCCGTCGAGGCATGATCTACCCGGCCTGGACTCGAACCAGGAATGCCAGGACCAAAACCTGGTGTGTTACCGATTACACCACCGGGTAACGTCGGCCGGCCGGCGCCGAAGTCCTTTCTGTATCGCGACGAGGGCCACCAGAGTGGTCGCGGCGTCGCATGGCTCCTTCCGAGGCCTGAACCCTCTGCCGCGAAGCGAAGGCCCATTGTCCGCATCGGACCGCCCCAATCGAAAGAGCGCCCGGGCCATCGGCCCACTCGGCCGACAGCCGAAAGCGGTATCCTAGTGGAAACGCCCCGGCGAGTCAATCCTCGGATTGGCAACCCCGGAATGCGGGGCGCACGCGACGGAAACGGCAAGAAAACGGAAGGCCGCCCGGCCCGCCCGAACCCGGTTGCCGGCGGGCACCGGCATGTTGAACCCGGCGGGGCTGCGCGCGGCGCGCCGGATCCGTCGGGCGGAACGCCCGCGATTACTTCGCGCCCGCGGGGCGCCGCCCGCCCGCGCGCAGGGCCAGCCATTCGTCCTTCGTCAGGAGACGCAGCGGCAACCGCTCGCTCTCCACGCCGGACCGGTCCACCAGGGAGATCTCCACGCGACGCGAATCCGTGGGCAGGCTGATCCACATGACAGGGTCGGCATCCGCCGGCCCGCACTCGCCGGCCGCCCATCGCTTCCACGCGACGGGATCCTTACACCGGCCCTTCGTCCGCGGCTGGAAGGTCGAGAACCGCAGGCCGTGAGGAGACCACGCCCCCTTCGGATACTCGTAGTCCTCCACAAGGGGCGCCTCGCTCCCGGCGGATTCACGGATGCGAAAGGCCGCCACGCTCAACGAATCATCAAAGAACTCAATCGCGAGGTTGTGCTGCTCGTCCGTCCACATCTCCGCCCGCAGTATCCGCGGCGGCACAGGCCCGGCGGCCGCACGAAGCTCTTTCACCAGTCCCTCGACGCGCGCCACTTCGTCGCCGACATAGTGACCGTGCTTCACCCACGATTCGAGATGATCCGCCCACGTCTGCCGGCACTGCTTCGCGCGGGCCTCCGGCGCGACCACCCCCTCCCGCACATCCACCAGCCCGGCCGTCACCGCCCCGGGAGAGCCGTCGGCGAGTTTCCGGTTGTCGATCGAGATCCGCACAACGCCGTGCCTGCCCGTACTGAAGACAGGCAGATCCACACGGGTCGTGTCCTGCCCTCGCAGGTCGGCGCCATCTTCCTTCCGCAACGTCAGGGAAACCCGCGCGAGGTGCTGGTGATCCGCCTCCTCCCCGGTAACATCCATGCGAGTCAGATACCACGGCACGCCGGGAACCGGCTGCTGGGCGACGGCGACATCATCGAACGGCTCGGGCACCTTCACGTCGATGCTCAGGTTGGGCTCCGCGTAATCGTATTCGGAAACCGTCGCCGACGGCGACTCGGAGGATGCACCGTTTCGGCACCCCGCCGCCGCGAACGCGCCGACGGCGGAAATCGCCAGAAACAGAACCAGGTACCGTGTCTTCATGTGGTTCGCCCCCTGCGCACAAAACACACCGGCCATCGGGCTTGACCGCCGCAGCAGGGACCACCCGCGGCTGCGGCGACAGGGCCACAGTATGCCTGCCGCCGCCGGCTGCGTCCACCGGCCCGCAGGCAAATATCAGGAACGAACCCGCTGCCCGTCCTTGAGTTTCTCGACGCCCTCCGCCGCAATCGTCTGCCCCTCGGTCAGCCCTGCGACGACTTCGAGTTGATTGCCGCTCTGCCGCCCCAGCCGCACGCTGGTCCTGCGAAGCCGGCCATCGGCGACCACGTAGACGCTCGCCGTGTTGCCGGCCGGATCACGAAGACACGCCGACGCCGGGATCCAGATCGCCGGCGTCTGCTGCGTGGCGGCGGACGGGCGGGCGCTCTCTTCGGCCGGAAGGAACACCACCTGTGCCGAGCCTTCGTAGCGAAGGTGGTCGTCGGGATTCTCGACCCGCACCTTCACCTGCACGGTGGCCTTCGAGTAGTTGGCGCCCGGGTCGAGCCAGAGCACATGCCCCCGGTAGCGGCGATCCTTGTAGGCGTCGGGAACCACGGTACACGGCATGCCCTTATGGATGCGGCTGATGTCCAGCTCGCTCACGTCCACCTCGACCCGCACGGCGTTCATATCGGCGATCGTGCCGAACTGGGCGTTCGCATTGGCCCCGAGGCCGCCCTCGGCCGCCACAAAGTCGCCCACCTCGACGTTCCGCTCAAGGATCACGCCGTCGATCGGGGCAAGGACCTCACAATCGCTCAGCGCCTTCTGCGCGAAATCCAGAGCGGCCTGATCGGCCGCCACCTGAGCCTCGGCCTCCTGCAGCAGCCGGCGGGCGTCGGCGTATTCGATATCCGGCGCACTGCCTTCGCGGTACAGCCGCTCGATCCGCGCGAAGTTGATCTTCTGAAAGGCCAGATTCGCCTTCGCCCTCTCCAGCCGCGCGGCCGCCTCGTTGCGGCGGGCGCGGTAGCTCACGTCCTCGATCCGCGCGAGGAGCTGGCCCTGCTTCACGCGGTCGCCCTGCTCGAAGTAGAGCGCGACGATCTGGCCGGAGACCTTCGTCGTGACCTGCACCTTGTGATCCGAAACGATCTTGCCCGTGGCCGTCAGCACCGACGCGGCTTCCGGCTCGCGCTGGGCCACCACGCTGAGCAGGCGGACATCAGCCGCCGATGCGTAGCCGGCCAGCAGACCGGCGAGCCACCCTCGTCCGACATATCCGCCGCCGGCCAGCGCGACGAGGACCAGACCGGTCACGAGAACCCTGGTCGCGCGCCGTCCGCCCGCGCGCCCGGGCACGGCCGCCGCGGGGCGCTGGTCTTTCGGGATCCGGAGGGTCTGCAGTTGGCTTCGGACGTCCGTGGCCATCTCCATACCTTAGATCATCGTTATGCCTTCCGAAGGGCTTCAATTACATTCGTCTTCGACGCCCGCACGGCCGGGGCCAGCGCCCCTGCCAGGGCGACAAACGCCGCCAGCGACAACGAGACCAGCATGGTTGTCGGCGTCACCTTCAACTCGAACGCCAGCACCGTCCACGTCGCGTCTGATAAATAATCCTGCCGGGAGCCGTGAATCAACAGGCTCAGGAGCAGCCCGAACAGGCACGCCGCGGTACAGATCAGCAACGATTCCACCAGGAAGGCAACGACGATCGCACCGCGGGAAAACCCGATGGTGCGCAACATCGCGATCTCCCGCCGCCGCCCGTCCACGGCCGCGTACATGGTGTTCGCCACGGCGAACGCGGCGCCGACCGCCATGATGCCGACCAGGATCGTCGTCAACACGACGATCTCGCGCGTCTTGGTGGAAAGGTCCTTGTAGTAGTCGGTCTCCCGCTTGGCGTCGAGGTTTACGGCCGGGCCGTTGATGTAGGCAATCGCCGCCGGGACGAGTCCGGCATCGGCCAGGCGGATCAGCGCGCTGGAGCAGAACACGCGAAGATAGGAATCCGCCACGCTCGTGCGCGGGGCCCAGATTTCGCTCTCCAACGCGCTGCCGCCGCTCTCGAACACGCCGACGACCTTGAAGCGGCGGTTGCGGAGGCGTCCGAGCAGGACTTCGTCGCCGAGGGCAAGACCGGCGTACCGGTCGTGAGCGGCCTTTCCGACGACCACCTCGAGGGCGCCGGGCCGGAACCGGCGGCCCTCCACGAGCCGCACGCCCTTGTGCAGCTCGAAACCGATGTCATCGACGCCGCGGACGGCGACGTTGGCGACGGCGCCGGGATTGTCGCGGCGCGGCAGCGTAGCCTGGACGCACAGCTCCTGGCTGACGAGCAGCCGCCCGGAGGCGTCCCGTGCGATGCCGGGCGCCTGCACGATCCGGTTCACCTCGTCGGGAAAGATGACACTCGTGCTCTCCGATGTGGCGCCGGGCTTGAGAACGATCACGTTCTCCGGGCAGCCGCTGACCGCCAGCGAAGCCCGGATGCCCGCGGCAAACGACAACAGCACGGACAGCACGAGCACCACGGCCGCCACGACGATGAACGTGAGCATCGTGCTCAGCTTCCGCACGAAGAGATTGCGCCAGTTGTAACGCAGGGGCAGTGCCACGGCTTCTCATTCTATTCCAGGCTGCGCATGGCCGCCACGACCTTCAGACGCAGAGCCGCCCAGGAAGGCCAGACCGCCGCCACGATTCCGATCAGCAGCGAGATCACCAGCGCCTGCACGCACACGGCGGGACGAATCAGAAGAACCTGGATGACCGGAACGGTGTAGTCCTTGAGCGGCGTCCAGGTAAAGGCGAAGTACGGCACCCACGCGCCCACCGCCCCTCCGACCAGACAGAGCAGAAGACTCTCCGCCTGTATCTGGGTGAACACGAACGTGCCGCCGAAGCCCATCGACTTGAGCGTCGCGATCTCGCTGATGCGGTCGCGGAAGTTCATGCTCATCGTGTTGGCCGCCGCCATGACGGCCACGAACACCGTGACCGCCGCGAGGATGGTCAGCCGGCGCGGAAGGTCGAACTGCTGGGTGACGAACTCGCTCATGAAGGCCTTCTCGTCCTGCGTCCTGGTCTCGTCCGGCGAGCGGGCGAAGAGCTGGTCGATCGCGACGCGATAACGGTCCACGTCGGCCTTGGTGGCGCACTTGACGAAGAAGAAACTCACCAGCCCGTACGGATACCCGCACTCCTTGAGCTTCTCCTCGAGGTAATCGCGGCGGCATCCGAGCGTGATCGGGTCCTCCGCCTGCTCCGCCGTCGAAATGATGTGAAACTCCATCGGTGCGTAGGGCGGCACCGAGCCGCGGATCGTCACGCGGTCGCCGACCTTCCAGCCGAACTGCGCGGCCGTCGCCCGGCCCACGACGAGGGCCTGCCGATCCCGCTGCCAGGCGGCGACCTCCTCGGGAGTCAACCGGTACTCGGGAAACGTCGCCACGAACGTATCGGCGTCAATCGCCATCGTCTGCAGAGGCCGGGGATCATTCGCAATCTTCCCGCCGAGCCAGCGCATGCCGCAGACGGACGTAATCCCCTTCCGCTCCGGATCGAGCGACTCGATCTTCCTCCGGTAGCCCTCCGGCAGCGGATTCACCAGCGAAGTTTTGTGGGTGACGGCAAGCCGGAGCTGCCGGGCGGAGTTGTCGAGAAACCGCTCCACCCCGTCCACAACCGCCATCGACAGGACGTAGATCATGATCGGCAGCGCCACCGCCGCGCAGGTCAGCAGCGTCCGCAGCCGGTTGCGGATCAGGTTGTTGCGGAGATAGATCAGCCGGAGCATGACGGCCTTCCGCAGGTATCCTCACGGCTCGCGCAGCGCGGCGATCACCTGGATGCGCCCGGCGCGAATCGCCGGCACGAGCGCCCCCACCACGCCCACGAGCGACACCAGAAGCAGCGAGATCCCGACAATCGCCGGCGTGATCCGTATCGCGAACGCCAGCGTGGTAAACGTATTCGCTCCGAACATGTCCTTCGTATCGCTGACGAACGCCAGCCAGCCCGCACACGCCGCACACCCTGCTACGCCGCCCAGAAGCGACAGGAGCACCGCCTCCAGCAGAAAACCCATCAGAATCTGCCTCGGCGCGTAACCGATCGTTCGCAGCATGGCGACCTCACGGGTCCGGCCGGCGACGGCGGAGAACATCGTGTTGGCGACCGAGAAGACCGCCGCCAGGCTCATGATGCCCACCAGGACGTAGGCGATCGCGAGGTAGATCCGGATGAACCGCGATTGCCCTTCCCAGTATTGGGGCTCGGTCTGCGCGAAAAGCTGGATCGCCGGCCCCTTGATCTGCGCGATCGCGGCGGCCAGGTCCGCGTCGTCGCGCAGCCGCAGGTTCGCCGACGAGTACATCGTGCGATTGTACGCGTTCATCAGCAAGGGCAGATAGCCCCAGATCTCGCTCTCCATCGGCCCGCCGGCGGCCGTGAAATGCCCGACGATCGTAAAGCCGCGGTTTCCCCCATATCCGAGGTTGATTGTCCGGCCGATCTCCAGCCCGCCGAACTGCCTGGCCGCCGCTGCGCCCACGATCACCTCCGCCGCCCCGACGCGGAAGCTCCGGCCCTCGCGCACGGCGACGTTGCGATGAACGCGAAACGCCGCCTCGGTCACGCCGCGAACGGCGACATTGGCCGACGTCCGCCCGCCGTCGCGCAGCCTGGGCAGCGAGACCTGGACGGTCATCTCCGGGCTGAGAAGGATTCCGCCGGTCGCGGGGTCGCGCGCTGCGCCGGTCACCTGGCTCAGCCGGTTGTAGTCGCCCACGGCGATCGCGCTGTTGCTTTCGGCCGTGGCGCCGGGCTTCAGCACGATCAGCTTGTGCGTATCGCTCGCCCTGGCCAGGGAGTTGCGCATGGCGACGGCGAAGCTGAGCATCCAGGTGAAGACGCCGACCACGGACGCTATGACGAGCACCGTGAGCAGCGTCGTGCTCTTGCGCACGAAGAGGTTTCGCCAGTGATAGGAAAAGGGCAAGGCCATTCGATCGTCGCCTGTCGTCCCTTGCCAATGGTCCGCTGTCGGACGCTCCGTGCTTTCACCGGCGCGCCGCCCCGAATCCGCCGCCCGCGTCGGCGACGGCCGGTCCGCTTCGCCTCTCGCCGGGGGCGAACGCCGGACGCTCCGCCACGGACGACGCAAGCGAAGCCCCGACAACCCGCCCGAATCACGCCACCTTCCGCAACGCATCCGCCGTCCGCAGCCGCATGGCCTGATAGGCGGGCCAGAACCCCGCCGCCAGCCCCACCGCCAGGGCGATCGCCAGCGAGCCGGCGACCGCGATCGGGGAGACCTCCAGCGCGCTGATCGGAGCGTAGCTCAGCGCCCGCGTGGGAAACACCGCCAGAACGACCGCCGTCGGCACGATGCCCGCCACCGCCCCGATCGTCGAGAGCATCAGGCTCTCGGCCAGGACGATCACGAAGATCCTCCGCGACTGAAAGCCGATCGCCTTGAAGACGGCCAGCTCGCGCATGCGCTCGCGGAAGCTCATCATCATCGTGTTGCCGGCCACGAGCGCGACGACGAAGACGACCACGACGGCCATGGCCCGCATAAGCCCGGGAATGTCTCCCGCGGCCTGCGTAAAGCCGGCGATGAGGGCGTTTTCGTCTTCGGACTTCGTCTCGTCCGGGCTGTTGGCAAACAGGGCGTCGATGTCGTTCTGCAGGGACCGCATCGCGGCCGCGGAACGGCACTTCACCCAGAAGATGTTGCATCGCGGGCTGTCGATGCCCTTCTCCCGCAGCGATTCCTCCAGGTAGTCGCGACGGAAGAAGAAGAACGTCGCCTGGGCCGGGTCCGTCATGATCTTGATGATCCGGAACTCGAGCGACAGGTACGGCGGGATCGTGCTCTCCAGCACGACCCGGTCCCCGAGCCGCCAGCCGTACCGTTCCGCCGCGCCCCGCCCCACGACGGCGGCCCGGCGCTCGCGCTGCCACTGCGCGGCTTCCCCGTCATTCAGGGCCAGGTTGCTGTAGATGATCCGGAACGTGTCCGCGTCCGCCGCGAGGCTCTGCAGCGTGTTCGGCGTGCCCGGCACGCGCCCGCCGAACCACCGCATTCCGCATACCGCAACCATGCGCTCGCGGTTCGGGTCGATCGCCTCGATCTTGCGGCGCATCCCCTCGGGGAGCATGTTGACGATGGAAACCTTGTGATGCACGCCCAGCCGCAGTTGTCGCTCGTTCTCCCGCGCAATGCGGCCCAGCGCGACGACGAACGAAATCGCGGCGACGAACACCGCCATCGGCAGCGCGAACGCAACGGCCGTCAGCGCCGAGCGCAGGGGGTTTCGCCGCAGGTTCTGCATGAGCACGTAGGTGATCGTCAAGGCCCCGCCTCCGGGTCACGCCGTCGTCCGCACGGAAGCGTGCAAGGCGTTCGTCTCGTCGCGGTGCAGCACGCCCTTGTCCAGGTGCAGGATCCGCTTGGCATGTCGGGCCGCCCGGGGGTCGTGCGTGACCATGAGGATCGTCTTGCCGAAGTCGGAGTTCATGTGGCCCAGGAGGTCGAGAATCTCCTCCGACGTCTTGGCGTCCAGATCGCCCGTAGGCTCGTCGGCAAGGATGACGTCCGGGTCCGTGACGATCGCCCGGGCGATTGCGACGCGCTGCTCCTGCCCGCCCGAAAGCTGGTTCGGCCGGTGGTCCATCCGGTCGCCGAGGCCCACCACATTCAGCGCCGTGGCCACCCGCACCTTGCGCTCCGCCGAGGACATCCGGAACAGCAACAACGGCAACTCGACGTTCTGCGCCGCCGTCAGCACGGGAACCAGGTGGTACATCTGAAAGATGAATCCGACGTGCCGGCTCCGCCATGCCGTCAACTCGCGCTCCGACATCCTCTCCAGGTGCGCATCGCCCACGCGAACGCTCCCGCCGGTCGGTTGATCCAGTCCGCCGATCAGGTGAAGCAGCGTCGATTTGCCCGAGCCGCTGGGCCCCATGAGGGCGACAAAGTCCCCCGCCGAAATCTCCAGGTTCAACCCGTCCAGAACGGGAATCTCCAGGCGATCCTTATAGTAGGCCTTTCGCACGTCGATCAGTTCGATGTCCGCGGTGCTCATCGTGGCTTCCTGCTTCCTGGCCCGTCTCTCCCACCGGGCAGTCGCCGCAGGGCCTGCGGCCGGATTGGAAGGCCGGGCACACAGCGTAGACGGGCCGACCGACGGGCGTCAAGACGCCGGTTGCCTCGACCCGGCGCAATCGCCCGCCTCCCTCCGGCAGCCGTAATTGTCCGCACTCCGCCGCTGGAACATAATGGAGTACGCATGAGCCACCCCCCGGCGGCAGGAGGGCTCTCCAGACCCGCCCCCTGCCCGACGGCGCGTGCGGCCCGCGCCCGGCGCATCGTCGCGGACGGTAAGGTTCCCCGGCGATAACAGGCTCGGCCGGATGCGTGCGGCGGCAAGGGTTCGAGAAGCGTCGAGGCAGACATCCGGGCGCAGCGGGCGCGTCGCCGACTCACACGAGCGCCCCGCGAGAAGCGCAGACGGGAGATCGAGTACGCGATGAAGCGAACGGGTCGAACCAAAGCAGCCGGATGGGGCGCATCAGCCCCCGGAGCCAACGCCCCGCGCGCAACCGCGGGCTGGCTCGCCCGGCATCCCACCAGCGACGTCAACGTCCTGGAAACGATCTCCCTCGTCTCCCCGCGGGAGGTATGCCGCGATCTGCCGGTAACCCCGAAGGCCCACCTCACCGTCGTCGAGAGTCGCCAGAGCATCAAGGAGATCCTCGGCGGGTCGGACCGGCGCCTGCTCGTCATCGTCGGCCCGTGCTCCATCCACGACGAGAACGCCGCGATGGAATACGCGACCCGTCTGGCGGAGCTGCGCCGCGAACTGAACCGGCGGCTGTGTATCGTCATGCGGGTCTACTTCGAGAAGCCGCGAACCACCATCGGCTGGAAGGGGCTGATCTACGACCCCTACCTCGACGGGTCCTTTGCCATGGCCGAGGGCATCCGAAAGGCCCGCCGGATCCTTCTGGCAATCGCCGAGATGGGCGTGCCGGCAGCCACGGAGATGCTCGACCCGATCGTCCCGCAGTACATCGCCGATCTCATCACCTGGAGCTCGATCGGCGCCCGCACAACCGAATCGCAGACCCACCGCCAGATGGCCAGCGGCCTGTCCATGCCCGTCGGCTTCAAGAACAGCACGGAGGGCAACCTGCAGCCGGCAATCGACGCCATGCGCGCGGCCCGGTCGGCGCAGAGCTTCCTCGGAATCGACCACGACGGCCGCACCGCGATCATCCGCACCCGCGGCAACCCGTGGGGCCACCTGATCCTCCGCGGCGGCCGAACCGGCCCCAACTACGACCCGGCGAGCGTCGCCGAGGCAACGGCGGCACTCCGCGCCGCCGGGCTGCCTGCCAATATCATGATCGACTGCAGCCATGCGAACTCGGGCAAACGGTTCGAGAACCAGGAGATCGTCTGGCGGAACGCCCTGGAGCAGCGGATCGCCGGCAATTCGGCGATCATCGGGCTGATGCTCGAAAGCAACCTCGTGGAGGGCAACCAGCCGCTGCCGGATGATCCCGCGCAACTGCGTTACGGCGTGTCCATCACGGACGAATGCATCGGCTGGGAGAAGACCGAGGAGCTGCTGCGATGTGCCCATCGCATGGCGGGCGCGTGAGCACTGCATGCCGGCCGCGCCGCACGCACGCCACGGCGGCGGGTGTTGAAAAGGGCAGCGGCGGGTGATAGGATCGTCTCGATTGAGCTGGTGAGAGTAGCTCAGTTGGCTAGAGCACGAGGTTGTGGTCCTCGGGGTCGCGGGTTCGAGCCCCGTCTCTCACCCGTTTCACCGGCGATATCCTGCGACACATCGCGGCCTCCGGCGCACCCGGCGGGGTGTCGCGCGCGTCTCATCCGGCGCCGTGCCGCCCGCGGCGGGGCCTGCCGCGTTGATCTCACCTGCCCCACACAGGACAAGAAAACGCCCGGCGGCAGGAGCGATCCCCAGACCCCGATCGAAGAACAGCGCAGGGCTTATCGCTCCGCCCCTGGCGGACGCAAGAGGCCGAAACGCGCGAACCGGAAACGTGTTTACGGCCGACTGGCGATGGCCTGGGCGAGCGGGTTCACGAAGATCGGCACGACCTTGCCCGCGGCGAGCGGATCGGCATAGCCGCAAAGCTCGTTGTGGGCCCGCGTCAGATCCATCGATTCGCCGAAGCCCCAGTACTTGCGCACGATCAGGAACACGCTGAGGAACTGCTGCTCGTAATCGGCCGTGCGAACCTCGTAGGTGCTGGTCCGCCCCTTGACCTCGACGTACGCCTGAATATCGCAGGCGGGCGTGAGGCTCACGCCGAGATACGGCTGGCAGTCGATGGCGTGCACGGCCTCGTCCCCGAGGATGAACGCGGAGACGGGGTGATCGGCAAAGAGGGTCTCGGCGACGAGCTGGTCGTGGTTGCCGCGATACTCCATGTCGAACCCGTAGACCACCTCGAGCTGGTCGATGTCGAGGTCGCTGACCGTCAGGTGATACGGCGCCTGTTCGAGGAGAAACTGGGCGTACTGGCGGTATGCCGGCGGATTGGGCGGCGCAAAGTAGCCGAAGCGCAGGCACGACGGTTCCAGCCGCAGCCAGCGGTACGGCTCGCCCTCCCGACTGTCCTCCTCCAGCACGACGCCGCCGCCGTGACGCCGGCGGAACTTCCGCATCGCCGGATACTTCCGGCGAATCCGCTCGCAGAAGTGCAGCACCGCCTCCCGCTCGAGCGAGAGATCGAGCTTGAGGTGCAGCCGGGTACTGATATAGAAATCGTCACACAGTGCGCCGAAAAGGGATTTCATCGGTTTGGTGTCCCGTCGTCTCCAACGCTTCTGACCGCCGCCCTCTGCTATTATGAGGAATCCGCGCCGCGAGTTCAATAGGGTCGCGCCGCATCCCGATGAATGGCGGACCGGCCGCCGGGAAACGGCATCGGCCGACGGCCCGGCGGGCGTGATCGGAGAAGAATCGTCGCTTGCAATCCGGACGACACGATGGAATCATATGGGCGGCCCGGCGGGAAACGCGGGCCTTCCCGGAGGCCTTGTAGAGTCTTTCTTCACCAGGATGAACCTTCATGAATCGTATTGAAACCGGGACGACGGGCGAGCGGTGGATACGGTGTCTGGTATTCGTGGGGTTGTGCGTCGTCTTCGGCGCATGGTTCGCCTACGACGGATGGGTCAACTACCCCACAAAGAACCTGCAATGGGCGATGCAGAAGATGCCCCCGCAACCGCCCGGCTCGCCCCCGCCGAAAGCCACGGCGAACCCCAACGTGACCGTGAAGAACATCGTTCAGATCCGGGCACGCCTGGCGGACCCCGAGGCGAGTCTCTCCCGAAGTCAGTTGATCAGCATTCTGGGCGAGCCGGCCGGCGAGAATCCGGAAAAGGGCGAGCTCTACTTCATCGGTCCCGCCGTCTTCGCCCAGATCAAGCTGGAGGGCGACGTGGTCCGGCGCCCCTCCGACGTGCAGGCCGAAGAGAGCCGCGAGCACGGCGAGGCGGAGATCAACAACCAGAAGCGCCTCGCGGTGATCCTGGCGGTGGTCGCGGTGATCGCGCTGATCCAGCTCGTGCGAATCCTCACCACGCGGGTCATCCTGGACGACGAAGGACTGAACTACAACGGGCGGCTGGTGACCTGGGACGCCATGTGCGGCCTGAATGCCGAGCGCTACCGTGAGAAGGGATGGGTCGATCTGGAATACCGGGACGGCGACGAAACCTCCACGCTGCGTCTCGACAACTACAAGGTGAAGGCCTTCAAGGAGATCGTCAACGCGATCTGCGAACGGAAGGGCTTTGCCAACCCCCTGCACGAGCCTGAGGAATCGGAGCCGGCGCCGCCCCCGGCGGATGCCCCCGGGCCGTCGTGAGGCGCGGCGGATTCCGGCGGCCGGAAGAAACATCCATCGAGCATACGCAACGGCGAAACACACGGCAGCCGACGCGCGCCGAGCCGTTCACTCGCCGCCGGCCTGGCGGGCGGGAACGGGCAGATCCTCCGTTTCTCCGGCAGGCAGTTCCGCCTCCTCGGGGGCGCGGGGCTGGCGGATGAGCTTGAGTTCCGCGAGGGCATTGTAGGCGGCCATCTGCTCGGCCTCTTTCTTCGAAGGGCCCCAGGCGCTCGGAAATCGGCGCCCGTGGATCACGACGCAGACCTCAAAGCACTTGCTGTGGTCCGGCCCCTGCTCATCGAGCAACTCGTACATCGGCGTGCCGTTGAGCACCTTCTGCGCGTGCTGCTGGAGCTGCGACTTGTAGTTCCGCTGGTACTCGGATTCGGCCGCCTCGGTGATCTGGGGGCCCATCACTTCGAGGATGAATCGTCGGGCCTCGTCGATGCTGCCGCTGTCGAGATACATGGCGGCGATGAGCGACTCGAGCACGGCGGCGGCCAGGGAGTTGGGCAGATGGCTGCGGCCGGACATGCCCTTGCCGAGGAAGAGCAGCTCCGGCAGGCCCAGCCGGCGCGACACCTCGGCACACGTCTTCCGCGACACGACGGAAGATTTGATCTTGGTCAGCTCGCCTTCGAGAAGGTCGGGGAACCGGGTGTACAGCTCCTGGCAGACGACCATGCCGAGGATCGCATCGCCGAGAAACTCCATCCGCTCGTTGCTTCGGAGCCGCGAATCCGCAATCGAGGCGTGCGTCAATGCAGCCGAAAGGAGGGATCGGTCGCGGAAGCGGTAGCCGACGGCCCGTTCCGCACGTTCAAAAATGTCCGTCTCAGCCACGACGTAAACCTGAAACTTTCGCCGGGCCGATGGCGAAAGCCGCTCCGCATTCCGGCACGGGGCGGATTTCGCGATGGGCCAGTGCAGCCTTTCACCGCGAAGGGCACACACTCCATGGCGTTTTCCAAAGTATATCATCGGCCGGCCGGCCGGTCAAATTGACGTTTTCATCGGGCGCCGGGGGTGTAAATTGTTGCCGCGAGCCGCTCCTCCCGATAACATAAGCGGAACATCCTGAACCCGGGAGCCTTGCGGACATGACGAACCTGAGAGTCTGGCGTTTCCTCGCGGCGTGGATCACTCTCGCCGCACCGGTTTGGGTGCGCGCCTCCGAGGCACCGGACCGCGCCCGGTACATGGGCGTCGACGAACTGCGCCCCGGCATGAAGGGCTTCGGCCGAACCGTGCTGTCGGGTACGCAGATCATCACGTTCGACGCCGAAATCGTCAGCGTGATGCGAAACGCCTTCTTCGCCGGCCAGGATGTCATCCTGGTCCGATGCAAGGGGGCCGGCCTCGAACACAGCGGCATCATCGGCGGCATGAGCGGTTCGCCGGTGTATATCACCGACGAAAACGGACGGAACCCGCGGATGATCGGAGCGGTCGCCTTCGGATGGACCTTCAACAAGGATCCGATCTGCGGCGTGCAGCCCATTTACCAGATGCTCGCCATCGAAGGAGTGACCGCGACGCAACCGGCGACCCGGCCGTCCGCCTCTCAACGGACAGCCTCCCGCACAGCGTCGGAGCGAGCAACGGGCGTCCGGCCGCCTCTCGACAGGCTCCTGGCGTGGGAGCAAGGCCGCTTCGCCATCCTGAGCGCCCTGGGCAGCAACTCGCCCCTCGCGGCCGGGACGCCAACGCCCGCCGACGAGGCAAACCTGCGCCCGCTGGCTACCCCGGTCATGGTGGCGGGCGCATCGCCGCGGACGCTCGCCTACCTGCGCGAGCGGCTCGAGACGAGCGGTTTCGAGCCCGTGGCGTCGGGCGGCTTTGCCGGCGGCGACGAGGCGCAGCATGCCCGGCTCGAGCCGGGCTCGGTTCTCTGCGTGCCGCTCATGCGCGGCGACATGCAGATGACGGCCCTCGGCACATGCACCGAGGTCGTCGGAGAGAAGGCCCTCGGCTTCGGCCACGCGTTCTTCGCGGAGGGGCCGGTGGAACTACCGATGGCGGCCGGGGCCGTCCACACGGTCATTCCGTCGGTCATGCGATCGACCAAGCTCGGCTCCGCCCTGAACATCGTCGGCACGCTCCTGGCCGACGAACAGAGCGGGATCTTCGGCCGGGTCGGCCCGGCGCCGCCGATGATCCCCTGCCGGATCACCGTCCACGGCCCGCAGGGGACCGCGGAGTATCATTACGAATGCGTGGGTCATCCCTTCTTCACGCCGATCCTGTTCAGCAGCACCGTCCTCGACAGCCTGAATGCCCACATGAACCTGCCGAGGGAACACACGCTGCGGTACTCGGTCGAAGTGGTATTCCAGGATCTCGGTACGTTCCGCTCTGCCAACATCACAAGCCAGGAGGGCGAATTCCCCATCGCCACGGATGTGCAGGCCCCGACCGCCTCGCTGATGGAAAGCCCCTTCGGAAAGGCCCGGCCGGAGCGGGTGAACGTGGAAATCCGCGTGGAGCCGGTGGCGCGGACGGCGTCGCTCGAGCGGGCGGAACTGCTCCGCGACCGCGTGAAACCCGGCGCGACCCTCGAGGTCCTCGCGTGGTGGCGGCCGTACCGGGCCGCGCCCGAGACCGGCACGTACACCCTCAGGCTGCCGGATGACATTCCCGAAGGCTCCTACGAACTGACGATCTGTTCGGCGCAGGAGCACCTGCGCGCCCTGCGGGCCGAGCGGCCCTACTTCTTCCATGTGCGGAGTCTTCCGCAGATGCTCGAGGCAATGAACTTCCTGGCGCAGTTTCAGGACGATCACGTGTATCTGCGGCTGAGCCTTCCCACGGGCGGCGTGAGCCTGGGGAGGGACAACCTGCCGGACCTGCCCTCGTACCGCCAGCGGATTCTGGCGGATTCCCGGCGTACCGACGTGGTCCGGTACACGGACGCGCTGGTGGCGGAGCACCCGGAGCGGTTCGTCGTTTCCGGGTCGCGCAGCTTCACGGTGAAGGTCGACAAGCGGGCGGATCAGTAGGCGGCGGAGGGAGCGATGCTCCCGGTGAGACTGCGGACAATTCGAAACGAGGATACCTCCGAATGAACGCCATCTTCCGACGAATGATCGGGTGCGGACTCCTTCTGGCCGCCGCAGCCCCGGCGCTGGGCGTGAAGCCCGCCACGTGGCGGCATCAGAGCCCGAAGGACTTCAGCGAGGGAACGCTCGAGCAGACCGTCGTGAGCTCGCGCGGCGAGGTGATGCTCGGCCGCGAGGTGAAGATCCTCCACGAGACCAAGGCGGAGGCCGACGTCGTCAACGCCCTCGCCCGCGGACCGGACGGCGCCATCTATGCGGCGACGAGCGCCGAGGGCGTGATCTACCGGATCGCCGCCGGCGAGGTGAAGGTCTTCGCCCGGCTGCCCGACCGCAACGTCTTCTCGCTCCTCTTCGCGCAGGACGGTTCGCTGCTGGCGGGCACGGGCGGCGCACGCGGACGCATCGTCCGGATCGGCGCCGATGGCAAGTTCGCGCCCTTCTTCGAGCCGGAAGACGTGAAGTACGTCTGGGCCATGGCCCGCGGCAGCGACGGCGAGATCTACGCCGCAACCGGCACGGATGGCAGGATTCTCCGCATCGATCCGACGGGCAGGACCGGCAGGACGCTGACGAAGGTGAAGCAGAAGAGCGTCCTGTGCCTCGCGATCGACGATACGGGGCTGCTCTACGCAGGCACGGACACGGATGGACTCGTGTACCGGATCGATCCGAAGGACGGAAAGGCGTACGTGTTGTACGACGCGGACGAACCGGAGATCAGCGCCCTGGCCATTGACGGCGAGCACGCCGTGTATGCGGCCACGGCTGCGGCGGCGGCCGCCCGACCGGGGCAGGAGGCCGGCGAAAAGCCCGGCGGCAAGCCCGAAACGCTCCCCGGCGGCCAACCCACGACGCGCCCCAGGCCCGCCCGAGAGGCGGCACCCCCGGCCCTGCGCGCCAGGGAAGGCGCGACGGCCGCCGCGGCGGAGGCCACGGCCACGAAAAAGGTGGCGGAGATGCTCGCCCACGCCATGGCCGGCAAGGCGCCGACGGCCGGCGGCGCGGCATCGGGCAACGCCGTGTATCGGATCGACCGCGACGGCTTTGTGACCGAGGTGTTTCGCGAACCGGTGATGATCCTCGCGCTGGCCGAGGCCGACGGAAAGCTGTACGTGGCCACCGGCAACGAGGGGCGGCTGTACGAGATCGACCCGGCGAACGAGATCTGGACGAACATCGCGAAGCTCAAGGCCTCGCAGGCCGTCTCCCTCCTGCGGCTGGAAGACGGGAACCTGATCGTGGGAACGGCCAATGAGGGTTCGATCGTACGCGTCGGCACGGGGTTCGCCAAGAAAGGCACATATGTCTCCCCGGCGCTGGATGCGCGGCAGATCTGCCGCTTCGGGCGGGCACACTGGGAGGCGAAAATCCCGGAGGGCACGAAGCTCACGCTGGCGACCCGCAGCGGCAACGTGAAGGAGCCCGACGAAGGACCGTGGGATGACTGGTCCGACGAGGTCGACGCCTCCGCCTACGTGCAGGTGTCCTCGCCCAGTGCCCGATTCCTCCAATACCGGCTGACATTCGAGACGACCCGCGACACCCTCACGGCCGTCCTCACGGAGATCGACATCACGCGGCAGGAAGACAACCGGCCGCCACGGATCACCTCCCTGCGGCTCGGCCCCGCCCGGAAGCTGGCGCAGGACCCAAGCATGGCGATGCTGAAGGCGAAGCTCATGGCCGCCGGCGTGGGCGGCGGCGGAGAACCCCCGCCCGGCCTCTTCGCCATCGCGTGGAACGCCGAGGATCCCAATGGCGACACGATGATCTACGATGTCTTCTACCGCAGCGCGGGGCAGGCTCCGTGGGTCCGCCTCGAGAAGGACTTCAAGGAAACGCTCAAGGTATGGAATACGAACACCGTCTCCGACGGGAATTACGAGATCAAGGTGGTCGCCCGCGACACACCGGACAACCCGACCGGGTGGGCCCTCTCGTACGCCCGCGTGAGCGACCCGGTGGTGGTGGACAACACGCCGCCGGGAATCATCGTCGAGCGACTGACGACCGAGGGACGCAAGGTCCGCGTCCGCGCGGTGGTCAAGGACGCCCTCTCGCCCATCGCGTCGGCGAAATACGCCCTCGACAGCAACGAGGAGTGGATCGCGCTCGCGCCGGCCGACGACATCTTTGATGCGCCGGAGGAGGTGCTCGAGTTCACGATCGAGAACCTCGAGCCGGGCGAGCATCGGCTGGTCATCCAGGCGCAGGACGAACCGGGCAACACGGTCTACGTCACACGGGCGGTGACGATCGAGCCGTGAGCCGCCCGCCCAATGCGCGTCGCGAATCGCGGCGCCGTGGCCACGTGCGCCGGACGCCCCGCCATGCGGAATCCGCGTTCGGCAATCAGTAGCTGTGCTGCCCGATCCGCACCTTTCCGCGGAAGACCCAGTAGACCACGCTCGTGTAGGCGAGGACGAACGGCATGCCCAGCGCGGCGATGATCAGCATGATCGTCAGCGTCTTTGTCGATGATGCCGCGGCGTAAATCGTCAGGTCGTGCGCAGGGTCCGTGCTCGTGACCAGGTTCGGATACAGGGCCAGGCTGAAGAGGCAGACGAACGCCGCGATGGCCACGCAGGACGAGAGAAAGGCCAGGCCCGCACGATCGCGGCGAATCATCCAGGGGATGTTCGCGACGGCCAGGACGCTGAGCACGGCGACCCCCCACGGCCAGGAAGCCTCCCGGAAGTGTTGCGTTGCGCGGGGCACCCGCATCAGCGTGCAGATCGTGGTCAGCGCATACAGGAGAAGAAAGGCGGCGAACGCCCTCCACATCCAGCGGCGGATCCGCTGCTGCAGTTCGCCCTCGGTCTTGAGATACAGGTAGATCGACCCGTGCATGGCGAACATCGCCACGGTGAAAACGCCGACGAGCAACGGGTACGGCCGGAGCAGGTCGAGAAACGTGCCCGCGTAGACATGCCGGGCATCGAGCGGAATGCCGATCATCCCGTTGCCCACGGCCACGCCGAAGAGCAGCGTGGCCACGGCGCTGGAAACGAAGAAGGCGCCGTCCCAGAAGCGGCGCCAGACGGGCGACTCCCGCTTGCTGCGAAACTCCATCGAGACGGCCCGGAAGATCAGCGCGAAGAGCAGCGCGATGAAGGCGACGTAGAAGCCGGAGAAGATCGTCGCGTACGCCTCGGGAAACGCGGCGAACATCGCCCCGCCGAACGTGACGAGCCACACCTCGTTGCCGTCCCACAACGGACCGATCGAGTTCATCAGGATCCGGCGCTCGCGGTCGTCGCGCGCGATCGGGTGGAGGATGCCCACGCCGAGATCGAACCCGTCGAGAATCGCGTAACCGGCCAGCAGGACGCCGAGCAGGATGAACCAGATCAGGGGCAGGTCCATTATTGCTCCTCCTTCGCCGACGTCATCGACCCGCTATGTCCCGCCCGGTGCGCCGCCGCATCCAGGATATCCCGGCCGCGGGTCCGATCCGGCTTCTCGCCGGCCGGCTCGGGGCCCTGCCGGATCTTCGCGTCAAGGACGAAGATCCACACGGCCAGGAGCAGGGCATAGATGACGGCGAACAGGATGATCGAGCCGAGGACCTGCGGGGCCCGGACGGCCTCGGAGTGGGCCTCGCTCGTGCGGAGCAGGCCGTAGACGATCCACGGCTGGCGACCGACTTCGGCGGCAACCCACCCCAACTCGTTCGCAATGACCGGGCCGACCACGGCAAAGACGAAGACCCACAACAGCCATCGCTTCGCGAAGAGTGTGCCGCGCCAACGGCACCACGTCGCATACGCGGTCAGCGCGATGAAGAAGAAGCCCAGCGCGACCATGACGTGGTACGTCTGGAACGCGATGCCCACGGGCGGGCGGTCCGACGGCGGGACCTGATCGAGGCCGGCCACCGGTTTGTTGAAGTCGCCGTGGACGAGGAAGCTCAGGAGCTTCGGCACGGCCACGCCGAACCTGAGTCGCTGCTCGGCGGCGTCCGGGATGCCGAAGAGGCTGAGCGGCGCCCCCCCCGTGCCCGTGGTGAACAGGCCCTCGAACGCGGCCAGCTTCGGCGGCTGGGTGCGGGCGACCTTGCGGGCCTGCGAGTCGCCGGAGACGAGCATCGCGACGGATGCGATCAGCCCCAGCGTCAGCGCGGCCCCGAACGACTTGCGGGCGAAGTCGAGGTGGCGGTTCCGCAGGATGTAATAGGCCGCCACGCTCATCACGAAGAACGCCCCGAGGATCAGCGCCCCGATCCAGACGTGCACGAGGCGATCGACGGTGGACGGGTTGAAGACGACGGCGAAGAAGTCGGTGACCTCGGCGCGGACCTCCGTCCGGCCTGCGAACGTCCGCTCTACGAGGTGGTAGCCGGCCGGCGTCTGCTGCCAGGAGTTGGCCACGACGATCCAGATCGAGGAGAAGATCGACCCGAGCGCGACCATCACCGTCGAGAAAAAGTGCACCCGCGGCGAGACGCGGTCCCACCCGAACACGAGCAGCGCGAGGAAGCCCGACTCCAGAAAGAACGCAAAGATCCCCTCGGCGGCCAGGGCCGAGCCGAACACGTCACCCACGAAGCGGGAATACTTCGCCCAGTTCGTGCCGAACTCGAACTCCATCACGATGCCCGAGGCCACGCCGATCGCGAAGTTCAGGGCGAAGATCTTCGTCCAGAACCGCGCCGCCGTCTCGTACATGGGGTCCTTCGTGCGGAGATACCGGCCCTCCATGTAGACGAGCATCACGCCGAGGCCGATCGCCAGCGGCGGGAAGATGTAATGGAACATGATCGTCAGCGCGAACTGGATTCTCGACAGCAGGACGACATCGAGGTCCATGAGGACAAGCCCTCCGACCGGAATCAGTCGCTACCCCCCTGCGTCATGGGAGGTCCCCCAATGGTTTGCGGGGGCGGGGCCGAAGTCAAGGACTGTCGGCGGCGGCCCCGGCCGATGTGCAACCGGCCGCCACCGCACCGCAGTTGCCGATCCGCCGACCACGCGAGGATCCGGCACCCGCGACGGCGACGGATCACTTCGGCCGGCCGTCGACAAACCCCAGGGCAGCCTCCGCAAAACCGATCTCCTCGGCGATCGTCAGCACGTAATTGCACGTGGAATCGTCACGCAGCGGCTTGATGGCGGCGAAGTCGGGATCGCGCGAAAACCGTGTGAGATCCTCCGGCGCGTCATACGCGATGATCCCGCAATACTCCTGCCGGCAGGTTCCCAGGAATGTCGCCCGCGTCCTGCCGTAGAACAGAACGCGGGCATGGTGCCGATCGAGAATCGGACCCACACGGCGCAGATACTCGCCGTACATCGCCTCCCTGCCGGGGACGATGTCAAACAGATTCAGCGCGATAATCATGGCCTGTCGTCCCGCCACAATCGAAGGCCGGCCGGGTACATTCGCACGGCCTGTTCGGCCCGACGGCACCGTAGCCCGCCGGGGCCAGCCCGACTGCGACGTGTATCGCCGTGAACCGCCCGATCGGTACGGCCCGATCCGTACGCGAGCCGGTCAGCATCGGACACGCCGATCCCGGCGTCAATCCCCACTGCCGTTCGCATGGGCTTTCTCGCGCGGGCCGGCCCGCCGAGGGTAACGGCGCTCTTCGTCGGTCAGGGGCCGCCGACCTCAGCCGGGTACCGCCTGGGCCTGTTCCTGCCCTCGCTGCAGGCGGACCCTGCCGTCTTCCATCTCAAAGATCGTATCGAACAGGTCCAGCATACGATGATCGTGCGTGACGACAAGTACGCCCGCTCCCCGTTCGTGGCTCACCTTGCGGAAGAGGTCGATCACCTGTCGCCCGCGCCGGCTGTCCAGCGCCGCCGTGGGCTCGTCCGCAAGGATCACCGACGGCTCATTCGCCAGCGCCCTGGCGACGGCGACCCGCTGTTGCTCTCCGCCCGACAGCGCCTCCAGATAGTGCTCGGCCCGATCGCCCACCTCAAGATACTCCAGAAGCTCCAGGGTCCTCCGCCGGGCCGCCCGGGAGCCCATGCCGTTCAGTTCCATCGCGACCTGAACGTTCTCGCGGGCACAGAGGAACGGGATGAGATTGGCCGACTGAAACACGTACCCGATATACCGGCGACGGAATGTGCGCACCTTCACCCTGGCCTGGGGCCCGTCCATCACGAGCTTGCCGTCGATATAGATCCGGCCGGACGTGGGCGGATTGATCAACGCGATCGCCGTCAGCAGCGTGGTCTTCCCGCCGCCGCTGGGGCCCAGCAGGGCAGCCAGCTCCCCGTGCCGGACGGTGAGCGTCGCCTCGCGGACGGCGACGACCTCGGTGTGGCCGCTGCCGTAGACCTTCGTGAGCTTCTCGACCTCGATGGCAGGGGTCTCGTTCATGACGGTCCGCTTATCCCACAAGGGCCTGGTTCGGAGAAACGCGAAGGGCCTTCCACACGCCGAGCAGGCTCGCCCCGACGGAGATGCCCAGGACCACGAAGGCAAGCTGCCACAGGTCCTCGCTTGTCAATACGACGCGCCGCGGGAACATCGGAAACAGCCGCTGCCCCAGAAGGTAGGCCAGACCGTATCCGATCGCGCCGAGCAGAAGGGCCTGTTGAAGAATAAGCCCCAGGATCACCCAGTTGGACGCGCCGATCAGCTTGAGCACGGCGATATCATGGAGTTTGTCGAGCGTCATGGTGTAAAGGATCAAGGCCATGATGACGGCCGAAACGATCGTCAGCAGGACCCGAAACATGCCGAGCTGCCGTTTGGCTTTCTCGACGACCCCCTGAAGGAGCAGGTCCTCTTCCTGATTGCGGGTGAAGATCGAAACGTCGGGCCACCGCTCTACAACGGCCTTGATCGCGTCGGGCCGATACCCCGGTTTGACCCACGCGACCACGGCGCTCATGTAGTTCCCCGTAAGCACGGGGATCTTCGCGGCCGGCTGGCCCGCCCGATCGAGCAGCGCGGGGTTCGTTGCGCCGACGTCGCTCGCCGCCGTCCGGATCCGGCGGGTCTCGCGCTCGAGTCGGATGGCCTCGCCGGGCAGGTCGAACTGCACCGCCTGCGCATCCCGCACGCTGAAGAAGGCAAACCCGTTTCCGCTGGGGTCCGTCATCCCGGCGGTCAGCCCCACGACCGTGTACGAATCCTTGCCGAGTCTGATGCGTTCGCCCAGCCTCAGGCCGAGCGAGCGGTCGGCGACCATCTCGTAGTGGGCCTGTCCCAGCGATCGCCCGGCGGCGAGCGGCAGCCATTCGCCCTTGTCATACGGCCAATCGAGGCCCAGGATCGCCATTCGCAGCGGCCGCCCCTCCCGCTGGCGCTGAATGGTCGTGTACACGAACTCCTGGGCGCGGGCGATTCCCGGGACGGCGGCAACCCGGTCCACCATGTTCATCGGAATCCGCGAGATCTCGGCGAACGGGCCGCGTGTCGCCTCCTGCACAATCCAGAGATCCGCCCCGAGCCGATCGATCAGCAGCGTCGCCTCGAAGACCAGGCCGCGATAGATCCCGCCCATGCCCATCACAATCATCAACAGCGTGGACACCCCGACGCACGTCAGGGCAAAACGCCCGAAATGATGTCGAACATCGCGTGAAGCAAGGTTCATCGGCTTTTCACCCGCTGCCCATCACGAAGCGGCACCTTCGCATCCGCCGGTACAATAACGAACTCCCCGGGCCGCAGGCCATCGAGGATCTCGACGGTCTCGCGTCCCCGCAGGCCGAGCCGGACGGGCCGCCACCGGGCGTGTCCCTCTTGTTCCACAAACACGCCGGAGCCGCTGTCGCGCCATACGATGTCGCCGGATCGGACGATCACGGCGTCCGGCCGCCGATCCGTTTCGATGTAGACCTCCGCCCGCTGGCCGACGGCCCAGTTCTTCGGGAGTTCATGAACCAGCACATCCACCACGAACTCCCTTGTCTCGCGGTCCACCTCCCGCCCGAGGCGGGCCACCTCGCCCCTGTACGAATGATCCGGCTCCGAGCGGAATACCACGCGGGCCGGCTGCCCGGGTTTCAACCTGGCCATCTCCGTCTCATCCACCCAGGCGCTGACCCAGATCTCGCTCAGGGAGATCAGCGAGAGAATCGATGTACCGGGTACGACGATGTCTCCGGGGTCGCGATCCCGGCGGACGATCAGCCCATCAAAGGGCGCGGTAATGAGGGCGTCCGACAGCCGCACGCGATAGAAATCCAGGGTCCGCTCGGCGGCGATCAGTTGCTTGCGCCCTTCGAGAATCGCGGCCTCGGCGCTGGCGACGCCCGCCTGGGCCACGTTCACGGCCTCGACACCCTTGTCCCGGTCCAGCTCGGAAACGGCCCCGGCCGGCGCGGCGTTCAGGCGATCCATGTACAGCTTCGCCTGTTCCAGCACGGCGCCGGCGCGGACGCGGTCGGCCTCCTGACGCTTCACCGACGCTTCGTCGGCCGCGACGGTCGCCTCGGCCGCTTCCACCTGCCGTTTCAGATCGCGGTCGTCGAGCTTCACCAGAACCTGGCCGGCCTTCACGTGATCGCCCTGGTCCACCAGCACTTCCGTAATCAGACCCGATATCTTCGGGCTGATGGTCGCCCGAAAGTGGGTCTCCAGCGTCCCGGTGCCCATGACTTCGGCCACGATCCCGCCCCGGCCGACCTCGTGCCCGACCACAGGAACCGGCGTGAACCTCAACCAGTACACCACGCCGGCAACGACAGCGACGACCAGAACCGCCTTGGCGAGCAACCACAATCGCCGGCCCAGATGGCCCGGGCGACGTTCGCTCGCCGTATTCGAGTTCTCAGTTGCCATGTTTCGAAAGAATCTCCGTAGAGTCGAGCGTCCGTCCTCGCCGCACGGCCGTGCTCGGCTACGATGCTACGGCCGCTTCTCGTGCCGGCCTCACAACTGCTCCCGTATCGCGGCGGCAATCACTGCCCTCGAAGGTACGCCTGCGTCGCCGTATCGCCGGCATCCCCAGCCGTAATCGCTTCGGCCTCTCGCGGAACGCTCAATATCCACGCCGTTCACGCGAACGGTCGGCGAGCCCAGGAACCGGCATCGCTCCGCCTCGGCGGTATCCTTGACCTCGACCGGGACCACGCGTGCCGGGATGCCGAGTTCCGCAACCACCTCGCGAACCAGTGTGAGGGTCGGCGGGTAGTTCGGACAGCCGTTCAGATAAAGCACTTCGATCGTCATGGATGTCCTCAGCCATGTTGGCGGGTTCCTTGTCTCTTGAGGAACCGGCATAGCCATCGGGGAAGGAATAACAGGATCGCCACCACGCCGCCGAGAACGCCGGCCGCGACGGGGGCAACGGGGCAACCGGTGGTACCGCAGCACGGACAGACCGAGCCGCCGCCGGCCGTGATGAAGCCGAACAGTCCGGCCCACCAGCCCAGGAACTTCGCTACGGGCCCGAAGGCCGCTCGCATGCGCGAGACCGTTGTGTGTTCGTGCTTCTGCGTCATGTTCCGGGCGGTCCGTTTCGCAGGGCCGCCATCCCCGCCGTCGCAACCTTTGCGATCCGGTCCTCGGTCACCGGCGAATCGCCTTTGACCATGCCCAGATCGGAGAGCTGCACGTGGTGGAAACGCGTCACCTCCGCTTTCTCCAGCGTGTTCTTCGCGCAGGCGAGCGGGCAGCCGTCAATCGCCAGGATACTCTCCGCCGCCTGCGTGCTCAGCAGAATGCCGCTGACTCGCCCGCCGACGCCGGCCAGGCAGTACATCCGGCCCGCCCCGTCGCGCATCAGCTTCCGAGCCGCACGATCGGCGATCTCGCCCACGTCCGACGAGCCGGAGCATGCGAAGATCAGCGTGGGCGCCACGCCGCACGCACAATTGATGTCCCTGTTCATAGGATCTCTTTTTCTCCGTTCAATGAGCCGTGTACAACAGGTAAACGCCGCCCAGCAGAACCAGCACGCCGCAGATCTTCTTGAGGATCACCGCACCCTTCGACTGTTCGTTCCAGTTCAGATACTTCTGCACCATCTCCGTCGACGTGCCCGCGGCCACGATCACCGAACAGTGCCCGACGCCGTAGATCAGCAGCAGGATGGCGCCATACAAGGCACTCGTTGTCGCCACCTTGAACGCGACGCCCAGGATCGGCGCCATGTACGCGAACGTGCAGGGCCCCAGTGCGATCCCGAACACCAGCCCGAGGATGAAGGCGGCCAGTGCCCCCTTACGCTTCATGTTGACCTGGCCGGGGCCCGACCACGGCATGGGAATCACATCCAGAAGCACCAAGCCGACCACGAAGAAGATCAACGCCACGAAGTAGTTCCCGTAGCGGCCGACATCGCCCATCATCCGGCCCGCCGCCGCCGTGATCGCCCCGATCAGGGCGATCGTGATCAGAATGCCCACGGCGAACAGCGTGGAGATGCCGAAGGCCCGCCGCGTCGTCATCTGTCCCTGCTGGTCGATGAAGCCGACGATGAGCGGGATGCTCGCCAGGTGGCAGGGGCTCAGGATGATGCTGAGGATCCCCCAGACGAACGACGCGCCCAGGGCGATCGCCGGCGTGCCCTCGACCGCGTGGGTCAGCGTCTCGAAAAGCTGCTCGATCATTTGCACTCCCAACTTGCTTGGATACCGTACTCCACCTGACGCATTGCCTGCACCTCGCTGTTCGCCGCACCGTACGACGCACCGCCCTCACTTGAACAATCGCACCACAGTCTGCGCGTAGAAGAAATCGCTGTCGGGCGCCGGGCCGGTGTTCTTCGCGAAAGATCCCGGAAGGAAACACGCATATCCCGTTTCGATATCGACTCGCGGGTTCACCTTGAAGACCAGCCGGACATCCAACTCCTGGCCCACAAAGCTCCCGCTGCGCCCCGTGGGATCCCACCGGCGGGCCATGGGCCACAGATCCTTGTCGCTGGCCAGCCAGTAGGCCCCGTAGTACGCATCGCAGGAAAGCCACTTCGCCGGCCGAAGGCTTACCCGCAGCTTGGGGCCGATGACATTCTGCAGCGTGAAAAGCGACAGCGTGGACCAGTGACGGGCGGTCACGAAAAACCTGTCGAATCGCTCGCTGACCGAATCGTCCGGGTCGCGATCGCCGCTGGCATACATCGTCGAGACGCTGACGCGCGGGTTCCATCGATGCCGGAACGAGTATCCCAGTTCACCGTAGGCGGCAAACGCACGCTGTCGCCGGGCGCCGTCCTCGCCGAACTGCAAGGACGCGCTGAAGTCGTAGTCCAATCCGCTCTTCCCGATCACGCCATACCCGTGCAGGCCCACCGCGTGGATCTCGCGGTCCTCCCGTTGATCCACGATCTCGCGCTCGTCCAGGTAGAACCAGTAAGGCTCCAGCGTGATTACCTGCGACCACCGGCGCCAGGCCCCGATCACACCGGAGAACCATCGCTGCTCATCCGGCCGGTCAAACTGCCGCAGGCGCACGTCCACCACCTCGGTGACAAAGGCATCAACCTGCCAGTCATCCTTCTGTTGCCCGAGCCTCAGCCGGAACCCGTCAAAGGTGTTCATCGCGTTCTGCCAGCGGTTCCGGTTGACCAGCCGGCGGTCTGCGTAGTCAAGCGTGAAGCGCCCCGCCTGAAACTGCAGCGGACGGTCCTTTCCCAGGGCGTTGTCGAAATACAGCTCCGCAAACGCCTGGACGAAGTCCGCCTCGTTCACGTCCGTGTTTCTTTCGGGGAATTGGCTGGTGAACTGGCGCGAGTCCTGGAACTCGATGCCGAACCGCAGCGGATCAAGGATCTTGCGGACACCGAGGTAGCCCCGCGACCGCAGGAGAAACTGCTCATCGCGGACCAGCTTGCTGCGGCGGTAATCATCGTCGCGCAGTTCGAATCGCGTCCGATGTTCCAGACCGAACTCCAGCCAATCCATCGACTCCAAGGCGGGCACCCCCACCTCACTCAAACGGCGCACATAGTCCGGCGGCTCGGGATCCCGAACCGCGCCCCAGGCTCTGGGCCGAACGAAGTAATCACGTCCCTCCTCTGCGGGTCGGCTGGAGGCGGAGCGGAGGGACATGCTCAATTCGGGCTGTGAGGCCGCTGGAAGGCCGCCGGTCTCATCCGCCACGGCGAGCGCTGCTTCGGGTCCGCCGCACAGAGCCGCCAGGACCAGCGTGGCATTGAGTCGAATTGTACCGGCAAGAGCGACCATCACCAACAACCTTGAGCCTTACCCTATCGCTTCTCGAGTATTCGCCTGCCTCCGATGGACGCTGCCTGCCGGTCAGTCGGCTCACCGGAATGAAGCCTGCCCAGGTCACAAACCAGGGTCAGCAGGCAAAGGATCGCCAGCACGGCTAGCCCGACGTCAAGTCCCGTGTATGCCGGTCGGACCACGAACTGGAGCGATTGTGCCTTCAGCAGGATGAGTCCGCCGCACGCACCCGTGAAAATGAGGACCACCCACAGCAGCACGGCCAATGCACGAAACCTGTAGGCTGCATGCAACGGGCTCGATTGCCGGATCGCCAGTATCAGACCGGTCAGGAGCACAAGGCAACTGATCCAGAAGTGGTTGGCATCCAGTGCAAAGCGTCGAACAGTCATGTACTCCAGCAGACCGGGAGTCGCCACGGCAAATGCTCCTGCAACTATCGTTCCCGCGAAAACCAGCAGGCCCAGCGCCCTCGCCGCCCCGGCCGAGAAGCCCCCGTTCTGTAGCGCCAGCGCGCGGATGAGCACGCCAGCGACCGCGGACAAAGTAAGTCCGATGAGACCGTACAGAAAAGGCTTGAGCCATTCCTCGCGCAGCCCGCCGACTCTGACACTCAGCCGCGAAAAGCCAAGAATGGAGTAATTGGGCGTCCACCGGGGCTTGCCATCCGAAGGGTGAAATGCCATCGAGAGGACCGGCCGGTCGAAGAACGGCGAATTCACGCGATGACAATCGGTGCAGCCTCCAGCGCCCAGGGCCGCTCTTGCGGGGGCCACATCGTGGGAGAACTTGTACACCGAAGCATAAGCCGTTGCCTCGTAATCCTCTCGCGGCAGACCCCGGCTCTCCGTCGAAGAATAGTAGGCCTTGTCATCGCTGACCCACACCAGCCGCCGGTTTTCGAGCGGAAACTTCGTCTTCGCAAGGTATGCCTTGCAGGCGGCCAGGATAGCATCGATTTCTTCGGGACGGTTGATCTCCAGGGCACCGTCGCCGTTATCGTCCGTGACCGCGGCCAGTTGTGGCCAGTTGCCTTTCGGGTCCGCCAGATGCTCCTTCCACATCATGAAGAAGTCCTTCATGAATAGCTGGTTCAGACCCGGCTTGCCCTGTTCCTCATAGCCGATCCACATGCTGTGGACGCGGTTGACGGGATAGATCTTTCCCTTGTACACCGCCAGCGTCGGCCGCGACACGTTCGTCGGCTGATCCTGAACGGTGAACAGATCCAGCTCGCCGTAATGGTTCCAGTAATTCATCTCCTGGTCATAGAAGGTCCAAATGTGCTTGGGCGGCGGTGTGATGCGAGGCCCCGGGTTAAAGGCGTCGCTTGCCTGAACCAGCGCACTCTTGACCGGCCGGGCCGGGATGTGGCAGGCCTGGCAGGACAGCTTCTCCATGTGCAGGGGCGGGAGCCACTCATGTGTGGCCCGGGGCGCGTTGTTCCAACCCTTCAGGTGGCAGTCCTCGCAGGAACGCAAGGTGTTGTCAAGATCGTTGCGTACCCAACCGGAAGGATCGTCGCCCTTGCCGAACTGATGCTCCTCCCGGCCGCGGATCTTCTCGCTGGCGGCCTTGCTGCCCGCGGCATGGCAATCCACGCAACGCAGTCCGGCCTTCATATGGACATCTGTCCGCTCGCTGAACGCTGCCCCGCGCTTTTTCCAGCCCGGCTTGGCATGACAGGTCAAGCAGGTCTCGTTGCGCGGCTCCGGCACGTACTTCACGGCTACGTTTCCGTCAGCATCGAACTTGCTGGGATCATAGGTGACCTCCGGGGTCTCGCTGGCCGCGACCTTGCCTTTGACCTTACCGAGGCCCGCCCCCTCCGTCGCCGCCCATCGGAAGTTCAGATTCGCGAGTTGTGCATTGCGCGCTTTGTGGTCATAGGTCGGCATGTGGCAGAGCAGGCAATCCGCTTCGATGACTCCCGTCTGGTCCCACTTGGCCTTGTAGTAATCCCCGTCCAGCCCGTTGTCGCCTCCGCTGGCCAGACCATGATCGCGCATGAACACATCGTAGCGGTTCCCATTGCGGTCAGATTCGAGGGGGCCCCCGCCGGGATGGCAGTTTCCGCAGGTGGCGGTGACGAAATCGAACGAGGTCATGTCGATCGTGCGGGCATTCGTATTGCTCTTGGGAGCGAGCTGGCGGTAGAGCGGCGACGGCGAACACCAGTTGCCGCCGTAATTGCCGGGTGCGGTCACCCACCGATATCGATCGGCGTATGCCTTCGGAGGCGTCTCGCCCTTGCCCTGCGTGAAGTGATAACCCCGGGTGATCTTCTCGTAATCATGACACGCTCCGCAGGTCTGCTTGGGTGAATAAGGTACCTTGTCATTCACTCCGTGCACGGGATCAATGATGTTTCCTTGTTCGTCCCGCAACTTGAAAGGAGGGCACACCCCGAACGCTCTTGGCACGGATGCCGTCTCGGCAGCCGACTTGCCGCCGGGGGCGCCGGCCGGGGCCTGCTGGGGCCACACGCCGGCCGTAAACCCCAGGATTACGATTGCGAGCAACGCTCCGATCATCCGCCTGCCTTTCATGGGGCTGCCTCCCGGAGAACCCATACGGCGAACCTCGTCTCGTTCAGCCTGGCGACAAACACCTGGAGAACCGAACGCGAGCTACCTCCCCAGATCCACGCCCAGTTCCTTCCACTTGTTGAGGATGTCCTCGCGGCCATAGAAACCTTCGTGGCGGAACAGCTCCTTGCCGGAGGCGTCAAAGAAGATCTGCGTGGGGATCAGCTTGATCCGGTAGAGCTCTCCGGCGCCGGGGTTCTCCCACACATCGATGAACTCGACTTCCAGCCGGCCGGCGAACTCCTTCTTGAGCTCCTCCAGGATCGGCGCCATCTTCTTGCAGGGGATGCACTTGCCCGCACCCAGATCCACGAGCCGCGGCAGCGCCTTCTTCGCGGCCGGGTCCGGCGATCCGACGGCACCCGCCGGCCGGCTTTCGGAAACCGCCGGATTCGGGGTGCCCTCGGCCGTGCGGGACGCCTCCTTGTTCTTCTGCTTGATCGCCATCACGGCGCCCACGACAACCAGCAGAGCCACTACGACACCGATTCTTGCGGTCTTGTTCATGACAATCCTGTCTCCTGCTTCGCACACATACCCTACATCCCGGATGCGCCGCCGAGAAACGACGACAATTCCGTCTGCACGTATTCCGTAAAACGACCGTAATCGCCCAAGAGTTCCCAGACGGACTTCAGATTCTTCCACGCAGCCGGTTGCCCATCCTTCATCCGCACAAGGACCAGCGATTGCGCGGTCAGCTCGTAATCCTTCTCGAAGTGTTTGTTCTCCGGCTGGTCGATGTTCACGGCGCGCCACGCGACGATCCCGTTCGCCATCTCGTTGGCAAACCGGTATTCGATCGCCTGCCTGGCCCATTCCTCGATCTGAAGACACGAGTGACAGCGGAGCGTCCGGTGGAAGTAGAAGGCGACCACGACCGGCAACGCCGTGGCATCCGTCGCGACCGGCGCGGACGCCGGAGGCGAGACGGCCTCCGGGCCGCCGGAGGCGCGATGGCCGACGGGCGCATCCGGCGGCGTCATGCCGATCACGCAGACGCCCGGAGAACCTCCCGCGCGCCCGCGGAAGTAGCCCACGGCCACGCTGCCGCCCAGGGCAGCCCCGCATGCCAGGACGAGCAGCGTCCGCAACCGCCGGCCGCTTCGCGGCCAGAGCCTCCACGTCGCGATCGCGGCGAAGATCGGCACGGCCGACAGCCAGACGGCCATCGCCGATGCGCTGTCGTTCTGCGTACACGGGCACATGCGGCAGTCCTTCCTCGCGTCCGGGCCGGCCGACCGGGCACTCGCACCACGATCAGGACATCGCGCTGGTCAACAGCGTGGTAATCTCCGCCTCGGAGAGCACTTTGCCCACGGACTTCACCTCGCCGTTGATGACCAGGGCCGGAGTCATCATCACGCCCCGCTTCATGATCTCGTTGATCTGCGTCACCTTCTCGATCTCGCAGGCGATTCCCAGTTTGTCCGCCGCGGCCTTCGCGTTCGTTGCCAGAGCGATGCACTTCGGACAACCGGTCCCAAGGATCTCGATCTTCATGAGTGATCTCCCATCAGCATCCCGCGGCCACGAGGGCCTTGACCTTGTCTACAACCTTCTTCGCATCACCAATCATGTCCGGCTGGGCGGGTTTCTTCTCGATGCCCAGATCGGTCACGACCACGTGCACGTCGACCGCCACGCCCGCCTTCTCCATCACCTTGCGACAGCAATGGTCGTCGCAGCCGTCGATGGCGATGCGCCGGGCCGCCGCGCGGGTTCGCTCCATCTTGTCAGCGATATCCGCGGCGACGGCCGCGATGCACAACAGGTTGCCGACGCCCTGCTGCATCGCCTGCACGCCGGCGCGGTTCGCCACCTGACCTGAATGCGCCGCCCCGGCGCACGTAAAGATCAGCGTTTCGCCTGGCGATGAACCACAGCATGACGATTGCATATCCGGTCTCCTTCTCACAAGAACGGCCCGAGAATCAAGCCGGCGATCGTGGACATCACCACGATCAGGCCGCTGAACGCCAACGTCTTCTTGCCACCCATCAGCTTCCAGAGAACGATCATGTTCGGCAGCGACAGCGCCGGCCCCGCCAGCAGAAGCGCCACTACCGGCCCCCGGGCCATGCCGTGCTCCATCAGGGCCTGCGTGATCGGCACCTCCGTCAGCGTGGCGAAATAGAAGAGGGCGCCCACAATCGAGGCAAAGAAGTTGGCTCGGAGGCTGTTGTCGCCTACCAGTTGTCCGATCTGCTTCTCCGGCAACAGGGCGCCGATGAAGCCCACGATAAACACGCCGCCGAACAGCAGCGGAATCAGGATCTTGGCAAAATACCACGTGTTGTGCATCCACTCGCGGATCTCGGCGGGGTCGAACCACCGCCAGGCCATCAGGGCGACCGCCAGGCCGCACAGCCCGGCCAGGTACCAGCGGATGTGATGGACCTGGATGACCCAGCTCTTGGCCTCCTCGATGTGATCGATCTCGCTCTTGCTCAGGGTGAGCCGGTCGCCCGCGCGAACGCCGGCGCCGCTCTCCTGCACCTGGATCATGACCTCGTCCTTCATCTCCTGCAGGACGACCCCGCGCACCGCCGTGCCGTCGGTCTTGTACACGATGGCGTTGCCCGGGTTGAACCAGTCGCTGAAGATCAGGAATGCAACCATGCAGCCGAGAAACAGGCTCTTCTGCCAGAGCGCCTGCTTCGGGGCCGGCGGCTCCGGCATCGCCATCGCCGCCTCCATCTTGGCCTTCTCCTCGCGGCGGAAGATCGCGGCCATCCCGATGCCGACGAAGAACGCGAACACGACGGCGCCGATGGCCCTCGCCAAACCGATGTCAAACCCGAGAACCCGGGCGGTCAGGAAGATCGCCAAGATGTTGATGGCCGGCCCGGAGTACAGGAATGCGCTGGCCGGACCCAGCCCCGCCCCCAGCTTCCAGATCCCCGCGAACATCGGCAGCACGCTGCACGAGCAGACCGCCAGGACCGTGCCGGACACCGCTGCGACCGGGTAGGCAATCAGCTTGTTGGAATTCGGCCCCAGGTAGCGCATGACGGACGCCTGCGAGAGAAACGTGATGATCCCGCCCGCAATGAACAGGGCCGGCACCACGCAGGCCAGCGTGTGGTTCCGGGCGTACCACTGCAGGAGCTTGAACGCCTCCACGATGGCGGCGGTCACCCTGGGATTCGACAGCGGGAGGTAGTACGCCACGAGGAAAACGAGTACGAACGCCGCGCCGATCTTCAATTCCTTCACAGGAGTCTCCTTGCCCAATTATGGTCTTATTGCCAAATCGCCATGAATGTTTTCTCAAAAAGCGCCGCCGTAATTCCTCATGCGCCCAGCGCTGCGGCCTGCGCCTTCAGGTTCTCTTTGAGGACCAGGTCGATACACCGCCAGAAGCCCTCCAGGCACTTGACCCGTGGGCGGTAGTAGATCAGGGAACCCTCCCGGCGATCCTCCACCAGTCCGGCCTGTTTCAGGACGGCCAGGTGTTTGGAAACCGTGGACTGGTCCGCGCCCACCAGCTCGGTCAGCTCGCAAACGCACCTCTCGCGGTCCTGAAGCGCCTCGAGGATCAGCAGGCGGCTCGGATGGCCCATTGCCTTGGCCACCCTCGCTCGCGCCTCGTAAAAATGAGCCGGTCGTCGTTCCATTGTCATATGGCCATTATACCATGTCCCCATATGTTGTCAAGCCCGGCCCACGAACGCACCCGGACCGGCCGTGCCCGGCGGGACGGGGGTGCATGGCCGTACTTGCGGTGCGTGTATGGCGAAGGCGTGGGAAGCC
>CAZZFA010000036.1:0-48892 GCA_964653435.1 uncultured Planctomycetales bacterium | reverse complement strand
AGAAGCCGGATGCTTCGCTTCGCTCCGCATGACGGGGGCCGGCGCGCCCGTGTTCGGTTGCGGCCGAAGGCCGCCTTGGGGTCTCCGCACGCGCGGCGGCCCGTTCCCCCGCGCGGCGAGCGGAATGCGACCCCGGCCGGAGTATACGCAGTGGCGGCGCGGGCTGCGAATCGGCACGGCGCCGCCGACGCGCGGGGCGTCCGGCCCGTCCGTCGTCACCGGGGCCGGCGAGAGCGGAGGGGTCGGCCGGCCACTGCCGCCTTTGCAGATTGCGTGCCGGCAGGGTAGAAACGGCACAGTGAACGTGTTCCGTCGGAGGACGATCAGATGACCAGTCGTCGGGGCGATCAGAGTGGGTGCAACCGGATGAATCGGCGGGATTTCCTGAAGGCCGCGGGCGGGGCGGCGATGCTGGCATCGGCGGCCTGCCGCGAGCAGACCGCTCGGGTCGCCGTGCCGCCGCTGCTGAAGGAATACGAGCCGCTCGCCCGGGAGAACCCGCGCCAGGCCGCGATCGCGTGGTTCCGGAAGGCCCACTTCGGCCTGTTCATGCACTACGGCGTCTACAGCCTGCTCGGGCACGGCGAGTGGGTGATGCTCGAGGAGAAGATACCCGTCGCGGAGTACGGGAAACTCAAGGACCGCTTCACCGCCGAGAAGTTCGACGCGGATGCGATCACGGACCTGGCCCTGGCGGCGGGTATGAAGTATGTGAACATCACCTCGCGCCACCACGACAGCTTCTGCCTGTTCCGCACGAACCAGACGGACTTCAACAGCGTGGAATCACCGGCGAAGCGCGACCTGGTCGGCGAGCTGGCCGAGGCATGCCGCCGGAAGAAGCTGGGACTGTTTCTCTACTACTCGTATGCGCTCGACTGGCGGCATCCGTACTTCTGCGCCCGCACCGAGAGCTTCAAGTACGCCCGCCCGGCCTATGACAAACCCGAGCCGACGTACCTGTTCCGCAAGGACGAGGACTTCCGCCACTACATCGCGTTCGTTCATGCTCAGATCCGCGAACTGCTCACACAGTACGGCCCGCTCGCCGGCCTCTGGCTCGATCCGATGTTGGGCTACTACGCGCGGCCTGATCTGTTCCCGATCGAGGAGACCTACGCCCTGATCCGGTCGATTCAGCCGTCGTGTCTGATCTCGTTCAAGCAGGGAGCCAACGGCGACGAGGACTTCGTCGCCCCGGAGCGGAAGGCCAACGCCAGGGTGGGCACATCCGATGTTGCGCGCAGGGCGCAGGAGAAGAACCGGGGCAAGCCCGTGGAGATCTGCGACACGCTGCAGCCGCGCTCGTGGGGCTACAACGTACGCGACGAGGGCAAACACAAGGACGCGGACGCGGTGATGAAGATGCTCGCCGCCGCCGATGAACAGCACGCAAACCTGCTGCTCAACACCGGCCCATTGCCCGACGGATCCATCCACCCGGACGATGTGAGGACGCTGCGGGAGGTCGGACGCCGATTGCGGGGCGAGGCGTGATACGTTCTTCATGGGTGATGCTCATGCATGATGATCAGACGATTCGACGCAGAGTTGCCACGACGGCGGCGGCGCTGCTGACGGGACTCACGGCATCGTGTCTCGATGTGGCCCCGGCCCGGGGCGAAGTCTCGTCGGACGAGGCCGGGAACATGATCGTGGTCCCCCGCCGGAACGCGCCGGCGAAACCGGAGACGGACATGAACGTCGCCCCGTGGACACAGGCGGCGCGTGCGACAGGCTTCCTCGCGATCGGCGGCAAGACACCGGCGAGCGAGCCGGCCTCGGTCTACCTCTTCTACGATTCGTCGTCGTTATGGGTGGCGTATCGGTTCGAGGGGCGCGGACGCTCGCCGCTCAAGACGGAGATCAAGGACCGCGACGGCCCCGTGTGGCGAGACGACAGCGCCGATCTCCTTTTGAGTCCGCGAGGCTCGACCGACGAGTATTACCAGATCGTGGTGAACTCCGCCGGCGTCGTGTACGACGCACATTCGGGGAAGAAGGAATGGAACGCGAACGTCGGCACCGCGACGGCCGCGGACGAGAAGGGCTGGACGCTCGTGCTGCGCGTGCCGTTCGCCGACCTCGGAGTGAAGGACCTCCGTCGCGGCGACGTGTGGAGAGCCAACTTCTGCCACAGCAGTTCCCGGCCGGAGCGGAGTACCTGGGCCCCGGTGTACGAGGCGTTTGTCGAACCCGACCGGTTCGGGCGCATCGTCTTCGGAGATGAGAAGACGCGGCCGATCCGCATCGATACCGTCGGCCCCGTGGTCATCGGAGCGAACGAAATCAAGGTGGATCCCTTGGCCGGTCTTCGGTTTGAGGTCGTCGGATTCAACGCGAGCGGGCGGGGGTCCGAGCTGTATCGGGGGACCGCGGATGAGGCGGGCCGGTGCCGATTTGTGCTTGATTCGGACGAAGTGCGTGAAGTCGCCGTAGCCTTCCGCGAGGGGACGGGACCGGCGCTGGCCGAGTGCCGTCTGCCGATGACCTCGCCGCAGGTGGCGGGCCGCGCGGCGCCGCTCGAACGACGATTCCGCGACGTCGCCGACGGCGTGTCACGGTTCCCATCGCCGATGCGCACGCAAGTCGAGTCGCTGCTCAAGCAACTCAAGCCCCGTCTGGATGACGCGGTTCGGACGGTCAAAGAGCCGGCGCGGCACACGGCGGAGAACTGGGAACGCCTCAAGCAGACGGTTGCCGACCTGGAACTGAAGCTGGACGGGCCGTGGTCCTACGCGCGGACGCTGGCGACGGCCCCGAAGGCGGCCTTTGCCGTCGGCTTCGCGAGCCCCATGCAGAAGGTGATGATCCGGGACTTCGCGTTCGAGGGCATCGTCGAGGATCACTATGACCTGTCGCTCGCGCGGAATGAGCACGAGGCCGTCCAGGTTGTCGTCATGCCGTACGGCCGCGACCTGCAGAACGCGAGCGTGAGCGTCTCGGCGTTGCGCCGCCGGGGCGGCGGGGAATTCGTCGGTGGCAGCGTGACGGTCTCGCTCGTCGGCCACGTGAAGACGGAGGGCAACACGCCGTACGAGGTGAGCTACACCGGCTGGTGGCCTGATCCGCTGCTGAGCTTCCAGCGGAAGGCCGACGTCCGCGCCGGCGAGCACGTCGCGTTCTGGGTCGACGTGAGCACCAGCCCGCGGACGCCGGCGGGAGACTACGAGGGGACGATCACCGTCGCCGCCGACGGCTGCGAGCCGGTGGCACGGAGTCTGAAAGTGCATGTGTGGGACTTCGAGCTGCCCGGAGGCACGCACCTTCGCAATGCCTTCACGTACGACGAGCACGCCGTACGCGAGGTGTACGGCGGCAAATGGACGCGCGAACTGGCGTACAAGTACTACGACCTGATCCTCGACCACCGCCTGAACATCGACCACCTGTACCGCGGCGGGCCGCCCGACTGGGAGGTCATCAAGTACGGCGTCGCGAAGGGCATGAACGCGTTCAACCTGATCAACCTCGGTCACGGCGGCCTGAAGGGCGAACGGCAGGCCGTGCTCGATGAGTGGGTGCCGAAGCTCAAGGCGGCGGGCCTGATCGACCTGGCGTATGTGTACGGCTTCGACGAGGTGAAGGGCGAGCTCTTTGCGGCGATGCGCGACACGTTCGGCGAGATTCACCGGCGCTATCCGGGCCTGCGGACGATGACGACGGCGCAGGATCCGTCGTTCGGCAGGGACACAGGACTTCGCGAGGCCGTGGACATCTGGGTGCCGCTGACGCCGAGCTACAGGCTGGCCGAGGCGGAGAAGCTCCGCGCCGAAGGCAAGGAGATGTGGTGGTACATCTGCGTCGTGCCGCGCCCGCCGTACGCGAACTGGTTCATCGAGTCGGCGGCAATCGAGGCCCGCCTGCTGATGGGGGCGATGACGTACAAGTACAGGTCCGGCGGCGTGCTCTACTACCTCATCACGCTCTGGACGCCCAACCGCAAGCCGATCGCGTCGGGGCCGTATACCCAGTGGAAGCCCGGAAGCTTCTTCAACGAGAAGAACAACAAGACGGCCAACGGCGACGGCAGCCTGATCTGTCCCGGCCCGGACGGCCCGCTCTCGACGGTCCGCTTCGAGAACATCCGCGACGGGCTGGAGGATTACGAGTATCTGTGGCGGCTCGCCGAACGCGCGGCGGCCGTGCGGAAGCTGCCGCTCACGCCGCAGCGGGAGGCCTATCTGACGCAGGCTCGATCGCTGCTGGCGGTGCCGGATGCGGTCGTGCGGGACGTACGGGAGTACACGCGGGATCCGAAGGCAGTCGATGCGTTTCGCGCGGCGGTGGCGGAGGCGATCGAACGGGGCGCACTGGTTGGGCGTGAGTGATTCTCGCCAAGCGGAAGGCTCCAGACGGCCGCGTACTGTTCGGTCTCCCACTCTTGAACGGCGTGCCATCGGCCCGTACGGCGTTCATGTTGGCTCCTCGCAACCGCTGTTGTTGGCTCTTCGCACAGTACGGCTGTTTGCGATCGTAGCCGCTCTCGTATCGGGCGTCTTCGCCCTTCTGCATGGCCGACGCCTTTGGTTGGCCGGAGATTGCCGACTCCGATCGAAGACCATTCGCATGATGTCGATTGCGAGCGTTGTGTTCTTCGGTTGCTGGGTCGTCTTCCTTCTCAGTAGCATCGTCTCCGCGCGGCTCGCAAAGTGAAAAGCCAAAGAGGCGGGGCGGCAGACGGGCTGCGACGTCAGCGTTTCCGTTGCCCCCTTCAGGGGCTCGCGGCCGGGCGGGCGTACAGGACTGCCGGGCGCGAAGACTCGAGCCGACCGAATGGAATTCGGTCCCCCACCCTTGAGGGGTGGGGCGCCCGGTGCTGAAAAGCGTCATCCTGTGGTGTGTGGGCGAGAAGCTCCTGCGACTGATCGGTGTTCGTCAGGCCATTTGGACTTCGACCGGGATGCGGCCGCCTTCTTTTCGCTGCCTGGCAGAGAGAAAGTTGAGCCGCTCGAACCCGATGACCCGCCCGCGGCGGTCCTTGATGAGCACCACGTCATCATCCGATTCCTCACACACGTGTTCCTTTTTCGGATCGTCGAACCATACGCTGAGCGTGTTTCCAGCACGATCGAAGTAGAGTCTCAACCTGTCCATAGCTCCCGTCCTTTCTTGATCTCATTGGTGAAGTAAGCCGTCACGATAAATCGATCGCGTCCGTTCGACGGCGCGACGACCACGCACAAGTATCCTCTCGATGATTTCGCGTAGTACAGGTGCACACTCGCGTCCTTGACGCTCTCCCGGATCACCTGTGGCGCCCGCAGGCAACCTTCGACGTCCCGTTCGTGACCCGCCAGCGCGGGATGCTTGAAACGCACGATCTCCCGCCAGCGGTCGCGCGTAAGCGTGACGCGATAGCTGAGCGGCGTCTCCACTGTGAAAAGCCGGCGGCGCGCCATGATCATCCTCTGGCCATCGTGCCACCTTGCGTTGTGGCTCAGCGCCCGGGTCGCCTTTCAAATCATATCTTACCTTCTCACTTCTTCCACGTCGGCCAGTCGCGGCAGCCGAGCCTGGCCGTCAGGTCATGCAGCTCCTTGCGCATTTCGTCATAGACCTTCGCGTATTCCGGGTCCGGCGTGACGACCTTGCGGCGGCTGGTCGAGATGCGGTTGTGCAGCTCCTGCGGATCGTTTTGCAGGTCATAGAGTTCGTTCGCGTCCCAGACGCCCTGGTACTCCATGTACTTGTAGCGGTCGGTGCGGACGCCGAGGACGGTGGGTGTCTCCGGGTAGTCCACCTCCCAGAAGTACTCGTACAGGAACGATTTCCGCCACGGCATATTCGGATCGTTCGGGAGCTTCAGGAACGACCGGCCCTGCATCTCCCCGGGGACCGGCAGGCCCGCCGCCTCGACGAACGTCGGGGCGACGTCGATGTTGAGCACCATCGGGTCGAGCACCTGGCCGCCCTTGAAGAGCTGCGGGCACGACATGATCATCGGAATGCGGATCGACTCCTCGTACATGCAGCGTTTGTCGATCAGGCCGTGCTCGCCGAAGAGAAAACCGTTGTCGCTCGTGAAGACGATCAGCGTCGATTCGCGCAGGCCGAGCGCCTCCAGCGCGTCCATCAGGCGGCCGACGCTGTCATCGGCGGCCTGGAGGGCGCGGCAGTAGTCGCGGATGAACTGGTCGAGGCTGATCTCCTTGTAGTACGCATCGTTGATGCCGTGCCAACTGTCTCGCTGCTCGCGGACCCAGCGCGGGCGGCGGAAGTAGTTTTCCGGCGTGTCGAGGCTGGAGGGCGGCAGCACGATCTTCACATCCGCGTACAGGTCGCGATGCCGCTCGGCGGGGATGAACATCGCATGCACGGCCTTGTGATGGACGACGGCAAGGAACGGCTTGTCGCGATTCGCCTTGATCCAGTCGACGGCCATGTCGGTGATCACGTCGGTCACGTAGCCGTCGATCTGCCGGTGCTGCCCGTTGATGTTGAAGTTGTTCTTCACGTAGTTGCCCTGGCCCTTGAAGCTGGCCCAGTGATCGAAGCCGGGCTGCGGCTGGTCGGTCTCGTAACCCATGTGCCACTTGCCGAAGAACGCGGTCTTGTAGCCGGCCTGCTGGAGGAGCTGCGGATACGTCGGCAGCTTCGGGTCCAGGCGCGTGCGGTTGTCGAAAACGCCGTGCCGGTGGGCGTAGATACCGGTGAGAAACGACGCCCGGCTCGGCGAGCAGAGCGAGGTCGTGACGAAGGCGTTGCGGAAGCGCACGCCGCTGGCGGCGAGGCGGTCCATGTTGGGCGTCTTCATGAACGGGTGGTTCATGCAACTCATCGTGTCGTAGCGCATGTCATCCATGAGGATGAACAGGATGTTGCGGCGAGGCTGCGATTCGGGACCCGCAGCCTCGGCGGCAATCGCGCCGAAGGCGATCGGAAGAATGAGGGCCAGGGCGTGGACGACGGCTCGATGTACTCTCATGATCTGCTCCTTTCTACGTCAACCGGAACAGGGTACAGTGAATGGCCATGAACGTCCACGGTCCCGACGGCTTCGACATGGTTCGCCTCACGCCGGAGCTCGACACGTACCTGCGAGCGACGAATCCCTGGTGGGAGGGCAAGCCCGGCCGCGTATTGCCCGGTTTCCGCCGATGGGCCTTCGACGCCCTGCTTCGCAAGCTGCATTCAGGCCTCGCGCCGGCAATCGTGCTGCGAGGGCCTCGCCAGGTCGGCAAGACGACGGTTCAGGAGCAGACTATCCAGCACTTGCTGCAAGCCGAGCACGTGGATGCCAGGCGGATTCTGCGAGTTCAGTTCGACGAGATTCCGAGCCTCGCGGATCTGAAGGAGCCGCTGCTGGCCATCGCGACCTGGTACCAGAACCGGATCCTGGGCTGCACGTTTAATGAGACGGCCCATAAGGGCCAGCCGGCCTACGTTTTTCTGGACGAGGCCCAGAACGTGCCGGACTGGGCACCGCAGCTCAAGGCCCTTGTCGATCATCACACGCTACGTGCGGTCGTCACCGGAAGCTCCGCCCTGCGGATCGAGGCCGGACGAGACAGCCTGGCGGGTCGGATCGCCACTCTCGAGCTGGGGACGCTGCTCCTCCGTGAAATCGCGGAATTGCGATTCTCGCAACGAATCACACCGGCCGTGTCGCAGAACGGGCTCGACCCGCTTATTCGAATGGACTTCTGGCGGGATCTGTCGGCCCGCGGGCGCGAAACGGCACCCGTGCGCGACCAGGCGTTTACGGCGTTTTCCGATCGCGGCGGCTACCCGATCGTCCACGCCCGTGCCGACCTTCCCTGGCCGGAAGTTGCCGATCAACTCAACGAAACCGTGATCCGCCGTGTCATTCAGCACGATCTACGCACGGGTGAGCGTGGGCGCAAACGCGATGCCGCGCTTCTCGAGGAAGTCTTCCGCCTCGCGTGTCGATACGCCGGTCAGGCACCCAGCCCGGCAACGTTCGTCGCGGAAGCCAAACAGGTCCTGCAGGCCAACATTGGCTGGCAGCGAATCCTCAGCTATCTGCGGTTCCTCGATAGCACCCTGCTGATCAGGCTGATCCGGCCGCTGGAGTTGCGCCTGAAGCGCCGGAAGGGGAACGCGAAGCTGTGCATTGCCGACCTTGGCCTTCGCGCAAGCTGGCTGGAAGAGGTTGTTCCGTTGCACGCGGAGGGTCTGGCCCGGACGCCCCACCTGGCCGATCTCGCCGGCCACCTGGCCGAAAGCGTCGTCGGCGCGTTCCTGAGCGGCATTCCGCACCTGGACCTCGCCTGGTTTCCTGAACGGCCCGCGGAGCCCGAGGTCGATTACGTTCTGACGATCGGCGAGCACCGTATACCGCTCGAAGTGAAGTACCGGCAGCGGATCGATCCCCATCGGGACACCCTCGGGCTGCGGTCGTTCCTCGAGAAGACGCACTACAACGCGCCATTCGGCCTGCTCGTCACGATGACGGATGATGTGTCGGTTCCCGATCCCCGTATTGTTACGCTGTCGCTTTCTTCGCTCCTGCTGTTACGCTGATCTTTCGATCCGGTTGTCAGTCCTCTGCTCCGAAGGGACGGGACACCGGGTCATGCGAACTGCGGCTCAAGGCCCCGGGCGCGAGTCGCTCCGCATACGACAGCATGCCCCAGGTCATCACCTCCCAGATCATGAGACGCGAGACGTTCGGCCGGCATTCCTGTGGAGTGCGGCCTCTCTGAGGCCGCGTGTATTCCTGCGGTCGCGTGCAGTCTCGGAGAGACTGCGCTCCACATGCCTGCGCTCCACACAGGAGGTCGCCGATGTACCGAAGCTCGCGGTCCGCAATCGGTACCAGATCCCGGTGGCGAGGCAGCAGACGGGCGAATGAGTACATCAGGTACGGCATTGCGGCCATATCGACGTTCTTCTGCGTGTAATCCGGCACGTTCGCGCCACGGGTCTTCTGGTTCTTCGCCATCCAGTCGACGGCAAGGTCGATCTGCTCTGTCGCGCGATCGTACAGGGGCGTCCCCTTCGAAAGATGCTTCAGGCCGTGTACGTAGAAATCGAAGCAATAGAAGATGATGCCCGAAGGACGCTGCTCGAACGTGATCGGCCTGACCTCGCGGAAGTCCTGCCCGAGCAGCCACTCGAGCGCACCCATCGCGACCTTGAGGTACTTCTCCTCGTGCGTCTCGTCGTAGAGCTGGAAGGCGAACGTGCCGAACGTGGCGCTGGAGCACCACCAGGGGCCGGCGTATTCCGGCCAGAGACCGTTGCTGACGCCGCCCTCCCGGCTCACATAGTTGTCCATCACCAGCTTCGCGAACGCCTTCGTCGATTCGAGGTAGCGGCCCTTCTCCGCCGGGTCCGTGCAGCGGACGGCCGTGGCCAGCACGCCCATCGCGATCGTACCGCTGTCGGCGACATTCCACTGGCCGTGGTCCTCGCCGGGGGCCCGGGAGTGGTTCATGTAGTAGGCACCGGCGGGGATCATGCGGCTCTGGCACCGGAGCGTGTGGTCCGCCCAGCGCCGGCATGCGTCAAGGTACTTCCGCTCGCCCGTCATGTCGTAGGCGACGGCGAGCGCCCGCACGGCATGAGCATCCTCGAACGCCGGCATGTGGTGCGTCGCGGGGTCGGCGTACTCGCGGTCGTGCACCGGAAACGGCGTGATCTCCTTGCGGAACTCCTTTACCGCGAGGTCGCAGAACAGCAGGAATCGCCGCCGGAACTCCGCGGGCGGTGCCTGCCCACCGCCCGCCGGGGGAATCGAAGCGCACCCGGCCAGCGCGCCCGGCAGAAAAAGAAGCAGCCGCGTGCGGATGGTATTCGTCTTGAACATGACCCGGTTCTCCAATGCGGCGGCCCTTGCCTTTGCCGCGTCCGCCGTCGTTTCCGCCGCCCTTCGCCGCCATTATCGGTGCGTAAGCCGATGCCGCCAACAGGCTCTCCGCCCGCCACGGCGTGCCCTGTCGCGGCCGTATACTCGATTCGGGACGGGGTTACGTTCCGCTTGCCGCGGGAGTGCCGGGGCCGTATGCAGCGACGCGGCCCCGACCCATGCGCTTGGCACGATAGAGGGCCTCATCGGCACAGCGGATCAGCTCCTCCGGGGTGGCGGCGCGGGTCTCCCAGATCGATGCCACGCCGGCGCTCATCGAGGGGCGCGGCGACATGTTCAGCAGTTGTGCCCGCTGTGCGAACAGACGGACCGTCCGCTGAGCGACACACATCGCATCCGCCGCCGACGCCGACGGCAGCACCAGGACGAACTCGTCCCCCCCCAGGCGAATCGCCAGGTCGTTCCCCCGAAGGCACTGTCGCAGCAATTCGCCCGTGAAGCGGAGAATGTCGTCGCCGACGGGGTGACCGAGCGTATCGTTGAGATTCTTGAAGTAGTCGATGTCGATCATGATCACGGCCAGGTCGCGGCCGCGTTCCTGCTGCGCGGCGAAGATGTCCGCGAGCTTCTCGTCGAACAGGCGCCGGTTGGCCAGGCCCGTCAGCGGGTCCGTCCAGGCCTTGCGCTCCACGCGCTTCAGCTCGGCGTGGATGCGGCGCGTCTCCGCGTTCACCCGCCGGTCGATCGAACGCTCCAGCCGGGTAGCCCGTTCCCGCCACTCATGCAAATCCCCCTGCACATGGCGGAACGCACGAGCCAGCCGACCGATCTCGTCGTCGCGGTCGACGGGAAGCGCGGCATCGGTATCGGATTGCGCGGCCCGGTTGAATCGCTCGGAGATCTCGCGCAGCGGCGCCAGCAGGTGCCGGCTGAGCACCCATCCCCCCAGCAGCATACCGGCCGCCCCGACACCCAGCAGGGAGACGAACGCGAGCCATGCCTCGCGCATCCCCAGGGCCGCCGCCTTGTGGTCGGCAAGCGCCAGCAACAGCGCCCCGCCGGGAAACGAGCCTCTGGGCTGGCGAACCGTCAGGATGCCGACGTTGATTCTCCGCGCGTCGGGCAGGTCCGAATCCATAACGGGCAGTTGCCATCGCCCGAACTCCATTACGCTCGAAGCCTTCTGCGCGAAGCCCCGGAGCAGGCCGATGTCCCCCTGGGCGAAGAGCACGTCGCCGGTGCCGTCCAGAAGCATGACCGCCAGCAGTCCCGGCATCTCCCGGGTCAGTCGGGCCCAGACGGCCGCCTTCCGATCATCCGAGGCGCCGACGGCGTCGGCCGTAACGACGAGGCTTGCTTCCGCAATGCTCTGCATCCGCACGGTCTGGAAGCGATCCGCCGCCCGGTAGAGCTGATAAATGAAGATCGCCCCCGACATCAGGACGGTGGAGGCCACGGTAAGCAGCAGGGCCAGTACGACCACGCGGCGGACGCTGAGGGTTGCTAATCGCATCGCAATACGGTTTATCGGTCGGCTGACAGGACGGGATTATCAATCGAACGGCCGGGGAGCGCGAAAATCGACTCCTCGCAGAGGCCACCTAAGCAGCCGACCAGGGGGCCGACGGACGATCAGGCCTCCAGATCCAGGTGCGTCCGGCCCAACTCGTCCACCGTAATCCCCTCCTCTCCGACAGCATTCCCCTGCTGCGCGGTTGCCTCCTCGCCGGCCTCGCGGAAGGGGCGGCCCTGGCCGCCCGTGCCCCCGCCGTCGGCGTTCACACGGGTATCCTCATCCCCCGAGAAGACCGTGCCGTCTCGCTGCTCCACCGCACGGATTTCGCTGCGAAACGCCTGATCCTGGCTGTCCGTTTCAGCCTTCTGGATGCCGGTAGCCTGCTGCTGGGCCTGGGCCGTTTGAATGATCGAGGCCGGAATGCTCGGCGGTATGGCGGACATGCGCTGTGAGATCCGCGGATACGGGCGTAGCCGGCGGCGAACTCCACGCACCGCCGGCGGAGGCCGCGCAAGGCGTACTACCTGTTATCGGCCGTCCGGGGCACATGGCTTGAGCGCGGACCGGCCGGCGACGGCCGGAACGGTCCCCCTCGCCCGGGCACCGGGCCCGCCGCATCAGAATCCGGCGGGCCGTCAGACCTCCGCCTCGCGGCGGAGTTCGCGGTGGCGGCTGCGAAGCTGACGCCGCAGACGGTTGATGATGGAAGAGTGCATCTGGCTCACGCGGCTCTCGGAAAGGTCCAGTGTGGCGCCGATCTCCTTCATCGTCATTTCCTCGTAATAGTACAGGATGAGGATGAGGCGTTCGGCCCGCGAGAGGCCGCGCGTCACGAGGTCGCGGAGGTCGCGGCGCTGGATCTCCATGATCGGGTCGAGGCCGCGCTTGTCCTCCAGGACATCCAGCTCGCAGATATCGCGGCTGGAGTCGCCGTCGTAAAAACGGCGACTGAGTGAGACGAGCGACACGGCCGTGGCGTCGCGGAGGAGCTTGTCGAACTCGTCGCGGGACACCCCCAGCCGGTGCGCCACCTCGTCGTCCGTCGGGAGACGGCCCAGTTCGGCCTCCAGCGCCCGCGTTGCGTTCTCGAGCTTGTGGGCACGGCTGCGCACGAGGCGCGGCACCCAGTCCATCGTCCGAAGCTCATCGAGGATCGCTCCGCGAATCCGCGGCGCGCAGTAGGTCTCGAACTTCACGCCCCGGCGCAGGTCGAAGGCCTCGATGGCGTCGATCATGCCGAAGATGCCCGCCGACATCAGATCGCCGACGTCCACCTCGTCGGGCAGTTTCGTGGCGATCCGCTCGGCGGTGTACTTCACCAGGGGGAGATAGATCTCCATGAGCTTGTTGCGAAGCGTGCGCGACCCGGTGGCCTTGTATTCCTTCCACAGACGCTCCGTATCGGTCTGAGTCTGAGGCATTCTGCTCCTCCGTCAGCGCCTCGCGCGCTGCCTGTCCCGCCGGCCGCGACGCCGGCGCTCGAGCGCCCGGTTCATCGCGGGCCGGGCTCCGCCGCAGGCTCGGCGGGCTTCGCCGCTGAGCCGCCGTCCCCGGCGCCCGCCGCATCGTCGCTCCGGGGCGGACCGAACAGCTCCCTGTGCCGGCGAACGGCGTGCTCGTCGATCACGCGCAGCGCGACGTACCCGAGCACGCATCCCAGCAGGAAGAAAGCCGCCATGGCCCACAAGGCGCGTGACAGGATCGCGGTGGCCGGGTTGCCCGCGGCCAGACCCGCCAGAACCGTCACGGCGAACGCAAAAAGCCCCAGACAGGCGCCACTCACCTGAACCATATTGCAACGTCCCTGTCGCCGAATCGGCCTCCGGTGCCCGACATTCCTACTAGCGGCGAGACCGGGGAGCGTGTTTAGGCAAAACCGGACGCCGCCGAATCCGCCGCACCCGCGTACTCGGACCTTCCTCGCCGCCTGACCGCCCACGCCCTGAATACCGGACGTCGAGGTGACATCCGCCCGCCGCGAAACCTACAGAAACAGATTCGCGACGCGGCGCAACAGACTCGTGCCCGTCTCCGGCAGACCCTGCTCCCGCGCGATCCGCTGCGCCACCGCGCGAAGGCAGCCGGCGGCCCGGCAGCCGGGTTGCGACAGAAGCACCGGGCGACGGAGTCGGACGGCCACAGACACGGCCTCGTCCTGAAGGACATGCCCCAGGTCCGCCAGCGGAAACCGCAGAAACCGTGCCGCGACGCCCGCCAATCGCTCGAAGACCTGCGCGGCCTCGGTCCGGGTGACGGCCTGATTGACCACCAGCCCGATCGACCGATCGGTGTTCTGACGGCTGAGCATCTTGATCATTGCGTAGGCATCCGTCAGGGCCGTGGGTTCGGGCGTGGCAACCACGACCACCAGATCCGCCGCCAGGGCGAAGGTCACGACGCTCCGGGAAATGCCCGCGCCGCAATCGAGAACCATGACGTTATACAGCCGGCGGAGCGACTCGATCTCGCGGAGCAGCCGGTGACGCTCGAACTCCGAAAGATCCGTAAGCCCGCTGAGCCCCGAACCGCCGGCGAGCAGATCGATCCCGCCCGGCGCCGGGACGATCGCCTCGCGGATGTCCCGCCCGCCCCGAAGCACATGCCACCAGTTCACACGGGCATCCACGCCAAGCACCACGTCGGCATTCGCCAGCCCCATATCCATGTCAAGCAGCAGCACCCGCTGCCCGCCCGCCGCCAGCGCGATCGCTGTGTTGGCGGCGATGTTCGTCTTGCCCACGCCGCCCTTGCCGCTGGTCACGGAGATCATCCGCGCGGACTCGACGGACTCGTACCGCGCCCGCATCAGCCGGCGCAGTTTGGCCGCCTGGTCGTTCCGCCCGGTGTACACTTCGGAGGCCCCCATGATCCGTCTCCGCCGCCTACTCGGACTCCGCCGACCGCGCCGCCCCGCCGCCGAGGATCAGCTCCGCGATGCGCCGGCCGTGTGCCACCTCGATGTCGTCGGGCACATCCTGCCCGGTCGTGATGTACGAAAGCCTCTTGTCGATCCGCCGCAGCACGTTGAGGAGCGTGCCGAAGCCGATCGCCTCGTCGAGCTTCGTGAACACCACGCGATCGGCGCCCACCGCGCTGAATCGCTCGACCGTCTGCAGCAGGAAGGCCTGGTTGCAGTTTGACGCGAGCACGAGGTGCGTTTCGTCCGGCCTGGCCGCATCGAGAAACCGCTTGAGTTCGTCCAGGCGCATCGTGTCATTCTGGCCGCGCCCCGCCGTGTCGATCAGAATGACATCGCATTCGCTCTGCCGTGCCAGCGCCTCGCTCAGTTCAGCGGGCGTCATCACGACCTCCAGCGGCACGTCGATGATCCCCGCGTACACCTTGAGCTGATCCACCGCGGCGATGCGATAGGTATCGATCGTGATCAGGGCGACCCGCAGGTTGTCGCGAAGCTTGAAGTGGGCCGCCAGTTTGGCGATCGTCGTCGTCTTTCCCACGCCCGTGGGACCGACCATCGCCACGACCCGGGGCCGGCCGGTGCGCTTCACCTCGATCGGACCCGCGGCCGGAACCATCGAGGCGATGTATTCGCAGAGGCGCCGGCGCACCGTCCGGCGGTCGGCCTCCGGCGAGCCGCGCAGCTCCTCGCTGATGCGGGCCACCAGCTCCCGCGCGAGTTCGTCGGCCACCTCGGCCTGGATCAGGCGGAGGTAGTCGTCCATGAGTTCGTCCGGAACGGCCGGCGCGTGCAGGGAACGCGTCTCGCGCAACACCGCCTGTACAAGGGAGCGGATCTGCACGATCTCCTCGCGCAGTCCCTTCTCGGGCTGTGTGGCACTGACCTGCGGAGTCTGAGGTCCGGCGACGTGCAAGGCGGTTCCCTCCGCCTGTCGAGCATGGCCTCCTGCAACCGCGCTCGGGCGAATCATACCCCGAGACAGGCCCGGATGCAAGATGTTCACGTCGTTTGTCGCCGTGATCTCGACGACCGTCTTCCCGCCGATCCCGATGAACCCCCCTTTGCGGAGGGTCCGGGTGTGCAGGATGACGGCCTGGCGACCCAGGTCGCGCTTCACGCGGGCCAGGGCCTCCGACATCGTATCAGCCTGGTACGTTCGCAAATTCATCGGAAAGCACCACGATTCCCTGAGAACGAACCTCCACACCACGAACGATTTCGTTGAATCCGAGGACCGCCACATGCGGCATGGCCGGCTCGATCATCCGCCGGACCCATGCCCGCACCTGCGGAGAGCACAGCAACACTGGGGTTTTCACCCCAGCACGCAGGGCCGCCTCGACCTGCTCCCGGATTGCCGCAACCAGCCGCCCCTGCGAATTCGGCGGCAGCGTGAGGTAGGTGCCGTGATCGCTTCGCTCCAGGTGAGCGTTGATGAGGTCCTCGACCTGCGGATCGAGCGTGATGGCGACGATCGCGCCGTCGTCGCCCTTGTACGCCGCACAGATGCTGCGGGCCAGGGCGTGCCGCACGTATTCCGTCAGCACGTCCACATCCTTGGTCCGCGGTGCCCAGTCGCCCAGCGTCTCGAGGATGGTCTCCAGATCGCGCACCGGCACGCGCTCGCGGAGCAGGTTCTGCATGACCTTCTGGAGCTCGCCCGTCTTGATCTGCTCCGGCACCACCTCCTCCACCAGTTTCGGCGCCCGCTCCTTCAGGGTGTCCAGCAACCGCGTCACCTGCTGCCGGGTGAGCAGTTCCGCCGCATGCTGCCGGATGATCTCCGTCAGGTGAGTCGCCAGCACGCTGGAGGCCTCGACGACCGTGTAGTTCCGGTGCTCGGCCTCGTGCCGCTGAGCGTCCGTGATCCACAGGGCCGGCAGCCCGAACGCCGGCTCCCGCGTCTCGATCCCGGGGACCGGCGCCGAGACCAGCCCGGAGTCGATCGCGAGCAGATGATCCGGCATCAGCTCCCCGCGGGCGACCTCGATCCCCTTGATCTTGATCGCGTAGCGGTTCGGTTCCAGCCGGAGCTGGTCGCGAATGCGGATCGGCGGCACCACGATGCCCAGGTCCGTGGCGATCTGCTTGCGGATGTTCGTGATACGGTCGAGCAGATCGCCACCCTGCTTGCGATCGACGAGGCGGATAAGCCCGTAGCCGACCTCAAGCTCCATCGGATCGACGGCCAGGAACGACTCGACCTTCTCCGGCTTGTGGGCCTCGGCCTTGGCCTTGGCCGACTCCGCGGCGGCGGCGGCCACCCGCGTCCGGGTCAGCAGGATCGCCAGCCCCCCGCACCCCCCGCCGAGCAACGCCAGCGGCACCTTCGGCAGCGGCGTGAACGCCAGCATCCCCAGAAACGCCGCCGCCAGGGCCATCGCCGTCGGGCGCGAGGTGATCTGCGAGAGGACTTCCTCGCCCAGGTTGGTCTTTGCGTTGCTGCGCGTCACCAGCATCGCCGCCGCGATCGACACGATGAACGCGGGGATCTGCGCCGCCAGGCCGTCGCCGATCGTCAGCCGGGTGAAGACGTGCAGGCACTGCATGAACGGCAGGGGCGGATTCAGCTCCATCATCCCGACGTAGAAGCCCCCGATGACGTTCACGAACGTGATGATGATGCCCGCGATGGCGTCGCCGCGAACGAACTTGGAGGCACCGTCCATCGCCCCGTAGAAGTCGGCCTCGTCGCTGATCTCCTGACGGCGGCGGCGGGCCTCCTGCTCGTTGATGAGGCCCGCGTTCAGATCGGCGTCGATGGCCATCTGCTTGCCCGGCATGCCGTCCAGGGTGAACCGGGCGGCCACCTCGGCGATGCGCGTGGCGCCTTTGGTCACCACGACAAACTGGATGACCACGATGATCGTGAAGATGATCACCCCGACCGCCAGCGAACCGCTCGCGACGAACTCGCCGAACGTCTGGATGACGTGGCCGGCAGCCGCCGTCCCGGCCTGGGCGTTCGTGAGGATCAGCCGCGTGGAGGCGGCGTTCAGCACGAGCCGGAAGAGCGTCAGCGCCAGCAGCACGGACGGAAACACCGAGAACTCCAGCGGGCTGCGCATGTACATGACCGACATGAGCACCAGCGCGGAGATCGTGATATTCGTCGTCAGAAGGATGTCCAGCAGCCACGTGGGCAGCGGGATCAGGATCACCAGCAGCAGGCTTGCCGCGGCGATCGGGAACAACATGCCCCGGTGCCGCTCCAGGAACCGGAACGTACGGAAATCAGAGATCGTCGCGATAGCCATGCCGCGTCGTTCTTATCTCAATGCGCCGCCGCCGTCGCCCGTCGGGGCCTGCGGGACGTCAGCTCGTACACATACGCCAGGATTTCCGCGACCGCGCGATAAAATGCCGGCGGCACCTCCTGGCCCACCTCGACCTGACGATAGAGTGCCTGCGCGAGCGGCCGCCGCTCCACGATCGGCACGCCGTGTTCGATCGCAATCTTGCGAATCTGCTCCGCCATGAAGCCCTGGCCTTTGGCCACGACCCGCGGCGCCGCCATCGTCTCCTCATCGTACTGCAGCGCTACCGCCAGCTCGGTCGGATTGGTCACGACGACGTCCGCCTTGGGCACGGCCGACCGCATCCGCTGGGCGGTCAGATCCAGTTGGATCCGTCGCCGGCGCTGCTTCACGTGCGGGTCGCCCTCCATACTGCGGAACTCCTCCTTGACCTCCTCCTTGGTCATCCGCAGATCCTGCTCGTACCGGTATCGGTGGTAGATGTAGTCGAGGATTCCCAGGATCAGGAGCACGATGGCCAGCCGCAGGGCCAGCGCAAAGAGCAGTTCCCCGAGCAGGCCCGTCACGGCCCAGTGATGCATCCCGGCCGCGCTGACCACCAGCCCGTAGCGGTCCCGGAGCGTCTGGTACGCCACCGCGCCCACGATGAGCATCTTCAGAACATTCATCCCGAGCTGCACGAGCGACTGCGCCGAGAAGAGTCGCCTGAACCCCGCCAAAGGGCTCAGCTTCGAGAGGTTCGGCGTGAGCGGCTTGAGGGTCGGATTCCACCCCACCTGCGCGACGCCCACGACGATACTGGCGACCAGCAGCCCCAGCAGGACCGGCAGCAGTACGTAGCCGACCGCCGTCATCACCGTCAGCCCCACCCTCGGCATCGAGTCCGGCAGAATGACCGAGGGATCCGCCTCGCCCAGGCAATACCGGATCGCATCCAGAAGCCGGGCCAGGATGGGCCTCGCCGCAAAGTACAGCGCGATCAGCCCGCCCAGCAGCACGACTGCAGCGGCCAGGTCGTTGCTCCGGGCCACCTGGCCCTGCTCGCGCGCCTCGCGACGTCGTCGCGGGGTTGCGGGTTCCGTCCTGTCTTGCGTACTGTCCGGCACGACTTACGTCCTCGCGCGGTTCCGCCGCGCCCGGCACCGCTCACGGGTCATACGCGGGCCCCGCCCAGCCACCCGCGGATCGTCTCAAACACCCCGCCGAACGCGTCCTCCATCGCCGATGAAGCCAGCGGCAACGTCCCCAGCAGCACAATGACCGCCACGAAGATCTTGATCGAGAAGCCGACGCTCATGACGTTGAGCTGCGGCACCGTGCGGGCCAGGAACCCGATCGCCACCGACGTCAGCAGCAGGGCGATGATCGCGGGCGCAGCCAGGCGAACCCCCAGCACGAAGGACGTCGCCAGCAGATCGACCAGCATCCCGCAGGTCGCGCCGTCGGGCCGGAAGCTCATCACCGGCACTCGCGCGAAGCTCTCCAGCAGCGTCCGAACGAGTTCCCGCTCGCCCCCGATCGCCAGAAAGACCAGCCCCGCGACCACGAAGTACAGTTGCCCGAGGATGGAGGCGTGCGCGCCCGTCATGGGATCGATCAACTGGCTGATCGCCACCCCGGACTGCTGCTCGATGATCGCCCCGGTCAACTGCGTCGCTGTGAGGATCAGGTTCGCGCCGAGCCCCAGCGCCGCCCCCAGCGCAAACTCGCCGAGCATTCCCGCCACCGCCCCGCCCAGCGTGAAGTCGTAGCGCAGCCCCGGGAGCACCAGCGGGAACACCGCCGCCGTCATCGCCAGGACCAGGTACACCCGCACCAGACGCGGAATCGCCGGACTGCTGAAGATCGGCGCGGCGATCATCAGTCCGGCCATCCGCGCAAGCGCCAGCGCGAAGGCGGGGGTCAGGCTCATGTATTCGATCAGCGTGGTCGGCATCGCATTCAGAACGGAGAACCACCCAACAGCACCTGCGTAAACTCGATCAGGCGGGCGGCGATCCACGGGACGAAAATCACCGCCGCCACGGCCATCGCCACGATCTTCGGAACGAACTGCAGCGTCTGCTCCTGCAACTGCGTGACGGCCTGGAAAACCGCGATGACCAGCCCGACCGCCAGGCCGATCGCCATCACCGGCGCGGAGAGAACCAGCACCATCCACAACGCCTCGCGACCCAGATCGACGGCTGTACCCAGTTCCATTGGCGGTTGATCCGTGCCTTCCGCGACCCGCCGGCGCCCGGACGGCGGCTAACTGAAACTCCCCAGCAACGTCCCCACTACCAGATGCCACCCGTCGGCCAGGACGAACAACAGCACCTTGAACGGAAGCGAAATCAGTACCGGCGGCAGCATCAGCATGCCCATCGACACGAGGATCGACGCGATCACCATGTCGATCACGAGAAACGGCAGGTAGATCCGAAAGCCCATCACGAACGCCGTCTTCAGCTCGCTGAGGATGAACGCCGGAATCAGCGACAGCGTCGGCACGTCGGCCCGCCGCAGCGTCGTGCCGGCGGCCACGGGCTTGCCCGTCGCGTGTTCGTAGAAGAGATACACGCCCTCCTCGTTGCCCGCGCGCTCGATCTGATCGAACATGAACCCGCGCAGGTACGCCCCGCCGATCTCCCATGCCCGCCGCTGCGTCATACCCGGCTCGGCGTCGAGCCACGGTCGCAGCGCCTCCGCGTAGATCCGCTGCCACGTCGGCCCCATGACGGCGAAGGTCATAAAGAGCGACAGACCGATCACCACCTGCGACGGGGGCAGCGTCGGCACGCCGATCGCCTGACGCAGGAGCGAAAGCACGATGACGATCCGCGTGAAGCACGTCGTCAGGATCAGGAATGCCGGTGCGAGCGACAGGAGTGTCAGAAGGACCAGGATCTGAAGCGTCGAGGCGACGCCCTCCCGCGTCGTGGCCGGGCCGGCAACGTTGCGGAGATCCGGAATGCCGATCGGGTTGTCGATCGTCCGCGGTCCGGCAGGCGCGTCCGTCCGGACATTCCCCGGCGCCGGCGGCGTCGGAGGTGCAGCAGGCTCGGCCGCGACCTGCGCCCGGACAGGCCCGGCCGGCAGCGCCGACAACGCCACGGCCGCCAGGATCGCCAGTCGAAATGTCGAGCCTCCATGCTCGCGCATCGCGCTACTCCGTCGCGCTGCCGCGGGAAACTCCGCCCCGCGCCTCTTGTCCACCCGCCCGCCCGCGGCTAGGTGCCGGTCAGGCTCCGCACTTTGCTCAACAGGCCGCGAAGCTGCTGCCTCGCCGTCACGTAGGCAGTTGCCCGATCCGTCGGAAGCCCGCTTGCCTCTGCCGACAGGTCGGCATGGTCGGACGGCTCATATGCCGCCGCCTCACGGAGCACTTCCCGCTGGAACGTGCGGCTCAGCGAGCCGTCCCTCAGACTGACCGAGCGGCCTACGAGTTCCGCCACCTCGTCCGGGTCCGTAATCGTGTCCAGGTGTGTCAGCTTGTCCGGCGTCACACCGATCACGACCACCCGCCGCCCCACTCTCAGCAGTGCCACGCTCTGCCGGGCCGAGAGGTGCTGACGACCGAGGACCTCGACCATCCCGCGCCCCCCCGCGCCGCCCTGCCACCGGTTGGGCAGTATGCGCCTCGCCAGAAGCGCCAACGCCCCGATCAGGGCCAGAACCACCGCCAGCGGCCACAAACCCTGCACGCGCCCGAACCAGCCCGACGAAGCCGCACCCGCCGTACCGCCGATCGTCGCGCGTCCCGCGCCGTCTGTCGGCCGTGACGTCCTCGCGCCGCGCCTCTCGACCGGCCGGTCCTCAGAGCCCACCTCGCCGACAGGCACCGCGGACGGTGACGCTACGCCCGGACCCGATGACCGGTTTGCAACCACCTTCGACACCCCGGAGGCATCCTCGACGGCGGGCGTATCCCCCGCCGCCAAGCTCGCCAGCAGCATCGCGATGGACAGGCCGGCCGTCATGCTACGTCACGTCCTCCACTGCCGGAAGAATCTCATTGATACGCACGCAGAAATTGTCGTTGAGGACGAGAACCTCCCCGCGGGCAACCAGCCTCTCGTTCACCAGCACGTCCACCGGATCGCCCGCGAGCTTGTCCAGCTCCACCACGGAGCCCGGCCCCAGCCGCAAAACGTCCTCCACGAACATGCGGGTGCGCCCCAGCTCGATTTTCACGTGGAGGTCCACGTCGCGAAGCAGATCGATGTTACGGCTATCCGCCGACCGCTCCCCCTCGTCAAGGAGATTCGGCAGTTCCAGCGGCGCGACGCCGGCCGGAGCTGCGGCGGAATCGGGCGTGGCATCGGTGAGTTGGGGTGCCGCCTCCGCGATTGCGGCGGCGTTGTCACGCGGCTGCCCCGCGGCAACCGAAGCCGCGTCGGCCCGGGGAGCATCCGGATTGTCGTTCCCGGCGGACGCGTTGCCCGCATCGGCCTCAACGGCCGGCACCTCGGAGGCGGGCAACACGGCGTCGATGTCTTCCTGGCTCAGCGGCGAACCGCCCGCGGTATCACTCATCGCATCCCTGCCTTGTGCTCAGAATCCCGGTGGGGCCGTCCCGGCCCCTTGATCCGCACCGCTCAACTGTCCGCGCTGTACCACATGAGCGACGGAATGAGGATCTCCTGAACCGCGTTGGCATCCCCGAGGACCGCGTCCACCTCGTGCTTGATCTGGCGGCGAAGCGTCTCGAGACCCGGCTCCTTGAAGAACTGCGGGTCGGCGGCGCGGATCACCTTTGCCATACGGTCCTCCACGGATGCCTTCTTCTCCTCCAGAACCTTCTGCACCTTATCGGCGGCGTCGCCGGCCACCCGCCCGTAGATCTTCATGTCGTAGATGATGTTATGGCCCGTGCGATCATTCATCGCACGAAACGCCGCCACGACGATCTCCTTTTCGGTGACCACCGGCTTGGCGCCCCCGCCGTGCTCTCCGCCCTCACCGGCGGCCAGACCCGGCACGCCCGCCTCAACCTTGGCCGGGCCGCTGAAGAATCGCGTCGCCGCGAAGATCGCGATGCCCTCCACCACCATCACGCCGCCGATCAGCCCGATCAGCGCAAACCGGCCCTTCTTGCCTGGCGCGGGCTTCGGCTCCTCCGCGCTATGCGCCTCACGTTCCGCAGGTCGATTTTCTTCAGCCATGCCGATGTTCCCTTATTCTGCATGCGGCGAGGGCGAATGCGACACGAAGGTCGGGATCGGATTACCACGGGCCTGAACGACCACATCGATGCCGACGGCATCGCTCGTGCCCGCTGTCGCACTCGCGCCGGCAGACCCCGCTTCGGTCGCCGTCACTATCTGCAATCGGTCTATCGGCAAGTCGCATTGAGTCAGAACGTTCGCCACGGCCCGCGCGCGCTGAAACGCCCCCTCCATCGCAACGGACGCACGCCCGACGGTCGCCTCTGCGGTCGGGTTACCGGACCTTCCCGTTCCGCCCGCATAGGCGCGCACCTCGATATACGGACTCAGGTCTCGCAGTGCCGGCGCCATCCGCCGCAGCGTCTGCTCCGCCCGCGTTTCGAGCACCGACGCGTCGGAGGACGTATTCGCCGAGCGGGCATCCGACCGCAGACGGATGTGGATACCGTCCGATTCGTGATGCACGCTGACCGCCGCGGATCGCCCCGAGGCAACCCCGTTGTCGCCGGTGTTCTCCGTCATCGCCACAAGTTGCTCTAGCAGCGTCCCCTGACGCGCCGGCGACGCACGGCCACCGTTGCGCGTCATGCTGAACGCCGACCGCAGCGACGCCATCACGGACTGCACCTTGTCCGCACGGGGCACCGGTGGCGGACTGACCATCAGGATCACCACAAAGAAACATAGCAGGAGCGTCATGAGGTCGGCATACGAAACCGACCACACCCCGTCCGCTCGTCCCGGCGGAGACGTCTGCTTATGCCAGATATACCGATTCGGCACTCGTGCCATTGCGACATTCCCCTATGCCGCCGCCCCACCCAGGCGAATCGGTCCCTGCGCCCTCTCAGTCGCCGATGAGCCGCGTGCGGCCTGCCCCACCCGGCGCATGCGCCGGCCCGGCGGCAGAAACGCCAGAAGCTTATGCTCCACCACACGCGGGTTGTCGCCTGCCTGGATCGCCAGGACGCCCTTGAGAATGATCGTCTTTACCAGGAACTCGGCCGCGCTGCGGTTGGCAAGCTTCTGACTCAACGGCAGGAAGACACCGTTTGCGAGAACCAGCCCGTACAGGGTGGTAAGCAGTGCGACGGCCATGCCGGGCCCGATCCTCGTCGGATCGTTCATGTTCCTCAGCATGAGCACCAGGCCGACGAGGGTTCCCACCATGCCGAAGGCGGGACAATAGCGGCCCAGGAGCTCGAAGAACTGCCGCCCGGACGTGTGCCGGGCATCCGTCGCCTCCAGCTCGTCCGTGAGCCGCGCCTCGATGGCCGAGGGATCGTACCCGTCCACAACCATCCGAACGGCCCGCGCGAGAAAGCGGTCATCGTCGGGGCTGAGCCGAGATTCCAGTGCGAGAATGCCTTCGCGGCGCGCCACGTCGGCCAGCGAGACAAGCTCTTCGATCGCAGCCGCGGCGGACTCCGCCTGCTCCGTGAAAGCCTTGCGCAGCACGCCACGAATGAACCCCAGTTGAGCCAGCGTGAACGACGCCACCGTCGCGGCGACCGCTCCGCCCAACACCAGAAGCAGGCCCGGTAGGTTCCAGAACGCGCCGAGATCCCCGCCGGCCCCCGCCAGCACGGCCCAGAGTCCCAGCAACAAGACCGACCCGATCCCAACTAACGTGGCATAATCCATGGCATCCTGCCGCCACCCCGAAACCCGGGGTGGACCCATCCTGGTTGCTGCGACGCAGCCCCCTCCCCCTCAAAGAGAACGTCGCTCACACCCGAAACGTCCGAACGGCCCGGGCATATTCCACCGCCCGGCGAACCACCTCGTCCATCGCTTCCTTGACGATCAGCGTGTCGCCGTTCACCAGCGTCACTGTCGTATCGGGCCGCTCCTCAATCGTGCGGATCAACTCCGCGTTAAGGACGAACACCTTCCCGTTCAGCCGCGTCAACTGAATCAAGCCAGGGGCTTCCTCTAAACCGCCGGAATCGGCGTACCGGCTATTCCTGGTTTATCGGGCCACCGACAACAATTGGTTGAGCAGATCGTTGGCTGTCGAGATTACGCGACTGGCCGCCGAGAACCCCGTCGTTGCCGTAATCAGTCCGATAAACTCCTTGGAAAGATCCACGTTGCTCAGCTCTAGCGAGCCGCTCACGATCTTGCCCGCCCCAAGGGTTTGGGGCGTCGTGATGACAGGCACCCCAGAGTTGGGGCCGGTTGTGTATCGGTTATTGGCCTCGGCAACCAGACCCTCCGGGTTTGCGAACGTCGCCACGGCTATCTGGCCCAGCGTTCGCGTCAGGCCGTTGCTGAACGTACCGGTGATGATGCCGTTGTTGCCGATGGCGAAACTGTTGAGCGATCCGGGGGCGAACCCGTCCTGCTGCGCCATGTAGAGCGCGGAGCGGCTGTCACGATTCGAGAAGCTGCTAACCTGGCCGAAATCGATGGTTATACCTACCGGTGTCACCGCCCCCGTGTCGTCGCGATTGAGCTTGATCTGGTTGCCCGTGGTCGATTTCAGTTGGCCGTCGTCTCCGAAGTAGAGCGTGCCGTTGCCGAGCACGCGCGAGAGCTGCGTATTGTCCGGCGAAGAGACGAAGAACCGCCACGTGTTGCCGCCCGTAGCCTTGTTCTCCAGCACGGCCGTCACGTCAACGCGCAGTTCGGTCCCGAGCGAGTCGTAGACCAGCAGGCTCGTGTAGGCGCTCTCGCCGTTCGCCTCGAAGGGCCGCCCGAGGGCGTCGTTGGGAATCGAGAACGTGAACGGGCTCTTGTTGGTGGCGTTGGTGGACGTAATGGAACCGCTCTTCATCGACAGGCGGTTATCCCAACCGACGTTGCCCTCGATCACGATGGTGCCGGCCGGCGGTTGCCCGTCGGCCCGGGCTGCCTGGCCGGCGGTGGGAGCCGCCGGATCGGGCGCCGTCCCGTCCGAGACCCACCAGCCGGGGTGGTTCACCGGGTCGCCGGTCGTATCGATGCCCGCCTTGCCGGTGAGGAAGTCGAGGTAGTCCCCGAGTGTGCTCGTGTCCGTAACGGTGAACGTCGCGCTGCCCACGTTCCGATCGCCCCGCTTGACGTCGGTGAGTGTGATCTCATCCCCGACGGCAAAGAGCGGGTTCGCAAGCGAAACGGCCGGATCGTACAGATTGGTCAGCAGCGTCGCCGCGGTTGCCGGCGCCCCGGGGCCTTCTTCGAGAACCTGGGAGAAGAGGATCGTCCCCTGCGTGGCGGCCTCTCCGTTGGCGTACAGGTTCCCCTTCATCTGCACGGTGCTGGTGGCCCGTGCGGTGCTCATCGACCCCAGGGGAATGCTCAGTCCGGTGGTCGTGCCGGGAACGATGTTGAAATCGTCGTCGACGCCGTATCCCTGGACGAAGGCCCCGTCCTGCGTCACGAGATAGTTCGCCGAACTGAGCTTGAAGGTGCCGTCGCGAGTGAAGAACTGCCGGCCGTCCGGCGACTGGACGATGAAGAAACCGTTGCCCTCGATCGCCAGATCGGTCGGTACACCGGTGGTCTCGATCGAGCCGGAATTGAAATCTCTCTGGATGCTGCCGAGGACCGAGCCAAGCCCGATCTGCATCGGATTCGTCCCGCCCGTGCTGGTACCGGGGGGCGTGCCGGCCGCCAGCGTCTGGGCGAACTGCGTCTGAAACATGCTGCGGCTGGCCTTGAACGCCGTTGTGTTCACGTTGGCGATGTTGTCGCCGATCGTGTCGATGCGGAACTGGTTCGTGTTCAGCCCGGACAGCCCCGTGTACATTGCCGAGGTAAGACCCATATCGTATGCCTCCCTGCGTTCGTGCGGCGATGTGCCGCGCGATCGTCGTCTACTTGCCGAGCACAACTTTCGCCGTTACACCCGTGTCCTTGCTCCCCGTCTGATTCGTTGCGGTCGTGGAACCGGCCGGCGGTTCGCCGACCCGGGCGAGGCCCGCCACGGGCAGCGTGCTGCCGTTGGTCAACTGCAACCACGCCTGGCCGTCCGAGGCGTAGCTCACCGCTGCCACCACGCCGGACACCGTTACCGCTTCGCCGTTGGCATTCGTGGTCACGCCCTCCACATACCTGCCCACGAGGCGGTTCGCGTCCGTCACGTTCGTGATCGCCTTGAGCGGCAGATTGGCGCCGCTGTCCAGTTCGAGGATCGGCTCGCCGTCGTCCTCGAACCGCAGGCCGCGCACGACCCCGGCAACCACGGTCTCGGTTCCGTCTTCGGCCCGGACCTTGCCGGTAACGTACTGACCGATCAGCGTCGCGGCGGAGCCGAGCCGTTGCTGCTCCGTCAGCGTCCGAAGCGAGTCGGTGAGGGTACTCGACATTTCCATGTTGCGAATCTGCGAGATCTGCGAGAGCATCTCCTCGTTGCTCATGGGCTTGAGCGGATCCTGATACCGCAACTGAGTAATCAGGACCTTGAGGAAGTCGTCCGAGCTCATCTGATTGAGCCCTCGCCCGGTTCCCGTGATCGCCGTACCGGCCTGTGAAGCGGATAGAGTCGCCGCAATATCCATGACAGGTTCTCCGAAAACTCCTGCGCACTACGCCCACATGTTGACGGACCGTCCCGGTGCGCCCGGCATGGTCGTGACCATCGTGCCCACGCCCTCCGCCGAACGCCCGGACGCCGCCTCGTTCCCCGCGCCCACGCCGGCCGCCTCGACTTCCGGTGCCGGCGCAGCCCCGTCTCGGCCGCCCGTCCATGCGGAGCCCGAGGAGGCATCGCGCTGCTGCCACTGCTGGGCCGCTCCGCCGTCGCCGGAGGGCTGCTGCCCGTTCGGATTGCGGTCGCCGGGACTCTGGCCGCCGTGCGTCGGCGCCGCCGGCCGCGGATCGATGTCGAAGCGGTCGATCGTGATTCCCTGCCGGGTCAGCGCGTGCCGGAGATCGTCCACGCGAGACAGGAGGAGATCCCGCGCGGCGGCGGTCTCCGCCTGCACATGGATCGAAAGCACGTCGTCCCGGAGTCGCGCATCGAGCTGAATCCGGCCGAGTTCCGGCGGGTCCAGCCGGATCGTGATCGAAGAGTTCTTCGCGCCGACGTTCGCGCGAACCAGTTCCGCCACGCGATCGACGTTCGCCGCCTGCCCCGCGGGCGATAAACGCCCGCCGGCCAAAACCTGCGCGAACGACTCCGCGTGGGGCGTCGTCAGATTTGGCGCCGGGCGCGAGCCGGGGGGAATCATCGCCGCATGGGCCTCCGCCTGATCGGTGCCGGGCTGCTGACCTTGACGAGGATCAGACCGCGCGGATGCAGCAAGGGAGGCCGGCTCCGAACGCGACGCCGTGTCCGGTGACCCGCCGTCGGCGAGGCCGGCCGCCAGTGCAACCAGACGGGCCAGTTCGCTGCCCGGTGAGGCGGGCACCGGCGTCAGCGGCCCGAGATCCATTGCCGATGACGGCGAGGGCCCGAGCGGACCGCCGGGAACGAGGCCGTCCCGCCGAACGTCTGCGGCCCGGATCGCATCCGGCGCACCGGAAAACGACTGTGACGCCCGGCTGTCGGCCTGCGGCTGGGTAGTTGTCGCGTCGGACGGGCCGGCGACCGTCTGCGTATCCATGTCGCGATTGGCGGGGGCGATGCCCGCCTGTAACGTCACAACGCCGGCGTCGGCCACGGCAGCGCTGCCCCCGGGCGGCACCTGTCCGCCGCAACTCCTGGCAGCCAGTTGGCGCAGCAGCTCCTCCGCCGGGTGCAATACGCCTTCTTTCGATGTTTCAACCGCCGGCGATACCGCATTCGCGTCGCCTGGCTGAGAGCTCTCCTGCGACGGGCCGCTCTCGGACGCGGCATCGCTCTGCGTGCAGGCGACATCCGCCGAGTCTTCCCTCGAGCCGACGGGGGCCGGCGCGGTCTCGTCGGCCCGCTCCGCACCCGTGGGTGACTCCTGCGCGACGGCGTCGTCGTCCTGGGAGGGCCTCTTTCGTTCGGTCTCGCGTACCTTTTCGCTCTGCCGGGCGGGGCCGGGCTTTCTGTTCCGCTCCGCGCGGTCGGCAGACTCCGTAGACCGCCCGTCCGTTGCGGATTCCGGCTTGCGGCCCTTGCGTACCGCCTTCGCCGCGTCGTCGGGCGCCTCGGCGGAGCGGTCGCGTTGGCTCACCTGCGTAAGCAATGAACGGAATGAGGATTCGACACCGTCGCGCGGTTCAGCAACTGCTGCCGGGATCGATCGCGGCATCGGAATGGCGAACGCGCCGCGCGCGTTCTGCGAGGCATCGGCGGCCCCGGCGGGCGCCGGCACGAGTGTCTTGACGGTTGACATCCGTCAGCCTCCCTTGGGTGCTGTCGGGCTCGAACCAGACGCCTCCGCGCCGCTGGGCCCCGAGCGTGCCGAGTCGGCCCGCTCGTTGTTCAGGTTGTGAAGCTGGTCCAGGATCCTCCCGGCCCATTCCATCTCCTCGGCGGTCTTGCATGTATCCAGAATCTTCTTGGCCCGCGCCGCATCCATGCTCATCAGCAGGCGGACCGCATCCGGCTCCTTTCGCATCATGAGCAGCTTCCGGGCGCGGGTGGCCTCGATGGCCGTCATCAGCTCCACCTCCCGCGCGAAACCGTCCTGAGACTGCTCCTCCTGCAACTTCTTCTGCTGTTCGGCGAACGCCTTTTCCCGGCGGTCGATCTCCTCGAGTTTCCGCATCACATCGAGCTGTATGGTCTGGTTGAGCCGCGCCCGGTCCTGCAACTCGCGACCCTGGCGCTCGACCATGAGCGCGAGCCACTCCTCCTGCGCCCGGGTGCGCGCGATCTGCGACGTGGCGGACTCCGGCTTGCCCGGCTCCGCCGCGGGCCGGCTCGCGGGGGCCTCCGGCGCCTCCGTCTCGCCCCGGATCACCCGCGCGATCGCGTCGACGCGCTCCGCCGTGAGACGCTTCGTCGCGAACATGTAGCCGATCAGCCCGCTCGTCGCGAGGAGCTGAATCACGGCAATCAACGAGATGATCTGATACAAGCGCTTCATCACGCGAACGTCTCATCCGGAAGTATCGCGCCCGTGGGGACCGCCCCTTCGCCCGCTTCGTCCCCCGCGCAGATCTCCCGGCGATCCGCCTTCCGGTGAAACACGAACCGCACGGTGCCCAGCTCATCCAGCTCGGCCTGCTCCCGGCACTCGAGCACCCGCAGATACCTTGTCTGCCGGCGCTCCCGGAGTTTCTCCATCACCTTCCTCTCCCGGGCGGCGTGCGCGAGCACGGAACGCTCCTGAGCCAGACGCGCCTCCAGAAGACGCAGGTGACCATCCGCCTCCAGACGGCCGCGCTGCAGATGCGAGAGCCAGTGCCGGTTCCTCGCCAGATTCTGCACGTCCAGCGAGGGGCGGTTCGCGTCGGCCCGCATCGCATGGATCTGCTCGGCGATCCGCCGGTCCAGCAGGTCGATCTCGCGGCGGACACGGGAGATCTGGCGAAGGCGCTCCGCGACGATCCGCTTCTGCCGGTCCTCGCGCTGACGCCGAAGCTTCAGCAGCGTCTCCAACCTGAATACGAACCGCTTGGCCATGATGCGCCTGCCAATCCGTCACTCCGCCCGTCCGCCCGTGCGTTCGCCGCCGCACGGCCCGGCATCAGCGCGCCGCCGCCTTGCGGCCCTGAGCCGCCTCCGGTCGGGCAGGCTCCCGCCCCGCCTTGCTCAAACGCTGCTCCATCTGCTCCAACTGCTGCGCGAGCGACAGAAGCTGCCGCCGCGCCTCGTCGAATGTCACACGCTCGCCGATCCGCTGCTGCAGGAATGCGTCGATGAGCGGCTTGGCCTGCACCGCCAGATCGAACTGCGGATTCGTGCCCGCCGCATACGCGCCGATGTTCACGAGATCCTCGATCTCCTGCCAGACGGCCAGCACCCGCTGAATACGCCGCGCCGCGGCCTGATGCTCCTCCGTAACGACATCGACCATGACCCGGCTGATGCTCTCCAGCACGCCGATCGCCGGGTAATGACCGCGGTTGGCCAGCGGACGGCTCAGCCATACGTGCCCGTCGAGAATCCCACGGACGGCATCCGAGATCGGTTCGTTGATGTCGTCCGCCTCGACGAGCACCGTGTAGAAGCCGGTGATGCTGCCCCGGGTCGTCCGGCCGGAGCGCTCCAGCAACTGCGGCAGAAGGGCGAAGACGCTCGGCGTGTATCCCTTCGTCGCCGGCGGTTCGCCCGACGCCAGACCGATCTGCCGCTGCGCCATCGCCAGCCGCGTGACCGAATCCATCAGCAGCAGCACGTCCTTGCCGCGATCACGGAAGAACTCCGCGATTGCCGTCGCCACGAACCCGGCGCGGACACGCAGCACCGGGGACTCGTCCGACGTGCTGATTACCAGCACCGTCTTCTTGCGCCCCTCCGGCCCCAGGTCCTTTTCGAGAAAGTCGTTGACCTCGCGGCCGCGCTCCCCGATCAGCGCCATGACGGTCACGTCCGCCGCGGTGTATCGGGCGATCATCCCCAGCAGCACGCTCTTGCCCACGCCGGTGCCGGCAAACAGCCCGAGCCGCTGGCCGCGCCCCGCCGTGAGCAGTGCGTCGATTGCCCGGATACCGGTGCCCAGCGGTTCGGAGATCCGCGGCCGGCCCAGCGCGTCGGGCGCCGGACGATACAGCGGGTACCAGTCCTCCGCCTCCAGCCTGGGGCCGCCGTCGATCACCTCGCCGAGGCCGTTCACCACGCGGCCCAGCAGACCCTCGCTCACGTTCACACGGGCCGCCGCGGCCAGACACACCACGCCGTCGCCCCGCGCCACGCCCAGCGGTTCGGCCAGCGGCATGAGAATCGCCTGGCGCTCCCGGATGCCGATGACCTGCGCGGGGATTCCTTCGCCGCGGCGACGCTCGATGCGACAGAGGGAGCCGATGGCCGCGGGAAAGTCGTTCACCGCGACGGTCAGCCCGGTGAGATCGGCGACGCGTCCGCGCACCTCCAGGACCGGGGCGGCGCCGATCATCTCGATTTCGCGGTCAAACAGGCCCATACTCCGCTGATCCGTTCGGGCGTTGTTCCGTCCGGCGGCCCGCGCCGGAAATAACGGGGTAACGCCCACTCCCTGCGTCGCTACGTCGCTTCGTCGCTGCGCCCTTCCGCCCCGTCGTCGCTGCGTCGCTCCGCCGCGGCTCCCGTTTCGCCCCCTTGCCCGACGAGCAGTTCGGCGATGCGGGCAAGTTGCGTCTCCAGCCGGGCGTCGATCCGCCCTTCCTCCGTCGTCAGAATGCAGCCGCCCGGGGCGACCGACGCATCGGCCACCACGCGGATGTGCCGCTTCTGCCGGGCGGACTCCGCCAGCTCCTTCGCGAACGCCTCGAGGGCGTCCCGGTCGGCCGGATTCAGGTGAAGCACCGCGTCGGTGCGCGGACCGATCATCTCGAGCGCCTCGGCGGCGTTCTCGATGACGATCGCCTCGGCCGCCGTCCGATCCCCCGCCAGGCGTTTCACGACGCGCCGGGCGATGGCCAGGGCAAGCCGCACCACATCGGTACGCGCGGCGAGCGCCAGCCGCTGTTTCTGCTCCTCGATGCCGGCCAGAGCCTTCCCACACGCCTGTACCAGGCTCGCCTGCTGTCGTGTGAATTCCTCGAGGGCCCGGCGGAACGCCTCCTCTCGCCCCGCCAGGCGGCCCTCCTCAAGCCCTTTTTCCATCCCCTCGCGGTGCCCGAGCTGCCGGGCCTCCTCGCGAAGCCGGTCGGCCTTCCGCTCCGCATCGGCGAGGAGAAGCTCCGCCTGTTTCCGCGCGGCGGCCAGTATCCGGCGCGCCTCCGCTTCGTAGTCGAGCAGGTTGAACACCTGCAGCGGCCCCGCCCGGTGTCCGGTCAACTGTGCGTTCTTGATGACGGTCGGCATATCGTCCGCTGTTCCGTTGATCCGTCTGTCCGTCGCATCGCCGGTCCGCCCACACACGGCTGTCGGACCGGAAGCGGCACTAGACAATCAGCTCCTTCTCGCCGCCACGGCCGGCGATGACGATCTCCCCGGCGTCCTCGAGGCGGCGGACCACGTCCACGATCTTCTGCTGCGCCGTCTCCACGTCGCTGACGCGGACGGGCCCCATGTACTCCATGTCTTCCTTGATCAACTGGGCCGCCCGCTCGGACATGTTCTTGAAAATCTTCTGCTTGAGTTCCTCGCTCGCCGTCCGCAGGGCCAGCGCCAGGTCGTCGTTGTCAACCTCCTTGAGGACCGCCTGGATCCCCTTGTCGTTGACCAGCAGGATGTCCTCGAAGACGAACATGAGACGCCGGATCTGCTCGACCAGATCGGGATCCTCGCTCTCGAGCGACTCGAAGATCGCCTTCTCCGTGGCGCGGTCGGCGAGATTCAGCATCTCGGCCACCGCCTCGACGCCGCCGACCTTCTGGAAGCGCTGCGAAACGATGCCGGAAAGCCGCTGCTCCAGCCCCTTCTCCACCTCCTTGATGACCTCGGGGCTGGTCTGCTCCATGTTCGCCACACGGGTCACCACCTCGATCTGCTTCGGACCGGGCAGGCCCACCAGAATCTCCGAGGCCTTCGCGCTGGGCAGGTGCGCCAGGATCAGCGCGATCGTCTGCGGATGCTCCTCCTGGATGAAGGTCAGAAGGTTCTCGCTCTCGGCCTTCTGCAGAAAGCTGAACGGCTGCTGGTGAACCTGATGCTCGATCTGCTCCATGATGCGCGCCGCATCGTCGCGGGGAAGCGACTTCTCGAGCAGGTTCCGCGCATACTCCAGCCCGCCCGAGTCCACGTACTGACGCGCCAGAACGAGGTTGTAGAACTCCTCCACGACGGCGTTGCGCTTCTCGGGCTCGACCTCCTTGAGCGACGCCACCTCGCGGGTGATCTCCTCCACCGTTTCCTTGTCCAGCTTGCGGAGGATCTGCGTCGCCGTTTCCGGACCGACCGCCAGCAGCAGGATCGCCGCCTTGGTCAGCCCGCCGGTCCCGCGGTCTTCTTCCTGGTTCGTCGGTTTCGGCTTCTTCGCCATCGCGCGATGTACCCGCCGGTTCGGATTGCGGATCCCCGACCGCGAACCGCACCGGTCCGCGGCCGCCGCCATCCGCCGTCACTTCGACGATTCCACCCAACGCTTGACCAGTGCCGCCGCCGTATCCGGGTCGTCCTCGATGAGCTGCGACACCTGCTCGACGACCTGCTGCGCGCGGACGGCGTCCTCGTCCACCTCACGGCCGACCAGCAAGCCCTCGGTCACCTGGGCCTCGCCCACCGGCGAGCCGGCCACGAAGACCTCCGGGTCGATTCCGGGCTCGGCGGCGCGGGCCTTCCTCGCGTGCCGCGAAAGCGGCAACGGCTCCGGCGGCGGTTCTTCGCCCGGCAGGATCGGCGCGGCCGAGGCCTTGCGGACCACCATCATCATCGCCAGGAGGCTCACGATCGCGAGCGCCCCGAGCCCCGCCTGACCCGCGTACGCCTTGACCCACCCCATCACCTCGTTGCCGGTACCGGCCTCGACGACCGCCATGCCCGGCAGCGGCGCGTCATAGAACCAATCCACCTGGATGTGGGAATCGTCCGCGGCGGCCGGCGGACCGCTCGACGGCCCCGCCGGGATCAGGGCGCTCGCCTGTTTGCGGATCCGCGCCAGTTGCTCCCGGATCAGCGGCTCCAGGTCCGCGTCCTTGGGCTCCTTGCCGCCGTTGGCCTGCTTGTAGATCGCCACGAAGTAGCTCCGCGGCACGTTGATCGACGCGCGCAGGCTCCGCAGCCCGTTGCGCATCCGGTCGCTGGTTTCGACGGTCTTGTCCACGCCGCCGATGTACTGCTCGCTTCCTCGGGTCTTCTCAAGCTTCTCCGCGTTGCCCCCCGCGGCCACCGTGCGGGCGGTGTTCGCGACGACCCCGGGCGATGCGCCCGCCGAACCCCGATCCTGCGTCGTCGTCTCGGTCTCCTCGCTGGTCTTGACGGGCTTGCCGTACTTTGTCGACTCCACGGTCTTCGCCTCGGCGTCCAGCTCGGCATGGACCCCGACGAGAAGACCCGGAATGTGCGCGAACACCCTGAGCAGCCGCTGCGTGAAGTACTCTTCCTTCCGACGCCGGTCGTCGAGATCGTCAAACGCCGCCGGGTCGCTCGGATCGGGCACGGTGTACGATCGGCCCGTCGTCGCGTCGGTCACGCCGACGTTCTTCACGGTCAGCCCCCCCACGGACCGCGAAACGAAGCTCGCCAGCGCAAACACCTTGTTCTTGTCGAGTTCCGAACCCGGCTTCATCTTCACATACACGCTCGCCGTCGGAACCGTGGGCGCCCGTCCGATCCCGCGTTTCTCCGTCTTGTCGATGAACACGCGGGCGTCCGCCACGCCGCTGAACTGGCGCAGCACGTGGGCCAGCTCGTTGCCCAGAGCCACGGAACGCCGCCAGGCCTGCTCGTCCATGTTCAGGAACGGGCTCTGGTCCCGGATCAACGTGTCGAAGCTCACGCTCAGATCGCTGGGAAGGGCCTGCTGCTCGCCCAGGCGGGCGAGCCACATCGCCCGCTGGTCGGGCGAAACATAAATCCGGTTGTTGCGGACCTCGTAGCGGGCGCCGGCATCCTCGAGCCGCGTCTGAATCCGCCCGAGTTCCTCCGGGCTCAGATCCTGGTTCAGCAAGGCCACCGTCTCCGGCCGGGCCGACCACTGGAGCAACCAGGCCAGCGCACCGAGCATCACGACCACGCACAGACCGATGGCGGCCCGCTGCGAAACGCTCAGCCCGGCAAGGTGGGTCTTGGACTGGGCGAAGAGTTTTTTCAGGAACTCCATTTCCGAAAACCCTCGTCTCGGTTACACCTGCATCTGCCGAATCTCCTGATACGCCTCCATCAGCTTGTTGCGCATCTCCATGAGCAGGCTGAAGGCCACGTCGGCCTTGCGGACCGCCGTGAATACCTCGGCCACGTTGGCCGTCTGGCCCGTCGCCAGTCTCTCCACGCCCTGCGAAGCCTCCTGCTGCAGGCGATTCACCTGGTCCAGACTGTCCAGGAGTATGTTCTTGAAGCTCGCACCGCCCTCGGCGCCTTCCGCCGCCGTCGCCGCTCGGCGCAGCCCGGCGGCCCCCTGCGCCCCCGCCGGAGCGATCGGGCCCATCCCGCTTCGAGCCGGGTCAAAATCGATCGGACCTGCCATCGTCCTGCCTCAAGCCAATCGCTCGCCGTGCGGCCGGCACGCCGTCATGCCAGCAGCCGCAGCGAGGCCGAAATCATGCTCTTCGTCACATCCATGGCGGTGATGTTCGCCTCGTAGGCCCGCGCCGCCTCGATCGCGTCGACCATCTCCGTCGCCAGATCGACGTTCGGATACTCGACGTACCCGGCCCGCGGCCCCGTGCGAATCGCGTCGGGATGCTGCGGATCATAAACCAGCCGCCCCGGCGCCGGGTCCTCCTCGACCGCCTCCACATGAACCCCCGGCGCGGACGGCGAGGCCCCGGCGGGGTTCCCCGCCGCGAAGACCGCGAACCGGCGTTTGTACGGCCCCGGCTGACCGTCGAGCCGCTGCGTCGAGTAGGCATTGGCGATGTTGCCCGCGATGACGTCCATACGCGTCCGCTGGGCCACCAGCGCCGAGGTACTGATATCGAGTGAGCCGAACATCCGTCGTATACCCGTGAATCCGTCGAAACCTCAGTCCGCCCCTCCGCCGCCGGCGATCAGGCCGTCTTCCCGCGAATCGCCGCCATCAGAATGTCGAACCGGTTCCGCGTAAGCTCGACCATCGCGCGGTGCATCAGTGCGTTTTCGGCCAGCATGGCCATCTGCCGTTCCAGCTTCCCGTTCGTGCCGTCGTGAAACAGGATGTTCTCCGGCGGCTCCTCCGTCGGAGTCACCACCAGGTGCCCCGATGCGTCCTCGTGAAACTCGCGTGAGGATGGAAGCTCGAGCGCGCCGGACGGATCCTCCTTCCGGCGCGCCAGAGCTCGTCCAAGGGCCTCCTGGAACGCGGCAGCATCCAGGTGCTTCGTTCGGTAACCCGGCGTATCCACGTTCGCGATGTTCTCGGTCAGAACGCGGTGCCGGGCCTCCGTAAACGCCAGTGCCTTCTCCAATACCGGCAGCGTTTCACGGCCGACGAGATTAGCGAACACCATTACGCACCTCGGGCTGGCTCCGCCGGCCCTTCATCCGTCTCGCACCCTAGCAAACGCCGTGCCACAACCTATCGCAGTGACGAAGCGTTAAAATGGGCTATTTCGCCCGCCATCCCGCGCAATCCCTGCGCCGTCGGCGCAGAATCTGCGCGAGGTCTGGGAACACTCATCCGGCGCATCTCTCCGCGCATGCACCACGCGCCTCCTCCTGCCATCGCTTGAGTTTCATGCCGAGCGTGCGAACGCCGATGCCCAGGGCCCGCGCGGTCTTGAGCCGATGCCCGCCGTATTCGTTCAGTGTCCGCAGGATCACGTCGCGCTCCACATCCGCCAGCATCCGCCCGGGACGCACGACAAGCTCACCGGCAGCGGCCCCGGGCTCCTTGGCCGCCAGGCCGGTCAACCAGGGCCGGATCGTCTCCGCGCGCACACAGCCGCCCTGAACGAGCACGGAGGCCCGCTCGCAGACGTTCTGCAATTCCCGCACGTTGCCGGGCCAGTCGTAGGCGCGCAGCAGTTCGGCCGCCGCCGGCTCGACCCGAAGCGGCTCCCGCCCGTCACGCCGGGCCGCTGCCGCGAGGAAGTAGGCCACCAATTCGGGGATGTCCTCACGATGCTCCCGCAGCGGCGGAACCTCCACGGGCAGAACACTCAGGCGGAAGTACAGGTCCTCGCGGAATCGCTTGCGCGCCACCCACTCCCGCAGATTGCGGTTGGTCGTGGCGATCACACGGACGTCCACCTCGCGGGTCACACTGCTGCCCACGCGCTCGAACTGCCGCTCCTGCAGCACGCGCAGAAGCTTCGCCTGCAGAGTGAGCGAGATCTCGCTCACCTCGTCGAGCATGAGCGTGCCTCCGTCGGCCAGCTCGAAGCGCCCGCGGCGAAGCCGGTCCGCGCCCGTGAAGGCGCCCTTCTCGTGACCGAACAGCTCGCTCTCCAGAAGGTGCGCGGAAAGGGCCGCGCAGTTCAGGCACAACAGCGGCCGATCGGCCCGCGGCGATGCGGCGTGAATCGCCCGGGCGACGAGTTCCTTGCCCGTGCCCGACTCGCCCTGGATCAGCACGGTCGCCTGGCTGGCGGCCACGCGCTGCACCGTCTCGCGAATCGCCTGCATCGCCGGCGAGGTGCCGACGAGGATGCGCCCCGCATGCACGTCGTTCAGCGACCGCCGCAGGGCCTCGTTTTCCGCCTGCATGCGCCCGTGCTGAACGGCCCGGTCCACCAGCACACAGAGCTGTTCGGGCTCGAAGGGCTTCTGGATGTAGTCGAAGGCCCCGAGCTTCATCGCCTCCACGGCCGTCGGCACGGTGCCGTACGCCGTCATCAGGATCACCGGCACGTCGCAGCCGGCGGCCCGAAGCTCGCGAAGCAGCCCGATGCCGTCCAGCCCGGGCATCTTCAGATCCGACACGACCACGTCGAACGCCTGTGACTTGATCGCCTCCAGCCCGGCCAGCGAATCGCCGAACGTGACGACCTGGTGATCCTCGCGGATAAGCGTCTCGGCGAGCGAATCCCGAAGGAGTTCCTTGTCGTCCACCACACAGATGCGAGCCATCACACAGCCTCCGCAGTCGTCCGTTATCCTTTGTCCGTAGTCCGCGGTCTCGAATCCCTGCCTCGCGCCTCGGCCCCGGAACCCGGAACCCGGAACCCCGGACCCGCTTCCCCGTCGTGCCGTCGCGGCAGGGTCAGCCAGAAGACCGCGCCGCCTTCCTCGCGGTTCGCGACGCGGATGTTCCCGCCGTGGGCCTCGGCGATGCGGTGCACGATGGCGAGCCCCAGCCCGGTGCCGCGGTCTTTCGTCGTGAAGAACGGGTTGAAGATCCGGTCCCGCAGCTCCGACGGCACGCCGTCGCCGTCGTCAGACACGGTGATCCGGACGAAACCGTCCGGTTCGCCCGTCACGCGGAGTTCCACCCGGCCGCCGGTCCCCGCCGCCTCCGCACCGTTCTGGAGCAGGTTCAGCAGCGCCTGCTGCAACTGGCACGGATCGGCCTCCAGCCGCAGATCGGCGGCCGGATCGCAGAACGACGTCACCGATGCGCCGATCCGGTCGAACGTGGCGGCCGCCAGGTCCAGGGTCTCGCTCACGAGCCGGGGCAGGTCCACCTCGCGGAAGCGCGGCTCCGCCTGGCCCGCGAACGCGAGGATGTCCGTCACAAGCTTCTCCAGCGTCTGGACACCCTGGGAGATCTTCCGGGCCAGCTCGCATTGCTTCGGGCGATCGGCCAGATCGCGCGTCAGCAGACCGGCGAAGAGCTGGATGCCGCCCAGCGGATTGCGGATTTCGTGCGCCAGGCCCGCCGCCATCTCGCCCAGCGCGACGAGCCTCTCCCGGCGGGCCAGTTCGCGGTTCTTGTCCGCAAGTTCGAGACTCAGCCGGCGCACCTCCCGCTGCAGCCGGTCGTGCGAATCCTTGAGCCGCTCCGTTACGTCGTTGTACGCGGCGATGATCGCGCCGAGTTCCCGCTCGCGATCCGACAGAGGAACGGCACCGTTCCGCGCGGAGCCGCTCGCCGGCCGCGGCTCACCGGAGGAGGACGTTCCGCTGGTGACCTGTGCCTGCGATGCATTCATGCCTGATCGTCCGTCTGATCGATGAACCGCCCCTGCGAGTGGGGCGCCGCGCCGCTTCCCCGCGCTGCGGCCGACCCGTAGGCGGCGTACGCCCGCTTTGATTCGGCCAGGGCAACCGCCTCCTGGCGCGTGCCGGCCAGCCGGACCGAAAGCAGCTTCGCATCCTGCTCGTCGCCCGCCAGGATCTCGGCGAGCGTCGTCTCCACCTCGCGGATCAGTCCGTCGGCCTGCTGCCGTTGCGCGTCGCTCATCGCCCCGTAAATATCGGGCCACCGCGAGCGCAACTCCCTCACCTGCCCGTTGAGGTCCGCCAGACGCTCCACGTGCCGCCGGCGCTCGGCGAGAACGCCGAGCAGCTTCTCCGGCTCGCTGGAGGTGATGAGCGCCCGTTGCCCCTCCGCCAGCGACTTGAGGGCACGGTACTCGTCCCGCTGATTCGCCAGGATCGCCAGCACGCGCTCGGCGCTCGTCCCGTTGTCAGAATCGCCGCCGGAAGTCATGGTCACCTTGCCTTATCCCGGGCGCGGCCCGGCAGAACCCGGATTCCCTCGTGCCCCTCCCGCAACGCGAGAGGCCGCACGCCGAGGGTCACCGGTCGCGAAAGGTCGGGCTGTTGCCCAACCACGCGAGGTAGTCGCTCCACGTCTTCTTGCTCTCGCCCGGAACGCGCCACACCTCCGGGCTGTCGGGGATCCCGCGAAGGATCCATCGCGCCCGCTCCAGCGTCGTGCGCGCATGGACGAGATCGCCCAACCGCAGATAACACTGCACGATCTGAACGTACGCCGACAGGGCGGCCGGATCGCTGCGAAACCGCCATGCCGCCTGCTCGTAGAGGCGAATCGCCTCGGCGTAGCCCTGTGGCGTGCCGCCGCCGTGCTCCAACTCGTCGAACAGACAGTCCGCCCGGTAGAGATAACTCAGCCGCACGTACGCGTCCTGCAACTCCGTCTCGCCGCCGACCGGGCGCGAGGCCGGGGCGCGCCCGTCGCTGGTCGCGATCACCTCGTCGTAGAGCTGCCGGGCACGCCGGAGCCGCCGATGCAGCTCCGCCGCCAACTGGTCCTTCGGCGCCAGATTCTTCGCCTCCGCCATCGCCGCCGGAATCTGCGCAGCGCTCTTGCGATACGCCTCGGCGAGCCGGTAGCGGGCCCGCAGAGTCCGCGGGTCCTCGGGATAGCGTGACAGGGCCTCCTCCAGACGCACGATCGCCCGCTCAAACTGGCCCGTCTCGACATAGAGGTCGGCGATCTTGAACAGCGCATCGCGAAACTCGCCGGCCGCCGGCGTGACCAGCGGCGGCCGATCCGGCGGCTCTTCCAGGATGCTCAGCAACGTCTGCTCCGCTTCCGCCGCGTGCGACGGCCCCATGGCCATGTAGCACTCGGCCAGAGGCACGACCGACGCCATTCCCGCCGGCGTCCGGAGAAACTCGCTGATATTCCGCTGATACCGCTGGATGGCCTCCGGGTAGCGATGGACCGCCTGGTAGGCCTGCCCGAGCCGCAGCAGCGCGGCCGGAAGCCGCGGACTGGTCGGCCGCCCCCGAACGAAGGCCTCGAGCACGTCAATCGAACGCGTCCGCTCGCCCGCCTGATCGAACCGATCCGCCGCCTTCCAGACGGCGGCGGCCGCCTGCGCTTCGTCTTCCGTGCGGAGGTCCGCCAGACGCAGATAATCCTCCCCCGCTTCTATCAGACGCCGTCGGGCTCTTTCCCGCGCCTCGGCCCGCTCGTCCGCCGGCGCCGTGGTCGCCGGCTCGCGCCGCTCGCTCGCCCGCTCGGCCAGCCGCAGATCCTGCTCCGCCAGCGCAGATACCAGGTCCGCCTTCCGTTCGACGTAGATCGCCTGCCGCCGATAGTCGTCGGGCGCGATCAGCCCCATGGCCACCTGGAGGTAACCGAGGGCCTCGGGCAGTCGGCCCGACGCCCGCATCGACTCATACCACCCCGTCGCCGAAATCAACACCGTCGTCTCATCGACCACCGGGTTGGCGGCAAGCTTGGGCAGCATGGCCGCCGCGTCGCGGTAGGCCGCGAGCGCCTCGTCGTGCCGCTCAAGCTGTGCAAGGCACTCGCCCCGGCCCAGCTTCGACGCCGCCACATACGGCCCGTCGAAATGGGTCTCGCAAACCGCATTGAACAGCCCCAGCGCGATCTCCGCGGCGGAGTAACCCTGAACGATCTTGCCAAGCAACCAGCCGGAAGCCGCATCCGTTTCGTCACGCACCGTCATCCGGTTGCGGAGGGCGCGAAGCACCCGCTCGGCCTCTTCCGGGCGATCCTCTCTGTAAAGCACCCAGGCCTGAAGGTACTCGTAGCGATTGCGCTCCGCCTCGTTCGCGTGTTTCTCCACGGCCGGACGCAACGATTCAAGGTACGTTTCGGCGTCGCCGTAACGCCCCTGCTGCAGGTACAGATCAACGCGACTGCCCGCCGCCCAGAGCAAATCATCCGGCCGGAGCCCCCCCGGGCCTGCGGAAGCCACGAATGCATCGAGTTCCCGCGCCAGGGCGTCGCCCGAGAGTGCACCGGCGGCAATCTCAAGACCAAGGACCCGTCGCCGGAGGCGGAGGGAGTCCTCGTGTCCCTTGGCGATGGCCTGTTTATAGGACTTTATGGCCTCCGCCGGTCGGTTGAGCCATTCCCACGCCTCGCCCAAGCGGCGAAAAGCCTCGCCGCTAAGCTCCTCGGTCTCCTTGACAGACAGGCGATAATGCCGGATCAGCCGCTCAAGATTGACAGGATTCCTGACCGGAGCCTTCGACTCGACATCGTAGATGATCTCCGCCAGGACCTCGTGCAGACGCGCCTGCTCCTCGGCAGACCGCTCCGGCGCCATCAGAAGCTCTTCGGCCAGTTTGCTCGCTTCGAGATGAAGCCCCGCCTTGCGCAACGCGAGGATGTGGTCCAGACGCTGACTGAAGGGGATTTGTGGCGGCGTGGGCCGCAGACTCCAGAGGGCCCAGCCGAAGAGGATGCAGGAGGCGAGCAACAACGGGACCTGCCATCGAGTGGCGAGATGCCGCAGCCCCTGCTCATCCTGCGTGCTCGAAACCGCGTCGCTCATCCTGAGCCTCGATGCCGGCCCGACCGTCCTGGTCGGGGCGATCACGTCCGAGCCTGTTCGTCGGCAGAAACTGCCGCCCGGGTTGAGTCCGAACCAAACGGGCTCCGGCGAAAGAGCACAGCCCGGCGAAGCGATTGCCTGCCGCCAGGAGGCGAGCCCCGCCGACTCGCCCAAGCTTATTCCGCTTCGGCAGATAACGTTGGGCAAGGCCGGTCACGCATGATACGTATCAGCGCTGCCGGCTCAGTCCGAGCGACCGTCCGATAAACGCCCTGCGGCCGTCTATTGGCAAGCAGAAAATGCGGAGCGTTTTTTGCGCGACCTGACGTTCGGCCCAGCCGGGGCGCGCGCTTCCGCGCCTTCGCCGTCTCGTTTCCCTCCACGTCGCCGTGACGGGAATCTCGCCGAAAAGGCCGCCCGGCCATTCACGCGAAGAACCCCGCACTCGGCAAACACCGCGCCCGTCCAAGCCGGGCAAGCCGTCGCGGACAGGATGTGGACCACTTCCGCCGCGACATACCGCCGGACGACGCGAACATGCCGACGCCTGTACGCCCGATCAGGCCCCGGATATACTTCGCCCGACTATCATGGCCCTCGATCAGAAGCCCGAGCCGGTCGCCACGAACGGTGCGCCCGACGTCGTACGCACGCGGGCTGAGCCTCGCGCACCGGTCCCGCCGGCCAACAGCATCCTCCGGTCGCGGGCAGGTCGCCGGGCAATGCGCGCCGCCGTAGTCGCGGTGATCCTCCTCGCCCTCGCGCACAATCTCTATCTGACGTGGCAGCGATGGGGCGATCTCATCTACGACTCCGGCCGCGAACTCGACACGCCCAAGCAGTTGCTCGCGGGCAAGACGCTCTACAAGGACATCCGCTACTGGTACGGCCCGCTGGCCCCCTACACGAATGCCGCCCTGTACCGCCTGTTCGGCGTCCGGCTGAGTACGCTGACGACGGCCGGGATCGTGAGTGCCGCACTGCTGGCGTGGCTGGTGTACCGCATGGTCCGGCTCTTCGCGGGACGGGCAGCGGCCGCCGCCGGCGCCATCGCCTTCCTCTACATATGCGGCTTCGCCCAGTACTACGCGTTCAACCATCTCAACTTCGCGCTGCCTTACTCCTATCCGGCGACGTACGGCATCCTGCTGGCGACCGCGAGCGTGTACTTCCTGCTCCGGCACGCGAGGCGTCAACGAACAACCGATTTTCTCGTGTCCTGCGTGTTTCTCGCATTGACGGCGTTGTGCAAGGTGGAGGTTCTCTTCGCGGCCGGCGTCTCGCACGGCGTGTTCCTCGTCGGATGGCTCCCGGCGCGCCGGCTGAACCGGCCCGTTTATGCAGTGGGGTACGTCGCCGCGATTGCGCTGCCGGCGTGCGTGTACGCGGGTTTCTACGCGGCGGTCGGCAGCGCCCTGTGGCGGGAGAACCTGTTCCTGCCGGGCAATGTGGCCGCCAGCGCCTACACGCTCGAGCACTTCGGGCTCGCCGAGCCTGTCGACTCACTCAAGAGACTGGGGTTGTCCGCGGCGGGAATGGCCGGATGCCTTGCGGCGATGTGGTGTGGCGTCCTGGCGGAGGATCGAATCCGTCGCGACACGACGTATGACGCATCCATGCGCGCACTGGCCACCGGCGCGATCGGTCTGACCGCCGCTCTGGTGTGCGGCGCGATCTGTTATCTCCTCGGCGTGTTCAACGTGTTCCGGGCTCTGCCCATCCTGTTGCTGGTCGGCCTTGGTGTGTTCCTCGTGCGATGGCTCGTGGGGCGCGCGGATCGGGCGAGCCAGGTCCCCTGGATGATCCTGTTTGCCTTCGGGCTGGCGGCGCTCTCGCGGATGGCGCTCAAGTGCGGCGCGGAGCACTACGGCTTCTACCTGCTCGTGCCCGGGCTGGCAGGCTTCGCGGTCTTCTGGTGTCGGCTGGTGCCAAAGTGGCTGACTCCGGCGCAGGACGACCGCAGTGCGCCGCCGCCGCATGCGCCCGATGGCTCCGCCGGGGCACAGGGACTCACCCGGACGACGGCCTCTTCATCGAGCGTATCCGGATATGTATGCGGGCTGGCCATGCTCGCCGCCACGACGTGGTCGCACGCCGCGTTGACGCAGGAGACGATGCGGATGGTCTTCGGGCGCGACGATCTGACCCGCATCACGACGGCCCAAGGCACCATGATCTGCCCCGCCATGTACAAAGGCACGATCGACAAGGTCGTGGAGTTCCTCGCCGCACAGCCGCCGGGAACCAGGGTCATCGTCATGCCCGAGGGGTCCGGCATCACGTTCCTCGCGGGCTGCACGAACCCGCTCGGCGTGCACACGTTCCTGCCGATCGATTTCTCGGGCGCGTACGCCGAGCCGGCGATGATCGAACGGCTTGAGGCGGCCGCCCCCGATTTCATCGTGCTCGTACCCCGCAACGTCGAGGAATACGGAAAGAAGGCCTTCGGCAACGACTACGCCAAGCCCGTCCTTGCCTGGGTGCAGGCGCATTACAGGCCGGTAAAGCAGTTCCGCACACGGACGTACCAGGTTCTGCTGCTCGGCAGGCGTGGAGCGACATCCGCCGCATCCAGGCCGATCCCCTGATCCGACACGGGGACGGGAACGGCGTCAGCGCGAAGGCCCGGCAGGCCGTGCGGCGGCCGGCTGCGTCGCCGCCTTATCCACGACTTCCTTGAGCCAGCCGATCCGGCGGCCCTCGGCGACATGCGTGACCTTCTCCGCCTGGGCGATCTCCATGAAACGGGCGTAGGCGGCCTGGATCGTCTCGGGCATCGGCCACGCGGCGCCGGCCGCGAGCGCCGCCTTCCGCAGCGGCTCCCAGCGGACGAGGAACGTGTAGAGCACGGGGAGTTGCGCGACCTGAACGCGATGGCGCAAGGCGGCGTCGTTGCCCGCGGCCGCCTCGGCCGCCTGCATGTGCTTCCACGCCTCTGCGAGTCGCCCGAACGTCAGGAAACCCGCGTCCGGCGGCGAATAGCACGTGAGGGCATCGCCGGTCTCCTCCACGCCGTCGTGCATGAGCTTGAGGTACGCCCGGATCTCCGGCGCGGCCGGGCCGTAGTAGCCGTCAAGGAACTCGTCGATGAGCTTCTGCGGATCACGGCCCGGATCCCACAGGAGCTTCGCCAGCACCCAGCCGCGCAGCTCGGCCATCTCGGAGCCGAACGACTGATACGCCCCCTGCTCGAAGACCCCCTTGACGCCGTGGTCCACGAAGAAGCGGATGTTCGGCCCGAGCACGCGGAGGTTCGGGTGCGGCAGGATGTAGTGCGCGAAGTTCGTCGTGTAGTCCCAGATGTAGAGGCGGTTGCATATCTTCGACCAGCCCTCAATGTCGTCGCGGAAGGCCCTGTTGCGGTCGTCGGCGAGCGGCTTGCTGAACGAGCACTCGATGCTGCACAGCCGCACGATGACGTTCGACCGCGGCTTCGTAAGCTTCGGCGGCTTGCGCGTGTACTGATACGCGAGCGTATCGATCGCGACGTCCGGGAAGTCGCGCTCGATGTCCTCCGCCACGGCGTTGACGAACCGCAGGAGCGATCCGGCCGGGCTGCCCTCCTCCCGGTCGATCGCGGCGCACTTCGCGCACTGGCAGTTGCCGTGCCAGTCGTTCTGCGAGACCGACGCGATCGTCGCGCCCGGGTTGGCCCGCAGCCGCGCCTTGAGGTTCTTCACGAGCTCCCGGCGCATGTCCTCGTTGGTCAGACACAGTTGAGCGTTCTCATGCGTGCGTTTGCCGTTGATCTCGCTGAACCACTCCGGGTGCTCCGGGAAATACCGCGCCGGCGGGATGAGCCCGTAGAACGTGTGCACGAAGCCCTCGTACGTATGCTTGCCGCCGTGCCGCGCATCGAGCCGGTCCGAGTCGCCGTTGCACTTGTTCCGCGCGGCCCAGTCGCCGTCGAGCGCGTCGAACCAGAACGACTCGCGATACTCGAGCTTCGGCACGAACCGGATATCCAGCTTCCCCATCGTCAACGTCGGCCTCTTCGGGATCGTGCTGACCCTCGTGGACCACCAGCGACAGCCGACCTCGTCCTCGAGGAATGTGTAGACCGCGTAGAGCGTCCCACGCGGCCGCCCGCCGGCGAGGATCAGGTCATTGCCGGCGGTTCGAATGACGAAACCTTCCGCGCCGAGCCCCAACGTCGTAAAGCGGCGGTCGGCCAGTTTCGCGGCCTTCTCACCGACAAGCAGACGCGTCGGGCCGCGCTCGGCTCTATCGACGACGTCGAAGTTCGCGCCGGTAACCTGTTTGAGAAAGCCGGCCAGTTCGCTCGCCGCGTACCTCTCCGGCTCGGTCGCATCCGCGGCGACCACGATCACCGCCCGGCTCACCCCGTCCTGGGCGATCGTGACGGGTTCGGCCGCACGAGCAAAGGCCGGTCGAACGGAAACGGCAAGAGCGAACGCGATGACCCGGGCAATCGAGCGATTCATGAACAGACCTCCGAGTGGACGCAATCCGGTTCGTCGGGTGCATACCACGGCTCCGCGCAGGCCGCAAGCGCAAAGGAAGGACGCGCGACCCATTCGCAGGCGCAAGGTCGCCGCCGTGCTCGGTCCCTTCCCCCGGCGAAACGCACTGTCGGGGGCGAAGGTTCCTGATCCCCTGCACTGCCCAGGCCCCGCGGGCAGCACCGGAAAACGCCGGAATGTCCCGACGAGTTCAACGGTTCCGGGAGCGACGCCGGGGGCGTGTCTCGCCGTTGATCGGCTCGATCGTAACGATGTGGAGGAGGTTGTAGTGAACGATGCGGTCAGCCACGCCACGCGAACCGGACACCCCGACCGCTACCAGCGAGCGGCTGACGATCGCCATCTCCGGGTGTCGAACGTCGGCGTGTTCGCCGCTGCTCAGGTGCAGTCGAATGGGATCAAACGGCCGCCGGTCCAGCAGTGCCCGCAGCCCTTGCGTCCGCGCACGTCATCACCTTCGATTGTATCCGACAACCGTTGCCGCTGCGGTCAGTTCAGCCCGTATTCCTTCAGCTTCCGGTAGAGCGTCCGCGCCCCGATGCCGAGGATCTTCGCCGCTTTCTCGCGGTTGCCTCCGGTCATCTTGAGCGTGTTCATGATGTGGAGCTTCTCCATGTCGTTCATGCTGAGGCCCGCCGTGCTCATCCCGCCGGCCAGCACGATGTCGGTGGGGCCGCGGACGTTCTCCGGCAGGTCGTTCACATCCAGCATCTCGCCCTCCGCAAGCACAACCATGCTGTCCACCACGCTGCGCAGCTCGCGGACGTTGCCGTGCCACTGATGGTTGCTCAGCCGCCGCAGCGCCTCCGCCGTGATACCCTTGACGGCCTTGCCGTGCCGCGCGTTCGCCTCGGCGATGAAGTGGTCGACCAGCAGCGGGATGTCTTCCCGGCGTTCCCGAAGCGACGGGAGTCGGATCATCACCTGCTTGAGCCGGTAGTAGAGATCGTCCCGGAACGTCCCCTCGGCCACCATCTCCGCCAGCTCCCGCTTCGTCGCGGCCACCACGCGCACATCCACGTGCCGCACGTCGTTGCTGCCGACGGGCATGATCTCCCCGTTCTCCAGGGCGCGCAGGAGCTTCGCCTGCATCGGCAACGGCATGTCGCCCACCTCGTCGAGGAAGAGCGTCCCGCCGTCTGCCGCCTCGAAGAGCCCCTTGCGGTCCGCCACCGCGCCGGTAAACGACCCCTTCACGTGGCCGAACAGCTCGCTCTCCAGCAGGTTCTCATTCAGCCCCGCGCAGTTGATCACGCGAAGCGGCTTGTTCCGCCTCGGCGAGTTGTAGTGTATCGCCCGGGCCACGAGTTCCTTGCCCGTGCCCGACTCCCCCACGATCAGTACCGTCAGCTTGCTGTCGGCGATCCGCTTGATCCGGTCGATCACACGGGCCAAGCTCGGTGTGGAGCCGACGATCCCCTCGAAGTTGAACACCTTCTGCCGCTGCTCGCGGACGGCACGGTTCTCGCGGCTGGCGATCGCCTGCCGGGCAGCGCGATCGACGACCGTGCGCAACTCCTCTAAATCAATGGGCTTGCGCAAATAATCAAACGCCCGCGCCGGGCTGGACGGCCGCAGCACGTCCCGCGCGAGCTGCTCGTTGCCGTGGGCCGTAATCAGGATGACTTCGGTCTCCGGCGAGATCCGCTTCGTTTCCGTGAGCACGTCCGCCCCGTTAATGTCGCCGCCGAGCTTGTAGTCGGTAACCACGACATCCGGCGGGCGCTGCTTGATGCTGGCGATGGCGTCCGCCCCGCTGTGCACGACGCGGCAGGCGTGGCCGGCCCGCTTGAGGCCCTCGGCGATCGCCTCGCCGTGCGCCGCCTCGTCTTCCACAACCAGGACAAATGCGGTGTCGCTCATCGGTATTGATGCACCCGCCAAACCGGGCCCAGCCGCGCCACGCAACAGGTGTATTATAGCAGTTTTCCAGCCTCACCGCGAGCCTCCCGGGCCGGCGGCAGCCGCTTACACCCAGGCGCGTGGCAGACGGTGTCACGAACCCTGGACTGCGCAAGCACCTTACGTGTCGAGCGCGTCACGCACGGGCGAGGCGGCTTTCACGGGCGAAAGGTTCTTGATAATCATCTAGCAAGCCTCCGAGCGGTATCCTGTTGGTTCGTGT
>CAZZFA010000035.1:0-48994 GCA_964653435.1 uncultured Planctomycetales bacterium | reverse complement strand
CGGCGGTAGCGCGACCCGTCATTCTGAGGAGCGCAGCGACGAAGAATCTGGCTGACTGGCGCAGAGAAGCCAGATGCTTCGCTTCGCTCAGCATGACGGAAGCCGGCGCGCCCGTGTTCGGTTGCGGCCGAAGGCCGTCTCGGGGAACGAAACCGGCGGGATGCGCGCATCCGGGGGCGCCGTCGTTCACTTCGCCTTGGCCTGGATGCGGTTCGGCTTGACGTCGGTGATGTCGAGAAGCGTCTCGAACGGCCCCTCGCTGAGCTTCTCGGCGAAATCCTCTCCGCCCAGCGTCGCCTTGATGCGGTAGGTCGGCAACCCGTGGCTCATCTCCATGTTCACTTCCTGCACGCCGGGCATGGCGGCAATGAGCTTCTTGAGCCGGGTGGCGTCCTTGAACTTCATCCCCTCGACCTCCAACGTGAGGCTGCCGCCCGCGCTGATCGCGGTGGCCCAGTGCATCATGATCTGCTCACATAGCTGATCGACGAGTTCCCCGGCCACGTTGGTCAGTGCCATCTTGCCAGCCTGCGGACTGTAACCCACACGCCCGCGAGCACCGCCGCGGGTATTCGGAAGCCCCTTGCTCGCCAGCAGCTCGCCGGTGTCCGTGTAGAAGGCCTTTACCTGAACGTCGCAGTTGTAGAAGACGACCGGCGTGCCGTAGAGGTTCTCCATGCCGGCCTGATTCGCGTTCGCCGTGCCCGCGATGAAGATCTGCGCGTTGAAGCCCTTGGCAATGGCCTGCATCCGCTTGACATTGCCCTGTGCGGCGGCGTCGGCCATCTCCTTCTGCCGGGCCGACTCCACCGCCGTCCGCGCCACCAGATCAAAACCGCTCTTGAGCAACCGCTCCTCGATGTTCGTCTCGAGGATGCTCTGCTCTTCCGGCTTGCCGTCGATCCGTTCATTGATCCAGACGAGGATCTTCGGCCGACCGACCTGCCTCAACACGTTCTGCACCTCGCCCCAGCTTCGGGCCAGAACGCTCTTGGACACCTGTGCCTCGATCACAACCTTGAACGTCCCCCCGGCGACGGGGCCTTCCCGGATGATCTTGTAATCCTTCACAATTCCCTGGGCGCGAGACAGGATCGTGTCATGAATGAGCTGGTAGTTCTCCACCTTGCTGTCGGCGAAGATCTCCTGCTTGCCGCCCTTCTCCAAGGCGGCCCGCAGCGCCGCCTTGAGTGCCAGCTCCCGGCTTGTGCCCTCCCCCTCGGCCTGTACGAAAACCACGTCGCTGTTCGTCGTCGGGGCCTGAGCCCGCGCCGCCGCATTCGCCGCCAGCACCGCCGTCACCGCCGACATCAGGGTCCACTGAACGTAGCGCATCCTCGATAGCAGGAACATCAGAGCCGGTCCTCCCGAAGAAAAACGATGGAGTCTCGTACGCGGCGACGGCCACCCATTGTCGGCGGCGCATACCGCAAGTCAAGAACCTCGCACGGAATCCCCCAAGGCGGCCTTCGGCCGCAACCGAACACGGGCGCGCCGGCTCCCGTCATGCTGAGCGAAGCGAAGCATCTGGCTTCTCTGCGCCAACCAGCCAGATTCTTCGTCGCTGCGCTCCTCAGAATGACGGGTCGCGCTACCGCCGCAGCGCGATAACATGCGCGCAAGGCGCGCAGAAGTTGCGACGTAAGACTCTAACGCGGGCCACGCACCGCCGCCCCACCCGCCGTGTTCGCCCTGCACCCCGGATACTCCGCGGAGCCGGCGTCGGGAGCGGCGGGTTGCCTCGGCACATCCCTCGTGCAAGAATCAGCGCGTTCGCATGCGGCGCATCCGGCCGCAATTCCGACGGAGGGACACCGATGGTTGAGGCCCCGATCCCCGCTGACGAAGCCGAACGGCTGGCCGACCTGAGCGCCCTGGCAATCCTGGACACGCCGCCGGAGCGGCGATTCGACGACCTCGTCCGCCTGGCGGCACGCGTCTTCAACGTGCCGATGGCGTACATCGCCATGGTGGACTGCGATCGCCAGTGGTTCAAAGCCCGGCACGGTGTCAGCGTCCGGCAGACCGACCGACGCATCTCCTTCTGCGGGCACACAATCCTGCAGAAAACCGCGCTCATCGTCCCGGACGCCAGCCAGGATGAGCGATTCCACGACAACCCGCTCGTCGTCGGCGAACCGTTTATCCGTTTTTACGCGGGTTTCCCGCTCGCCGGACCCGGCGGCCACAACGTCGGCACGTTCTGCGTGGCTTCCCCGGAGCCGCGGCATCTTGCGGCGGACGAGCTGGCCGCCCTGCGGACCCTTGCCGCCATCGCGGAACGCGAGCTGAACATGATCGAACTGATCCGCGCCCAGCGCGAGATCATCGAGACCAAGAACGCGCTCCTGAAAACCCAGGAACGCCTTTCCCGCGAACTGGCGGAGGCGGCGGAGTACGTCCGCTCGCTGCTCCCGCCCCGCCTCGAACGGCCGGTCCGCACCGACTGGGAGTTCATCGCATCCTCGGATCTCGGCGGCGACCTCTTCGGATACCGGTGGCTCGATAATGCACGGCTCGCCGTCTACCTCTTTGATGTATCGGGACACGGTGTTGGCGCCTCTCTCATGTCGATCGCCGTTCACAACGCCGTTCACCGGGGGACGCTTCCCGATGTACGTTTCGACGACCCCGCGGACGTCCTGGCGGCGCTCAACCGCGCCTTCCCGATGGCCGAGAACAACAACAAGTTCCTGTCAATCTGGTACGGCGTATACGAGCCGGCGAAGCGATCCTTGCGATACGCGAGCGCCGGGCACCCTCCCGCCATCGCTGTTGCGGGATCCATGCCGCCCGCCCGGCTCGGTTCGCCGAACGTCCTTATCGGCGTCGACCCGGAGGCCCGGTTTGAAAGCAACGCCGCCACCCTCGTGCCCGGCAGCCGGGTATACCTCTTCAGCGACGGCGTATACGAAGTCCAGGGCAGCGACGGTCGCCCGCTGGAGCTGGACGGCCTCATCGACCTGCTGGCGACGGAATCCGGCGACGGCCGGTCGCGGGTACAGAGCGTGCGGCGTCGGATTCAAAGCTTCCACGGATCGGACGAGTTCGCAGATGATTTTTCGCTTCTTGAGATGGAGGTGTAGCCGGCCCGGCAGGCAGATATGCACGCCCCCCCTTCGCCCCGCCGGCGCGACGGACACCGACCCTGCGCGGCGACACGGGAAGCCTAACCTGCCTGCACGGCCTCGGCGGCTCGCAGCCGCGCGAGGAGATCGAGAAGGACCTGCTTCTCTATCTTCAACTCATCGCGGTACTTGCGCGCGTCCGTGTGGCGAATCTCCGGCCCGAGTTCCGAGATTTCCCGCTCAATGATCGCCACGAGCAGGTCTCGCTCCTCTTGAGGTATTTCGACCCTCATGGGACACCTCCATGAGATTCTAGCCCCGCAAAATCGGGTGCGGTACCCAATGCGCGGCAAGTCCCACAAGAGCAGCCCCCTGCCGTACATCCACGTGGCAAGACAACGGCAGCCAGGACCGGCAACCCCGCCCCGAACCAGAAGCGAGAAAACGGCCGCTCAGCGGGGGTCTCGTCGTGCACTGGGCGTCAACGAAAGCGGGTTATCGGCCTCGCGGGGAGAGGCGCGAGACTCATCCTCGCGGGCGTCGCCGGCGGCAAGCCGGCGGCTCTTCCGTTCGCGAACGGCGTAAATCGGCTTCCTCTGGGTTTCGTAGTACGTGCGGGCCAGCATCTCCGCGACCAGCCCCAGGGAGAGGAAGTGAAGGCCGCCGAGAACCAGCCCCAGCGCGATCAATGTCAGCGGCCCATGCTCCTGAAAGAGGTGTTGGCCGTACACCAGCTTGAGCCACAGCAGGACCAGCCCGATGACCAGGCCCGCCCCCGTGCCGGCCAGACCCAACAGGCCGAAGAACCGCAGCGGCTTGGTGGAGTAGTCGAGCAGGAACTTGATGCCGATCAGATCGAGCAGGACGCGAACCGTCCGCCACAGGTTGTACTTGGACGCCCCGCCGACGCGAGGGGGGTTCTTGATCGGGATCTCCGCGATCGTCGCCCCGGACCAGCTTGCCAGCGCCGGAATGAACCGATGGAGGTCGCCGTAAAGCTGTATGTCCTGGATGACCTCGCGGCGGTACGCCTTGAACGTGGTGCCGAAGTCGTGAAGCTGAACCCGCGAAAGCCGGGCCATGAGCCAGTTGGCGGCGCGGCTCGGCAGCCGGCGGGTCAGGAAATCGTCCTTGCGCGACCGCCGCCACCCGCTGACGATGTCGTACCCCTCCTTCATCTTTTCGAGAAAAAGCGGGATCTCCCACGGGTCGTGCTGAAGGTCGCCATCCATCGAGATGATGATCTCCCCGCAGGCGAAATCGAAACCCGCCTTCAGGGCGGGTGTCTGCCCGAAGTTCTTGCGAAGCCGGATGAGGTTCACACGCTCGTCCGCCTCGTACAGATTGCTCAGCTCCCGGTAGGTGCCGTCGCGGCTGCCGTCGTCCACAAAGACCATCTCGTACGGCTCGCCGAGCGTCTCCATCACGGCGACGATCCTCTCGTAGAGCGGCCGCACGCTCTGCTCCTCGTTGAAGAACGGGACGACGATCGAATACCGGATTGGATCCGCGCCTGTCATTGTGCTTCCGCCAGATGTCCGTAATGGATGAGCTCGATGTTCATCGCTGCCACGAGATCCCGGACGCCGCGATCGGTAAGCGCCGCCGCCTCGCGCTCGCGCTGGGCCAGCAGGCGCGTCGGCGTCCGCCGGAGGGCCTCGTCCACGTATCCCGGATGGCACATGATCTCGCTGACACCATCCGGCAGCCGGCAAAGAATCTCGCGCAGGGCAACCGTGTCCAGAAAGCCCGTCTGCGTGATGCCGAAAAAGCAGTCCGGAGCTTTCAGGCCGGCGCGCCGCACCGCCCGGCGCGAGCCGCATGCGATCGCCCGCATCATCCAGGCCGCCACACACTGCTTCCCGAGCGCCGAACGCGAGCCGGCGTTTCGCCGCAACAGCCCCATCACACCGGCCGGCCGCTCCACCGCCCGCCGGACGCCCGGGATACGATACTCTCGCGCCAGGCGAATCACCACAGCGAACACCGAAGGCCACAGGTGGACGTGCTTGTGAGCGTCCACATGGGTGGCCGGCACCCCCGCGGCGAGAACCTTTTCGATCTGCGAGCGAAGCTCCCGCTCCACGTCGGCCGGGCGAATGCCTCCCGAACAAAGGCCGCCAACCAGCCGCCCGGGGCTGCGCGCCAGTAGACCGCCCTCCCCCACCAGGGTCGCGACGGCCGCCGGCGGCGATACAGGCCGGCCTTCGGTCAGGTTGAGATGAATGCCCACGCCGAGGCCGGGCGTTTGCCGCGCCAATGCGACGGCATGCTCGAAGGCCCCGCCGTTGGCCATGAGCGTGGTGCTCGTCACGATGCCGTGACGATGACACGCGACGATCGCTTCGTTGACCTTCTCCGTCAGGCCGAAGTCATCCGCGTTTACGATGAGGCGCTTTGTGTTCCGCAAGTCCGCCCGTCCCGACGTGAGCCGTCTCCTCACCGTCCCGCTTCCCTGCGGTATTGTAACGGCAAGCGTCGGCCCCACAACGCCGGGATGTGCCGTGGCATGGAAGGCCGGACATCACAAGCTCCTTCCGCCGCCCCCCCACCTGGGGCGCCAGCACCGTGACTTGCCTGAGTCACCTGGGCCGTTTAGACTTACGACGGTCGTGGGTACCCTTCCGGCGAAAGGGGAAGGGCCAAGGCTGTGCGTCCGGCCCGGCGGGTGTCGGCCGGACGGGATGGTTGCGTCGAGGAGCTCCGCAAACGCTGCCGGAAGGGGCGACAGGCGGAATCCGGCGCATTCCGCAGGATCTCTGAAAGGCGGTACTGATGTCGTCTGCGATCGCAAGGCTGACGATGGCCGGGCTGTGCATAGGCGGGCTTCTTCCGCTCGGCTGCGGATCGGCCGGCACAAACCTCTCGGCGTTCTCCACGATCCCGGCGAACGTCCTGACTCTTCTGCCGACGAACAACGTAATCCTTGAGATCATCAACAACGTCCGGGCATCGGACGGCACGCCGTATACGGTCGAGCTCGACATCATGATCGACGGCACGCCGTACACGCTCACCGCCCTGCCCGGCGTGGCCACCAAGTACGCCTTCGGCTCCTGCCCCGGCGAAGTCCGCACCATTGTCGAACGATGGTATGACGCGAAAGGCCGCATCGTCGGCGGACGCGACTACGCCGGGGTGGACGCCAACAGCTTCCCTGCCGGCAGCTTCGGTTGCGGCAACACGCTGATGTGGAAGTTGAGCGCCACCGCCGTGGATACCGAGGTCCTCTGACGTATCGCTCTTCCTCCTTCACGGCGGTTTTCCGGCCGCAACCGGGGGCATGCACGCATGTCGCGCCGCCGGAACACCCGGATGCCGACCCGGCCCTGTGCCTGGTCGCCCCGTAATCGTATAATGCGCAGCGGCCGGCGCGGCGCGACCGGCTTCTTGTCTGAACTGGCCGGACATGGCAGGGCGAATTCGCGTTCTGGATCGATTGTTGGCCGTCGTGGCCCGGCACCACGCCCGGAGGTGCCTCGAGCGGTTCCTGACTGCCGCGAAGCGGGCCACTGCCGTTCAGGAACAGACGCTCCTGAACAAACTCCGCCGTAACGCGGACAGCGACTTCGGACGGGCGTTCGGCTTCGGCTTGATCCGGAGCTATCGCGATTTCGTCCGCCAGGTGCCCATCCTGCGATATGAAGATCACCGCCCCTACATCGAGCGCGTGAAGCGCGGCGAAACCTCGGCCATGTTCGGCGGACGTCAGCGCGTGCTCATGTTCGCCCTGACGAGCGGTACGACCAGCGAGCCGAAGTACATCCCCGTTACCAGGGCCTTTCTCGATGAGTGCCGGACGGGATGGAATGCGTTCGGAGTCAAGGCGCTACTCGATCATCCGGACGCCTTCCTGCGGCCGATCCTGCAGGTCTCCAGCCGGATGGATGAAGCCCGCACCGAAGCCGGGATCCCCTGCGGGGCGATCACGGGGCTTATGGCCGCGACCCAGAAGCGGCTCGTCCGCCGGTACTACGTCGCGCCGCCGGCTTTGGCGTACATCGACGACACAACCGCCAAGTACTACGCGACGATGCGGCTGGCAGTCCCGGCGGACGTGGCCTTCGTCATCACCGCAAGCCCGGCGACCCAGCTCAATCTCGCCCGCACCGCGGACCGCCATCGCGAGCAACTCATCCGGGATATCCGCGACGGGACCCTCTGGCCCGATCTGCCGATCGGCGCGGACATCCGCGATCGCCTCCGTCCCTTGCTGTCGCCCGCGCCGAAGACGGCAAAACGACTCGAGGATCTGCTCAACCGCCACGGGGCGCTGCTGCCGAAGCATTACTGGAACCTCGCCTTCCTGGGCAACTGGACCGGCGGAACGATGGGGTTGTACCTCCGCGATTTCCCCGTGTACTTCGGCGACACGCCGGTGCGCGACGTCGGGCTGATCGCCAGCGAGGGACGGATGACCCTTCCGATTGAAGACCACACGCCCGTCGGCATCCTCGACGTCGCAAGCCACTTCTTCGAGTTCATCCCGCGCGATGAACACGAAAGCAACAGGCCGACGGTCCTCCGCTCGCATGAATTGGAAGAAGGCGGGGAATACTTCATCCTGCTGACCACGTCCGCCGGGCTGTACCGCTACGACATCGGCGACCTCGTGCGGATGCACGGCTACTACGGAGAAGCGCCGCAACTGGAGTTCCTCAACAAAGGCACGCACATCGCCTCCATTGCCGGCGAAAAGCTTACGGAGAAACAGGTGATCCTCGCGATGGAGCGGGCAGCGGCCGCGCTCGCGGCGCCGATCGACACGTTCATCCTGGCCCCGCAATGGGCCGAGGTCCCCTACTATCGACTCCATCTCGACTCCGGAGCCGCCGGTCCGGCCCTCGCAAAGCTGCTCGCCGAACGCCTGGATCACGAATTGCAGGCCGTCAATATCGAATATGCGTCCAAACGGCACAGCGGCCGTCTCGGAGCGGTTCGCCTGAATCCGCTGCCGCCGGGCTTTCTCTCCCGACTCGATGACCGTCTGCGATCCCGACATCGCACGGGCAACGAGCAGTACAAGCATCAGTATCTCTACGTGACGCCGGGAGCCGACGCGGACCTTCCTGTTTCCGATCCGAATCCTGCCGCCACATGAGCGTCGTCGAGCCGGGGCCGGCCACGTTCCCCGGAATCCCGGCGACGAAGTGTCTTCCGGAGCCGCGATGATTCTCCCGGGACCTTGCGGGCGGAGAAAATCGGGTATAATAGCTCCGCCGGTATCCACCGCCCGTACAAGAGGGGCGCTTTATTATGTGTTTGCAGAATGTCGCACGGCGTATCGTCCGGTTCATGCTGGTCGTTCTGATGGGAGGACTGTGCCAGGCGGTCGTCCGCTGCAATGACGGATCGCTCAGCGTGGACCTGCCCGGAACCATCATAGTTGACGGCCACGGGCATGATTGTGATGACTGCGGTTGGAACTGGTGGTTCTGGGGAGACTGCGACGATTGCGACTGACCGAACGGTGCAAAGGCGGTTTACGAACGGGAGGGCCGTCGGCCTTTGATCGTCATTATCGACAACTACGATTCGTTCACCTACAACCTGGTCCAGCGGATCGGCGAACTCGACCCCGCGAGGGAGATGCGGGTTTACCGGAATGACCAGGTAACCGTGGAACAGGTCGAGGCCGACCGGCCCGACCACCTCCTGATCTCGCCCGGGCCCTGTACGCCCCGTGAGGCGGGCATCAGCAACGAGATCATCCGTCACTTCGCCGGACGGATCCCGGTGCTCGGCGTGTGCCTCGGCCATCAGTGCATGGGCTTCGCCTTCGGGGCGGAAATCGTGCGCGCACGTCGCCTCATGCACGGCAAGACGAGCGAAATCGAACACGATGGCCGCACGATCTTCGCCGGCCTGCCGAATCCGTTCACGGCGACGCGATACCACTCCCTGGTAATCAAGCCCGAGACGCTCAGCCCGGACTTCGAAGTCACCGCCCGTGCCGCCGACGATCCGACGGAGATCATGGGAATCCGGCACAGGAAGTACCCGCTCGAAGGGGTACAGTTCCACCCCGAGAGCTTCCTGACCGCCGAAGGGCCGAAGCTGCTCCGCAACTTTCTGGCCATGTAACGGCGACGGGCAGGCAATCGCACGGCCGTGCGACAGGCGGCCCGCTTCTAAAGCACCCGCGTCGAACTGCCGACCAACAAAGGTCGGTCCTGAGGCATCGGCCCCGTTGAGGCGGCGGCGCCACGTGACGCCGTCAGCGTGCGGACGACACCGCGGGCGACACGGTGCTTTCCGGGGGCACAGGGCGTCTGCGAGACCGGCGCCGTCTCGTCCCGATAAACGTTTCTGCGTGATCGGGTCCGGGCATCCTGACGGCCCGCGCGACGCGGCTTCTCCTTCCTTTTGCGACCCTTGCGGTAGCGGCACGGGTTCACGTATCATGCCGCCGGCGCATGGACCGTCCGGGACGCGTAGAAAGGCTTTCGCCGGGATCGTGAAGCTCTCGATCGTCATGCCGGTGTTCAACGAGCGGGCCACGCTGGAGGAGATCGTCCAGCGCGTGCTGGACGTGGACGTGGGCATGGAGAAGGAACTGATCCTGGTCGACGACGGCTCGACGGACGGCACGCGGGACCTGTACGGGACGATCGGCGAGCGATTCAAGCCGGCGGACATCCGGGTGATCCTTCACGACCGTAATCGCGGCAAGGGAGCGGCGCTGCGGACGGGGTTTGCCGCCGCGCGGGGCGACATCGTGCTCGTTCAGGATGCGGATCTGGAATACGACCCGCGCGACTACCCCCGGCTGCTTCAGCCGATCATCGAGGGGCGTGCGGACGTCGTGTACGGCTCGCGCTTCGTGGGGAGCGAGGCCCATCGCGTCCTCTTCTTCTGGCACATGGTCGGCAACCGGATTCTTACGTGGTTGAGCAATGCGTTCACGAACCTCAACCTGACCGACATGGAGACGTGTTACAAGGTCTTCCGCGCGGAGGTGCTGCGAAGCCTTCGGCTCACCAGCGACCGGTTCACGATCGAGCCGGAACTGACCGCGAAGGTAGCCAGGGGACGATGGCGCGTCTACGAAGTGGGGATCAGCTATGCGGGGCGCGACTACGCGGAGGGCAAGAAGATCACCTGGCGCGACGGCATCGCCGCGATCTGGGCCATCGTGCGATTCCGCTTCTTCGATTGACGTGCGCCGCCCCCCGTCCGCGGGCGGGCCTGTCGAACGGCGTCCCGGCCGTGGCCGGGCGGCCGTCGCGGTTCGAGACCGTTGGGAGCGATCATCGGCATGAGAATCATCAACATCTGCGGCGCCCGGCCGAACTTCATGAAGATCGCGCCGCTCATGCGCGCGTACAAGGCGTTTCCGTCGATCGAGGCCCTGCTCGTGCACACGGGCCAGCACTATGACGAGAAGATGAGCCAGCTCTTCTTCGACGAGCTCGAGATCCCCCGGCCCGATGTGAATCTGGAGGTCGGAAGCGGCTCGCACGCGCAGCAGACGGCGGCGATCATTCAGCGGTTCGAGCCGGTGGTGCTCGAACGCCGGCCCGATGCGATTCTCGTCGTCGGGGACGTGAACTCGACGGTCGCCTGCGCGCTGGTCGCCAGCAAGCTGGATATCGCGGTGTTTCACGTCGAGGCGGGGCTGCGGAGCTTCGACCGGCGGATGCCCGAGGAGATCAATCGCGTCCTCACCGACGCGATCAGCGACCTGCTCTTCGTCAGCGAGCCGAGCGGCCTGGAAAACCTCGCGAAGGAGGGGATCGACCCGTCGCGCGTGCATTTCGTCGGAAATACGATGATCGACACGCTTCTGGCGAACCGCCGACGCGCCGAGGCATCGGCGATTCTCGACACACTCGAGGTGACGCCGGAGCGGTACGTCGTCCTGACGCTCCATCGACCCGCCAACGTGGACGATCCGCGCGTCCTCACGGCGATCACCGATGTGATCGAGGATATCCAGCAGGATCTGCCCGTCGTGTTTCCCGTGCATCCGCGAACGCGAAAGAACATCCACGCCGCCGGGCTCGGCCCGCGGTACGCGGCCATGCGCGGACTCAGGCTTGTCGAGCCGCTGGGATACCTGGAGTTCCTCAAGCTGACGGCCAACGCCGCCGTGGTTCTGACGGACTCGGGCGGCATCCAGGAGGAAACGACGATCCTCGGCGTACCGTGCCTGACGCTTCGCGAGAACACGGAACGTCCGGTTACGATCACCCAGGGCACCAACCAGCTCGTGGGCATGGACCCGGAACGCATCCGCTCCGCCTACCGCGCGGTGCGATCCTCGAACAGGCGAGCGACCGCCGTGCCCGAGAAATGGGACGGCCATGCCGCCGAGCGCATTGCGAAGATCATCGACGAGTGGGGCAAGGCCCGTCGAAACGGCGGGCGGGCCGGCTGAGGCCGGGCCCGTCGTTGGCACCCCTCGCGCCGCAGCAGGGAAACAGCGACACGTGCCAGGGACACGAGGCGCGATGGCCCCGCGCCATAACGCAGGCCGGCGCGGCATGAACCGACAGAAGCGCTCCGTGATTCGATGTTCGCCTCCCCCCCGGCATTTTGCCTCCGATAATCCCTCACGAGCGGCCGATAAGAAAAGCGGGGTTCGTGGAGATATTGTGGACACGGGAAGGATCAGGTACCAGGAGGTTTGCGATGCGCCGTATCGCCCTTGAACTCGTTTCGCTTGTCGCTCTCATGCTGCTCAGCGCGTGCGGAGGCCCGGTTCCGGCCGGTGCGCCGATGCCCGACGACTTGGGTCTGCCCGTCCCGGCGGGCACGTATGCGGGGGAATACCCCGTTACGGCGAGGGTGATGCTCGGCGGCGTGCAGTTGACTCAGATGACACAGTCAACGGCGTTCACGCAGGCGTTCGGCGCGGACGGACGGCCGCTCGCGGAAGACGGGCAGCCGATGCAGGTCGGCCGTTCGTACGAGCAGGTGATGTCGGACGGCACGGCGACGATCACGGTTACTTCCATCGAGTCGGACACGAGCACCGTCCGGGTGGACTACGACGTGAGCATGACCACGCAGGCGGGCGGACAGCAGATGCTTCTGACGGGCACGGGGTTCTACACGTTCTCGCCGAAGGTGGACGGCACGCTCTACAGCACGATCCGGATGGACTTGAGCGCCCCGACGGCCTCGGGCGTGACGATCGGCCTTTCGATGGAAGGCAGCGGTTTTCTGTCCCGGTAAACACCTTGCGCAAAACGCGGCGGACCGGCCCGGCCGCGCGGCCGGGTCGATCCGCCTGCATACGAAGGGTGCCCGGGTCGGGCTCAACCGACGGCGCCGTCACGCAACCTGAACGACGCCGCGATGTTTGCGCGAGGCCCGCTCGATGGCGGGCAGCAGATAGTCCCTGCACACGACTTCCCAGCTCATCCGGCTGGCCAGTTCATAGCCCCGGCGGCGGAGTTCCTCGTGGGCGGCGTCATCCCGCGGGAGCCGCTGGAGAATCTCCTCGGCAACCTTCTCCGCCACAACCGTTTCGATGCGGTCGCGCTGCTCGCGGTCCATACGGAGCAGTTCGTCGATGTCCGGCGGTACCTCGCCCGGATCGGTGTAATCCGCCACAATGACGTTGGGCGCGCCGCGACCCTCCGTGATCGCGTCGACGAAGCCCGCGCAGCCGCAGACGTTACTCACAACGCACAAGGCCCCGAAGCTCAGGGGCTCCAGTTGGGCGATGCCGAACGGCTCGTAGATGCTCTGGCCGAACTCGACGTGGGTGCCGCGGCGGATATCGAGAAACTCCATCTGCTCCGGCATCCGCATGCCGCAGCTCGCGCGGTCCCAGCCGAACTGGTTCACGAAGACGACCTTGACCTGCCGGGCGCGGGCGTTGAACTCCTGGACGCCCGCATAGTACATCGCCTCGCCGCCGGAAAGGTCGGGCATGCCCTCGCGGTGCGCGACGGGCCACTTCCACCACTTTTCCATATTCCGCACATCCTCGCTCCGACGAGGAGGGACTTCGGTGGTCAGCATGAACATGACGGCCGTCTGCCCCGTCTTGCGGAACTCCTTCTCGATGAACTCGAGCACCCGCAGATCCCGCCACAGCCCTTTGCTTACGGCGGTCCGGGTGACGTGCGTGAACACGTAGTCGGGCCGGTAGCCGAGCAGATTCTCGGTATACTGGCGCATCCGCTCCTGGCTTACCCGGAGTTCGTCGAGCGTAACGTCGTAGGCCGGAAGGCCGTTGTAGCAGAGATCGATATCGACGTGCCGGAACGCCGGATCGAGAAACCGCATCTCTTCCACGACATAGTCGCCGACGGCCAGAATGTCGTCGCAGAAGCGACTGGCTCTGACGAGCGCGTGTTTGAAGTAATGATGCTGGTCGCCGAAAACGTCCTCGACATACAGTCCCTCGCGGCGCGCGATCTTGAGGACATTGTAGAACATGGTGTCGTGGCCGGGATGATCCTCGACGATCTTCCGGATCGGCGCCACCTCATGCGCGTAGAAGAGCGTCCGATAGGTGTGCGACCGGTCCAGAATCGCCGCCAGGGCCGTAGGCATTCCCATGAACTCGTGCGCCACGATCACGCATTCGTTGTTCGGTCCCGTGGCACCGAGAGCGTTCAGGCCGGCCAGCGCGGGCGGGGCCAGCTTGACGTACTGGTCATATTCCCAGTATCGCTCGTACTCCAGTGAGCTGACGCCGAACTCCTCCCACATCCGCGCCTTGAACTGATTGATCAGGCGCGTGTCGATACGGCTCACGTCGATGAGGAGGACCTCCGGGCTCAGCTTGACGCCCGTCTTCCTGTCCGCGAACGTCTTGCGGCCATAGACGATGTCCGTGGCGAACTTCCGCTGGACCTCGCCAAGCAGATGCCCGGCCGGGTGGCGCACGATGCCGTCGATGGAGCTGTAGAGGACCTCTCCGTCGCGTCCGAGTCGGAGTTCCGCGGGACCTTCCGTCGTGAAGAGCGGCCCGATAAGGATTGTCCGGTCGATCGAGCGGATGTAGGTGGGGCTGGTGAAGAGTCCCTGAAGCACGGCCCCGATACCCCCCACCTTCTGGACCGCCTCGTGTGTCACGTGTGCCAGTGTCCGCATGGTTCGCCTCCCAGAGCTTTCAACACTGCAAGCATACGATTTTACCCCGCTCGGGCCAACCCGGAATATGCCGCCCAATAATACGCGACGCAAACCGTGCGAAGGTCCCCTTCCGGTGCTGGGGTGGATTCCCCAACCGTAGAGCGGGCCGCGTCCGCGCCGGGCGCGATTCCCGCCACCACGGTGAGCCGGCGCCGCCGCGCGGTCGTGCAGGATTATTGTGCGCGCGGCCGGGTGAGGCGAACGCCCGAACGGCGCGGCGGGAAAGTTCCGGCCTTTCAGAGGCGTTCGGCGGCAATGAGATCTTCGTACGTCTCCCGCCGTCGGATTACGCGATAGGAATCGCCCGCGACGAGGACCTCCGGCGCCCGCGGCCGCGAATTGTACTGGCTGCTCATCACGAAGCCGTATGCGCCGGTGCTGAAGATCGCCACGTAATCATCGCGGGCGAGCGGCGGCAGATAACGGTCCTTCGCGAGGAAGTCGGAGCTTTCGCACACGGGCCCGACGATGTCTACCTCGACGGTGCCCGGCATGCGCAGGTCGAACTTCCGCGCAGGCGGGCAGAACCCCTCCCCCGGGCGAACGGGCCAGGCAAAATGCCGCGCCTGATACAACGCCGGGCGGATGAGATCCGTCATGGCCGCGTCGACGATTACGAACTTCTTCGCCCCCGACTGTTTCACAAACAACACCTTGCCGACCAGGATGCCGGCGTTTGCGGCGATCGAGCGGCCCGGCTCCATGAGGATGCGCAGACCGGTTCCCCGCAGAAGTGGAATTACGGCGTCGGCATAATCCGCGGCTTCCGGCGCCTGCTCCACCTCGTAATCCGCGCCGAACCCGCCGCCGATGTCCAGCGTGTCGATCTCGAAGCCGGCCTGCCGCAGTTGCGCCGACAACGCCACCGCCCGGCTCACCGCCTCGATGTACGGCTCCACGCTATTCACCGGCGAGCCGATGTGAAGGTGCAGGCCGCACAGATGTACGTTCGGCTGCCGGCCGTATTGCTCGAACACCCGCCGCGCCCGCTCAAGGTCCACGCCGAACTTCGTTTCCTTCTTCCCGGTGGTCGTATACACGTGCGTCCGCGGATCCACATCGGGATTGATCCGCAGTGCGGCGCGGACCCGCGTTCCGCGGGCGGCGGCGAGGCGCTGCAGATTCTCCAGCTCCGGCTCGGACTCGATATTGAACCAGCCGATCCCGGCCTCGATGGCCTGACGGATCTCGGCGTCGGTCTTGCCCGCACCGGCATAAACGATCTTCGACGGATCGGCGCCCGCCGTGAGCGCGCGGAACAACTCGCCTCCGCTGACCACGTCGAAGCCCGCCCCCTGCCCGGCCAGCAGCCTGCAGATGTGGATGTTCTGGCAGCACTTGACCGAGAAGCAGATGATCGGATTCAGTTCCGCAAACGCCTCGCGGATGCGGGCATAGTGGTCCAGAAAAGTCCGCTGTGAATAAACATACACCGGCGTGCCGACCTCATCGGCGATCCGCCGCACGGCAACCTGTTCGCAATACAGCTCGCCCCGCTGGTACGCAAAATGATCCATAGGATCTCGTGATTACCCGATCGGGGCGGACAAATCAACGACGCGGCGACGTCCGCCGTGCGAACGCGCCGGAAAACCAGTACCATGTGCGTCGGTGCGGCAAGCCCGAGCCGGCTGCCGCACTGAACGAATCAGGGAAGGTGAGTTCGATGAATCTCTCGGCTCTGCAGGATCTGTACAAGACGACGCTCCTCAACGACGTGATCCCCTTCTGGGAGCGGCACGCCCTCGACCCGGACGGCGGGATCAATACGTGCATCACCGACGACGGCCGGGTGGTCAGCCGCGACCGCTGGTGCTGGTCGCAATGGCGGGCCGTGTGGGTGTTCAGCAAGCTGTACAACGCGATCGCGCCCGAGGCCCGATGGCTGGAAACGGCCGAGGGGATCTTCCGTTTCGTACGCTCCCAGGGACCGCTGGCGGGCGGACACTGGCCCCTTGTGCTCGATGCGCACGGGCAGGTCAAACGCGGTTACGAAAGCATCTTCACCGACACGTTCGCAATCTACGGCCTGGTCGAGCTCTGGCGGGCAAACCGTCGGGATGAGCTCCTCGATCTGGCGACGGCTACGTTTCGTGCGATCGAGGATGCCCTCGGCCGCGACGAACTGCCCCCGATCTTTCCGTATCCCAGGCCGCCCTCCCCGACGGCCATGGCCCACGGGATCAGCATGATGTGCTCGCTCGTGTACCACGAGTTGGCTCAGGCGACGGGCGATGCAACCGTCCGCGCGGCCGCGCAGCTTCACCACCGGCGTGTCATGGAGACGTTCCTGCGGCCGGATCGCGGACTCGTGCTGGAGTGGCTCGACCGCCACGGCCGCGAGTACCCGCCCCCGGCGGGCACGGCCGTCCTGCCCGGCCACGCGATCGAGTCCATGTGGTTCCAGATGGTAATCGCCCGCGACGCGAGAAGGGGTCAGGAGCCTTCCGCCGCGCAGCGCCGCGAAGGGTGCTCGGCACAAAAGGCTCCTGACCCCGCTTCCGTCCCTGAACCTTTTTCCGCCGTGGCGGACCGGGCCGTTGACGTCATCCGGCGCAACCTGGAAATCGGCTGGGATCGTGAATACGGCGGCCTGTTCTACGCGGTCGATGCCGATGGCCGCGCGGACGTGGGCTGGCCCTTCGCGGATACGAAGCTCTGGTGGGTACACACGGAGGCCCTGGTCGGCACGCTGCTGGCGTACGAGCACTGCCGGCAGGACTGGTGCCTGGAGTGGCACGATCGCATTCGCGAATACAGTTACGCGCATTACCCCGTGGCAGAACACGGCGAGTGGCGGCAGAAACTGGACCGCCACGGCCGCCCCATCACCGACGTGGTCGCGCTTCCCGTCAAAGACCCGTTCCACCTGCCGCGAGCGATGATCTTCTGCATCCACGCGATCGAGCGCCTGATGGCAAACTGAACCGTCCGGCAGAACGTTTCAGGCGCGAGGCCCGAGACTCGCTCACACCCCGCGCGAAGCATCAGAGTCTTCCGTCGCGGCCTTTGCGCGCCTTGCGTGCGGCGCGCCCTGCGCGCGGCGCGCCTTGCGCCCGGCGCGCCTTGCGCGCATGTATCGCGCTGCGGCGGTGGCGCCCCCCGTCATTCTGAGGAGCGCAGCGACGAAGAATCCGGCTGATTGGCGCAGAGGAGCCAGATGCTTCGCTTCGCTCAGCATGACGGCCGCCGGCGCGCCCGTGTCCGGTTGCGGCCGAAGGCCGCCCCGGGGCCTTCGGTGAACAGGGAGGCAATTCGCGCCGGGGCTGACGGTCCTGTCACACTCGTCCGAAGGATCGAGCGCTACCGAACATACCGCCAGGTATGTTCGCCGACGCAATCCTACCTTTCTGTTGGGTTGCAACGCTCTCCAGGGAGAGCGGGCCCCTTGCAGCGTTTGGCGCGCAACCACTTGTCGGAAAGGGTATTACCAGATGCCTCTGGGGCCATCCCGTGCCTTGGCACGGCGTTGGCTATTAGCGTCGCTAACGGCTCGCTGCGGCCGCCATCCGGTGTCTCCGGGCGTCGGTTGCCCGGTGGGGTTTGCGGGCGGCAGCGATACGGACCAGGGAGCGTAACGATGATTCGTAAGCGGTGGATTGGCAACCTTGCGGCCTTGGGCATGGTCGTGGGCATCTCGGCAAGCTCGGCGTCTGCTGCGGAGGCCTGCCCCACGCCAAGGCTCGACACAGGCGATACCGCGTGGATGCTTACGAGCACCGCGATGGTGCTCATGATGACGGTGCCGGGGCTCGCGCTGTTCTACGGAGGCCTGGTCCGGTCGAAGAACGTACTCTCCACGCTGATGCACAGTTTCTTCTGCGCGGCTCTGATCAGTGTCACATGGGTGCTGTTCGGATACTCGCTCGCGTTCGGGCCGGACAAGGGCGGCGGACTGATCGGCAGTCTGCAGTTCGCCGGCCTCAAAGGCGTACTCGGGACGACGAACCCGCTCGCGCCGACGATCCCGGCCATGCTCTTCGTTGCCTACCAGGCGACGTTCGCGATCATCACGCCGGCGCTGATCTCGGGCACATTCGCCGAGCGGATGCGCTTTCCCGCGTTCGCGCTCTTCATGCTGCTCTGGTCCACGTTGATCTACGCGCCGTTGTGCCACTGGGTCTGGGGCGGCGGGTGGATCGCGACCAGGGTCGGCGCACTCGACTTTGCGGGCGGAACGGTCGTGCACATCTCCAGCGGGGTCTCGGCCCTCGTAACCGCGCTGTATCTCGGTAAGCGATTCGGCCACGGGCACGAGCCGATGCCGCCGCACAACCTGCCCTTCACGGTGATCGGGGCCTCGCTGCTCTGGGTCGGCTGGTTCGGGTTCAACGCGGGCAGCGCGCTCGGGTCGAACGAACTGGCTTCCACCGCGTTTGTGAATACGAACACCGCGGCGGCGGCCGCCGCTCTGGGCTGGCTCTTCGCCGAGTGGCGGCGCGCAGGCCGACCTACGCTGCTCGGAGCAGCGTCGGGTGCGGTGGCCGGTCTCGTGGGCATCACGCCGGCGGCGGGATTCGTGACGCCTCTGGCTTCCATGATCATCGGCGTCGTCGCCGGCGTCATCTGCTACTCCGCGTGCTCGCTGGTCAAGCCGAGGTTCGGCTACGACGACGCCCTCGACGTGGTGGGCGTGCACATGGTCGGCGGGACGATCGGTGCCCTGCTGACCGGCGTGTTCGCAACGGCCGCCGTGAACTCGGCCATACCCGCTCTGACCGTCACCAACCTGACGGGCGGCCTGCTGTACGGGCACCCGGCCCTGTTGGGCAAACAACTGGTCGCCGTCGTCGCCACATACGTCTTCTGCGGACTTGGCACGCTCGTGCTGCTGGTGGCCGTGAACGCCGTCTGCAAACTGCGGGCCAACCAGGAAGAAGAGATCGTGGGCATGGACCTGTCGCAACACAGCGAGCGTGCCTATGAGCTGGGTCTCGGCGAATCGCTGGCGTTTCTGCGGATTCGGGAGCCGCGATCGGCGTCGGCGCCGCCGGTGCTGGGCGACCGGTTTACGGTGGCCATGGAGAACGTCGAACCCGCGAGGATCTCCGACCACTGGAGAAACCTGTGCCAGGACCACGGCGCCCCGCCAAGCCCGGAGTTCAAACTGGTCTACTCGCAATTCGCCGTACTGCGGGGAGCAAGGTTCCGCTTCCGTGGCGGTGACCGGGAAGAAATCCGCAGGAGCCTGGAACGGCTCTTCAAGGCCGTCTCGCCGATGGCCAAGGCGGTGATCGAGAACGAGGATCTGCCGGATTCGCCGGTCATGTTCGGAAGCGTGCTGGCGCCGGCATGATGGCCGACGCGGAAACGCCCACCGGCTGACGGATCAGCGGGCCGGCGGATCAACGGAACAACGGGGCAACGGATCAACGACTTCACCATGAAACTGATTATCGCAATCATTCGGACCGAGAAGCTGGAGGCGGTTCAGCAGGCTCTCGCGGATAGCGACGTCTATCTGATGACGGTCAGCGACGTGCGCGGCTGCGGGCGGCAGCGGGGCTTCACCGAGGTCTACCGGGCGCAGCAACACGTGGTTCGTCTGCTGCCGAAGCTCAAGCTGGAGATTGCCGTCAACGACGCCTTCGTGGAGCCGGCCGTCGAAGCGATCGTGCGGGCCGCCCGCACCGGCGAGACGGGCGCCACCGGCGACGGCAAGATCTTCGTATTACCCATGGACGACTGCATCCAGATCCGCACGGGCGAGACCGGCAACGTGGCGATCGGCCCGTAGCGCAGCCTTCGGCCGCAGCCCAACCTGGAGCGGACGTCTCGCCCGCCTTCGGAATGTCCGCGGGTCGCGAAGGTATCGGTGGACAACGGTGCCCGACGATTGCGGATCGCCGATCGTTGGAGGTACAGGAGGCGGGCGGAATCTCTGCAGGCGGTTATCCGATGAACGTGCTCGTGATCATGCATGCCGAGTCGGAGGGGCCGGGGACGCTGGGCGAGTTTCTGATCGGCGCCGGCGCTACGGTGCAGACCGCGCGGCTTCATGCCGGCGACCGATTGCCGCCGGACCCGCGCGAGTTTGACGCGCTGGTATCCATGGGCGGGCCGATGAATGTGTACGAAGAGGCGCGGTACCCCTTCCTTCGGGACGAGACGGAGTTTCTCCGCGAGGCAATCCGCGCAGATGTGCCGACGCTGGGGATCTGCCTGGGCGCGCAGATGATCGCCAAGGCGTGCGGGGCCCGCGTGGTCCGGGCACCGCAGAAGGAGGTGGGCTGGAGCGAGGTGACGCTCACCGACGCAGGGGTCACGGACCCGCTATTCCACGGACAGCCCCGCGTGATGCCGGTCTTTCAATGGCACGAGGACATGTTCGAGGTCCCTGCCGAAGGAACCTTGCTGGCGACCTCGACGACATGTCCCCACCAGGCATTCCGATGCGGAAGCGCCTGCGGACTTCAGTTTCACATCGAGGTGACGCGGGAGATGCTGGCAAACTGGTTCGCGGGCTCGTCGGAGCGTACCGCGATACTGAGAGGTTTCGACCGCCTCCATCAGGTGTTTGCGGACCATGCCTCACGATTCTACGAAAGTTTCGTTTCGTTGAAGAGCGACGGGCGCCTCTGACCGCCGGCTGACCCGACGCCACAAGCTCGACCGAGCTGCATAATCTGCATCGGGGCCGGGGCGCCACCACCTGATGCCGGCAGGCAATTCACCCACGCCATTCCCGGCCGGGCGCGCCTTTGACATTGACAGGCGCCGCGGGATCGTTTGACATAGCGAACGGGTCCAGGGAAACGCACTGTGTCGATCAAGACCGCCCTTTTCCTCCTCGCCCTTGTCGCGGGCTGCCTCGGCGCGCTGCGCTGGCCGCTCGTCGGCGTGATCGGCTACATGGGCGTGTACCTGATCGACCCGGCGTCGCAATGGTGGACGGCGGGAATCCCGTTCAAGCGATACTCCCTCCTGTCGGCGTGGTTTCTCGCGGTGGGAGTTGTGTTGAACTGGCCGCGTCTGGCCCGGTACCGTCCCCGCCTGGGCTCGTTCGAGGCGCTTCTGGCCGTTTTCCTCGCAATCATGTGGGGCTCGCTCGCGATCGGACGGCCGCCCACCGACGACAGTTGGATGCTCATCGACAAGATGACGAAGCTGTTCGTCTTCCTGCTGATGTTCCGCTGGGTCGTCACGACCCCTCCGGCCATCCACGCCGTGTTCTGGTGTCTTCTGCTGGGCGGACTGTACGTGGCCTGGCAGGGCTTCACGGCCCCGCCGAGCTTCTTCGCGCAGGGCAGACTCACGGGGCTTGGGTCCAGCGATTTCGCGGGGGCAAACGACTTCGGGATCCATCTGGCGGCGACGTTGCCGATCGCGGCGGCGCTTCTGATCCGCTACCGCAGGATCTGGCAGCGCGGCCTCATCGTAGCCACGGTCGTCCTCATGATGAACACGATCGTCATGACCCGCTCGCGCAGCGCGTTCCTGTCGCTGGCGGCCGGGTTCGTCGTGGCCATGGTGTATTCGCCTCGCAAGTACCGGCTGCCGCTGCTCGGCGCGGCGGTCCTCGGCGTCATCGGGTTCGTGTCGCTGGCCGACCCCGGCTTCTGGCAGAGAATGCACACCATCGAGGAAGGCGAGCAGGAGGCGTCGACCGCCGGGCGAATCATCGTGTGGCGCGCGTCGCTCCGCATGTTCCGCGACCACCCGCTCGGGGTCGGTATCGGCAACTTCGACACGGCCGTGCAGGCGTACGTCGCCGAGGGCCAGGCCCGCGACACCCACAATACGTACATCAGTTGCTACACCGAACTCGGCGTCCAGGGGCTGCTCGTTTTCGCGATCATCCTGCTGAACACCTGGCGGTCGATGGGCCGGGCCGCCCGCATCGCGCGGTCCATCGGCGAACACGACATGGAGCTCTACGCATTCGCCCTGAAAGTCGCGCTCGCCGTGTACCTCGTCGGCGGAATCACGATCAAACGGATCTATGCCGAGTGTTTCTGGTGGTTCGTCGTGCTCGGGCCGGTTCTGCTGCACATCGTGCAAGGCATGGAGATCCGCAGCCAACAGCAATTGCCCGAGCCGACCCCCGACCTGGAACTGGCGGAACCCGCCGGGCCCTGAAGGCCCGCCCGCGCCGTACGACACGACACGCAGGCCCGGCGCCCTGGCGGCGCGAAACCCCGACCGGAACCGCTCGGCGATGAGGCACTTCATGGTCCCGCCGTCTTGCCGTATAATACCCCCAGGGCCTGCCCCGAAGAATCCGGAAGACCGGCGGCTTGAATGATTGAACGACAGTTTATCCGCAACTTCAGCATCATCGCCCACATCGACCACGGCAAGAGCACGCTCGCCGACCGCCTGCTGCTGCGCACGGGGGCCGTGAGCGAACGCGAGTTCCGCGACCAGTTCCTGGACGACATGGACCTGGAACGCGAGATGGGCATCACGATCAAGGCCAACCGCGCGACCGTCGAATACGAGCTTGCCGGGCAGCGGTACATGCTCAACCTGATCGACACGCCGGGCCACGTGGACTTTCACTACGAGGTCTCGCGGGCGCTGGCGGCGTGTGAGGGCGTGCTGCTGCTCGTGGACGCCTCGCAGGGCGTGCAGGCGCAGACCGTCGCGAACGCCTACATGGCGATCGAGGCGGGGCTGGAGATCATCCCCGTCGTAAACAAGATCGACCTGCCCGCCGCGCGGCCGGAGGACGTCGCGCTGGAAATCGAGCACGTCCTGGGCCTGCCGGCCGACGAGGCGATCTTCACCTCGGCCAAGACGGGCGCCGGCATCGACGACCTGCTCCGGGCGGTCATCGAGCGGATCCCCGCGCCCGGCGGCGACGAGGCCGCCCCGCTGCGGGCCCTGATCTACGACGCCAAGCCCGACCCGCACCGCGGGGTGATCTGCCACGTGCGGCTCGTGGACGGCCGCGTCTCGCCGGGCGACAAGATCGACCTGATGGCGGTGGGGCGATCCCATCAGGTCGCCGAGGTCGGCAAGTATCGCCCGCACCCGACGGCGTGCGAGGCCCTGAGCGCCGGCGAGGTCGGCTATGTCATCGCCGGCATCAAGTCGATTCGCGAAGTGAACATCGGCGACACGATCACGCTCAACTCGCGCCCCGCCGCCAGGGCGCTGCCGGGCTACCACCCGCCGCAGCAGATGGTCTTCTGCGATTTCTACCCGGGGCCGGGCACGGAGAGCCCGATGTTGCGAGAGGCCCTGGAGAAGCTCTGGCTCAACGACAGTTCGTTCACGTTCGAACCCGTGCACAGCGATGCGCTGGGGTTCGGCTTCCGCTGCGGCTTCCTCGGCCTGCTGCACATGAAGATCATCCAGGAGAGGCTGGAGCGCGAGAGCGACGTGAACGTCGTCCAGACCGCGCCGACGGTCACGTTCGAGGTGCTTCAGACGGACGGGCGGGTCATCCGCATCGACTCGCCGAGCGAGTTGCCCGAGCGGACGAAGATCGCCGAGATCCGCGAGCCCGTCATCGCGTGCAACCTCGTCGTGCCGGCCGACTGTATCGGCGCCGTGATGCAGCTCGCACAGGACCGCCGCGGCATCTACAAACGCACGGAGTACCTCTCGCCGACCCGCGTGATGCTCACGTACGACCTGCCCCTCGTCGAAACGATCTACGACTTCTACGACCGGCTCAAGAGCGTCACCCACGGCTACGGCACGATGGACTACGACATCACCGGATTCCGCGCGGACGACCTCGTCAAGCTCGACGTCCTGGTGAACGGTGAGTTGGTGGACGCACTCTCGATCATCGTTCACCGCGACAAGGCCGAGGTCCGCGGCCGCCGCCTGATCCGTCGGCTCAAGGAAGAGATCAGCCGCCACCTCTTCGAAATCCCGCTCCAGGCGGCAATCGGCAACAAGGTGATCGCCCGCGAGACGATCAAGGCCATGCGCAAGAACGTGACGGCCAAATGCTACGGCGGCGACGTCACCCGCAAGCGAAAGCTCCTGGAGAAACAGAAAGAGGGTAAGAAGCGGATGAAGCAGGTCGGCCAGGTCGCCATCCCGCAGGAGGCCTTCATGGCCGTGCTCGACCCGGGGGAGTGACGACGCCCGAGGCCTGAGGGAGCCACTCCGCCGCGTGCCTCTTCCTTTTCGGGAGCCGCCACGCGCCGGCCGCGCCGAGCGCCAACCCAGCGAGCCCCGGCACGCATACCCGCAGAACGTCGGCCCGCTGCCAGCCCCGCGCGGTCCGGCCGAGCTGTATCGCGTATCCGTCCCAGTCGCTGAACCAAGCGTCGTCGACGGCCCGCAGGCCGGAGAATCTCTCCTCGAAGGCGTTGGGATCTTGCACCAGCACCTTTCCATTGACGGTGCCGAGGGCCACCAGGAAATGGCTGTTCTTCTTGTCGAAGATGATCGAAAGGCCCTTGGCGTTCTTAAGCTCCCGGGGGCTGGTCTTCACCAGTGTGGCCTGATCGAATCCAATCTCCCTCGCGGCCCTCTCGAGGTCGTCTATGGCCGTCGATCCGTCCTTGGCCGTCTTACACCGTCCTGCGAGGTCCGTGATGGATACGCTTATCCCGGAAAGACTGGCACACGTATAGAGCGCCTTCGGGCCACAAAGCGACGCCGGGCAGGCCGAAATGCTCGTGGTCCCATTCGTCGCCCTCATGCCGGCCGACGCAGCGATCAACAACAGCCCCGTTACTGTCACGGGTTTCCCCCTCGCCGTGGCCTGCCGGCCAGCAACCGAAAGCCCGAGAAGCCGAGGACCAGGCAGATAAGCATCGCCCCAACGGAGCTCCTCCAGGTAGATCGGGGGCGCGCAATGTCGTTCGCACAGAAGCGCGTGATGTGCGGATCCTTGTCCAGTGTCTTCCGTAGCGCCAACGCCTCTCGCGCGAGAAAGTCGTCGTAGCTCGTTGCTACCACGCCCCACTGGCCTGCAATCTCGTCGTAGACCTTCATATCCGGCGGAAAGGTCACGTCGAACACCGACTCGTCGATGTCGCCGTTTACTTGCAGCGACGCTGGATCTATCGTGACCGCCCAATAGGAGGCCACACCCGTCTGCGGATTCGGCGCGTATACTACCCTTCCCGAGACCGGCATCCACACGGACGCGATCCTTATGTACTCGATGTCTTGGACGGTGTTTCGCAAGTCCTCGGTCCAAATCTTCCGCGGCTGGTAATCGACGCCGGGGTCGAGCCACCACTTAGCGAAGGTTCGCCCGCTTCGCTTGGACGTTGCCTCTAGGACGACGCACGAATATGGCCCCACCTGCTCCTCGCCGTTAACGGTCATATTCACGGCGCCGGCATCGAACGCCGGGCGGAACGAGGCGTGGCGGACGCCCCCGGTAACGGCCTTGTAGGGCAGGAAGAGCGGGTCCGAGTAGATGTACATCGGCTGCAGGCTCGACCTGTCCCTCGTGGAGATCCTCCCCACGGCCTCGCCGATGATCTCCTTCGAGTGGAAGCCGTTGAAAGCGAATTCTACCGAGTTTGCCGCCCCGCTGCTGCACGTCCCGGTGAACTTGACCTTATCGCCCTTAACGTACCAATTCACCGTGAAGGTCCGCATGGCTCCGGTGGGCTGGAGATTCTCCACGTGGACCGTTGCGGCGACGCTCGTTACGGCGCTGTAGTTCGATTCGAGCGCCGCAAGCAACTGCCCCGGTGATGGCACGTCAGCCGCCACCAACGCCAGCATGAAGGTTGCCATTGGAAACATGGGTCTCGTCCTTTGTCGCCTCTGGGGCTCTCGAATGCTGCTGCTTGGTATGCCGCCTCTCTCGCCGCGCCACACTCCTAGCCCGTGCAGGAGTCTCCTGTTGCATAGTAGTCGCTGAAGATCCCCGTGCACGTTCCGCACGGGGAAATGGGGCGATCGTCGCAGTCGAAGGGATTGATGCAATCGCACGAGCACGAGCACGAAGACGTCGGGCAGTCCGCGCAGGCGTCGGGATTGTCAGCCGCCCTGGCGCAGCAGCGGGTCGATTCGCAAGCTGCGTTTGACGGCGAGCACTTTCGAACGATGTAGGCGAACTGCGTGTTGCCCGACTCGCCTGTCTCAACAGCGACGGGGTGGTTCGGGAGAAGGGAGTCGAGACACTTGCCACAGTCTGCGCCGGCGCAGCCCCCGGAGTCCTCATTCGGCGTGCAAGGCTTGCCCGAGCATGACACGTCGCACTTCTCATCACAAGACTTGCCGCCATAAAGCTTGCCGAAGGCCGGGCAAGAGAAGTTTTGTAGTTTCTGGCAGTCGCCTCCCCTCGCCGTCTCGGACTCCAGGCGCCCGGGAATGCGCTGGCGTGCGCTATCAGCGACGAGGAGGACGATACCGACGAGCGAAGCCGTGACGCCGGTCAACCACCCGAGTCTCATTGGTTGCTCCTCACTCTGCGCTTCCACACATGGTGGAAAGCCTTATCCGCTGCCTCTACTGATCTTCGATCCAGGGAAAGTAAACAACTGTGTCGGCGCTCACTGATTTCAGGCGCCCATCGACCCACGTGGCGTTCCTTCTGAGTTCTCCGTTCATGGGCAGCCTCATAATCTCCCGCCACCGGGGGCCGAACAAAGACCAGAGCGTATCGCCGGGACGGAGCGTCTTCTTGGCGTACGTCTTTCCGTCGACGGTGATGAGTTCGTCGTATTTGAGCGCCAACTCCGCGTCGATCTCGGCGGGGCTGGCCGCGGGTATCGTCATTTTGCCGAGCTCGCCAGCAACGAGCGCCCCAGCGTTCGGACGGACGCGGAGGAACTTGAAGCCTAAAAGGCCCCTGTCGTCCTTCAAGTCCGCCACGAGTGTGGAGAGGTGGTGCGTATCCGCCTTGCCCCCCCCGGCGCCCGGCGCGCAGGAGTACGCGAACGCTCCCTTGCCCGGCGACACGCTTATGAGGCCCATGTGGCCGACACCTACAGCGCGGCCCGTGCGGGTGCTGCCTTCTCCGACGAACAGTATCACGTCGCCTGACTTAAGAGACGCTTCCGCGCTGGCGAACTGTTCCTTGGGTACGTATTGAGCCGTGTGCCTTACCACAACGTCCCCGGATTTCGTGGCCCAGCGCATCTCGGCGGTGGGCACGCCGAGTTGCTCGGTTACCTCCTGCCAAAGCCACGTGTTGTTGGCGACCCAGTCCTCAAGGGTACGGTGATTCTTCGCGGCGGGGTCTCCGACCTTGCCGTCTCGGTAGCGCAACCGGTTCTGTAACTTGCGAGCGTCTGCCCAGTTGTCAGTGAGGCCCAGAGCCAACGTCCGCTCCGTCCAGGTGACGCAGTTTGCCGAGCGCAGGTCGAAGCTCCGAGCGTTCAACGCGTATCGCGCCTGCAGCCCCATGCGCATGTAGTGTACGATGTTTGCCTCTGCGGGGGGAAGCTTACCGGCAAACGCTTCTCGCCTCAGATCCATATACTCAGCGAGGTCGACGTGGCCTTTCATCTCGTGCAGCTTCTTTCCCGAGAGATCCAGGAAACGCGCGCGCTTGTCGGGGGGCAGATTCGGCGCGACATCACGATCCTCTTGTTGCGCCGAACTCGCTCTCGGAAGTGCCAGCACCGCCAACAGACCCAGTCGCCACATGAGCCGCATGGCATTCTCCTTGTCGCGCCGCTTATTACCGGTGTGCGCCCCGCTACGAGCGCGCGAAACGAGGCGAAACGAGGCGAAAGGAGGCGGCGCCGGAGCGACCCACGGTCCCGAGCCCGCCCCGCCGTCGCCCGCGCTGAACACTCTTCGAACACTATTCCAAGCTCCAATATACGCTCCATTATCGGTCCGTCAACCCCTCATTTTCTTTTTCCGCTCGATGACGCCAAGTCACCGCGCATCAGGAACTTGCGTGGATGGGGCCGAACCGTTTCGCAGCACGGAGAGTGGCGTCAGCAAACCGAGACGCGAGACGGTGCCAAACGAAATCTCGTCCAGACCGCCCCGACGGTCACGTTCGAGGTGCTTCAGACGGACGGGCGGGTCATCCGCATCGACTCGCCGAGCGAGTTGCCCGAGCGGACGAAGATCGCCGAGATCCGCGAGCCCGTCATCGCGTGCAACCTCGTCGTGCCGGCCGACTGTATCGGCGCCGTGATGCAGCTCGCACAGGACCGCCGCGGCATCTACAAACGCACGGAGTACCTCTCGCCGACCCGCGTGATGCTCACGTACGACCTGCCCCTCGTCGAAACGATCTACGACTTCTACGACCGGCTCAAGAGCGTCACCCACGGCTACGGCACGATGGACTACGACATCACCGGATTCCGCGCGGACGACCTCGTCAAGCTCGACGTCCTGGTGAACGGTGAGTTGGTGGACGCACTCTCGATCATCGTTCACCGCGACAAGGCCGAGGTCCGCGGCCGCCGCCTGATCCGTCGGCTCAAGGAAGAGATCAGCCGCCACCTCTTCGAAATCCCGCTCCAGGCGGCAATCGGCAACAAGGTGATCGCCCGCGAGACGATCAAGGCCATGCGCAAGAACGTGACGGCCAAATGCTACGGCGGCGACGTCACCCGCAAGCGAAAGCTCCTGGAGAAACAGAAAGAGGGTAAGAAGCGGATGAAGCAGGTCGGCCAGGTCGCCATCCCGCAGGAGGCCTTCATGGCCGTGCTCGACCCGGGGGAGTGACGACGCCCGAGGCCTGAGGGAGCCACTCCGCCGCGTGCCTCTTCCTTTTCGGGAGCCGCCACGCGCCGGCCGCGCCACGCGCGGTGCCCCGCTTCGCTACTCTCGGAGCGAAGCGGGAAACGGCACACGAATCTCCAGACTTGTGCCACGGCCGGGCTGAGATTGGGTCCTGACGATGCCCCCAAGCTCGCGGACCACGCCATGCACCACCGCCAGCCCCAGGCCGACGTGGCCGCCGGGGCCGCCGCCCAGCTCGCCCTTCGTGGTGAAGAAGGGATCGAAGATGTGGGCGAGATGTTCCGGCGCGATACCGACTCCCGTGTCCTCGAAGACCAGATAGATCTCCCCGTCGCGCGGAAACAGCCGGATCCACAGCTCGCCGCCATCCGGCATGGCCTCGACCGCGTTGGCAGTCAGCTCCTCCAGCATCGTTCGCACATGTTTGTGCGGAACATCCAATACCGGGATCGGCTTCTCGTCGAACACGAGGTGTATCCGCCGGTCGGCGAGCGTCGGGCGCAGCTCCTGCACCCATTGCCGCACGATGCGGGCGAGTTCCATCCGCTCGTCGTCCTCCGGCTGGCTCCTGGCGAACGTCAGGAGGCTCCGGGTGATCTTGGCCGCCCGGGCGACGGAATCGGCCGTGAGCCTCAACGCCCGCCGCGTGGCAGCGGCGTCGGAGGTGGTAAGGGCGAAATCGACCGACGTGCCGATGCCGCCGAGCAGGTTGTTGAAGTGGTGTGCCACGCCGCCGCACAACGTGCCCAGGGCCGTCATCGTCTGGCCGGCCGCGATCTCCTTCTCCGCCAGGACGCGCCGCGTGATGTCGCGCACACCGGCACAGATACCGATCCGGGCGCCCGCGTCGTCGAAGAGCGGCGAAAGCGTCACCGCCAGGAACCGCTGTTCACCCCGGACATGCCGGTAGGGAATCTCGAACTCGCTCTCCTCGGCATGCAGCAGCGTCCGGTGAAAGAGACGAAGGGCCAGCGACTGATACTCTTCCGGCAGAACATTGAGGAGCGGCGTTCCGATCACCCGGTCGGCCGGGAGGTCGAAGAGTCGCTCCGCGGCAGGATTCCAGATGCGAATGCGGAACTCCGTATCCGTCGCCACCAGGGGCAGGCCGACGTGCCGGCAGAGCAGGCGACAGAGTGAATCATCAGCCATGTCGGCACCGGCGAAAGCGAACGACGCCACGGATCGCCCGGCAAACACGCGGCGGCATGTGGAGATATCGTGCGCCGCCCGCCCCTGCAGCCGCCGCCCCTCCCGTCGCCTCCCCAACGTATCGCCGCCCGTCAACCAGCGACGTGTTCCCGCTGACCCTCGCCACGGGTTCACCCCCCTGCCGGTTGCGTCGCCGCCGGCGGCGTTCCCGCGCGAAACACCCGGGGCGTAATGAAGAAGAGCGACTCGAACTCCTGCCCGTTGATCGTATCGACCAGCAAGGCACGGCCGGCGAGCAACTGCCTGTCCACCTGGGGACTCGGCCCGATGAGGATGAAGTGGTCGGGAGGCACGATCGCGTCAAACGCCAGTTCACGCAACGCGCGGGCCGCCTCCGTCGGATTCCGGATGACGCCGTGCGGCGTCACCCGCCATCCCGCGTCAATATCCTGCTGGCGGACCTCGGGCGTAATCGACAGGGCTACGGAGTCCAGCTCCGTCGGCGGTACGCCGTACTCGATCCGGATGACGTTCGTACTCGCGGCGAACGTCGCGCCGACAAGGCCGCCGTCCGGTCGATACAGAAAAAGCGTCTGATCCCGCGGCCGCGCGCTGATCTGGAGGATCAGCGGACCGCTCCCCCGCGTGATGAGGCTTTCCGGCTGGCAGCGAGTGCCGCGCGCCGCCTCCAGAATCGCGCGAATCGGAGCCCAGGAGCTTGAGGTGCCCCGGCCGACACGGATGCCGTTACGGCGCAGGTGGGCCGCCCAATCCGCCGGCACGACATCCTCATCCACATGGTTCCAGATCTTGCCCGACCTGCTGACCTCCCCGACCGGCACGCACGCCCGCAGGACATCAAAACGGACCTGCAGCAGTATCGGGCGCGGCCCCGACGAGCCGGCGAGTTCCCCGGCGGCCGCGGGAAAAACGCTGGCGATTACCGGCCGCGTTACGGTCGCCGGGGCGGACGTCGGCCGCGGGCCGACAAACCAGGCGCTGCCCGGACCCGGCGTACAGCCGCCCAGGGACAACACGCTTGCCAACACCCCCCACCGGACCGTGTGCCTCGAATACCGCATCGACAACCCGGCAGGGAGTTTAGATTCGCGACCGGGCCGCGTCAACGGAACCTGTGGCGAGAGCGCAAAGCCGGAGAACCGACCGACCGACGAACCGCGGACTCACGGCGCCAGCAGGTCGGGGAACTTCCGCGCAAGATACCGCAGCACCCGGCGGAACGAGACCGTTCCGACAGGCTCGCCGTCCTTGAGCACCGGCACATGCCGGCATCGGCCGACGTCCATCCGGTTGAGGGCGTAGGCAATCGAGGCATCCGCGCCGAGCGTCACCGGGTTCGGGGTCATGAAGCGGCGAACGGGCTCGCCGCGCAGTTCGGCATACCGATCCCCCACTTTCATCAGCACATCGCGCTCGGTGAAGATGCCCAGCACCGCTCCTTCATGCCCGACCATCGCCGCGCCCACGCGGCGCCGGGCGAGGAGTTCGACCACTTCGCCGAGGGAAGTGTCGGGGGCCACCATCAACGGCGGGTCGGGCTCCACATTACCGAGCGGATCCTCCATAACGGTTCGCTCGAGGTCCGTACACGCGACCGGCAGATCGAGATCTTCGAGGTCGTGCCCGCACTGGACGCAGACATCCTCGCCGGGAATGTTTTCGTGACTGCACTGGGGACACCGCATGATGACACCATCCGTCAGGGCCGGCAGCCGCGGCCGCGCCCCGCGAGATCCGTTTCCCTTCGTTGCGCCGTCGCGGCGCGGTTCCTTCCACTCCACATGGGCCTACTCGACCGTCCACGTCTCCCCGCCGTCAAGAAGCCGGGCAAGATCGCCCCTGCCCTGCTGCCGGATGACGGCGTCAACCTGTTCCTGCATCAGCGCATCGTAGCTCGGCCGCGGCACGCAGCGGAACACGCCGAGCGGTTCGGGAAACTGCGGGTAGCGCATACGGCTCAGGGCGAACGCCAGGGCGGGCTCAGCGGCGCTCTCGTCGTGAACGAGGAGGTCCTGCTCCCGGACGCCATTGCCCAGCGTAACCACCTCGAGCGTCATTCCGCGAAGCCGGATGCCCTTATCGCGGTTCTTCCCGAAGATCAGGGGCTTGCCGTGTTCGAGATAGATGACGCTGTCCAGCTTGCTCTCGCGATTCGTCGCGTACTCGAACGCGAGATGGTTGAATACGTTGCAGTCCTGGTAGATTTCGACAAAGGCCGTGCCGCGGTGCGCCGCCGCCCGCTCCAACACATAAGTCAGGTGCTTCACATCCACATCGACGCTTCTGGCCACGAAGGACGCCTCCGCCCCCAGCGCAAGCGAAATCGCCCCGATCGGATTGTCGATCACGCCGTACGGACTTGACTTGGTCTTCTTGCCCAGCTCGGACGTGGGCGAATACTGCCCCTTCGTCAGACCGTAGATACGGTTGTTGAAAAGGAGAACCTTCACATCGATGTTGCGACGGACGGCGTGGATGAAGTGGTTCCCGCCGATGCTGAGACAGTCGCCGTCGCCCGTGATCACCCAGACGGACAGATCCGGCCGCGTACATTTCACGCCCGTGGCAATCGGCAGAGCGCGCCCGTGGATGCCGTGGATGCCGTACGTGTTGAGATAGTACGGAAAGCGGCTCGAACAGCCGATCCCGGAAACGAACACGAACTTCTCGCGCGGGATTCCGAGCGTGGGCAGAACCTTCCGGACCTGCGCGAGGATGGAGTAGTCGCCGCACCCCGGACACCAGCGGGGATCCTGCTCGCTGGCAAAGTCCTTCGGGGTCAACGGAGTCGGCGCGGCGGGGGTCGCCATTACGGGTTCTCCTTCCGGAACATCTGTTCGATCGCCTCGCGGATTTCATGGATGGCGAAGGGCTTGCCCCGCACACGATTGAACCGCTCCGGGGATATCGCCAGGGTCGCAGCAAGATAGTTCCGCAATTGTCCCAGGTTCAGCTCGCATACGAGAAACCGGCGGAACTTCGCGAGGACCTGGCTCATATTGCGCGGCAGCGGATTAAGATATCGCAAGTGCAGATGCGAGACGCTCCGCCCGGCCTCGCGTGCCCCCTCGCAGGCGGTCCGGACCGCGCCGTACGTCCCCCCCCAGCTCAGAACGAGGAGCTCGCCCGACTCCGGCCCATCCACCCGGGCCGGCGGGATGTCGTCGGCAATGCCGGCGATCTTCTCGGCCCGCAGACGCACCATCCGTTCGTGGTTATCCGGATCATAACTCACGCCGCCCCGGATATGCTGCTTCTCCAGTCCGCCGATGCGATGCTCAAGCCCCGGCGTGCCGGGCAGCACCCACGGCCGCACCAGCCGCTCATCCCGCGCGTAGGGCGCAAAGGTCGCCGGGTCCGCGTGGTGTACCACGTCGATGCGCGGCAACTCGTCGACCGCGGGCACCTTCCACGGCTCGGCTCCGTTCGCGAGGTACCCGTCCGTCAGAAGAAGCACGGGCGTCATGTAGCGCACCGCGATCCGAAACGCCTCGAGCGCCATCCAGAAGCAGTCGCCCGGGGTCGCCGCCGCGAGGACCGGCAACGGACATTCGCCGTGCCGGCCGTAGAGCGCCATGTTCAGATCGGACTGCTCCGTCTTGGTCGGCAAACCCGTGCTCGGTCCGCCCCGCTGAACATCGATGACGACAAGGGGCAGCTCAAGCATGACCGCCAGACCGAGACCCTCCGTCTTCAGAGACAGGCCGGGGCCGCTCGTGCCGGTGACGGCCAACGCGCCGGCGAAGGCCGCGCCGATCGTCGAGGCCATGGCCGCAATCTCATCCTCGGCCTGGAATGTCTTGACCCCGAAGTTCTTGTATCGGGACAATTCGTGCAGGATGTCGCTGGCGGGAGTAATCGGGTAGCTGCCGTAGAAGAGGGTCTTGCCGGCCCGTTCGGCGGCGGCGACCAGACCGAGAGCGGTCGCCTGATTGCCGGTAATGGCACGATAACGCCCGGGCCGTACGGGGGCGCGCGGCACGACGTAGCGGTTCGGAAAGATCTCCGTGTTGTCTCCGAAGTCGTAACCGCTGCGGAGACTGCGCGTGTTCGCCTCGACCACCTCGGGGTTCTTGCCGAACTTCTCGCGGATCCAGCGAAGCGTCGGTTCGAGCGGCCGATCGTACAACCAGTACACAAGCCCGAGTGCAAAGAAGTTACGCGAGCGGTCGGTCGCCTTGGAACTCAGCCCGAGGTCCTTGACGGCCTCCCGGTTGAGCCGGTCGATCGGCACGCGAAACAGCCGGTACGACTGAAGCGAGCCGTCCTCGAGGGGATCGGACTCGTAACCGGCCTTCGCGAGGCTGGTCTTGTCGAAGGCGTCCTCGTCGACGATAAGCATGCCGCCGGGCTCGAGATCGGGGAGATTCACCTTGAGCGCGGCGGGATTCATCGCGACGAGGGTCTGCACGCGATCGCCCGGCGTGTGGATGTCGAACGAGGAGAAGTTGATCTGAAAACCGCTGACCCCGGCAAGCGTGCCCGCCGGGGCCCGGATCTCCGCGGGATAGTCGGGGAACGTGCTCACGTCGTTCCCGAAGATCGCAGAGGCGTTGGAAAACTGCATCCCGGCCAGTTGCATCCCGTCGCCGGAGTCGCCGGCGAACCGCACGACCGCCGACCGCACCTGCTGGAACGTCTTGTTCCGTACCGGAATGCTCTGGGAAACGGCCGTCACCTGTTGCCTCCTCGTCGTCGGACGCCGAACCGCAAACGCGTCATGCACCCTCGCGGCTCGGCTCTGCCTGCGCGGGAACCGGCGGCAGGTTGTACACCGCCGTCGGGAAGTACCCGACGAGATAGTGGATCAGCCCCCGGCCCGAGACCACGCCGACCGGGGCGCCCTCCTCATCCACAATCGGCAGGTGCCGGTAGCCGCCCTCCAGCATGTGCCGAATCACCTGCGCGACGGTATCGGTCGGACGAACCGTCACCGGCTGCGCCGTCATGAGGCCGCTCAGCGGTGCATCGAGATCAACGCCGCGGGCAAAGACGCGGATCAACACGTCTCGTTCCGTGAAGATGCCCCGAAGACGTCTGCCCTCGCACACGAGCACACAACCCGAACGATGCTTCCGCATCAGCGCGATCGCCTCGCGCACCGTCGCATCGGGCGGCACCCTCAGGAGAGCGGACTGATCCAGGTGGCTGACGCGATCCGAGACGAGACACTCGCGGATGTTCACCGGCTTGACTCCGACAGGTTCGATTGCACGATGGTAAACGTCCCCGCCGGCCAAGTCAAGGCAAATGCCACGAATCCGGCGAGATTTGCGGCCTTTTTCATGTGATCGCTTTCACACGTGGCGCGGCGAAATCCGCAACGACCACGTGAGCGTTTTCACAGTCTCCCGGATGCGCATCCGTCACTGCGAAAGAAGGCGCACCCGTATCGGCGCCGGCGCGCGGCTCGACGCCGAACGCAAGACATGCCATCGGGATGCCACACGCACCGCCCGCGTCATGTGCCCGTGCGAAATCTCGCAGGAGCGCGCGGCCGCGCGGTCCTTCCCGGAACGGCCGCCCCTTGTGCAACGATTCACGGGCGGATAGCGTGACCGCCGATCGGAAACCCTGCTGTGCGTTCGCGGAGGCGCGAGATGAAGGACACGCGGCGGACAACGGGTTCCGAACGCGCAATGGAGGAAAGCCCGATGAAACGAATGTGGAAGTCAATCGCTGTGATTCCCGTAACGGCGGCCCCGCTGTTTGCCGGAACCTACCGACTGGCCGATGTGACGGTCGTCGTGCCTGCCGACGCACCGGCGATGTGCAGGCTGGCGGCGGACGAGATTCGCGGCTACGCCTTCCGGCTTACGGGGGCCTGGCCCCCTCTCGCGCCGGAGCCCGCCGCGGACCACCCCTGCATCGTACTGCGAACAGGCCCGGGCGATCGGCTTCCCGAGGGCGGGGCGGACGCCTCACAGAACTTCGCCTTGTACGCGGAAGGCTCGAGCCAGATCGTCCACGGGGCGGCCGACCACGCGACCCTCTGGGCCGCCTATCACCTGATCGAAAGCTGGGGCGTGGGCTTCTACCTCGGCGGCGACTCGCTCCCGAGGCCGGACCCCGACTTCGCCCCCGCGCTCGTCGAGGCACGCTGCCGCCCCGCGCTGGCCATCCGCGGCAACCTGCCGTGGTTCAACTTCCTCAACAGCCCGACGACCTGGAACCCGCAGGACTACAAAACGTTCTTCGCCCAGATGGCCAAACAGAAGGCCAACTTCATCGGCTTTCACGCGTACGACCATGAGCCGTTCGGCGCGTATGACCTCACCAACGCAGGGGCGAAGATGGGCGGGCCGCTCATGACGACGATCTCGCCGCACCGCTGGTGGTCGCCACCGGCCATGGCCACGTCCGACTTCCTCTTCGGCACCGATCAGTTTTTCAACCGCGGCGAGTGGGGTTGCGAAGTCGGCATCGATGATGCCTGGGCCTACGCGCCCGGCCGGGCCACGCGATGGCAACAGCAGATGATGGCCGAGGCCCTCGCGTACGCCAAACGGCTGGGCATCCGGACGTGCCTCGGATGGGAAGTCACCGGCAACCCGGCCGATCCGGCGACACGCGACGGATTCAGACAGCGGTTGCGCCACACCCTCGCCACGTACCCGCTCGACTACTTCTGGATCTGGCAGAGCGAAGGCCGCGGCACCGCCGGGCACGGCGGCAACTGGGTGGCCGGCGCACCGAACGACGAGACCATCGTGCCCGATTCGCAGATCAAGGAGGCGTTCGCGTACCTCGGGCCGAACCACGACCTGCGCGAGGCGAAGCGGATCGCCGAATACGTGATCCTGGCTCACCGCACGCTCAAGGAACTCGCGCCGAGCGTGCGGCTGGTCGTCAGCGGCTGGGGCGGCGACGCCTGGATGAAGTTCTCCAGCCTGTACGAAGGGCTCGACAGGATCGTGCCCGACGACGTGATCTTCTCGGCGCTCGATAATATCGATCCGCGATTCCAGGACCAGGTCGCCGGTGTGTACGGCAAGCTCAAACCGAGCCGCGAGCGGTGGCCGATCCCCTGGTTCGAATCGGACGGCGGCGGCGCCCGCTGCGATCAGACGGGGCCGCAGACGAACGTCACGGCATTCGAACCGCTGCTGAAAGACCCCGTGAAGAAGGGCTGCCAGGGCGCGCTGGGCATCCACTGGCGGACGCGGAACGTTGAGGATGTGGCCGGCTACCTCTATCGCTTCGGCTGGAACCCGCAGCTTACGGCGGCCGAGTTCTTCAAGGGCTACGCCCGCGACAAGTACGGACCCCGCGACGCCGAACACATGGCGAAGGTTCATCTGCGACTCGAGGAGTTCGGCCCGCAGTATGTCGGCGCCGTCGGCTGCGTCGAGTGCTCAACGCCGTTCACCTGGTTTGTGAGGTCGGGCCACTCCGAGAAGGGCGCTGAGCCGAACCGTGCCGGCCATCTGCCGATCCCGGAGCGATTCCCGGAACTCGAGCAGATTGCGAAGCACTGCCTGGAGCAAAGCCCGAAGGCCGAGGCCGACGGCCGGCACGACGCGGCGATCGCGTACCAGGATCTCGGCCTGACGATTCAGTGGCTCGTCACGCGGGCCAGGGTCGGCATGGCGATCTGGGACTCGTCGGCCCCGCTGGAAAAACGGCTCCGCGAGGCGGAGCGGATGTTCGGCGGCGGCAAGGTCACCGAGGCCCGCGAGGCGGCGGCGGCCGTCCTGAAGGACCTCGAAGCCTATGACTTCCGCACGGCGTTTCAGGGGCTCGCCCGCACCTGCCGCACACGCGGCGAACTGGGCATGCTCGCGACCGCCAACGCGCGGTACGGCCGATTCTACGCCGCGTTCGTCCAGCGGATCGCACGCATCCTTGGCAGGCCGCTGCCCGCCTCGCGCGGCACGGAGCCATGGCGCGGCCCCGCCGTCGTCACCCTGTTTCCCGTGCCAAACTACGTCGGCGCGGACCAGACCGTGAGCTTTGACGCGGTCCTGCTGGACGACCGGCCCGGCCTCGCCTTCGCCATCACGCTGTCGGACGTGAGCGGTGCGGGCCGGGGCGCCTCGCCCATCACGCTGCCGCTGGAGCATCTTGGCGGCGGCTGTTTCCGTGCGGTGTTCTTCCCGCCGGGGCAGGGCACGTGGGCGTGGCGGCTGGAACCCACGCCGGGCGCCCGGACCAGCCGTCAGGATGTTCACGCCGAGCGACCGCCGCACGCGCTCCCCTCCGGCGTGGTGACGGTGGGCCCGGCGGCCGGGCCCGTCGTTCCCGCCTACCGCGTCCCGCCGGCACGCACGACCGCGCAGACCCAGCCGGTGTTGAAGCTCGATTTTGAGCGATCGGCGGGCGAGATCGGTGAAGTCGTCGGCAAGGTGCGGCGATGCAGCGGCGTACGGGGCCAAGCGCTCGATCTGCGTGCGGGCGGTTTCGTTCGCGTCACGGAGGGCGTCGAGCCGATCGCGTTCGCCGGCCCTTTCTCCGTCGCGTTCTTTGCCAGGCCGCAGCCGTGGGATACGGCGAAGGACATGCCCGTGCTGATGTGCAAGGGAACGTGGGACGGCGACGGGTGGCTGATTCAGCTATTCCAGGGGCAGGTGCGGGTATGCCTGGGGCATCAGCGGTGTCTCGACGCAGGCACGCTCAAGCCCGGCGAGTGGACACATGTGGCCGTCACATACGACGGGCAGGTCCTGCGCCTATACCTCGACGGGCGCGAGGCCGGCAGCGCCGACGTCGACGCCCCGCCGACACCAAGCCCGTTGCCGCTGCGGCTGGGGACATACCAGGAGGAAACCGATCCGTCACCCTATTCGTACCGCGGATGCCTGGATGAGCTGACGTTCTACAACCGGGCGCTGAGTGAGAAGGAGATCGTAACGCTGGCGGCAAGGTAGGAGGGCTTTGCGAGCCGGACTTCCGGGGTGCGGCCTCTCCGGAAGCCGCTGGTTGGCAATTCGCTGGTTCGAGAATCCCTTCTCGAACCTCGATCGGCGGGAGTCCTCTCCCGCAGCGCGGCTGTTCAGCGTCGAATTCGCGGGATCGGAATCCCGCGGTGGTGACGTCGAGAAGGGATTCTCGACGCAGCGATCCGGAACGCGGCCCGCGCCACAGACCGCGCCGTGGGCGTTACGCCGTAACGCGGTCCGGAACCGCTGCCCTGTCTCGTTGATCCGCTCCCGCCGGCCGCCTCAGACTTCCTTCGCGTCGATCCACTTCATCATCTTGCGGAGCTTGCGGCCGACCTGTTCGAGCAGGCAGTCGTGGTCCTTCTTGTACAGCGCATTGAAGACCGGCAGGCCCGCCTGGTTCTCCAGGATCCACTCGCGGGCGAACTGACCCGTGACGATCTCATCGAGAATCTTCTTCATCTCCTCTTTCGTCTTCTCGTTGATGATCCGCGGGCCGCGCGTCAGGTCGCCGTACTCCGCCGTATTGCTCACGCTGTAACGCATGTAGTTGATGCCGCCCTGGTAGAACAGGTCCACGATCAGCTTCAGCTCGTGCATGCACTCGAAGAAACAGATCTCCGGCTGATAGCCCGCCTCGACGAGCGTCTCGAACGCAGCCTTCACCAGCGCCGTCACCCCGCCGCAAAGGACCACCTGCTCCCCGAACAGGTCCGTTTCCGTCTCCTCGCGGAACGTCGTCTCCAGCACGCCCGCACGGGCGCCGCCGATGCCGCGGGCCCACGCCAGCGCCACCTCCTTCGCCTGGCCGGAGTGGTTCTGCTCGATCGCAATCAGGCACGGCACGCCGCCCCCCTTGACGAACTCGCTGCGCACAAGGTGCCCCGGGCCCTTCGGCGCGACCATGATCACATCCACCTCTTTCGGCGGGCGGATGCGGCCGAAATGAATGTTGAACCCGTGACAGAAGCCCAGCGTCTTGCCGGCCTTCATGTGCTTCGCCACCTCGTTGTCGTACACGGTCTTATGCAGCTCGTCGGGCAGCGTAAACACGATGAGGTCCGCCGCCGCCGCCGCCTCGGACGCCGACACCGGCTTGAACTTGTGCTCTTCGGCGAGCCGGTAGTTCTCCGTCCCGGGCAGCTCCGCCACCAGCACCTCGCAGCCCGAGTCGCGCAGATTCTGCGAGTGTGCGTGCCCCTGGCTGCCGTACCCGATCACGGCGATCTTCTTGCCCTTGAGGTACTTCAGGTCGGCGTCCTTCTCGTAATACATCGTAGCGGCCATCGCTTGCGCTCCCTTCATATAATCCGTCTGCCACTCCGGCCCATCGTCGCCGGAAAAGAGCGGTCAGTTTATCCGATGCGGTCGCGCAAGACAAAGCGCCCGAAAAGGCTGATCGGAGGCCGCCGGCCGGCGGGCCGACTCCGCGCCCACGCCGGCAGGCCCCGCGAAGCCCTCGTGGCGGCCGCGTGGGGATGCGGTACAATCGGCACCGGATCCGGAACCCTTTTGCATCGACGGCGGGGACGAGTCATGGATTTCAATGAATACCAGGCGGCCGCGCGGGAAACGGCGCAGTACCCCGACATGGGGGCGAACATCTATTACCCGACGCTCGGCCTGGCCGGCGAGACGGGCGAGGTCGCCGAGAAAATCAAGAAGCTCATGCGCGACCACGACGGCGTGCTCACGCCGGACCGGCGCGACGCCCTCAAGAAGGAACTCGGCGACGTACTATGGTATGTCGCCGCGCTGTGTTCGGAGCTGGGCCTGCCCATGAGCGAGGTGGCCGAGCACAACATCGCCAAGCTCCGCGACCGCAAGGCCCGCGGCGCCATCCGCGGCGACGGCGACAACCGGTAACAACGTAACGAGCCATCGACGACGCGAGGAACTTCGGTCATGAAGAATCGCTGCCGCCCATGTCTGTTGGTCGCCGGGATCGCGTGCCTATGCCTCTGCGCCGGCTGCCCGGCGCCGGCCGACGATCCGCTCGAGCCGAACGACTCCGCGGAGACGGCCACGCCGTTGACGGCCGGCGTCCCCGTCGAAGGTCGCGCGGTCCAGGGGAACATCGATGTCTTCTCCGTTACGTCGACGGCGGGGCGGGAGGTCATCTTCATACTCGAGACGATCGACGGCGAGGATTGCGGCCACTTCACGGTACTGGATGAGGGCGGCGCGGTCCTGTATGCGGACGGCCGGCAGGGGTGCGGGCGCGTAAGCCCGGCCGCTGTGCAGGTCGAGGGGGCCGGACTCGCGGTGTCCGCCGAGGGCACGTATCGCCTGACAGTACCTGCCCAGTCGGGCCGGACGTACTACTTGCTCATCCGGGAGTTGCCCTACGCGGACAACCTGGTCCCGAACGCATGGGACTACCGCCTGACCGCGGTGACGCCCTGACGCGTCGGCCGGCGTGTAAGAAGACGCGCGAGCCCGTTACCGATTGCCGCCACGGCGCCCGCACGGTAACGTAGAGACTGAGGCGCCCCCAGCCGGCGAGGGCCGCCCGATCGCGCACAACTTCCGCGGGCGAGTGGCGGAACGGCAGACGCTGGGGACTTAAAATCCCCTGTCCGAAAGGACGTACGGGTTCGACTCCCGTCTCGCCCAGTTTCGATTCCTCATCGCAACGCGCGCAGCGCGTGACGCGCCCGGATGCCGGCCTCCCCCGGCAAGCCGATGCAACCGCATACCTGTCCGCGAAGGCACCGGTTGCCTTGCATGCCTCCCAGGACGATGTCCGCCCGACCACGACACACCGGCCACGGCCTTTACCGTGAAGACGGAAATCGGCTTGGCACAAGGCAAAAACGGCTGAAGCAATTGCCCATCGCTCTCGGCCGCATCCCTATAATCAGGTATTCGCCCGCCGTCCGGGCTTTTTCGGTTGACTACCGCCGTGCTGTCTCAGATAATTCAGCGGAAGGAAGAGTGATTGCTCGCCTGCCGGCGGGGCATTCCCCACGCCGGACGATCGCGCCGGTTGCGGCCGCCAAACCCGGCGGACGGCCGCGCGGCCGGGCTGGTCACCTCCTCCGCAAAGACCGTGTCGTGGGGGCAGTGCGCTCGGGGCTTCATCATAACGGTTCCTGAAGGATAAGGATATCGAGGTCGTGCATGAAACGGACTAACCGGCACGCAACACGAAGAGGACCGGCGATGCTTCTCGTGGCGACGGCGGTTTGCGCGGCGGCGCCCTCGGCTTACGCCGTCCGGCCGCTCGGCATCGACGTTTCCGCCTGGCAGGGCTACCGCACTCAGGCCAACTGGAACAGCGCGTACGCCGACGGGCGCGTCTTCGCGCTCATCCGGATCACCCATTACTATGTGCCCGGCGTCGAGTCGGACTCCCACGGCGATCCCGACTGGTACTACACGAGCAACTTCGCCTTCGCGCGAAACGCCGGCTTCCTCTGCGGCGGTTACCACTACGCCAGGCCCACCATCCGCACCCCCGCCGTGGAGGCCGAGTACTTCCTCAACTATGCACGGCCCTATATCACCAGCGGCTACCTGCGCCCCGCCCTTGACATGGAAGGGGAAACCACCCCTGTCGTCGGGGCCAGCAGCCTGTCCGACTGGGCCAACCAGTGGCTGAACTACGTCCACCGCCAGACCGGCGTGAAGCCCCTCGTCTACTGCAACTACAACTGGGCCCACAACTACCTCACCCAGATCGACACCTCCTTCCCGCTCTGGTTCGCGCGATGGAGTTGCCCCGCGGATGTTCAGACGGACATCCCGCGACTCGACAACGGTTCGATCGCCAGCACGTATCCCTGGCCCACCTGGACGTTCTGGCAATACTGCGGCGGGCCGGTGGCGGGGTTCAGCGGCAACATCGATCTCGACGTGTTCAACGGGACGTACGACCAATTGTGCAATCATGTCATCGGCACGGGGATCACGAATGTGCAGGCGACCAATGTCACCGCCAGCACCGCCACGATCACCTGGACGACCGACGCGATCTCCTCCTCGCAGGTCCAGTACGGCCCGACTACCTCCTACGGCTCGCTTACGCCGCTCGATTCCAACAATGTGACCAGCCACTCGGTCACCTTGTCCGGTCTGACGTTCAACACCGTCTATCATTACCGCGTGATCTCGGCAAACCCGAGCTGGCCGTCGCCGACGACCTCCGCCGACTTCACCTTCACCACGACGAACTGCTCGCTGCTCATCACGCAGCATCCGCAGGCGCAGAACCCGTGCCCCGGCACGACGGCCGTCTTCAGTGTTGCCGCCACCGGCCCGGGCACGCTCACGTACCAGTGGCAGAAGGATGGCATCAACCTCACTGACAACGTGCGCATCTCCGGCTCCGCGACGCCCATGTTGAGCATCGCCGCGGTCACGGATGACGACGCCGGAAACTACCGCTGCGTCGTGACGGCCAGTTGCGGCAACGCCCCGTCGAACCCGGCGGCCCTCTCCGTCCGGCCGCTGACGACGATCACGCAGTCGCCGCAACCCCAGAGTGTCTGCCCGGGCGGCACGATCGCGTTCAGCGTCGCCGCGACCGGCCACGGCACGCTCACCTATCAATGGCAGAAGTACAACGGCGCCGCCTGGGATAACCTGAGCAACGGCGGCCGTATCACCGGCGCTACCGCGGCGACGCTGGTCCTCTCCGGCGTACTCGCCGACGACGCGGCGGACTACCGCTGCATCGTAACAGGCGGCTGCGGCAGTGCGGCGTCGAACCCGGCGGCCTTGTCGCTCAAGGCCGCGACGACGATCTCACAACCGCCGCAATCCCTCACCGTCACCGCCCGCAGCACGGCGACGTTCACCGTCGGAGCCACCGGCGAGGGCGCCCTCGCCTACCAGTGGCAGAAGTACAACGGCTCCGCCTGGAACAATCTCAGCGACGGCAGCCGCATCGCCGGCGCCACCACCGAAACAATGGTCATCTCCGACGTCGTCAAGTCCGACGCCGGAGACTATCGCTGCATGGTCACCGCCGGATGCGGAAGCACCGCCTCCGCCACGACCACGCTGACCGTCAATGTCCCGTTGTCCATCGCGACGGACCTGGACGTGGACGGCGACGTGGACCTGAGCGATTTCAGCTTCTTCCAGATGTGCTTCCGGGGGCCTAATCAGCCGCCGGAGTACCTCGAGTGCTCCGGAGCGGACCTCGACGGCGACAGCGACGTGGACCTGACCGACTTCGCCCTGTTCCAGAGCTGTTTCAACGGCCCGAACCGCCCGCCGCGGTGCTGATCGCCGCGATCGGCGCCTGCGGTCGGCCGGCGCATCGTGGGGCGGGCAACGGCTGCGCGACCCCGCCCGCGACAGCGCCGCACGCCGCGCGTCGGCGCGACCTGTGATCGGTTTCACAAAGCAGCGACTTCGCATTTCCGCCCGCACCGCCCGCGCGTCGGGCCGGGCGGTCTCGGCCACTTCAACACTCTGGAAAACGTAACGCCCGGTTGTCGTTGTGGCCGACCGCGCCTATGCTCGCCACGGGCCGGCGGGAGTCGGGCAGCGCCCGATCCACCAACGACACAGGGAGAGATGGAACGGTACGGCAGATCGGACACGAAGGCGCGGCGGCCGGGTAGTCGTTGGCCGCGGCCTCTCAACCCTGATCCGTGCGTGGCAGGGATGGGGAATCGCCTATGGCATTCGCGGGCTTCACGGCGAGCTGCACAGGATGCTTCGAGAATCAGACCGTTCGTCCCATCGGCCAGAGTCCCTGTATCAGCCGGCTGGCCGAACTTGTCGAAGCCGTGAGCCGTCGAAACTGCACGGTCCTCATTCACGGCGAGTCCGGCACCGGCAAAGAGCTTGTCGCGCGCTACATTCACGCGTCCAGCCCGCGGCGGGGCAAACCGTTTGTGCCGGTCGACTGCACCGCACTGCGCGACACGCTGTTTGAATCGCAGCTCTTCGGACATGTGAAAGGCGCCTTTACGGGAGCCGACCGCTGCACGCTGGGATTCGTCCGCGCGGCGGACGGCGGCACGCTCTTCCTGGACGAAATCGGCGAGATGAGCCTTCAGACGCAGGCCAAGCTGCTGCGGTGCATTCAGGACCGCGCCGTCGTCCCGCTCGGCGGCGTAGAGACCGTGCCCGTCGATGTCCGCATCATTGCGGCCACCCATCGCGACCTCAAGGCAATGGTCGCGCGCGGCGAATTCCGCCAGGACCTGTACTTCCGCCTCAATGTGGTACGCATCGCCGTCCCCCCGCTTCGCGAACGCGGATCCGACATCCTTATGCTCGCCCGGCACTTCCTCGCGCAGTTCGCGGCATCGGACGGCGAATGCCCCAAGGAGCTCTCCCCGGATGCCATACAGGCCCTCGAGGCCTACGCCTGGCCGGGCAACGTCCGCGAGCTGGCCAACGTCATGGAACAGGCGCACATCTTCTCCAAGACCCGCCTCATTACCGCAAAGGACCTCCCGGAGGAGATCCGCTCTGCCCCGGCCGAATCGCTGCTCGCGAGCGAGTGCGGCATCGTGCCGCTCGCCATCGCCGAGCGGGCCCTGATCACGCGAGCCCTTCGGGCTGCCGCCGGCAATCAGAGCCGCGCCGCCGAGATGCTCCAGATCGATCGCCGCCGGCTCTACCGCAAGGTGCGCCGCTATGGTCTGGCCTCGTTGCTGAGGTAACACGCCCACACACCCCGTGAACGGACACCATTTCCGCGCACCGCCCGGCAGCGGGCATCGTCGCGCCCGGCCATGTACCGCAATGGCACACCGCTGCCAAACGACCCCCGGCGACGTAACCCGCAACGCCGACGGGGTTTGCCGGCCGCGGCGCCGCACGCTGTACCGTAATGGTCCATGATGCAACGAGCGTGTGATTCGCCGCCCCCGTGGATCACGCATCCCCAACTCCTTTCACTGACTGCCCTTGCGCGAAATCACGCGCGAACGGCGGGCGCGGCATGCCACATGTTATGAGCCATCCCGGTCGGAAACGGCATGCGAAAGGAACTGCGGAACATGAAACCGTCGCACCAGAACTCCGTCATGCTGCTGGCGATCGGAACCGCTCCGGCGGCCGGGGTGATGCAGACGGCCCAGCGAAAGGGCTGGGCGGTGCAAGTGCAGGAATCGGCCGCCGACGCCTACCGTGCGATCGTCCGCGGCCGCCCCGACGTGGCCGTTGTGCAGATCTCGACCCGGCCCGCCGAGGAACTCGCACTGTTCCGGCGCATCCGAGCCAATCTGCTTGCGGTCTCGCTGGTGGCTGTGGCTCTCGTACACGATGAGGAAACCGAACGGGCCGCCCGCATCGCGGGCGTCGACGGCTACCTCAGCGGCGCGGCTGCCACGCTCCTGCTGGAGCGTACGGTCGCAGATATGCTGGCGCGATACGAACACGACGCATCCGGCGGGAGCGGCGGCCGAGACAGGATGCACAAGCCTCACCGCCTCCTTCGCCGGCACATGGCACAGCCTCACCGCGATGCGAAGATCGCGCGCGCTGCGACCCTGGCGCAGCGGCACGCGGACGGGCCGCATCAGCCGGATCCTTCCGCGCGAACCGCACACGGCTTCGTACTCGCACACAAGTGGAAACCGTTACGGCACCGCGCCACGTGGCGTGGATGCCGAAGCTCTTCGATAGCGAATGACGGTGGACTTTTCAGAGGAGACTCGAGATGAAAACGCAGAACATGTTTCGACTGTCGGCCATCGTGGCAATCAGCCTGATCGCCTCGCCGATGGCGCTCGCCCAGGGTGTCGGCAACCTGGCCTCACTGCCGACACAGTTTCAAGCCTCGCCGCCCAACGGCTGGATCGTGATTTCGCCCACCGGCGGCCCCATCCCCGTAGTCCTCGATCCGCTCGGCCCGGTCTGGAAGAAGGATTTCACGGGTCCCAACGGCGGGCCATTCCAGCAGCCCGCGTTGGGCTCGGCCCTGCCCGTCACCGAGGTGCTCCAGGTCGCGGGCAACATCCCGTGGACCGACTGGCACGAGGATGTCGTCGGCATCGACGCGTCCGGCGCGCCGGATCCCGGCTGGGTCTGGTCCAACCCGCACCTTCTGGTAAACGGGGTCCCGGCACCGGGCCTCACCATCACCGGGGCCGGAACGGGCAATCTCTCGTTCTTCTTCAATCCCGTCGCGCCGGGTTCGACCGTGATCATACGCAAGGAACTCGTCTACAACGGCCTTCCGGGAACGGTCTTCAACGGCACGCTGGCGATTACCGAATACCCCACCCCCGAGCCGGCCACGCTCGGGCTGTTGGGGCTTGGCAGTGTAGTCATGTTGCGGCGTCGAAACCGGTCGCATGTCGCGTGAAACCATGAGTTGTGAACAGTGAACCGAGGCCCTCAGCGGGGATCCATCGGGGAAAGGCAGGAATAAGTATGTGCGCTTCAAAGAACACAAAGAACACATCGAAACGATTGGCAGGAACGATCCTGATTCTCGGTGCCCTGGCGGGCGCCGCGCACGCCGATAACTGGAACGCGTACCTCACCGTGGACAACCAGTTCGAGGTCTACTTCGGCACGTCGATGGCCACGAACTTCTTCGCCGGCAGCGGGGCGAGCTGGTCCACGTCGTTCAATTTCACGGCGACGGGGCGACCGCCTACAGACTATCTGTACGTCGCCACGTCGTCGGACCACTCCGTGGCCCAGGGATTCATCGGCGTGTTCACAAACACGACCACGAATACCTCCATCGTGACGGGCAGTTCGGTATGGGAGGTGTTCCCGGCGGGGAAGTATCTGCAGCAGATCTTCGGGATCCCGGGCCCCTGGCCGCCGATGGTGATGCCGACGCAGACCCAGGTGGACGCGGCGATCGCCTACGCGACCACGAACAATCTATGGGTGGCCCCCAGTACCGCCCCCGGCTACGACAACGATCCCAGTACGCCCACGGCGCCGTACGCCTATCCGTGGGGCTCGCTCGTGCTTCCGAATATCCCGAGCTCTGCAAAGTGGATCTGGTATGACAGCGGCAACAGCACGCCGGGCCCGTTCGCCGTTCCGATCAACGGCTTCAACCACGACGAGTTCCTCGTCTTCCGCGTTCCGGGGACGGCCACACCCGAGCCCGCCTCGCTGTTGCTGGCGGCGTTGGGCGGACTGTCGTTCCTGCGCAGATCCTCTGCCGTCGCGTGACGGCGCAGAACAAGAAACCGTCTCGGAGACAAGACAGAAACCGCTCTTCTCAGGAGAACAAACATGAAAACGCAGAACACAGTCAAGGTGCTGGCAGTCGTTTCGGCGAGTCTGGTAGCCGCTCAGGCGGCGCTCGCTCAGGGCGTCGGCAATATCGGCTCGCTGCCGACGCAGTTTGAAACCACGAATCCCCCGAACGGTTGGATTGTTGCCGATCCCGCCGGCGGCCCCATACCCGTCGAGCTGAATCCGTCGGGCCCCCAATGGAGCAAGGCCTTCACCGGGCCCAACGGCGGGCCGTTCGCGCATCCCGCATTCGGGCCGGCACTTCCGGTGCAGGAGTTCCTCGTGATCGGCGGCAACCTTCCGTGGACCGACTGGCATGAGGACGTCATGGGAATCGATGCGAACGGCACCCCGGATCCCGGATGGGTTTGGGCCAACCCGACGCTCCTCGTCGGCGGCCTGCCCGCACCAGGCCTGACCGTCACAGGGGCCGGAACCAACAGCATCAACTTCTACTTCAACCCGCTTGCGCCAGGTACGTCCGTCATTATCCGGAAACAACTCGTCTACAACGGCCTTCCGGGGACGGTCTTCAACGGCACGCTGGCGATCCACGAGTACCCCACCCCCGAGCCGGCCACCGTCGGCCTGCTCGCCGTCGGGGCTCTGGCGATGCTGCGTCGCCGCACATCGCATCGCGGCCAGCTGACCGTAGAGGGGAACGCTCCGTAACGAACACCGCTGTGCTTTTCGGAGGTGAACGAAACAGACGCGGGGTCCGCACGGCGGACGCAGGGCAAACCCGACTGCCACTTGCCCTGCCGGCCGCCCGGCGGACCCTGCGTTCTGGTTTCAGCACGCGTAGACACTGCGGGCGGGTGTTGCCGGCTCCGGCACACCTGCCCGTGCGATTCTGCGTACTGGACGCAGCCTGCGGCGGCCGCGTGTCCGCTTTGCCCGACTCGGCCCTGCCGGAACGCGCCTGGTGCCGCTTTCGGTTTGAGAGTTTCGTTCCTTTTCAGCCCCCCAGCGCGGGCGTGGCCCGCAACCCAACATGGCGGCGCCGGACGCACG
>CAZZFA010000034.1:0-50462 GCA_964653435.1 uncultured Planctomycetales bacterium | reverse complement strand
AAAGCTCAGGCCAGATTCTTCGGTCGCTCCGCTCCCTCAGAATGACGTACCGGGCTTGGCCCGCAATTCGGCGCCAGCCGACAAGAATCCAGGCGATAGCAGTGTGGCGCGGCCTTCGGCCGGAGCGCAGTATGGAGTGGAATATGGAGTGGGGCCTCTCCGAGGCCGCGGCGATCGCACTCCACACGGGGGCCGGCCGTCCTGGCTGCCTGGACGCCGGCGGAAGGGGGGTTCGGCCGGTGCCGTTTCGTCCTTTGTCGAGTCATCTTTTCCCTTGATCGGGGTTGTACATTCCGATAGCATGTATTTTCAGGACAAGGAGCATCTCGGGTTGTGGACATACGGCGCGGGGCGACGAAAACGGATGCCCCCTCCTGTATCCCGGGTCCGACGCCCCGCCGGTTCCCGAAGGTGCTCCCGCAAGTGACGAAGAGCAAGGAAGCCTCTGTCGGCCCCGGCCGAGACAAGGAAGCGCATTTCGCACATGAGAGGCGACCGAAGGCATGGTGGCGGTAGTGTCGACAGATCAGACTTGCATATCGGAAGCGTGCGTTAGCGCCTTGGGGCGGCCGGATCGGTTCGGGTGGAGTGGATCTTCTCCCGGACGTCGCTCGAGGCTGGACAGTTCAAGAGGAGTTTGCTCAGCGGTCTACGTTCCGGCAAGGGCGCACCCGCTGACGCGGGAGAACCGGACATGAGGCGGATTTCCAACCACGCCGCGACGGTGCTCGTGCTGGCCCTGGCGGCCGGCTCGGCCTACGCCCAGACCGCAGACCTTACGGTGCTCGTTGCGCCCGCAGGCGCAGGTACGACCGACCCACCCGTCGGCGGCCCCTACGCAAAAACGCTGAATGAAGTCGTCTCGATCTCCGCGACCGCAAATGCCGGATACGTATTCGACCATTGGGCGACGACGGCGGGAAGCGGTCCTGCCGCCCCTGCCTCGGCCGCGACCACGGTTACGATGGACCAGGCCAAGGCCGTCATCGCCGTCTTCAAGTCTACCGCGCCCCGCACGGGCGAGATCCGGGCATTCTGGGCCGTGGTCTTTCAGGATGGTTACAAGAACAAGGATCAGATCGACACGATGATCGCGGCGGCAGTGGCCGGCCATTACAACGTGATCATCGCTCAGATGCTTGCCTATCAGGATGCTCCCGCCGGGTACGGCTCCCACGGAGCGCACTGGAACTCCCACATCGTTCCCAAGTCGGCGGGGATCACTCCATCCGACTTCGATCCGCTCGCCTATCTGTGCGAGCAGGCCCACGCCAACGGAATCCAGGTCCACGCCATGAGCGTTCCGTTCCGTATGACGGCGCCGATCTCCGCGATCAACTACTCCGGCTGGCCGCCCATCAACAATCCGACGCTCGCGGCCCACCCGGAATGGTTCTCCGTGGAGCAGGCCAACATCGGGTGCATCACCCCCAGGCCGTTGAGCGCCAATAACATCATCGTCCTGGACCCGGGCAATCCCGAGGTGCAGGAATACCTGCTTTCGATCATGAGGGAATGGCTCACGGAATACCCGGTCGACGGCGTGCACTGGGATCTGGAGTACGTGGCGACGGGGTATTATCCCACCAACGTAAACACCCCCAACTCGACGCTCGCCCGGTTCAAGCGGATTACCGGCTACACCGGCACGCCGGACACGAACTACGCTCCGTGGCAGGACTTCCGTCGCCGCGTCAACACGGAATTCGTCCGCCGCGCCCATGCCGAAATCCTGAGCCTGTCCACCCCGACCCGGCAGATTCGCCAGTCGGCCTCCTTGATCGCCTACGGCGACATCGAAACCCGGTTCGTCGATTCGGAAGCCTACAAGGAGTTCAGCAACTGGGAGGAATGGACCCGGCTCGGGTACCTCGATACCGCCATACCGATGAACTACGACCGCGAGCACGACAGCGCGCAGAAACAGTACTTCCGAAACGCCATCCCGCAGGAAATGATCTGGAAGAACAACCGCGAACTCGTGCCCGGCCTCGCCATCTACCTCAACTACTTCAGCGGCAGCCTCGATCAGATCGACTACTGCCGGAGCCTCGGCACCGACGGCACCGCGCATTACGATTACTGGTATACAGCCTACAGCACCGTCCACGACCCGACTTGGTACACGGATCCTGTCGCCGTGAACAGCCGGTTCCGGACGGCGGTTCCCGTACCGTCGATGCCGTGGCGCGATCCCGCCACATCCACCGAAGGCACGTTGTACGGGCGCGTGACCGACGCCACGACCGGTCAGCCCATCGATGATGCGATTGTCTGGATCGACGCTCTTGCCCCGTTGCGGACCGACGGAAACGGGTACTACGCCGTCGGCGTCGTCCCGACCGTGGCAGGAGGAGTCCCCTACACCGTCCACTGCAACGCAACCGGGTACGCCCGGCAGAGTCGCGACGCCGTCGTTTCCCCGGCGAGCGTCACAACCGTCAACTTTGAGCTTGTCCCGGGCGACACGTCGCCCCCGAACGTTTTCCCGTCGAGCATCACCGTGACGGGGGTGATGTGTACGCAGGCAACGATCAACTGGGAGACCGATGAGTACAGCGATTCGCGGGTAAGCTTCGGGACCCGGCCGGGCGACCGGCCGCTTGAGGTCGCCGACGGCAACGCGGTTACGGTACACAGCGTCACCCTCCGGAACCTCCAGCCGGGCGTCACGTACTACTTCGTCGTCAGTTCCCGCGACCGCTCCTGCAACGCCGGGACCTCGGCGGAGTTGCAGTTCGCCACACCGGCTGCGCCGGCCGACTTCATCATCGAGAGCCGTTCCGGCGGGCTCAATTTCGCCAACTACTCGGAATCCGGCAGCTTCTCCAACAGCACGGCCAAGAGCACGGCTGTGGGATGCAGCCCGGCGTCGCTGGGCAGCCGCTACGCCACAACAACCAGCGCCAAGGCGGTGTATTCGTTTACCCCGTCGCTGTCCGGCCCGTACGAGGTCTTTGCCACCTGGGGAACATCCTCCAACGGTTCCACCCAGGTGACCCACACCGTCAGCGCCGGCACCGGCAGTGCCGCCGTCGTGCTGAAAACCCTCGTCTTCGACCAGAACAGCGCCGCCGGTAATCAGAACCAGTGGAAATCCCTCGGGGTCTTCGCGCTGGACGCGGGAACCACGTATACCGTCACGCAATCGCTCGTGACCGCCGGCGCCCGGCTCATGGCCGATGCGGTGAAGTGGACCGCCGGTCCCGTCGTGGCGCAGGCCGGCCCTGATCGGACAGTGGCCGGCGCGTGGGCGACGCTGCGGGTCGGCGCAAGCCCCACCGCCGTCGGCGGGACGCCGCCATACAGCTATGCGTGGGCGGTCACCCCTTCGGCGGGCGCCTCGTTCGATCCGCCGGATGCCGCGAATCCGGTGTTCACCGCCACGAGCCCGGGTGTGTACCAGATTTGCGTAACCGTGACCGATGCGGGCGCCGTCCAATCCACCGATTGCGCCACGATCTCCATCGTCTCCACGGCGGACCTCCTGACTCCCACGGGCGTCACACGCGTGGCCGGCAGCGGCCCAGGGGCCCAGCTCGGCAACGGCAACAACAGTCTCGCCTTCGGCGACGTGAACGGCGACGGCTACGCGGACGCGATCATCGGTTCGCCTACCGCAGGCGGCGACGCGGCGCTCGGAGCCGTAAGCGTCGTCTACGGATCGAGCCAGCTTTCCGGCCAGAGCCTCGTCAATGTCCTGACGCCGCCCTCGGGGGTAAAGGTTACGAACATCACCGGGGCCGGAGGGATGTTCGGGGCTGCCGTGGCGGCCGGCGACATCAACGGCGACGGCTTCGACGACATCGTGATCGGCGCCCACCAGAACATCTCGTCCAGCACCCAGCCCGGCGAGGCGTACGTCGTCTATGGGCAAGCGGATCTTTCGTCGAAGAGCGTGATCAACGCGGGCTCGCCGGGGACCGTCCGGACGACGCACATCGTCGGCGATAAGTGGACGCCGCGCGTCGCGCTGGGGGCGTCGGTCGCCGTGGGCGATCTGAATGGCGACGGCTACGCCGATGTGATCGTGGGCGCGCCGCTGGCCGGGCTGCCGGGACGCGATGCGTCCGGAATCACGTACATCCTGTACGGATCCCCGCAGGCAACCGCCGTCACAATGGTGGATCTCGGAAACCCGCCGGGAACGTACGGCGAGGTTCGAATCCTGGGCGGCAGGGCGGGCGACCAGCTTGGTGCGGCCCTGGCATGCGGTGACGTGAACGGCGACGGGTACGACGACCTTGTCCTCGGCGCACCCGGCGCATCGCCTTCCAACCGGGTCGGCGCCGGCACCGCGTTTGTCATCTATGGCTCGGCGGCGATGCCCTCCATCACCGACTTGGCTCTGCCGGCGGGCCAGAGCGGCGAGACGCGGATTCTCGGCTCCGCCCCGGCGGATTGGTACGGACGGTCCGTCGCGGCAGGCGACATGAATGGCGACGGGTATGCGGATGTCATAGTCGGCGGCTACGGGGCCGACCCGCCCGCCAGTCTGGACATTGGTGCGGCGGCGGTCGTATACGGCTCAGCCACCCTCGGCGGCAAGTCGGTGGATCTGGCCGTCGCACCGCCCGCCGGCGTCAAGGTTACGAAGGTTTACGGCGAGTACACGGGCGATCGTTTCGGGTGGGCCGTCGGCGCGGGCGACGTCAACGGTGACGGCCTGGCGGACCTCTTCTGCGGGGCGCCGCTGGCGGACCCGCCGCTCGTGGCGCCTCTGCGGCTCGATGCCGGCAAGGGCTACGTGGAGTACGGCCATGCGGGCCTGGAGACCCTCGCCACGATCGACCTGCACGCGGGGCAATTCGGAGCGTACCTCTTCGGGGCGCAGCCCGGCGACTACCTGGGCAGCGCGATCAGCGGCGGCGGTGACGTGAACGGGGACGGCGTTGCCGATCTGATTGTCGCGGCTCCCCAGGCAAATACGGCGGCCGGGTCGGCGTATGTGGTTTACGGCAGCGAGGGGACGCTCGCGGCCCGGGTGAAGCGGTACGACCACGCGGGCAGCTTGCCCAGACACGATTTCGGGCCGGCCGTGCGCTGCGCGATCCGCTTCCAGGGCGATTCGGGAACAGCCGGCAAAACGACCGTAACGCTGTACCGCACGAGAGAGAAAGTCACGTCCATGCCCCTCGATCAGATCGCCAACGTCGTCTGGCAGGTTGAAACGGACCGCGGCGGCGACTGGACGGCCGAGATCACCCTCCGCTATCTGGCGAAGGATCTGGCCGGGCTGGACGCGGCGAACCTTGCTCTCTATCGGGCGGACGCGCTGGATGGCGACTTCCAGCCGGTACCCGATGCGGTCTTTGACGCCGCTCGAAACACGGTGAGGGTGTCCGTGGCTAACCGGCCGCAGAACGTCTTCGTGATCAGGGCCGGCCGCCTGTGGACGGTGACGCCGCCGAACGGCGACGCATCGCTCACGGTCACGGCGCCCGCCGGTTGCCTCACGCTTCCGTCGGCGTTGACCTTCACGGTGTCTGCGAATGCTTCGCTCGCACCAACCAGCCTCACCGTGACAAAGGACGCGAGCTGGATCACGTTGAACAAGGCGGCGATCTCGCTGTCGCCGACCGTCAAATCGGACACGGTCACCGCGTCGTTCGCGGGCGACGTCCGGTTGCTCGGTCCGGGCGTGCACACCTGCACACTCACATTCCGGGATCAGGCGAACGGGACGATCGTTGAGACGCGCACGATCACGTTTGCCGCCTGGGCCTGCGACTGGATCGTGGCGGAACGGGCGCCGCTGGTCGCGACCGGCACGGCCTGGACCGGGCCGTTTGCCCCGAGCGAGTTCGTTTTCGACGTCACGAACACGGGCGAGGCGCCGATCACCTGCACGATTCAGCAGGACGCGTCGTGGATCAAGTCGATCACAACGAGCTGCAGCGGTCCGATCGCGGCGGGTGGCTCGTGCGTGGTGAAGACCACCCTCGACCCGGTCGCCGCCAGCGCCCTGGGCGTCGGCACCTACACCTGCAACGTGACCTTCACGATGAACTGTGCGGTCCTCACGAAGCAGATCGTCCTGACCGTCGCCTGCGGTACTGCTCCTGTCGTGACCGCGATCGACCCGCCCGCCGCCCAGGAGGGCACATCGCAGTCCGTCACGGTCACGGGGAGCAACTTCGTGGCAGGCCACACCACCGTGAAGCTCACCAGGGCCGGCGAACCGGACCGCACGGCGACGAACGTCTCCGTAACCGATGCGAATACCCTCACCTGCACGCTGAGCCTCGTCGGGGCGGCCTGGGGCCGTTGGAACATCGTGGCCGCGACCTGTGCCGAAGGAACCCCGTTGGCGAACGGCTTCACGGTAACCTGCAACGTCCCCGCCGTAACGTCCGTTTCCCCGGCCAACGGAGCGGCAGGCCAGATGGTCCATGTGACCGTCAACGGCGACGACTTCCTTGCGGACCGGACGGTGGTCTGGCTTTCGATGACGGGCAAGGCTGACATCATGGCGCAGAACATCGTCGTGAGCGGGCGGAGTCAGCTTACCTGTGACTTCGATCTGCCGGCGGCGACCACGCTCGGGAAGTGGAACCTGAATGTCGGCACATGCGCGGCGGCCAGCCTGGCCAATGCCTTCACGGTGGAGGCGCCGCCTCCGCCGCCGGCCTGCTCGGTCAAGGTGACCTCGATCTCGCCGAGTTTCGTGCAGCAGGGCTCCACGCTGACGGGCGTAGTGATCACGGGCAGTTCCTTCGACCCGGTCGCGGGCAAGACGACCGTGAAGCTGCGGATGGCCGGGCAGCCGGACATCGTCCCGACCAACGTGCAGGTGGCGCCCGACGGCAAGAGCCTCACCTGCGACGTGGATCCGAAGACCGCCGTGGTCGGAGACCGCAGCGTGGTCGTCAGTGTCACGGGCTGCTCGGACGGCATACTTTCCGCCGCCTTCTCCGTGACCGTGCCATGCCAGTACTGCCCGATCATCGCCCTGACGGCGCCGATCTCCGCCACGCAGGGCGAGTTCGTCACCGGCCTGACCATACCGGGGACCTACTTCGTGCCCGGCGGCACGAACGTGAAGCTCACTCGGGCCGGCGAGCCGGACATCGTGGCGTCGAACGTCAACGTCGCGCCCGACGGAACCAGCCTGACCGCCGACCTGAACCTGGCGACGGCAGCCGTCGGACACTGGAACGTGGTCGTGTCCACCTGCGCACCCGCGATCGCGCCCGAGAAGTTCGTGGTGCGCCCGGCGTGCAACACGCCGCCGCAGGACGTTGACGGCGACGGCGACGTGGACATGAGCGACTTCCTGTCGTTCCAGACGTGTTTCAACGGGCCGAACCGGCCGTGGGGCGATCCGCCTGCGATGCCGGCATCCTGCGGCTGCTTCGACGTGGACGGCGATGCCGACCTCGATGTCGCGGACTTCCTGTCGTTCCAGGGGTGTTTCAACGGCCCCAACCGCCGGCCGAGGTGCCCCTGACGGCACGCAGCGATTCATGGCCGCACAACGGGCTGTGAAGCCCGCCGGCAGGCAATCCGTACCCGGGCGTCAGGGGCGCGGCGAACGCGCTCCCGACGCCCGTGTCGATTCCGACGGCGGCCGTGCAAACGGGTACAATCGTGCCATGATGCGGCCGGATGTGGGCATTGCCGTCGAGACCGATTCGCCGGGGCTTCGCGCGAAAGCCGAGGCGTTGCGGGCGAGTTTGCACCTGCCTGCGGCTACCGTCGATGACACGAGCTATCCGCTGCTGCTCGTGGTGACGCCCCGGCGGTTGGAGCTCCGCGAAACGGGCAAGGGCCGCGTGGGCCCTGTCTATGCCGACTTTATCGGCGGACGTGTCGGCTACCGCGTGCGCACCGCCGGCTCGGCCGGCAGGGCGATGCTGGCGAAAGCCGTCGGCTTCAAGGGCGGACCGCTGAGTGTCTGCGACGCCACGGCCGGCCTCGGACGCGATGCCTTCCTGCTCGCCTGCATGGGCTGCACCGTGACGGCCGTCGAACGCTCGCCCATCGTCGCGGCCCTGTTGCAGGACGGGCTCGAGCGTGCCGCCGACCATCCGAAGCTGGCGCGCATCGTTCGCGAGCGGTTGCGTCTTGTTATCGCGGATGCACGCGAGTTTCTGCCCCGCCTCGCCGAGCGCGAGCGCCCCGACGTCGTGTACATCGACCCCATGTTTCCGCAGGCCGGTCGGACGGCCCTCGCCGCGAAAGACATGCAACTCTGCCGCAAGGTCGCCGGCGACGATCCCGACGCGGCGGAGTTGCTCGCGGCCGCCCGCCCGATCGCCCGCCTGCGCGTCGTGGTGAAACGATCGCTCCGGGCACCGGCGTTGGCCGCCGCTCCCTCGATCGTCTACAGGGGCACTACGATCCGATACGACGTGTACCTGCCGACCCGCACCCCGTCATCCGGTCAGACCGATCCGCGCCGGCCGTGCAATCCGAGGCAAGGCGGGTGTCTCAGCCCGTTCGCCGATACAGGAGCCGATAGATCGGCCGGCCCTCGCGGAGGTACTTGATCTCGTAATTGGTCTGGGCCCACTCGGCCGCCGCCCCGGACTCCGGCGCGCCGCACGGCACCGCCTCGAGCTCCGGTCGCTGCGAGGTCAACGATCGGATCACCTCGAAGTAGTCCGCGTGGTCCGTCTGAATCGCCCACCACGCGCCGGGGCGCAGGACTCGCACCGCCGCCTCGACGAAATCGGGCTGAAAGAGCCGGCGCTTATGGTGCCGCTTCTTCGGCCACGGGTCCGGGTGGTAGATGTGCAGCGCCGCCAGCGTCGCCGGCGGGATGTGGTGCAATACGAGATTCCGGGCGTCGGTCCGCATGAGTCGGACATTGGCGACGCCCCACCGCGCCATACGGTCGGCCGCGTAGCGGCAGTACTTGTTCGCCCACTCGACGCCGAAGTAGCATCGATCGGGATGCGCCCGCGCCTGCCGGAGCAGAAAGCCTCCCTTTCCGCAGCCGATCTCCATTTCCACGGGGGCCTCGCGCCCGAAGAGCGCCGCCCAGTCGAGCATCTCGCCGACGCCCGGTGGCGGGACCAGAATGTCATCGAGCACGGCCATACGGAATATGGTTGTGAAAGGCGGACGGCCGGTCAACACCGCTCCCCGCATCAGGGCTCCGAACGGTACGGGCGGCCGGCTTCATAGAGCGCAAGCCGCCGTGCGATCGCGTCCGCGTCGGTCCGGCCCGGCAGATTCGCCGTGAGAGACAGGGCCTTTCTCGCCGCCTCCGCCGCGTCCGTGAACCGCCCGGCCTCGGCGTAGGCCGCCGCAAGCGTATCCAGACACTGCGCGTTCGAGGAAGCGGCACCGCCGCATGCCTGCTCGGCAACCCGCACCGCCTCGGCGCCGTTGCGAAACGCCGGGTCCGGGTGGGTCGCGAGAATCCAGGCAAGATTGTTTGCCGCCCCGACCAGCCCCGGCTCCGCCCGCAGGGCGGCGCGGTAGGCATCGAGAGCCTCGCGGATCTTCTTCTGCCGAACGAGAAGATCCGCCAGTTGTGCCAGCGCCGGCGCGTTGTCCGGCTGAAGTCGCAGCACCTCGCGCATGTGGGCCGCCGCCTCGTCCGTCCTGCCCTGTCGCGCGAGCAGCACTCCGATGTTGTAGTGTGCCTTGGTCCAGTCGGGGCGAATGCGCAGCGCCTCGGTATACTGCGCGATCGCCTCGTCGATCCGGCCGCTCCGGGCCAGCGCCAGGGCGAGGTTGCCGCGTGCCTCCGCGCGATCCGGCTCCAGGCGCACCGCTTCGGCGAACTCCGCCACTGCCTCCTCGGTCTTGCCCTGTCCGGCCAGCGCGCGGCCGAGAGTGCCGTGAGCGTCGGCGAAGTCCCTCCTGATCCGCAGCACCTGGCGCACATGGCCGATTGCCTCGTCGAACTGCCCGCGATCGATCAGCAGGTTCGCCAGCTCGTTTCGCGCCTCCACAAGCGCCGGCCTCGATCGCAAGGCTTGCCGATAATGCTCAATCGCTTCGTCGATGCTGCCTTTCTTGGCCAAGGCAACGGCGAGGCCGTGGTGCGCCTTTGCGAACTCGGGGGCAAGGTCCACAGCCGCTCGGAACTCGCCGATGGCCTCATCGACCTTCCCCTGTTGCAGGAGCGCGCGTCCCATGTTCTGGTGAGCCTCGGGAGTATGAGGCGACAGCCGCAGGGCCGCGGCCAGATGCTCGACCGCCGGCTCGAGGTCTCCCCGGTCGGTCAGAATCATCGCAAGGTTGTTGTGCGCCATCCAGGCGGCCGGGTTCTTGGCCAGCGTGTCGCGCCAGAGCGTCTCGGAATCCCTGTAAATGTGAGCCTGCCGCCACGTAAGCCCGCCCAGCACGGTCAGGATCACCGCCATCACGCAGGACATCGCAAACACCCCGCCGGAGGGGCTGCGCGCGGGGGCGCCCGCCGACGGCAAGGCGGGTGCTAGGCGATCGAACGCGGTCGCCGCCATCGCGACGAACAGCGAGAGCAGGCCGAGGCTCGGCAGATACTGCCAGTGGTCCGCCACGAAGGTGTACCGCATGAAGTAGAGGTCCGCGAAGCCCAGCGTCGGGACCAGCGTGCCGACGAAGAAGAGGACGCCCACAAGCGGGCCCTTGCCGATTCGCCCGCGCAGGAGCCACAGGCCCGCCACGACGGCAGCCGCCGCCGTCGGGTACAACCACTGCCACCACACGCGGGGGTCAACCGCCCACCGGGGATAGATCGCCATCAGCTTTGCCGGCCAGAGAAGCTTTTCCGCGTAGAACCACAGGGCCCTGCCCGCTATGAGAACGCGGTCTGCCCACGACAGGTTGAAGTCCCGTCCCTGTGCGCCGACCAGGTTCGCCTCGACCCAGCCGGTGAGCAGGGCCATGGCGGCACCGATCAGGAACATCGGCAGCAGGGGGGCAACACGGCGCCACGAAAGGCGGTCGTGCTTCCACCACAGGAGCAGGACCATCGCTGCCGGCAACGAACAGGTCACCGTCTTGCTGAATAGCGCACACAGAAAGAGAAGGAAGACCGTCGCGTAGCCGCCGCGGCTCCGTGCCGGGCGCGCTCCGCCGGCACCGACGCCGGCAAACCGGAGATACGCAAGCACGGCGAGGAGGTAGAAAAGCCCCGAGAGCACATTCTTACGTTCCGTGATCCACGCAACCGACTCGACGTGTACCGGATGCAGCGCGAAGACGGCGGCGGCAAACCACGCCCCCGGGACACGCAGCCGCCGCAGCACCGCCCAGACCAGCACGGCGTTGGCGGCATGAAGAACCACGTTCACGACGTGATGGCCCAACGGGTTGAGATGCCAGAGCCGATACTCCAGCCAGAAGCTCGTGTGAACGAGCGGGTAGTACTGTTGCGTGGCGCCCGGCTCCAGCCAGATGCGACGCAGGCCGTCGGCGCTCCGCAGAACCTCGCTCTCCGTGACGTTGTCATCGTCGTCCCAGATAAAACCCGCCCGCATGGCCGGGACGTAGGCCGCGAGAGTCATCGCGACGAGGAGGGCGACGCCGGGAATGGTGCGGGCAACGGACGTCGTCATAGATGCTTCTTACCACAAACGGGCAGGCCGACCAAGTGCGGACCGCCCCTTCAGACGGCCCGCGTCCGAAAGCGCCGACATCGCCTTGTCGTGTGGGCATTGATCGGCCGCCGTCGGGGCGATACATATATCGCCTTGGCAGCGTCCGGAACAACCATGCGGCGGAAACTGAGCGACAACCTCAGGCATGTCCGGGATCGTATCGCGGCGGCCTGCGCCAAGGTCGGCCGCGACCCCGCCGGGGTAAGGCTGATTGCCGTCACCAAGACCGTCGAGGTAAACATCATCCGCCTCGCCCTCGAACTCGGCCTGCTCGACCTTGGGGAAAGCCGCGTACAGGAACTCGCCAAGCGGGCCGGCATGATCGAGGAGTACCGGTCCCGTCGGCTGCTCGTCGAGGGGCCGGGCGGGGCGCCCCCCAGCCCGAACTGGCACATGATCGGGCACCTTCAGCGCAACAAGGTCAAGCTCGTGCTGCCTTGGGCGCGGACGATCCACTCCGTCGACAGCCTGCGCCTCGCCGAGGACATCAGCGCGCAGGGCGCCCGGCTGAACCGGACTACGGACATCTTCGTGCAGGTGAACGTGAGCGAAGAACGGACCAAGCACGGCGTGGCCGTGGCCGCCGCGAGCTACCTGATCGAGCACATCGTCAGCATGCCGAATGTCCGCGTCATCGGGCTGATGACCATGGCGCCGCTCTGTGAGAATCCGGAGGATGCCCGGCCTCACTTCGCCCGCCTGCGCGAGCTGTTCGAGGACATTCGCAGCGAACGCAGCCTCGGCCCCCAGTTCGCACACCTCTCGATGGGCATGAGCAACGACTTTGAGGTGGCCATCCAGGAGGGGGCGACGATGGTCCGCATCGGCACGGCCCTGTTCGAGGGCCTGACCGAGGCGACTTCCTGACCGCTCTGCAGGCATTTTCCCCTGCGCCGCGTTCGCCGTTCGCGATGCCATCCGGTGCCGCCGTGCATCAGCAGTACCCGCCCATCAGGCCAAAAGACCGGCCGCGCGACCCGCTTGGCGCGAGTCGCGCGGCCTTGAAATCACCTTACATCAACCGCCTTCTCGAGGCCGGTCAGCAACCCGCCTTCGGCGGCCGGTTCGGGCCGTTGAAGCAGCTCTGGAACCCGTTGAAGTCACTCAGGTCCACATCCGGGACGATCGGGTTGTCGCCGACATCGAGGCAGGCGCACTTGCGGATATCGCCCATCGGCGGCGCCGCTTGCGGCTTGTACGGCCGGTTCGGCCCGTTGAAGCAGCCTTGGAAGATGCCGAAGTCCGACAGGTCCACGTCACCGTCGCCATCGACATCCTGCGGCGGGGTGAAGCACATGCTCACCGTGAACTTCGCCGGAGACGGCAGGGCACTCGGTCCGCACGTCGTCACGACGACGTCCCACGCCCCGTCCAGCGCGCCGGGCTCCGCACCGCCGAGGTCGATATCGCACGTGATCTGCGTGTCGCTGACCACGACGACGTTCGTCGCGACGATGTCGGTCTTGCCCGCCTGAACGAGCTTCACCGTGGCGTCGGGAGTGAACCCGGTGCCCGTGACCGTTGCATGCACCGGCGTGTAGCTGGGAACCTGGACACCGTCATACGGCGGGTGAGGCCGCACGTTGGTGTGGTTCTGGACGCCGACGCTCGGGCTGATCGCCGACACCGTCGGCGCGTTACACGCCGCGCCAGTGAGGAGCACACGCATCGTGATGGGCTGCGTCAGGTCCACGACAGCGTTCGGCAGGTTTGCCGCGCCCGAGGTCGTGAGGCGGACATACCGCCCCGCGGCCAAGTCCTTCGGCTGGAACGCGACACGATCCGACTTGGCGCTCGCATCGCCCTTTGTGTCGTCCACCTGAGCGACGTTGACGCTGCCGGGCAGGATGTTCACAGCCGTCACGGCCGACTGCGTCGCCGGGCGGAACAGGACTTCCGTGCCCGCCGCGAACGACTCGAAGTCGGCAAGCGTGGTGGTGCCGTTGGTGACGTTGTCGATATACAGCGTATACGGCCCGGTATCGGTCCCGCTCGGGACGATGGCTAGGTTGTCCAGCACGCCGTACGTACCGTTCAGCGTACCGTCACCACCCGGACCGGGCTGCACGACGCTCGGCTGGAACGTCACGGTCTGCCAGCCGGCATCCGGCAGGATCGCCTGACCTTGCGGCACGCCGTTGACCACGGCGGTCGCACCGAGCCACTCGAACTGGCAGGCGTTCGTCAGCGCGGCCGGCTTGACGTTCGTCGCCTCGATGTTCGGGATCGGGTTACCGGTGGCCGCATCGACCAGCCGGACAACGCCACGCCACGCACTCTGATTGTCAGTGACCTTCATGACCAGCGTGTTCCAGCCGGCACAACAGGTGAACGCGGGCGATGTGTTCTGGTCCACGACGCAACCCCTCAGTATCGGGTCGTTTACGACGAGTTGGCCGTTCCAGTAAATCTTGACGGCGTCGTCCGAACCGTACATGAGCTTCGCCATGACGCTGTCACCCGAGTTCTTGATGTACGCCACGGCGTACCCTGTCACGACGTTCGGGTCGCCGGGATAGACCACGCCGTCCTGGAAGTTGAGGACATCCGCACTGCTGGTGAACTGCCTCCACGTCCGGGTGACGGTCTGGGTCGGTGTACCCGGGCGCGGCGGGACGGTGTCGCCGGCCGCCGGCTGCACATTGGCCTCGCCGCCGACGTTGTCGAGCCAGTCGAGGTTATGCGCGGTCGTCCAGTCGGCCGCGCCGCCGAACGGTCCGCCCGAGCTGCCGGGCGAGAGAACCAACCAAGTACGGATGAAGGACGAATTCACGCCGGACGGCGGCCCAAAGTCCCTGGTTCCGCCATCCGCGCCGATCGGGCCCGCGAGGGTTGCGTCCTCCCGGATTCCGATCGCGAGCATCACGCCGGTATTGGAGCCGGACCCGACGACCACGCCGGCCGGGCTGCAGCTCACAACGCCGCCGACGGTCTGCGACGCCGTGATCACGGCATCCTTCGCCAAGGCGCTCACGGACACCGTTTCGGTCCCGGTGCCGGCGAAGCCGCTGGTCTTCTCGCCGATCGGAGCGCCGCCCGCATATACCGTGACGGCCTGAGGCGCCGCGACGATGCCGCTGACGGTGACCGTCGTGTCACCGGCCTTGAGCGGCCCGTTCACGACCGGCGCACCGCAGGTCATGGTGAAGCCGCCGGCCAACGTGGCCGAGCCGCCGCAGTTGTCCACCACGACGTCCCACGGCCCGATCGCGGCCGGATCCGTCAGCGGCGGGATCACGAAGTCCGCCGTCAGGACGGGCTTGGCCGCGGCAGGATAGTGGCCCGCACACGTGACGGTTGTGGCGACGATGTCGGCCTGACCAGCCTTCCTCAGCGTGACGGTAGTTCCGCCGGCGGAAGCCGTCTTGTAATACGAACCTGTCAGGACCAACCGCACGTTCGAGTTCGTGGACCCGCTCGTCGGGTTGATCGACTCAATCGTCGGGTTTCCGCAAACCGTGAACGCAGCGGTCTTGATTCCGTACAGGCACGTGCCGACCATCACATCCCAGCTACTGTCGCCGAGATTCGCAAGGTCAAACTTGCACGTCAGCGTATTCGCGTCGGTCACGACGATGTCCTTCGCGAGGATATCGTACCCGGCGCCGTACCCGTTGCGGTGCAGCTTGACCTGCGGCGGCGGTGCGGGCGGGACCGGGAAGTTCGTGCCGACGATGGTCACCGCCACATCGCTCACGTTGTCCGGCGAACCGGCGGGCGTGATCGACGTTACCGTCGGCGGGTTGTCGCACGGCGTTCCGCCGATGCCGAGCGTTCCCGGCGGCGGGTAGAGGACCCGCACGGAGACCGTATTGGCGGGCTGGAAGCTGACGCACGGGTTGGGATAGTACGGCGATGGCGTGCCGTAGAGGCAGTACGTCGTGAGGCGCACAAACCGGCGTTCCTGCGAGAACTGGAACTTGACCTTCACCGACTTTGTGCCTGGGTCGGTAAGTGGAGGACACAGCTCTGGATCGTGCTGCGAGTCGTCGAGGAACGACTCGAGCGGCGAGCTGAGGATGTATGGGGCGAACGCGGTGAGATAGTTTGCCTTGCGGAACATCACCTCCTGGGTGCCGACACCGTACGGCAGCGGCGGATCGGTCTGGGGCACGCAATTCTCAAAGCCATTCCCGAGGACTACCGCGGTTGTGCCTTCCGTCGTCCTGACGTTATCGAACCACATCACGTACGGCCCGGTATTCGGGCTGCCTGGGGGAACCGACACCGTGAGGGACTCGAAGGCGCCCCTCTTTATGAACTGGCCGGCGTTAAGCTGACCGTTGCCGCCGTCGCAGGAGATCAGGGGATCCGGATCGGTGCCCGGCACGAACGGGTTATGCGGTATCACGAAGGAGACGGTCTGCCAGGCGGTGGAGGGGTAGATCAGCTTGCCCTGCGGCGCGCCGTTGATGAGGGTCGTTGCACCGAGCCATTCGATCCCACCGCCGCTCATGAGCGTGACGCCGGCATCCTGGCCGAGCGCTACGGTAGCGCCGGTCTCGCGGAGACCTAACGTCAACATGATGGGCGTCGGGTTGGTACCCGTGCCGACCATGGCGGTCTGCGCGGTCTGGCAGCTTTCGATCTCGTTCGTTTCGTTGCCTGTCTGAGGATACGCCTGGGTCGCGTAGACGACGTCGCCGATCCGCAGGACGTAGCCGCCGAGGTCGACCGTCAGCCTGCCTCCCGGCAACGTCCGGGTATCCAAGGTACCCCGCTTGACGTCGTTGACGTACACGTAGACGTAGTCGGCGAGGGTGCCAACGCCGTCCACGTCCACCGTCGTGGCGCCGGCGAGGAGGGGTCCCCCCACAGTGACCGCCGGCACGTCGCTGCACGTGTTGATGGTCTTCCCGCCGGGGATCAGCTTGATGTCATCGATATAAATGGCGTTGCCGTCCGGAGGATTGTACCAGGTGACGGAGCCCCCGTTCCACGCACCGGACGTGACGTCGGTCGAGAAGGCGACCAGAAGGTCCTCGCCCTCGACGGCGTCGAACTCGCCGGTGCTGACGACCTGCGGCGGCAGGGCGTCGTCGTTGCCGGTCGTCAGACCGATGTAGTTGCCGAAGATCTTGCACGCCGAGAGACTGCCGCCGCCCGCGCAGACGGCGTCCGGACCGATCTTCACGCCCATCTGGTACCGGCTGATGGTGTTGTTGCCGCCCGTGGCGGTCTCGTGCACCTTTACAGTCGATTCGACGTGGAACGTGCCGGTTGCGGTGATCCCGGCGGGATACATGGCATAGATGCCGTTGGTCCAGCCGCCGTCCCACGTCCGGATGGCCTGCTTGTCCACGTCGCTTTGCGGCGGCGTCAGGTTCCTGTCCCACGTGTATTCGCTCACGTAGGACCAGGCGATCGGCGAGACGTTGTGCCAGGTGCGGGGCTGGCAGCCGGCTGCGTCATCGAGCGGATTCGGATAGACGTTGAAGTTCTCAACGGTTCCGAACGCCCCGACGGTCACCGGCGCGGACGGGGCGCTTTCCAGGCCGTCCACGACCTGCGTGGCGTACAGGACCTCGTCCTTCACGAGTGCGTCCAGGGGGGTAAACGTGTACGAGCGATCGACCCAGTCACCGCCGGTCTTGGCGTGCGTGGCGATCGGATTGGCCGTTCCCACCTTATACAGTCGGACCTCGCTCGCCGCGGGGTCGATGAATCTGACCGTCACCTTGGTCATGCCCTCGGTGAGCGGCAGCTTGATCATCACGGGGTCGGTGATCCCCGGCGCCTCGATGACGATGTCATCGACATACACGAACCACTTCACGGTCGTGTTGTCCGCAACGGGCTTGCGGATTGCCAGGGCGGAGAGCGTACCGCGATGGGTGTCCGTGTACAGGACTCCATCCGCGCCGCTCGTGAAGCCGGCCACAATGCTCTTGCGGACGGGCGCCCCGCCGTTTACGGAGACATCCACGGCCTCGACCTTGCCGTCTGGCGGCTCGGTCGTGTCGACGAAAGTCCATGTCAGCGTGTTGTACGAGATGGAGTACAGATCCGGCGACCCCGTCAGAGTGATGCCGCCGACCGGGGTGCGGGCCGCCGGCAGCATGCTGTCGGCACCGACCAGTTCGATGTTACCGGTCGTCCCGCCATCCTCGCCGAGCGGCAGGTTGAGATTCGTCTCCTGGATCAGGAGGGAGTACTCGAGGGCCGCGCCGGGAACCTCGGTCTGGGTTGCATCCATGCCGACTTGACCGATCTTCATGGAGATCTTGCTTCCAGGGCGAATGTCGACGGTCGGGTTGGGGAACAACGGGGTGGTGTAGGAGAAGAGGCACGTCTGCATGTTCACCCACATCGCGCTGGGATCACGGGTGATGGTGCCGTTGACTCCGGTGGCGTTTCCGGCCCCGTTGGTGATGCTCGATGCCAGGACAATCGTGTCGTTGTTCAATCGATAGGACACCAGGTAAGTTCCCGGCACGACGCCCGCGCTGCCCGCAGTGATCGTGATCTTATCGCCGGCGTGCACGTTGTCGTGCGTGCCCGTGTTCGGCGGATTCTCGTTGGTGAAGAGCCCGGCTTGGGTCAGCCGCAGGCCCGATTCGGTCCACGTGGCGGATGTGACGGTTTTGCTCCAGGTGCTCACGCCGTCGAGGTCCCAACTGAAGCGGAGCTGGTTGCAGGCCGAGTCGACGCCGATAGCCGTCAGGTAGCTGGCGCTGCCGAAATCTCCGCCCCAGGTGCCGTGGCAGGGGCCGATGCTGTCCCACCGCGGGAGGACGTCACCCTGGAGAAACACGCCCGTATACGCCCCCATCCCCGGGTGGTTAAAGAGCGGCGGGGGCGGCGTGTTCTTACAGTAGGTATCGGGGACACCATAGGCCCCGTAGGGGTTGTCAAAATCGAACGTCCGCACAGCCGCCGAAACGGGCGGCGAGGCCGCCAGGAGCACCATAACTCCAAGGGCCGCTAGCAAACTGATCTGAAAGGATAGTCTCATGGTCCATGACCTCCCCTGTGCATGTGATCCTCTGGCGACGTGCCGGGCCGGGAACCATCCGGACGACCGGAGATCGCCTCCGCATCCGCGTGCGCGGACGCGTCCCGTCGACGACGATCGGACCGAAAAAGGATCGTGCGGACGGGCTGCTGATACGGCCCGCCCGCACGTTCATCTCACCGTACGATACGCGCGGCCCGCAGGTCAAACCGACCCCGCCCGATAAAACCAAGGCGATGCGGGCCAGTACACACGACCAGATCCTCGTGGCCTCCTCACGCCCTCCGACGACGGAGCAGGAGCCCGCCGGCCGCAAGCATGAGCAGCGTCGCCGGCTCTGGCGTAACGCTGACCGCGACGTCATCAAACGCGACGTCGTAGCCGGCCGAGGTCAAGCCCGAACCCGCGACGATGCCGTCAAAGGCATAGAGCTTGGCGGAATCGGTCAGGGGGACCGTGGCATCCAAGACGCCGTCCACCCAGATCCTGGCCTGCATGGCATCCGCGTCCAGGTCCATCCGCATGGTGTGCCAACCTTGCGTACGCAGCGCGGCGGTGGCATACCAAGAGTTCAAGCCGCCGTAGTAGAGCCGGTAGGCGTAATGGCCGCGGCCCCCGGGGCCTCCGCCGTACTGCGTGCTCGCGCTCTCGTAGAGGCCCAATGCTACGAGCCCCTGCAGGCCCTTGGCCGGCGCCGGGTCGGTGTAGTTAACGGGCATTCCCGGACCGTTCGCATCCCCGTAGGCCCGCATGTGGAAAAAGTTGCGCCCCGGGTTCGGTGACAATGGCAGCGTGGGATCAGTGTCGTAGAAGCTGACCTGCCACGACACGACCGCTCCGGGCGCCGGCTTATAGTCGGTGAAGCTGTTCAGGTTGTGGTAGTTCCAGCCCTGGTTGTTGGCGGGCGCGACACCGGAAATGCACTGGCTGTCACTCTGGCCAAACCCCTGGATGAGCTGCATGCTCGTCCCGTTCGTGGACCATGTGGGCCACGCGGCCTGGAACGCGGCCTGGTCGGCATAGCTGTCGAAATTGTCTCCCCAGGAGTTCGCAGCCGCCGACGCCCCGCTGGCGCACGCAAGCAGGGCAACCAAGCCCAACAAATACGATACATTTCGCATACTTTTCCTCCTCGCGACACTGCGCGTACAAGAAATAGGAACCCAACTGCTTTTCAGGGCGAGACCTTCCCGCCTCCTATACTCCTAATTCACTCTACCCGTTCCAGTCGGACTTGTCAAGAACCCGACGGACGCTTTTCCGTCTCCTGACGAACCAAGTCCGCACAGTAACCCGGCTATCGGACCATCCCGCCTAGAACTTCGGGTTCACCGTGCCCTTCCAGATCCGGACGGCGGCACCGTGACCGTCGAAGAAGACGGTGTTCGTCCTGCCGCCGGTCAATCGCGGGCTGTCGAACGGCGCGCTGCCCTCTGACGGCGAGTAGCTCTTCGTCGTGTTGTGGTACGGGTACGTCGGCACCTTGTAGCCGTTGTAATAGATTGACGTCGTGGCGGTGCCATCTTTTTCTACCTGCCAAGTTCCCGTCTGGAACACGCCGCTGGCACAAGAGCCGTAGAATATCCACAGATCCGCGATCATCCACTCATCCGACTGCCTCTTGACCCGTTCGATGGGCACCGGGGGCCGCTGCGGGGGGGGCTGCGGAATGTCAAGTTCGCGGTCTTTGGCGTTCTCGGGATGCGCGATGGGATCGGCCCAGTTCGCTGGACACGGCACATTGGTCCAACCGAAGTAGTCTCGCGGGGTCGTCCTGAAATACGGATGCATGTCCTTCTTGTCTTTGGCGTTCCGCGCCGTGTTGGCCTTGCCGCCGGTGTTGGCGACATAGTGGCCCGAGGGGAGCCGGTAGGTGAGCGGAAGCCCAGGGACATCAGACTTGACCACCGGAATACGGTCGGCCGTCGGGCAGGTTGCGACCTTATCTACGAGCTTGGCGCGCTTCGAGAAGTCAGCAAGATACTTCTCAAGAAACGAGGGCAGGTTCGCTGAGTAGTAGAGCGATGTGGGGGGGGTTCCCGTCGCCCGCTCCGCCTCGTAAAGCTCGCTGGTCTTGTGATAGATCGGCGCGTGGACGGGCCCGGGGAGATAGAGCCTGTTGTCCACGGTGTACATGCTGACGGCACTGCCGAGTTGCTTCACGTTCGAGAGGCAGATCGACGCGCGGGCGCTCTCGCGGGCGCTGGCCAGCGAGGGCAACAGAATAGCTACCAGCAGGGCGATGATTGCCACGACGACCAGCAGCTCGATGAGCGTGAAGGCCGCCATCCTGCAGAGACACACGCGCCGATGCGCCGCACCGTTCGACAGGTTGCTTCGAGTCATGGCTCGCTCTTCCTTACAAAGGAAGCGACAGGTTGTACCACACGCCGGCATTGCGCATGGGCGCCGGCCACCCACGTAACGAATTGCGCTGCTCCCCCTTCCGCCTCCCGCACCCTTACACCCATGAGTCTATCATTATATAAACTCGATTTCAAGACCCAATCGCCAGGAATCTTGCAGAATCTTCGCCGAGCAAGCGGCATCCGGTTGAATGTCATAAATCGCTGATAATCAAGACGTTACGAGCGCGAATCGGCCTATGCTCGCTCGCTCTCAGCAAACAGGCGCTACCTCTATCGGCAAAAAACGCTTCCTTGTGTGAGCTTGAACCGTCCGGCACTCCCGCGCCGCTGACATCCTCGCAGGGGCTTGATCGTGCCCGCCGACGGCGATGAGCACGGTCGGCCCCGCGCAGCCGCTTCGCCACTTCGGCTCGCCGCATTGCATTGTTGCCCGCGCGTGCGGCGCTGCGTACCATGCGGCCATGTTTCGCGTAGCCATCACGAACTACCTGTCGCCGCCGGCCGAGATCGAACAGCAAGCCCTTCGCGGCGTCGCAACGGTGGAGTGCCTCGGGGCGCGGTCGGAAGCCGACCTGGACGAGCGGTTCGAGGCGGCCGACGGCCTGATCGTCTTCCATGAGATCACGATATCCGGTGCCTCACTCGAGCGGCTCAAGCGATGCCGCGTTCTCGTTCGTTGCGGCGTCGGCTTCGATAACGTTGACCTTGCCGCAGCGGGCCGGCTCGGCATCTATGTGTGCAACGTGCCTGATTACGGCGTGGACGAAGTCGCTGATCACGCGATCGGCCTGATGATCGCCTGCGCCCGCAAGATCGTCTATGTGGATCGTCGGCTCCGGGCGGCGCAAGGGCCGGATTTCGGGGCGCGGGCATCCTCGTCGCTTTCGGGCGGGCAGGACGCCCGGCGCCCGGCGGCGTCGTGGGGGTATCTGACCGTCGCGCCGGTGTTCCGGCTGGCGGGCGCGACGTTGGGGATCGTGGGCCTCGGGCGGATCGGCACGGCCACGGCCCTGCGGGCCAAGGCGATGCGGATGAACGTGATCGCGTGCGATCCGTACATCCCCGACGGCCGCGACAAGGCCCTCGGCGTGCGGATGGCGGGGTTGGATGAGCTGCTGGCCGAAAGCGACGTGGTTTCGCTCCATGTGCCCCTGACGGAGGAGACCCGGCGGATGATCGGCCGGGAACAGATCGCCCGGATGAAGAAGACGGCGATCCTCATCAACACGTCGCGTGGGGCGGTCGTGGATACGGATGCGTTGGCGGCGGCCCTGACGGAGGGCGGGATCGCCGGGGCGGGCATCGATGTACTGCCGCATGAGCCGCCGCCCCCGGACGACCGACTGGTGGCCCTCTGGCGGGCGGATACGGACTCGCCGGCGAATCTGGTCATCACGCCGCACAGCGCTTTCTATTCCGAGCAGGGTCTGGTGGAGATGCGCAGCAAGGCGGCCCTGGAGGTCCGGCGCGTGCTGGAGGGGGGCCGGCCGCGGAACTGCGTAAACGGGGAGTACCTTGCCGGCCGGCGCGGGGACGAATACGCGAAAAGGCGAGAGGGGCCCTGAGGGTCGCGTTCACATACGCGACCGCCCGCGCCCCTCCCGCCGTTTGTCGGTTTCTTCTTCGCTTTCAGGCCCGCCGACGACGCAGGAACACTGCCCCCGCGGCGAGCACCAGGAGCGTCGCAGGCTCCGGCGTTTTGGCGACCATCAGGTCGTCAAACGCGACGTCGTACCCGTTGGAGGTCAGGCCCGAGCCGAGGACCACGCCGTCGAACGCCGGGATGGGGGTGCAGAGGGCAATCGTGTTCGTCAGCACGTCATCCACATAGATCTGCAGCGATGTGCTGCCGATCATCGCCGTCATCGTGTGCCAGCCGGCCGTCCGCTTCACCTGCGTGCTGTACCAGGCGTTCGAGCCGCCGCCGTACACACGGAAGTTGTAGGTGTTGCCGTTCGGCGAGTTATAGAGCCCCAGCGCGATCACCGATTGCAGGCTGTAGCCCGTCGTACTGGAGAGCGCGGGCATCCCGTCGCCGGCCGGGCCTGTGCCATAGGCGCGAAGCTCCACGAAGTTGCGGGCATTGCCGGCGCCGGTTTGCAGGGGGTTCGCGTCATACAGGCTGACCTGGAACCGCACGGGGCTGTCGTCCGTGCCCGCATAGGCCGTGAAGTCATCAAGATTCCGCCAGTTCCGGTACTTGTAGTTGGCAAGGGCCACGCCCGAGACCGACTGGCTGCCGCTGTAGCCGAGGCTGCGCGACAGCGTCATGGACGTACCGTCGGCGATCCAGGACGGCCAGGCCGTCTGAAATGCGCTCTGATCGGCGTAACTGTCGAAGTTCTCGATCAGCGTCGCCGAAGCGGCGGACGCACTGGTCAGGATACCCGCGATTGCGAACAGGATCATCACTCTGCACGACATGGCTTCTTTCTCCTCCGATCGGCAAGGTCTTCCTCATCGGTCGGCCGCAGCCGGACAGGGCCTTGCCACAGATTTCACATTACAATGTTCCGACTCACCATTGCGAAAGAAAAAACGCGATCGTACGACGACAGGAATACTTGAGGCCTGCTTACGCCCGCCGGAGGCGACGGAAGAAGATTCCGCCGATCGCCAGCAGCAGGATCGTTACCGGCTCGGGGGTCTTCTGCACCACGACGTCGTCGAAGGTGGCGTCGTATCCGCCGGAGGTGAGACCCGAGCCGAGGACCACGCCGTCGAACGCGAAGAGCCGTGTGCTGTCGATCAACGGAACGATCGTATCGAGCTGGTCGTCGACCAGGAAGCGGATTGTCGTCTCGCCGATCAGCGAGGTGAGCTTGTGCCAGCCGGGTGTCCGCGGCGTGTTCAGGCTGTACCACGCGCTCACCCCGCCGTAGTACACCCGTGCGTGGAAGTTGTCGTCCGAGACCGGCGTGTTGTAGAGCCCCATCGCGACCAGGCCCTGCAGGCCGCCGGTGCCGTACGCCGGGATGCCGTTCTCGACGTAGGCCCGCAGCTCGCTGAAGTTCCGCGCCCCGCTGGGCGGCGTGGGGGCCTTCGGATCGGCGTCGTACAGCCAGAACTCGAAGCGGACGGGACTCGCGTCGGTGCCCCGATAGGCGCTCAGGTCGTCCAGGTCCCGCGCGTTGCGGTTCCGATAGTTGACCGGGGCGACCCCGTGCACGCCGCCTCCGCCGTTACGACCGATTCCCTGGGCGAAGGTCATGGAACTGCCGTCGGCGGACCACGGCCGCCAGACTGCCTCAAATGCGGCCTGGCTCGCGTAGCTGTCGAAGTGCTCGATCAGCGCGGCGTAACCGTGCTTGCTGCCCGAAAGGCAGCCGGCGATCGCGAGAATGAAAAGCGGCTTGCGACACATGATTCTCTCTCCTCTCCTTGGGGCGAGAACAGTTTGAAATCGGCGAGCCATACGGGTTCGAGCCGTTCGGCTCTCCCGATCGTGCTCAAACGTACATTACGCGCCGGCCGAAGGCAAAAAAACTCCCGAAGATTTCTCCGATGCCTCGTCGGCGGCGAGGTATCGCATGATTATCGCGCCTCCGTGGGCGTCTTGATGGTTATCTGCCGCGTGCGTAGCATGGCTGCGCGTGTTGCGGGGTGCACGCGGCGGCGTTTTGCCGCGACCCGAAGGATCCCCGATAACCGGATAACGCGATGGATCGGCGAGCTTCCATGATCGTGGCACGCGCCCGGCACTATCGGGCGGCGATGGTGCGGTTTCTCCGCGACCTGATCGCGATCCCCAGCGAGAGCGGGCAGGAGAGGCGTGTAATCGACCGGATCGCGCGAGAGATGCGAAGGCTCCGCGCCTTCGACGAGATCCGCACGGACGGCCTCGGCAGTCTGATCGGGCGGATCGGACGCGGACCGCGGGTGCTGGCGATTGATGCGCACGTGGACACGGTCGGCGTGGGCGACCGCAGTGAGTGGAAGCACGACCCGTACAGGGCACGGATCTCGCGGGGCGCGATCTGGGGCCGCGGAGCGGGCGATCAGGAAGGAGCGATCCCGAGCATGGTGTACGCCGCGCGGATCATTCGGGACCTGAAGCTGCCGACGGACGGGTTTTCACTTTATGTGACGTTCACGGTGATGGAGGAGGACTGCGACGGGCTGTGCTGGCAGTACCTGATCCGCGAGGAGGGTCTGCGGCCGGAGTGCGTCGTCATCACCGACTCGACGAACTGCCGCGTCTTCCGCGGGCAGCGCGGGCGGATGGAGATCGGCGTGTGGACGAAGGGCCGCTCCTGTCACGGCTCGATGCCGGAGAGGGGCGACAACGCCGTCTACAAGATCGCGAAGATCATCAACGAGATCGAGCGGCTCAACACGCGGCTGAAGAGGGACGAGTTCCTCGGCCCCGGCACCGTGGCCGTCACGTACGTGGACTGCAAGACGCCGTCGATGTGCGCCGTGCCGGATGCGGCGTTCATCCATCTTGACCGGCGGCTGACGACGGGCGAGACGAAGGCGCTCGCCATCCGACAGGTGAAGGATGCGGTTCGCCGGGCGGGCGTCGAGGCCCGCGTGGAGGTGTTGCGCTACGCCCGGCCCGCCTACACCGGCCGCGTCTACGAGACGCAGAAGTACTTCCCGACGTGGGTCGTGCCGGAATCCTCGGCGCCGGTCCGGGCCGCGGTCGAGACATACCGGCGGCTTTTCGGCAGGCGGCCGGAGGTCGGCCGCTGGACGTTCTCGACGAACGCGGTGGCCATCGCCGGCATGTTCGGCATTCCGTGCGTGGGTTTCGGTCCGGCGGCGGAAGAAGTCGCGCATACGGTGAGGGATTCCGTGCCCATCCGGCACCTGGAAATGTGCGCGGCATTCTATGCGGCGTTCCCGTACGCCTGCGTCAGTCCGTGAATCGAAATGCGTAGAGCGTGGCCGCGCGCAGCTCGAAGCGGAGGCGGACCGGCTTGCCTTTGCAGGGGCCGAGATCCCGGCCATCGCGCCACCGCACCGTACCGTCGGTGACGTCCGTACCGATCGCCTCGCCATCGGCGAGGGCGAATCCATCCGCGTCAACCACCGACGCGCGGACCGAGCCTCCCGCGCCGACATCCGCGGTGACCTGCAAATGCCGGCCCGCGCATGGGATGGGCTTCGTCACGATCGTGCCGAGCTCGCCGGCCTTCGCCGCCGCCATGCCGGCGAAGCCGTCCGGACGGAGCCGCGCAAGGCCGAGTCCCCCGGCCCGCCAGCCGAAGTGCGGGCCGTTATTCCCGCCGTAGTACAGGCGAATCTCGCCGTCTCGCGAGATCGGTTCCGCGGCGGCGAAGAGGCAGTGGCTGTCGAACTCACCCTCGCGACCGCGCGGAATCAACGGCGTGCCGGCGCAGACGCGCTCCCAGCGGATGGTATCGCGGCTCCAGGCCAGCTCGCAGTCAACCGTGTCCGGACGCCTGTGGTGAATCATGAGCAGACCGAGATACACATTCGCGTACCGGAAGACCACCAGGGCATAGGTCTGGTGATCCACGTCCCCGCGGAGTACCTCGACGGCCGGGGACCATTTCCGGAAGTCGGCGCTCTCCGTGCGACCGACGATCCGTTGCCGGTCCGCCCACAGGCGGGTGATGCCCACATAGCGGCCCCGCGCATCATCCCAGATCCAGTTGTTGTGCGTGTCTCCGGCGGCGTTGATCTCCGGGCACGGCAGGGTCTTCGACCAGTGCAGACCGTCCGGCGAGGTGGCGACGCCGCCCATCAGGAATGCCTTGTACCGCCGCGCTGCGTCGGGATCGAGCGGGTCCATCCGCACGCCGGTGCCGTGTGCATCCCGCATGACAAGGTTGTTCGCCGTGGTCCCGTTGAACTCGACGATGCCCAGGGCGGGCTTCTCCCACGCGATCCCGTCCTGCGAAACGGCGTAGCACACGCCCATCTCGCGCTTCGTGGGGCGATAGGGAATCTTCTTTCTCTCCGCCGCCGTCGTCGAGGAAATGGCGTCGTCGATGATGAAGGGGTTGTACCAGGCGCGATACACACGCCGCTCTTCGTCGAACATCACTGTGGCGTAGAGGTTGTCGAACCGAACCTCCCACGGCTTGTCCTCGACGAGAAGCGGGTTATGCGCGTCCTTTGCAACCTTGCCGAGCACCAGACGCACCCCGTCGGCCCGCTCAATGCGGTCGGATTCGAGCAGCAGGTACTTCCCGGCGCCCGGGCGGGTGGCGGCAGGGGACGAACCCGGCCGTATCGGAGCATCGCCCGCGAGATCGGCGACGGCCGTGACGACGGCGGGACCGAGAAGAAGGATAAGAGCCGCTACCGGCGTGACTTTCATCATGATGCACCGCCTCCGGCACCCTTTTCGTGCGAAGATTGCAGACCGCAGGGTAATGGGTGAAAAGGGCCGTCACTCATATCTCGCTCGCTTCCTTGTGTCCTGGTTCAGCCTGAAATGGAGAACCGGACTTTCCGAGATACACCTGTCCGGGAGACCGTCTCCCGGATCGAATGTTGTTTCCGCTCGCGGCTTCCCCGCGAAGGGTTTATCAATCCCGAAGGGATGGGAACGATGGGCGGCACAGGCTTCCTGCCGTCGGCCCTTCCGGTCCTGGCCCCTGGGGCGGCGCTCGCGTCGGTTCCCACCGGAGCCCTGTACTCCGCCCGGGTCGCGCTTCATGATAGTACCTGCCAGCTCGCACAGCCAATTTCTTTCCGGCCTGGCTCAGGCCACGGCGACTCGCGTCGCTTGCCGGGCCACTTCTCGACGCGCCCGGGCCTCGTCCAGCTTGCGATCCCCCTCGGCAAAGACCACCGGCTCCCGCCCGGTCAGCTTATCCGCCGGGGGCACGTAGCCGATCGCGCTGTGCAGCGGGACCGTGTTGTAATGCTCCACGTAACCGGCCGCCAATCGCCGGGCGTCCTCCAGGTTCAGCGGCGTGCCCGGCCGGGGGAATGGATTCTTGCGGCGAAATGTGCGTGGAATGGTGCGCGCGTGTCCGGGCTGTGGCGGATGGCCGCTGTACGCGGGCAGAAGCGCCCGGGATGACGACGGCGCCGAGACCCTGTTCGTTGTCGTGGCGGTGGCGGCGCGGTTGTACGCACGGGACACGGGATTGCCGGCCGGGAAATGGGGGCAGTCGGCGAGGCAGGAAGGCGACTAGGGTCCCGGCGGCGTGTGCGTCTTCTCCGTGGCCGGGTGTTCGTGTGTCGCGGCGGCCTCGTATGTGTCGCTGCTACGGGGCAGGGCACGGTCGGAGGATGGGCGGTTCACCGCATCCTCGATCTCGTCCTCCACGCCGCGGAGGCCCTTCTTGAACTCCACAATGCCCTTACCGAGGGATCTTCCCACCTCGGGGAGCCGTTTTCCGAACAAGAGCAGGCCGATGAAGGCGATAATCAGCAGTTCGCCCCATCCGGGCATGCTTACCAGTTGCGCGAGTGCCGGGTACATTCTGCTCATGGCGACCTCCAGGCGGAGCGTTTCCGCGCGAGAACCGGGCGCCCTGGTATTATACGGCGGCCGACTCGGAAGGGTCGCATGGATGGTTCGGGCATGGTCCGTTACGCAGCGGGCTGGGTTTCCGACGCCTCATGGGGGATACGTCGAAGCCCGCCGCCTTCCCATCGCATCGACGATCAGAACAGGAGGTGATAGAGGTAGTCGAGCCGTCCGCTCAGTACGAGCCTGCGCCCGGAGAAACGCATCACTTCCCGGATTCTCTGGCGGTAGCTCGGGTGATAGCAGTGATTCGGGCATTTTTTACATGCCGGCTTTGGATTCATCGGGCAGTTCGACCGCTTCACAAATGCGTGGGCAAGCAGCTTGCGGCAGGCCTCGCACAACACGATCGGTTTGCCGGCGATGGCCTCGACATCGTGCGTCTTGAGCGCGACGCGTTTCTTCTCTGCATGAACATGCCGGTGTTCGCAGTACACATCAATGAAGATCGCCAGGGTCTTCAAGTCGCGGTGGAGCGCACGGAGGTTACGCTCGGTGTGCTCTCCCGGGTTGCCGACTGCTTCCGGATGGTGGCTTTCGTGCGCAAGATTCATGCCGGATCATAGCCCCGGCCGGGCCGCACCGCCTTGACGGCGGTCAAGAGCGGAATAGTGTCCCCCGGAAGGAAGGTTGGCCTGGTCGGGCCCTGGAGGGCCCTCCTGCCGACCGATGGAATAGCGATCGACGCAGTGCCAAAAAAACCGGCGACGACCGCAAGGTCGCCGCCGGTCTTTCTTGGCAGTTGGGTTGCCGGCTGGAGGCCGGCCATCTCTCACGCGAGATACCACTCCTTTCCGCTGCTGCCCGCCTTTACGGGTAGATCAGCGTATCGGTATCGCCATACGGGGCGGCGTTTGGTCCCGTCTGGCCTTGCACGCGATCAATTGCGTTCGGAGCGGCCGCGCTGTTCCACCGGGTGTAGATGTTGTCCAACGCCACGCCGGAGAGCGGCCGTTTGTCGAAGTCCACGTGGAAGTCCGCGAAGAGCACGTTCTGGCCCTCGCCCTCGGTGAAGCCGCCGTGGTTGGGCGAGTTGAACATCCGCCAGTCATCCGGTGAGCTGTTCGAATCCCGCTGCGCCGGGAATGTGATGTTGTTGGGCAGCGACAGCCCGCCGTCCACCGTCGCGCTGTACCAGCCCTTGTCGGCGGCCAGCGCCATACGGGTCTCGCGCTCGGTCGTCGGCTTGCCGACCTGGCCCCAGGGAACCTGGATGCCGTAGGAAATCTGCTTGTAGTTCTCTACCGTCGACTGGCTGCCGTCGCCCACGCCGAAGTCCACATACAGGGTCGGCTGGTCGTCCGAGTTGGCCACACCGTCCGTGCTCGGGCAGATGAACTGCTTGGGCGCCGTCGCTCCGTCGCGAACGAGCATCCAGAAGCACCGGGTTGTGCCAAGCTGGGTCGAGTTGGAGTCCGATACGCCCTTGCCGTTGTTGTACAGACGCAGGTAGCCGATCTTGCCTGCGTACGTGACCGCGCACTGCCCGTTGGTGGCCGTCGCGGGAGCGGCAGCCGGCACCGGGTATGTCTGCTCATTGTCGTTGGCATACGTGGCGCACGCCGTCCCGATGCCCTTGAGGTTCGCCGCGCACACGGCCCGTTTCGACAATTCGCGGGCCCGGGCGAGGCTCGGCAGCAGGATGCTGATGAGCAGGGCGATAATCGCCACCACCACGAGCAGTTCGATCAGAGTAAACGCTTTGCGCCTCATGGTAACACCTCCTGCACTTTGGCCATTTCGCGGCGGGTTTCCTGCGAGGCGATCCGTTCGGCGGCCATGCCGAGTATTAAGAAAAACTGATGATGGCTGGACTACCATCCGCCCGTCTGCCGACGGGGCGACGCCCGGCCTGCCGGGCATCCTCCGGCCGCATCACGAATCGTCCGTCGAAACCACCTCCGCATATCCCGCCGACCGAGGCCAACCGGCGGTACACGACCGAAAACGAAATCGCGGTCGGCGAGCGTCGCCGACCTGACGCGAAATCCCGAAGCTGACACAAGGGCCTGTGCGGCCTCCGGGCACGGCTGCCCGCCGGACACAGCATGAGCCGTGCGGCCTTGACGTACCACAACGTTGGCGGGTTACGGGGTGGGAACAGCTTATGTATCGAGAATAATATGAGAACAGGCTTACGCCACGTCAGCCCTTCCGCTCGAGTCCGGCATATCCTGCGGACAGGGCAATAATAACCCGTAACCTCTAATCAGTATAGCGGCCATCCGCCGGGGCTGTCAACGCTTCAAATGGTCGCCGACGCAACTTTTTTGAGGCCCCGACCGGCGGGCCATGTGCATCCGATGCGTCATGTACTAATAATGCATATTTATCTGTGCCTGCGTAATGTCGATCCGCGCCGGTCTGGATGTGCCCAGCCCGCAACAGCTCCGTGGGGGCGAAAACGACGGCCCATGAACGTACATGGAACCGTTTCGGGGCGAATCAGCCATGCAACCGATTGCCCCAGCAGCCCGTGTCCTGGCGGGCGAGAGCGGGGGCCGCCGGCCCGGCGCCTCAACACCGCGTGCGATCCTGGCGATGAAGGAAACGGCGAGTATAATACCCCTGACGATCGGACAAACGGTCCCGGTCGCTGACAAGTGAATCGAGCGAGGTGTTCGGGTGGTGGGCGACCCGTTCCCGTCTGGAACGGGCGGCCCGCCGTTTGACGACGGCTTCACCCGGTCCGGCCGCGCGGCCGGCGCCTCACCATGGGAACCCTATTGGAAAGGATAAAAACCATGGCGTCTCAGACGCAATCGCCCATCCCGGCAGAAGCTGCGCAGACATCCTCGCACCAACGAAGCGGGGCGCAGCTTTTCCACCAGACCCTGATTGAACAGGGCGTGGAGATCGCCTTCGGCTACCCCGGCGGGGCCATCCTGCCGACGTTCGACGCTTTTTACCAGAGCCCCATCAAGTTCGTGCTCAGCCGGCATGAGCAGGGCGCGGGCCACATGGCCGACGGCTATGCGCGGGCGACCGGCAAGGTGGGCGTCGTCATTGCCACCAGCGGCCCGGGTGCGACGAACCTCGTGACCGCGCTGGCGACGGCCAACATGGACAGCGTGCCGGTCGTGGCGTTCACGGGGCAGGTGGCCACGGCGGCCATCGGCAACGACGCGTTTCAGGAGGCCGATGTCACGGGCGTGACCCGCCCCGTCACGAAGCACAACGTTCTCGTGAAGCGGGTGCAGGACCTGCCCCGCATCGTGAAGGAGGCCTTTCACATTGCCTCAACCGGCCGCCCCGGGGCCGTGCTCGTGGACATTCCCAAGGACGTGCAGGCGCAGATGATGCCCGTGCCCGACCAGGTGGAGATCGATCTGCCCGGGTACAAGCCCCGCACGCGCGGCAACATGCGGCAGATCCGGCTGGCGGCCGAGGCCATCAACGCCAGCCAGCGCCCGGTGCTCTATGTCGGCGGCGGCGTGATCGTTTCCGGCGCCTCCGACGTTCTTCGTGAGCTGGCCCGCAAGGCGAACATCCCCGTCACCACGACCCTGCTCGGCATGGGGGCGTTTGACGAGGTCGCCGACGAACGGCTTGCCTTGCACATGCTGGGGATGCACGGCAGCGCCTACGCGAACTACTCCGTGCAGAACTGCGACCTGCTCATCGCCGTCGGCGCCCGCTTCGACGACCGCGTCACGGGAAAGCTCGAGACCTTCGCGCCCCATGCGCGGATCATCCACGTGGACGTGGATCCATCGAGCATCAGCAAGAACGTCGATGTCGATATTCCCGTCGTGGGCGACGCCCGCGCGATCCTGGCCGAACTGCTCCCGCTGATCGAGCACCGCGAGCGGACGGCCTGGTTCGAGCAGATCGCTCAGTGGAAGCGCAAGTACCCGTTCAAGTACGACCGCCGCTCGACGAACCTCAAGCCCCAATACGTGATCGAGCAGCTTTGCGAGGCGACCCGCAGCGAGGCGATCATCGCCACGGGTGTCGGCCAGCATCAGATGTGGACCGCGCAGTTCTATCGCTGGCGCTACCCGCGGCAGATCATCACGTCCGGCGGGCTGGGCACGATGGGCTTCGGCTTTCCCGCGGCCATCGGCGCGGCCTTCGGCCGGCCGGATCGCACGGTCATTGACGTGGACGGCGACGGCAGCTTCGCCATGACCCTCATGGAGCTGGCTACCGCCGTCGAGTACCAGGTCCCGGTCAAGGTGGTCATCCTCAACAACCACTTCCAGGGCATGGTCCGTCAGTGGCAGGAGCTCTTCTACGGCAAACGCTACGTCGCCTCGAAGATGTGCAACCCCGATTACGCCCGCGTGGCCGAGGCATTCGGCGCCAGGGGCATCGCCGTCCGCGAGAAGAGCGAGGTGCCCGGCGCGATCCGGACCATGCTCGACACGCCGGGCCCGGTCGTGCTGGATGTCCACGTGGACCCGAATGAGAACGTGTACCCCATGGTCAGCGTCGGCAAGAGCCTTCACGAGATGGAGATGGGCGGACTGTCGTAAGCGGCAAATGAGCGGTCGGGCCTGTCCCGGCCGTACAACAGAACGCGAAGCGCCAGCGAGCGCCCGAACAGAACGCGAAGTGCGAGCGAGCGCCCGAAACGGAACGCGAAGCGCAAGCGAGCGCCCGAAACAGAACGCGAAGCGCGAGCGAGCGCCCGAACAGAACGCGAAGCGCAAGCGAGCGCCCGAACAGAACGCGAAGCGCAAGCGAGCGCCCGAACGGAACGCGAAGCGCGAGCGAGCGCCCGAAACAGAACGCGAAGCGCAAGCGAGCGCCCGAACAGAACGCGAAGCGCAAGCGAGCGCCCGAAACGGAATGCGAAGCGCCAGCGAGCGCCCGAAACAGAACGCGAAGCGCCAGCGAGCGCCCGACGTCTTCCGCGGAACGCCCCCTTGTGCAACGAAGCGTGCATACGGATGATGTGATGGCCGTGGCAAGCGATCCCAAACCACTCTCGCTGAGACAGGCCTCCGGCAAGGCCATGTGGGCGGCGCTGCGCGGCCTGCTTCGCACCCGCATCATGGCCGGCGTCCTCACCGTCCTGCCGATCTGGGTCACCTGGGCCGTGCTCAAGTTCGTCTTCAACCTGATGAAGGACGCGACCGAGCCGCTTGCCGTCTGGGGCGCTCGCATGTCCGCCGAGAACCCCAGGAGCCCGATCCCCGACTTCGTCAAGCCCTGGCTGGTTCCCTCTCCCGATCACGGCGGATCGCCTCTGCTGGTGTCGGTTCTGGCGGTGTTTCTGACGCTGTTCCTGCTGTATCTGCTGGGGTTGCTGACCAGCCACGTCGTCGGTCTCCGCGTCCTGGCCGGGCTTGAACGGCTCGTCGACCGCGTCCCCGTGGCCAAGACCGTGTATCGCGCCACCAAGCAGATCATTTCCACGGTCGCCAGCAGTAACGACCTGTCGGGCAGCCGCGTGGTGCTGGTCGAGTTCTTCCGCCCGGGAATGAAGAGCATCGGCTTCCTGACGTCGATCATCAAGGACAAGGACACCGGCCGGGACCTGGCCGTCGTCTTTATCGCGACCACTCCCAACCCGATGGTCGGCTACACGCAGATCATGCCCGTCGAGCTGGTCTCGGAAACCGATCTGACGGTTGAGGAGGCCGTCAAGCTCGTTATGTCGGGCGGGGTGATGGCGCCCGACGCCGTGCCTTTTGATACGATTCGGCCACCGAGCCCGGACCTGCTGCGGCCGCGGCAGGAGGACCGTCGGCCGCCGGCCGCTCCGGTGGGCCCGCGCGGCTGAACGCACGGAGCCGCCTGCGCGGCGGAGGAATCCGTGAATGCCGTGATGCCTTGCGGAAGGATGAAAGGAATCCATGGAACGCAAACACATTTTCACCGTGCTCGTTCAGAATCAGCCGGGCGTCCTCGCCCATATCGCGGGCATGTTCGCCGCCCGCGGCTTCAACATCGACTCGCTCGTCGTCGGCCGGACGGAGGACCCGGCTCTGTCGCGCATGGTCATCGTCACCCACGGGGATGATGCCACGCTCGAACAGATCCGCAAACAGCTCGGCAAGATCGTCACCGTCGTGAAGGTCCGCGATCTGAGCGAGCAGCAGTGTGTGGAACGCGACCTTGTCCTCGTGCAGGTGCACTGCCCGCCGGAGCGCCGCGCCGAGTTGCGGCAGCTCACGGAGATCTTCCGCGGCAGCGTCGTGGACGTGGGGCCCAGCGCGGTCATCCTCCAACTGGCCGGCCCCGAGGACAAGATCGAGGCCTTCGTCGAGCTGTGCCGGCCGTACGGGATCAAGCAGCTCTCGCGGACCGGCGTGATCGCCATGCCGCGTTCCACGCAGGCCGAGCCGGCCCACGCCGCCCCGACGCCGAAACGCTCGCGCATCCGCAAGGCGGCGGCGTCCCCGGTTGCCCCGGCACCGGCCGTCCCGCTGCCGCCAAGCTGACCGCCGCCGCGCCGGAAGGCGGCGCGCCGACGGCGCGATCAGCTTCGCAGCCTTCGCGCGGCCCGTTCGAGGACGTCGGGGACCACCTGCGGAAGCGAACCGTTCACGATCGCGCCGGCGGAGGTGGCGTGTCCGCCGCCGCCCAGCTCGCGCGCCAGCTCCAGCACGTTCGTGCCGCCTTCGCCCCGGAAGTTGATACGCACCCGCCCCGGCTTGCCCTCCGTGAAGAGGATGGCCATGCGGATCCCCTTGAGCGACCGGGGGATGGCAACCTGTTCGTCGATGTCGGCCGGGCCGCAGCCCGCGCCGGTGATTTCCTCGTGCGAAGCGGTGCTGTAGGCGATCAGCCCGTCGGGCGTGAGGCGCGTGTTGTCGTAGATGATCCTCGCGAGGTCGAACTCCCCGCGGGACTGTGACCGGCACAGCCGCTCGCAGAGGTCGCCCACGTTCGCCCCGGCGGCAACCAGCGCTGCGGCCGTCCGCAGCGTTTCCGCCGTCGTATTGGGCAGCGAAAAGCCGACCGTGTCCGCGTGGATCCCCGCGTAGAGCAGCGAGGCGACCACCGGCGAGATCGGCATCCGCATCGATGCGAGCAGGCAGTACACCAGCTCGCTTGTGCTGCCGGCCTCCGGCACCACCCAGTTCACGGTGCCGAAGCCGGGGTTGTCGACGTGGTGATCGATGTTGATGACCGGCACGCCCGCGGCGGCCAGCTCGGCCAGCGGCGGGTCGGAGGCGGCACGGCCGCTCTGGGCCGTATCGAGGACGATCACCGCGTCGCACGAGCGGCACTGTTCCGGCGGAGCGACGGGGTATTGCGCAAGGGCGGCCAGAAAGGCCAGCCGCCCGGATACCTGATCGGCGCGATAATAGAGCCGTGGTTCGCACCGCCCGTCGTGCCCGAGCGAGAGCGCCAGCGCGCACATCGCCCCGAGGCAGTCCGCGTCGGGACGCACATGCCCGACGATCAGGGGCCGGCGCGCCTGATCGATCGCGTGCGCCACTTCCCTCGGTGGCCCGGGCCTGTCTGCCACGTCAGCTCATTCCCGCGGAGGGCTGCTGCTCCGCGATGCTCCCCGTCGCCGGGGGCGCCGCGGACGGCTCCGGCGTCGAAGCGGCCTGCGCGGGCTTCGCCGGGGCGACGTTCGGTTTGCCCGCGGCGGGCTTCGGCCGGGCGGCCGGCTTGTCCGGCGCGAGGACCATGGTCATTCGCCGCCCTTCCATCTTCGGCGGGCGCTCGATCTTGGCCATTTCGCCGAAGGACTCGACAATGGCCCGGAAGATGGCCAACCCGCGGTCCTGGTGGAAGCGTTCCCGTCCTCGAAAGATCATCGTGAACTGCACCTTGTCGCCCTGCGCGAGGAACTCGCGCGCGCGGTTCACCTTGATCTGCTTGTCGTGGTCGTCCGTCTTGGGCGACAGGCGCACTTCCTTGAGCTGCTGCTCGCGATGGTGCGTCTTGTGTTTCTTCTTCTGTTGATACTTCCACTTGCCGTAATCCATGATACGGCAGACAGGAGGCCGCTCGGTGGGGGCCACCTCCACGAGATCCAGCCCGGCCTCTCGGGCGCGGCGAAGCGCTTCGTCCGTGGAAATGACGCCGACCTGGCCGTTGTTCTCGTCAATGAGTCGGATCGGCGAGAGCCGGATCTGCTCATTGCAACGCAAGTTCTGTGCGATGGGCGATCACCTTCCTTTCTGTCGTTATTTGCCCAGCCTTCTCGACCGCACCTCTTCCCGGCAGTCCGCGATGAACTGCGCCAGCGGGACGGTGCCGATCGTCTTTCCTTGCCGGTCGTTCACGTTGACGGCCTCGACGGCCGCCTCCTTCTCTCCGACCACCAGAGTATACGGTACCTTCTGTTGTCGTGCGCGGTGCTTCTTCGGCCCGATCTTCTCGGGCGAGACGTCCAGCTCGCACCGCAGCCCGGCCGCCGAGAGCTCGCGCGCCACCCGCCGGGCGTATTCCTCGCTCTTCTCGCTGACCGACGCCACCACCACCTGCACCGGCGCCAGCCACACGGGAAACGCCCCGGCAAAATGCTCGATCAGGATCGCAACGAATCGCTCCAGGCTGCCGAACGGCGCCCGGTGGATCATCACCGGCCTGTGCGGCGCGTTGTCCGCACCGATGTATTCCAGGCCGAACCGCTCCGGCAGATTGTAGTCCACCTGAACCGTCCCGAGCTGCCATTCCCGCCCGATGCAGTCCCGGACGACGAAGTCGATTTTCGGACCGTAGAAAGCCGCTTCGCCCTTTTCCTCGCTCGCCCGCAGCCCGGCGTTCCGCGCGGCCGATCGTACGGCCTCCTCGGCCTGCGCCCAGACCGCATCGCCCCCGACGTACTTGTCGCTCGAGGGGTCGCGAAGCCCGATCCGCACCCGGTAGTCCGTCAGGCCGAGCGTGTCCAACGCCGTGCGGACCAGCCCCAGGCAGCGGTCCAGCTCCTCGGGGAGCTGCTGCGGGGTGCAGAAGATGTGGGCATCGTCCTGTGTGAAGCCGCGGACGCGGGTCATGCCCGTCAACTCGCCCGACTGCTCATAGCGGTACACCGTGCCGAACTCCGCCAGCCGCACCGGCAGGTCCCGGTAGCTGTGCGGATCGGACTGGTAGATCTTGATGTGATGAGGGCAGTTCATCGGCTTGAGCAGAAGCTCCTCGCCGTCCGGCATGGTGATCGGCGCGAACTGCGAATCCTTGTAGTACGGGTAGTGCCCGCTTGTTCGATACAGGTCGAGCCGCCCCACGTGCGGGGTATACACCGGAGAGTATCCCAGTCGGATCAGCTCCGCCCGGATGAACTCCTCCAGCTCCCGCCGGATGACCGACCCCTTGGGCTTCCACAGCACCATACCCGGCCCGACCTGCGGGTCGATCACATAGAGCCCCAGCTCCGTGCCGAGGTGGCGGTGGTCGCGCTTGCGGGCTTCCTCAAGGCGGGCGAGGTATTCGTCGAGCGACTTCTTGTCCGGCCAGGCGGTGCCGTACACGCGCTGGAGCTGCTTCTCGTTTGCGTCACCCCGGTAGAAGGCGCCGCTGACCTGCATGATCTTGAACGCGCCGATCCGCCCCGTGCTCGGCACGTGCGGTCCGCGGCAGAGGTCCTCGAAATCCTCCCCCGGCCGCGTCCCGGTCACGTAGAAGCTCAGCGTCTCGCCGTCGGCCCGCTCGGCGTTGTCGATCTTGTACCGGTTGCCTTCGCGGCGCAGCTTCTCCATCGCCTGCTCGCGGGGCATGTCGATCCGCGTGAACGGCTTGTCCGCGCGGACGATCTCGCTCATCGTCTCTTCGATCGCGGCGAAGTCCTCCGGCGTGATCGGGCGATCGAGGTCGATGTCATAGTAGAACCCGTTGTCGACAGCCGGCCCGTACACCAGCCGTGCCCCGGGGAAACGCCGGCAAACGGCCTCGGCCATCACGTGCGCGCAACTGTGGCGCAGCACCTGAAGGCTCTCCGGATCGTCTGCCTGCGGCGTCAGGATGCGCACCCGGCAATCGCGATCGACCGGTCGGCTGAGATCGACAATCTGGCCGTCGACCACGGCGGCGATTGCCGCTTTTGCCAGCCGGGGGCCGATCCGGGCGGCCACATCGGCGAAGGTGGCGCCCTGGGCAACGGCGATCTGCGATCCGTCAGGAAGCGTTACGTTCGGCATAATGCTACGCAAAGAACCAGCGGCACGGCGTCCGCAAACGCACGGGCTCGACGCGACGGGATGTACCCGGCCGGCGAGACGATCATGGCGTTGTGCGCGTTGCGGAATCCATGCCGCTGGTTCTACCAAAGACTCTCGGACTGTTTGAGTCCGCCCGCCGCAGGCCGACCCCGACGGGCCGGAATACGCTACGGGCGGAACCTCGTACCTGTTTCATACCGGAGGAAGGCCGGTCGCGTCAAGGTCGAAGAATTTCCGGTGCGCGTCGTATGCTCCGGCGGCCGTGCAGGACCGGATGCGCAGGCTCTGGGATTGACCGGTCTGCCGCTCGTCCCGGCGCCCTCGCTGGCCGCCCGCCGAGCGGGGCTTCGTCGTCCGGCGGCAGGAAGGGGGGCAACCGACTTTTCGAAGTCGTTGTCAAGCCGGAATCGCCTGGCGGCCGATGTCCGTGGTAGGAGTCGCGAGCAAGCCAAGTGCTTATCCTGGCAGGGGGTTGCGAAAGACACGGATGATCGGTAAGCTGTGGCGGTGGGTTTGTTCGTATTCCGACAGAGCGGCGCGCTGTGGATGGTTCGGCGGATGCGTCGGGTTGCCTGCAATGGGCGTCCTGCTTGCGGTAGCGATCGCTATTTGCCTTGGCGAACGGGACAGGCGCTATCTTTGTCTGCGCTGATGTCGGAATTCGGTTGACAAGGCGGTTGGATTATATAATAATGCATGCATGGTGGCTCCGCCGTTGCGACAAGTTGACTTGCGTAGTCCTGTGCCTCGGTACGTCCAGGCCAAGACGATTCTGATCGATGCGATTCAGCGCGGGACGTTTCCGCGCGGGTCGAAGCTGCCCAGTACGCACGAGATCAGTCAGAGTCTGTCCGTCAGTCTGATTACTGCGCACAAGGCGATTCAATGTCTGGTGGCGGAAGGGTGGCTGGATCGCCTTCGCGGACGCGGCACCTTCGTGCGCGACGACTTCGAGGCGAGCGTGGCCGCCAAGGCCTGCTATCGTGTCGGGTTGTTGCTCGACGAGGGCGTGCATCTTGGCGACTACTACCACGGTGCGTTGCTTCACGGCCTTCGGCAGGCGGCGTGCGCGGACGATCCGGGCGTCGAGCTGTTCATCCAGCGGCAGAACAGCCCGGCGGCGATTCCGAACCTGCTGGCCGACGGCTTTATCTGCTTCCATCCGTTCCGCGAGACCTTCGCGATGCTCGAGGCGGTTGCCAAGAGCACGCCGATCGTCGTCCTGGGCGGGTCGTCGCGCGACACGTCGCTGCACTGCGTGGATTCGGAGAACGAGGGCGGCGCGCGGGAGGCCGTGCGCCACCTTGCCCAGTTGGGGCATCGCGACATTGCCATCATCAACGGCCGCCTTGCCGCGACCAATGCGTTGCATCGCTTCAACGGATACCTGGCGGAGATGCGCGAGCGCGAGCTGCCGATCCGCGACGAGTACATCCTGAACTCGGAGCGGGCGGAGATGACGGCGGGGACGCGGAGCCGACTGGCGGCGCTGCTGCGCGGGCCGCTTCGTCCGACGGCCGTCTTCGCGGCGGGCTACATGCTCGCCCTGGAAGTGCTCGAGGTCGCCCGGGAGATCGGGTTGCGAATCCCGCACGATCTGTCGCTGGTCGCGTTCGATGATCCGCGGTCGGCCTCGCTGCTCAATCCGCCGCTGACCACCGTTCGGCAGCCGCTGGAGCAGATGGCGCGGCTGGCGGTGGAACGTCTGACCGCGTTGATGAACCGGACGGAGCCGTCGCCCCGTGTGCAGATGCTTCCCACGAAGCTCATCGTACGCGAGTCGACCGCGCGCGTGCCGGGTTCCGCATGACGCGGCACGGGTGATTCCCGTCCGGTGCAATGGTTGCCTTCCCGCACGTCGGCGGCAGGCTGTGCCAATCCGCCGTGGACCGCGTACAATGATCGGTGCGTCGCGGTGCGACGGGGGTCGTCGCGCCGGGCCTTCGACGCTCGCCGGGCAGACCGAGGCGCGGCCCGCCCGGCGAAGTGGACGTGCCGACGCGTTCCCATGTGCACGCCGATTCAGCTTTGCGAACAGATGTTGCCGGGCGTCTCGCGGACGTTCGCGCTGCTCATTCCGGAGCTGCCGGTTCCGCTGCGCGAGGAGGTAGGCTGCGCGTATCTGCTTTGCCGGATCGCCGACACCGTGGAGGATGTGGAGCATGTGCCGATCGAGCGCCGGCTTCGGGCGTTCGACGCGCTGGCGGGGGCCTTCGAGGAGATGCCCCGGGAGGCACGGCTTCGCGAGTTGGCGTCGCTGACGAGCGGCTGGGCGCTCGATGCGGATCACCGGCGGCTCATGGACGAGGCGGCCGCGGTCTTCGCCGCCTTCGACTCGTTTCCCGAGGCGGACCGCGCGGTAATCCGGGAATGCGTCCTGGAGATGATCGGCGGCATGCGGCAGACCCTCTGCGGCGGGGCGTCGGACGCCGGTCCGATGAGCCTGGGCGGCATGGACGACCTGGAGCGATACTGCTACTACGTGGCGGGCGTCGTCGGGCGCATGCTGACGCGTCTGTACTGGCGGCACGTGTACGGGGGCGCCGCGGAGCCGCCGCCGTCTCTCATCGAACAGGGCATCGAGTTCGGGCTCGGCCTGCAGATGACCAACGTGCTGAAGGATCAGCGGGCCGATCTGAGCCGCGGCGTATCGTACATGCCGCGCGATCTGGCGGCGACGCTGGGCGTCGAGGCGGATTCGCTGCTCGACGGCACGATGCCCGCGCCGATGCGGCACTGGCTGGTCGCGTATGCCCTGAAGTGGCTCGATGCCGCCTTCCGCTACGCGATCACATGGCCGCCCGGCGCGACGGGCATTCGCACGTTCTGCCTGGGGGCGCTTTTCATGGCCGTGCGGACGCTCGCTGTGGTGGTGGCGGCGCCCGCGCGGTTCGACGCGACCGAGACCCCGAAAATCACACGACAGGACGTCGACGAGATCATGACACGATCCCGCCGCGACGCGGGTGATGACGCGGCGCTCCGGGCCTGGTACGACGAGGAACGGGCGCGTCTGTGCCGGCTTCTTCCCCCGCTCGCCGACGCCGCCCCCTGACAGGTCGTCCGCGCTCTGCTACACTCGCCGTCAGCGTCGCCGGCTGCGAATCCTTCCGCAGTCTGGCGCCGAGCGAACGGATCGGAGGTATTATGCCGCTCGACGTGAAGAAGCTGCGTGACGGCGTCACGATCGCCGACGGCGCCTGGGGAACCGAGCTGGACAAGCGCGGCGTGCCGCCGGGGTATTGCCGTGAGGAATGGAACATTTCGCACCCGGACGTCGTCGAGGCCGTGGCCGCCGCCTACGTGGAGGCCGGCTCGCAGATCATCCTCACGAACACATTCAGCGGGAATCGCTTCGTCCTCGATCGGCACGGATTCGGCGACCGCGCGGCCGAGTTCAGCCGCGCCGGCGCGGCGATCAGCCGCAAGGCCGCCGGCCGGAAGGCGTATGTCTTCGGTTCAATCGGGCCGTCCGGCAGGATCCTCATGATGGGCGAGGTCGGCGAAGACGAGTTGTACGAGGCCTTCAAGACGCAGGCGATCGCCCTCGCCGAGGGCGGCGTCGATGCGATCATATGCGAAACGATGACGGAACTGGCGGAGGCGCTGATCGCCCTTCGTGCGGCCAGGGAAAACACGACGCTCCCCGTCGCCGTGAGTCTTACCTATGACTCCGGCCCGGACCGGACGCAGACCGTAATGGGTGTCACCCCCAGGCAGGCGGCGGAGGAGCTTACGGCGGCCGGCGCCGATATCGTCGGCTGCAACTGCGGCGCCGGCATCGAGAACTACATCACCGTCACGAGGCTGTTGCGAAAGGCGACCGACCTGCCGATCTGGGTGAAGGCCAACGCCGGCATGCCGGAGTTGCAGGACGGCAAGGTGGTCTACAAGGACACCCCCGAGGTCTTCGCCGCAAAGGTCCCCCGGCTCATCGACGCCGGTGCGAACATTGTGGGGGGGTGCTGCGGTACAAGCCCGGCCCACATCGTTGCGATCCGCCGGGTTCTCGATTCACGGCGTTCAGGCTGATGCCGACCGCTCGGGGAGGCATGCCCCTGTCGGTGGCTGATATCCTGCCGCCAGTCGGCGGGTGAGACGGTCGGCTCGTGACGAATCTCGTAACTTCTTTCAGGCCAGAGCGTTACGGTCTTGTGCTTCCTCTGCGGGGTTTGCGCGCCGCGGCTTGACGAATAAACTTGCGGGCAGGGGGAAGAAAACCGTAGCGGTCGGCAACAATACGGACAACGCGGCGCCGTCGGTGCCGAGCGAGGCGCTCCAGGTGTCTGACGATATCGAGCTGGTGCGACAGATCGGCCACGGCGACGAAGCGGCGTTCCGCATACTGGTGGAGCGGCATGGGCGCTACCTGTACGGCATCGCGTACGCACTCACGGGTAACCACGCCGACGCGGAGGACCTGGTTCAGGAGACCTTTGCCGGCGTGCTCAAGGGTGGTTTCCGCGGGACGGCGTCGGTCCGGACGTGGCTGGTGGCGATTCTGGTCCGAAGGGTCGGGATGTTGCGGCGGTGGCGCGGCCGGAAGGGACGGGAGCGGTCCCTGGACGGCGAGGGGGTCGGAGCGTCTGCGAAGATTGCTTCGCCGCCCGGCATCGGGGGGGCCGAGGCGAGGCTGGATCTGGCCACGATGCTGGGGAGCCTGTCGCCGGAACATCGGGCCGTGATCGTGTTGCGGGAGCTTGAGGGGCTGACATACGAAGAAATGGCCGCGGTCCTGGGGGTGCCGCGGGGTACGGTGGAGTCGCGGCTGCATCGGGCGCGCGAGGCATTGCGGAGCCGGTTCAAGGGGTATCTGTAGTCGGCGGCATGCGGCCGCCGGGTGTTTGCGGACGGCAAGGAACATGAGCTGCGGCAATATCGCGGATATTCATCGATATCACGACGGCGAGCTTTCGCCGGCAGAGCGCGAGGCGTTCGAAGCACACCTGCGCGGGTGTCATGCGTGCAGGGAGGTGCTCGCGGATTTGCGGCGACTGTCGGCGATGATCGCAGGGTCGGCTCTCGCTCCGCTGCCGGCGGATGTCCTTTCGCGCGTGCAGGAGTTGCCCCGGAAGACGGGGGAGCGGGCGATCCTGCGGATTGCCGGCTGGTTGACGGCCGCGGCGGCCGCCGTGCTGATCGGGGCGCTGGTCGGCCGACCTGGCGACGGGACGGAGGCGAACGTTCGACCGGCCGTCTGGCAGACGCTGGCGGTGATGTCGCCGGCCGAGGTGCAGCCCGATGCCGGTGCCGACCCCGTTCTCGTGGCGCAGTGGATGGCCGACGAGTTGTCCGTAAGCGAGAAACGGTGAGATGACCAAGATCGTGGTAGTGGTCGGGTTTCTGGTGGCGTTTGCGGCGGGCTTCGTCGTCGGAGGCCAGTCGCGGCATCCGGCCGCCGTTCAGACGACGCGCCCGGCGCATCACGGCGGCTGGCTCGTGGCCGAGTTGAACCTCAGCCCGCAGCAGCAGGAGCAGATGAAACAGATCTGGTCGGAGACCGCGTGGCGCGGCGGGGGCGATCGCGAGGAGCGTCGTCGAAAGCTGGCGGAGGCGCGCGACCGGGCGATTGCGGCGTTGATCCGGCCCGAGGACAAGGGCCGCTACGACCAGATTCTCAAGGATTATGCCGAGCAGGTGGCGGCGATGGACCGCGAGTGGCGGGGGTCTTTTCAGGCCGCGGTGGAGCGCACGAAGCAGATCCTCAGTCCGGAGCAGCGGACGAAATACGAGGAGCTTCTCCAGCGTCATCAGCGGGAGCGCGGACCGCGCGAGCGGCGTCACGGGGAGCGGGAAGGCGGCCCAAAGGCGGATCGCGCGGCGACATCACGAAGCGGCGCGTTGCGCTGAGCCGGATCGCCGTTGCGCGGACGGGAGTGTGAAACCATGAGATTTCGGAGGAACGCGGCGTTCACGCTGATCGAGTTGCTCGTGGTCTGTGCCATCATCGGGCTGCTGGTGGGCATTCTCATGCCCTCGCTGAGCAGGGCCCGCGGTCAGGCCCGGCGCGTAACCTGCGCCTCGCAACTGCACCAGGTCGGAATCGCCATGATGGGCTATCTGCAGGACAATCGCGATCGGATGCCCTACGTTTCGCTGATGCCCTCTGTCAGCCCCGCGCCGCTGACGACGGACCGGCCGATCTGGTTCGCGGACGTGCTGAAGCCGCACCTGAAGGGTCAGATGAGTGCTCTTCAATGCCCCAACGACACGCCGGGCTTCTCGGAACGTCCCGCGCCGCAGACCGGGTTGAGCTACTTTCAGACGGAGCGATCCAGCTACCAGTATCGCGTCCGTCTGGCGGGCCTCACACCGACCGAGTTCGGGCTGCACAACGGCGGATTCTGGCATCGGGAGCACCACGCGCACCGGGACAGTAACGACACCAAGGTCAACCCGGCCACCATCTGGTTCGCGTGCGATTACTGGAACTTTCACGGCAACGAAAATGAAAAGGGCGCCCGGCGATACGTGTACATCGACGCCCATGTAAGCGAGTTCGAGAACTAGGAGTCGAGGATGAGCGCGGATATTCTCCGGAATCGCAAGGTTCTGTTTTCGGCGATCGGCGTTGTGGTCGTGGCCGGCGCGGTCCTCGGGGCCGTGACACTGACTCGCAACAGCCGATCGAAGGGGGCGCTTCCCAAGGATCTTGTGCAGGCCATCCAGGCCGAATCGAACGACCCTCGCAAGATCATGGAGACGGTCCATGAGGCCATGAGCCGGCCGGGCCTGACGGAAGAGCAGCGTCACGAGCTCTGGCAGAGCGCCCGCACGGCCATGGAGGCGCAGCTCGACAAGCGGATCGACGAGTACTTCGCCGCAAGCGACAGTCAGAAGCAGGTGATCCTCGATCGACAGATCGACGAGATGCAGTCGCGAATGAAGGAGTGGCAGCAGCGCCGGGCCCAGTGGGAACAGCAGGGTCGGCCGGGGGCGGCTCGTCCCGACGGCGGTCCGCGGGGCGGCGGGAGCGCCGCATCGGGTGGCGGTAGCGGTGGCGGCCCCGGCGCCGCACCGGCGGCCGGCGGTCCCCCGGGCGGTCCGCGCGACGGTCGTCATGGACCGCCCAGCCGCGAGGAACGGATGCGCCACACCCAGGCGCGCAACCCCGATCAGGCGGCGCGACGCCTCGCATACTTCACCGCCCTCCGCAAGCGGGCGGAGCAGCGCGGCATTCAGATGCCGTTCGGGCCGCCCGGGGGACGCTGACGGCGAGCGCAGGACGGGCGGATCCGCAACACGCGGGAAGCGGTCCGTGCCCTTTCCGGGCAGGGTCTTGGTCGGAAGGGGCGCGGGAACGGAAGCGATATCGGTTACTTGTGTAGCAATGGAGGTCACTCGTGCGTACTCATGTGAGGGATTCTCGGAAGGCGGGGACGGCCTTCGCGGCCGCGTTGTTCATGCTTGGATCGGTTTCGCTCGCGCTCGGCCAGCAGCCGGAGGGGCGCCGGAGCCGGGGGCTTTCGCCCGAGCGGCAGCAGGAGATGATTCAGCGCTACCCCGGTATCGACGCCAACGGGGATGGAGTGCTCTCGTGGGATGAAGTCCGGACGTTCTTCCGAAACCGCCAGAACGCGGGTGCGGACGGCGGTTCGGGACGCGGCCCGGACCGTCAGCCGGGTGATGCGGGCGACTCGCGTGGGGGCCGTCACGACCACGGCCCGTTCGGGCGCCGGGATGACTTTCGGCGTCGCTCGGAGGAGTTCCTGAAGGAGCACCCGGAGGCGGACAAGAACGGCGACGGGCGGCTCAGTCCGGATGAGGCCCGGGAGTACTTCCAGGCCAACCCGCAGGCGATGCGGCAGGACATGCTCCGGAGGCACCCCGAGCTGGACACGAACAAGGACGGGCAGCTCAGCGACGACGAGCTTGCGGCCGCGCGGTCGAGGTTCGACGACCGCCGGCGCGCCGATATGCTCCGCCGGTTCCCGCAGGCCGACAAGGACGGCGACGGCAAGCTCAGCGACGAGGAGATGCAGGCGGTTCGCGAGCAGTTCGCCGAGCGATGGCGCCAGGACATGCTGCGGCGTCATCCCGAGGCCGATACCGACGGCGACGGCAAGCTGAGCGATGCCGAGATGAACGCCCTGCGGGAACAGTTCCGAGGCGGTTTCGGCCGGCGCGCGGAAGGTCAGGCGGCCGGCGCCCCGGATGCCGCGGCGGGGCCGGCTGCGGCGGCGGGTGCGGATTCGAGCGGCAATCGAGCGAGGGAGAGGTCCCGGCGCGACGCCAGGCCGAGCGAACTCGGCCGTGAGAAGGCCGACCCGTGGGTTCAGTACGTCGAGAAGTTCTCCGAGCAGTACAGGCTGGATTCCTCGCAACGCGCGACAGCGCAGTCCATCCTCCGGGATTACGTCGCCCGCCGCGCGAAGCTGTTGCAGGAAGCCCAGCCGCAGGCCGGTGAATCCCCCGATGCGGCGAAAAGCAAGGAGTCCCGAAAGGCGATCGACTCGTTGTTCAAGGAAATGAAGGAACGGCTCGATCAGATTCCGACAAGCAGCCAGCGGAGCGCGACCAGCAGCAAACCCGCTTGAGCGGTGAGCCCCGCGCGGGGGCTGACCGAGGCCGTCGCCCGAACGCACCCCCGGGACGGCGGCCGCAGCAGGAGGTCAGGCCCCGCAGGGGCGGATGTTCTGGAGAGGGGACCGGGCGCGCCGGCTCGCTCGCCCGCGTCTTCCCTGCTTCCTACTCCGGCGAAAAGGCCGAGGCTTCCTCGGCCTTTTTGCCTGGATTCGGCGGTTTGAGCCCGGCCCGCAGAGCTTGACCCGCACGCGCCGCCCTCCTATTCTGCCGCTACGGCCGGGAGTGCTTCCACCTCCTCCGGACGGCGTCCGGTCGACGCGGTCTCCGGCGATTGGTCATGGAGGGCATCGGCATGGGCGGGCTCTTCGCCTCGGTGTCGAAAAGCGATTGCGTTGACGACCTCTTTTACGGCACGGATTACCACTCCCACCTCGGCACGAAACGAGGCGGGCTGGCGCTGGTCAACGGGCACGGCTTTCAGCGCGTCATCCACGACATCACGACCTCGCCGTTCCGACCCAAGTTTCAGGCGGACATTCGCGAGCTGCACGGCCGCTGCGGGATCGGAGTCATCAGCGATTACGAGGATCAGCCGCTGCTCATCGGCAGCCACCTCGGCCTGTACGCCATCGCGACCGTCGGCCTGATCCGCAACGCCGGGGAACTGGCGCAGCGGGCCTTCGCCAGCCGTCGGACGCACTTCTCGGAAATGAGCGGCGGCGAGATCAACCCGACCGAGCTGGCCGCCATGCTCATCAACCAGGAGGGCACCTTCGAGGACGGCATCCGCAACGTCCAGGAATCGATCGAGGGTTCGTGTTCGATGCTGCTGCTGACCGGCGAGGGCGTATATGCGGCGCGGGACAAGTACGGCCGGACGCCGCTCGTGGTCGGCGAAAAGGCCGGCGCCTTCGCGGTTGCGCTGGAGACGTGTGCACTGCCGAACCTGGGTTACCGGGTCTCGCGGTACCTGGGGCCGGGCGAGATCGTCCACATCACGCCGGACGGCGTCGAGCAGAAGAAGCCCCCGGGCGACCGGATGCAGGTCTGCTCGTTTCTCTGGGTGTACTACGGTTATCCCGCATCGAGCTACGAAGGCATCAACGTGGAGGCGGTCCGCTACCGCTGCGGGGCGATGCTCGCGCGACACGATCGTGTGGCGATCGACATGGTCGCGGGCATTCCGGATTCCGGAACGGGGCATGCGATCGGCTACGCGAACGAGGCGCGGGTGCCGTACGGCCGACCGTTCGTCAAGTACACGCCGACCTGGCCGCGGAGCTTCATGCCGCAGGACCAGGCGACCCGCAACCTTGTGGCCCGCATGAAGCTGATCCCCATCCGCGAACTGATCGAGGGCAAGCGCCTTCTGTTCTGCGAGGACTCGATCGTCCGGGGCACGCAACTGCGGGATACGATACAACGGCTGTATGATTGCGGGGTGAAAGAGGTTCACATGCGCCCGGCCTGCCCGCCGCTGGTGTACGGGTGTCGGTTCCTCAACTTCTCGCGATCCCGGTCGGAGCTGGACCTCGCCGCCCGACGGGCGATACAGCAGCTCGAAGGCGGCGGCGAACCGCCGCTTGATGAGTATGCCCGCTGGGGAAGTGACCGGTACGAGGCCATGGTCGATCACATCCGAGGGCAGTTGGGTCTCACCTCGTTGAAGTATCAGCGGCTTGAACATCTCGTCGAGGCGATCGGGCTTCCGAGGGAGAAGCTCTGCACCTGTTGCTGGGACGGGGCCGAGTGCCCGGCGCGGCGTGCGGCGGCCCCCGTGGTCGCACATGAGTGCGGCATTTCCGGCCCGGGGACCGGAGGACCGGGCGCCCGGGCGGCGGTCGGCGTGGGGCAGCCTGCCGGAAAGGTCCGGCCGGTGCGCGAGCCGGGAATCCCGCCCGCAGCAGATCACGGCTCGCCGGGTCTCTGAAGTCCGTCGGCCTTCGGCGGCTCTTGGTTGTGATGTGCCCGTGCGGCCGAACGGGGGAGGGCGCGGGTCTGCGCATCCGGGTGCTGGTTCGTCGTCCAGCCCGGCGACAGGGCGACGATTGCGGCGACTCGGGGGGGTCGTGGACGCGGGGGGGCGTCTTTCGTATGATGTCTGGTCTGCAACATGTGGCGACCAGGCCGATCCGGCGTGCCGGGTTGCAAAGTGCTATAAGGCAGGACCGTTGATGAATCGACATTCGCTCCCGTTCCGCGGCATCTGGCCCGCGATGGTGACGCCCTTCGATGCGGAGGATCGGCTTTCCATAAAGGCGACGCGCCGCCTGGTCGCGCGGTTCATCGAGGAAGGCGCCGGGGGCATTTACGTCTGTGGCAGCACGGGAGAGGCGGCGCTGCTGCGCGTGGAGGAGCGCAAGGCCCTCGCCGAGTGCGTGGTCAGCGAGGTGGCCGGCCAGATTCCCGTGATGGTGCAGGTCGGGCACACCGCGCCGGTCCTGGCGCTCGAACTTGCCGAACACGCCGCCCGCTGCGGCGCCGACGCGATCAGTTCCACGCTGCCTCCTTTTTATACCTACAACGCGGCGCAGATCGCGGGCTATTGGAGCACGCTGACCCGCGGCCACGATCTGCCCTTCTTCGGGTACGTATTGCAGGACATCGGCACCACATGGGATCAGGTGAGCCGGTGGCTCGAGGCGACCACGCGGGTGCCGAACCTGGTGGGCTTCAAGTTCACGAACCCCGACGCCTATCAGATTTCATTGCTGAAGGCCTGGAGCGGCGGAAAGCTCAACATCCTTTCCGGGCACGACCAGGGCTATCTTGCCTGCCGCGCTCATGGTGCCGACGGGGCGATCGGGACGACGTACAACATCGCGCTGCCGCTGTGGCGCCGGGTCAGTTCTCTGTACGAGGCCGGGGATACGGCAGGGGCCATGGAGGCCATGAATCTGTGCGCCCGGGTGGTGGCGCAGATCACCTCCGGCCACCTGATGAGCCGCGTGAAGCTGATTCTTCGCCGGCAGGGGATTGATTGCGGCCGCGCCCGGGCCCCGCTGCGGCCGGAGGTCGATCTCCCGGATTCCGCCGTGGATGAAGCGATCGCGCTGATCGACAGTGCATTACGCCGGTTTGCCCGACCGGCGGCGGCCGACCGCCCCGATGTTGTGAAGGCGAACGTCGGAGGCACGTCATAAGCCGCGGCGGGGCGACCGAAATCCCGTCCGCGGGGTGTTTTCCCGGGTGCATGGCCGTAGTTGCGGTGCGTCTCTGGCGACGGCGTGGGAGGCTTGGCGGAAGCCGCCGCGGCAGATCGTAAAGGCAAGAGCGGGATGAGCGCCGGGCCCGACCGCTTGAAGGCGCAGGTTTCCCCACATCTTCGCGTGGTCCGCCGAGCACCCAAGCCGACGCCCCGGAGCAGCGCCCGCCGGGCACCCAAGCCGATGCCCCGGAGCAGCGCCCGCCGAGCACCCAGGGCAACGCCCTGCAGGGACGCCCGCCGGGTGCCCAAGCCAACGCTCCGCAGGGGCGTGCGCGGGGCGCCCAAGGCAACGCCCCGGAGGGGCATGTGAGAATAGCCCAGCGATTTATCGCTGGGGC
>CAZZFA010000033.1:0-52370 GCA_964653435.1 uncultured Planctomycetales bacterium | reverse complement strand
TGCATGCCTTAGCCACGCCGCCAGCGTTCGTTCTGAGCCAGGATCAAACTCGTCACTTGATTATCGATGCCAAACACGGGCTTTCGCCCGCGTTCGTCTTCGATTGGAACAGGCCCCGCCGTGCCGAACCGGCCACGACGCGACCCTCCGGGCTCTCACAAACCGTCTGCAAACGAGAATGTGAGAAAGAAACACACCTCGCCTCTCGCACCACCCTGGCGGGAGGCGCGAGAGACTGAGATTGGATCATGAACCCGCCGCGGGCTTGCAGGCCCGACCGCGGTTCACACATTCTCGCGGCAAAAACACTGTTCACTTGTCAAAGAGCCATCGGCCCGCCAACCGGACCGAAGAACCGCAATCATACCGAGTCGCGCCGTTCTGTCAAGCGGGCTTTTCCGGTTTTTTTTCGGAGACCCGCGCCTGGGACCCCGTGCCCGCCTGCATCCCATGAACCGCGCAAAAAGAACCCGGTTCACCTCTCCGTCATGCTGCCCCTCTGACAGTCCCGCGAGTTCAAGCACCCGCGCCCGGACAACCGACGGCGTAAGAAAACCGGTAGTGTGGCTCGCTCCACCGCGAGCCATAGGTAATATAGCACACCTGCGGCGGATGTCAAATAGCCCGCGAGCGATTCACCCCAGCGACCGACCCCCGTCAACAGCCCACCTGGGACAAGAGATGTAACCATTTGCCATTGCGATAGTTATGGTTTAGGGGAAACGACAGAACGTCGGCCGGCTTTCGCGCATGCGGCGGAGATTCCCGAACCGCCGATCAGATGCGCGATCGTCGCATCGAGCCGCCTTCGGGGAGATGATGACGCCTTCCGGGCGAGCAGCCGGTAGTAGCTGAGTCCACTTCAAAGGCGGGCCGGGCGAGCGCCCCCCGATGTTCGGCCGCTACGGGCGATCTGGCGGTCAGTGGGCGCCCCTGCAGCGCGGGAGCCGAACGAGACCCTCGAACCGAAAGCGGCGCTAGATCTCCCACGGCTTTCGGTATACCGGCCGCAGGAACTGGTTCGCCGCGGGATCGTTGACGAACTCCTCGCGTTGGCCGTTCCAGACGAGCCGGCGGCCCGTCCGCAGGGCGATGTTTCCGAGGTGGACCGCCGTGGCCAGCTTGTGCGAGCGTTCGACGTGGCAACTGCACGGCCGGCGCGACTTCACGCAATCGAGGAACTCCCGCTGATGGCCGGGCGAGCGCGGGATCGTGGGCGGCGGCATCCCGGCCCCCTCCATGCGCTTCTCGTCGGCGTGGATCTCGTGCGTGTTGTAGTCGGCGACCAGGACGCCGTTGGTGCCGTAGAAGGCGACGCCGAGGTTTCGCCCCCAGAACCCCTGGCCCGAGGCGAGGCTGTGCGACCAGATCAGATTGAAGGGGTTGTCACGGCCGGGCGAAGGTGCGAAGTCGTAGACGGCCTCCAGCGTGTCGGGCGTCTCGGTGTCATCCTGGAGGACGTAACGGCCGCCCACGGCCGCCACGGACAGCGGCGTATCGACCTGCATGGCCCAGTAGACCAGGTCGATCAGGTGCGAGCCCATGTCGCCCAGCACGCCGCCGCCGTAGTCCCACCACCACCGCCAGTTGAAATGGAGGCGGAAGCGGTTGTACGGCCGTTGGGGCGCGGGTCCGAGCCACATGTCGTAGTTCAGGCCCCTGGGAGGATTCTCGTCGGGACCCTTGCCGTGGCCGCCGGGGTAGACGTTGCCGACGACCCAGGCGCGTACGGTGGTGATCTTGCCCAGAACGCCCGACTGCACGATCTCGACGACGCGGCGATAGTTTTCGGTGGCGTGGATCTGCGTGCCCAACTGGGTGATGCGCCGGTGCCGTCGGGCGGTATCGACCATCACGCGGCCTTCGTAGACGGTGTGGGCGAGCGGTTTCTCGATGTAGACGTCCTTGTCGGCATGCATCGCGTGTATGGCGGTGAGGGCGTGCCAGTGGTCCGGCGTGGCGACGACGACGGCGTGGATGTCCTGGCGTTCGAGGAGCTTCCGGTAGTCGCCGTAGGGCTTGGCCTTGCCGCCGGTGCGTTTGACGGCCTCGGCGAGGTGAGCGTCGTCCACGTCGCAGACGGCGGCGATCCGGGCGTCGGGCAGGGCGGCGAAGTCGTTCATCAGCTCCAGGCCGCGGCCGCCCACGCCGATGAAGCCGAGAACGACCTGCTCGCTCGGTCCGACTCTGGTGGCAGGGGCCGATTGCGTGGCGGGCCGCGACGCAGGCGCCGGTGCGGTGGCGGGGGCGGGTCGGCTCGTCGGCGCGGTGGTGGTCTGCGCATCCGTGGTCCGGCAATGCGCTGCGAGCCCGATCGCCGCGGCGCCGAGGGCCGAGGACTTGAGAAACTCGCGTCTGGTCTTCTGCGTGCTCATCGCAATGTCCCCGAAGGTTGCTGCTCCCAAGCCCGGGTGGGGCTCGAGTGATTTCCGATCGCCGGTTCGTGTCCGTATACGCACGTGATACCGTCGGGTCCGGCGTGCGCCAAGGACTGCGCAGAGCTATGACAGCCCGGTGCGGGCGCGGACCGGAAACCGTGCGGGTTGTGCCGATGAGCGAAAGTCTGACGCCCGTGTCGGCGAGGGATGCGCGAGAAGAATGTCGCCCGGCGTCGGCACGGGGGCCGGTAATCGTCGCACGCTCAGGGCTGAGGCGGGTGTGAACATCCGAAAACAGGCAACCTGGCAAAAAAACGACGGATGTATTTGCCTGCGGCCGGTTTGTTTTTTATGTTCCGATTGTCATTCGCCGATTCGCAGGGACGGAAGGTTCGGGGCTGATGCAGATCGCTTCAAGACCACGCACGGTGAGTCATGAGGCGGGGTAAAGCAAAGGACCGTGGCGTCCCTGCGCCCCGGCGGCATACGGGGGCATGACGGGGGCAGTGAATTGGATCTCGGCAGAGGGATCCGCCGAGTTTGCGGCCGGGAGTGAGTGGCCCGGATCGTGACAATGAGTGGGTCCGCCACAACGGAGGGTTGACGGCCCGGGACCAGCGTCCGGTTTCGGACGGAAAGGCAAGCGAAAGGAGATCGGTATGAAGGAGCTGATTACGAGGACGAAGAACTTCCTGCGGAGTGAAGACGGCCCGACCGCAACGGAGTATGCGGTCATGCTCGCTCTGATCATCGTCGTGGCGCTGACGGCCATCGGCGCCCTGGGCGACAAGGTGACGGCGGTGTTCGAGGGCGTGACGGGCGCGTTGGGTGTGACGGGGTTCTAAGCCGTCGTCGCACGCGGAGGACAAACGTCAAAGGGTGGGTGGGTCTCGCCCGTCGGGGCGAGGCCCACCGACGCTTGACGGCTCCGGCAGGTTCGGGAGCGACGAACGCGAACAGCTTCAACATCGCACCGGCGGGGTCCGGCGTCCGGCCGCGATGCCGTCGGGGCGACAGGGGAGTCGTGAGATGCCCGAAGGTTTCTGGTGGGCGACCAGCACCATTCTCGTGCCCGCGACGCTGCTGGCGTCGTGGATCGATTACAGTCAGCGTCGGGTGCCGAACTGGTTGAACGCGGCGATTGCGCTGGCGGGCTTCGTGGTGCAGGGCTACTACTTCGGTTGGGACGGGATCCGCGCGGCGGCCCTGGGCCTTGGCGCGGGCTTCGGTCTGCTCATCGTGCCGTGGCTGATGCACGGGATGGGCGCGGGCGACGTCAAGCTGATGGCGGCGATCGGCGCCTGGTTCGGCCCGTGGCTGACGCTGCTCGCGTTTTCGCTCGGTGTGATCATCGGCGGCGTCATTGCCGTGGTGATGATCGTGTCGGCGGGCAAGATCCGACCGGCGTGCGCGAACCTCGCGACGATCATGCACAAGATGAAGAGCCGCGACCGCATCTTCAGCGAGTACGGCTCCGCTAAGAGTTTCGGCAACACTTCGGCCCTGTTGCCGTACGGTGTGCCGTTGACCATCGGCTCGCTGATCGTGTGGTTCGCAAACGGTCACGGGCTCTGGTAGGCCGACGCGGAGGGCAGGGCAATGCGGAGGATTCTCAGCAATCGACGCCCGGGGATGCGGCGCCGGCAGCGGCGCGGGGCGGCGGTGGTCGAAATGGCCGTCGTCATGCCGCTGCTGATCACGCTGCTCTTCGGGATCATGGAATTCGGGCATCGTTTCATGGTGTATCAGACGCTCATCCAGGCAGCGCGAGAGGGCTGTCGGGTCGCCGTCCTGCAGGGTTCGACGGACGCGGACATCCGGGCGCGGGTGGGCAGCTACATGACGGCCGCGGGGTTGCCGAACTACACGGTGACGCTCACGCGGGCGACGCAGGCGGATCCGACGGAGACCGTGCGGGTGAGCGTGAACAAAGCGGACGTGACCTTGTTGGGTACGTTTTTCGGTGCGTCGATGACGCAAGGGCAGATGGGATCGACCTGTTCCATGCGGAAGGAGGGGTCGGTCTGACGGGGCGGCGAACCGCCCCGGCGGCGCTGCTGTAGCGGGCGCCGGTGGATGATCAGGGGCACGACGGCGGCACGGGAGCGGACGATCCGGCCCCGTTCGCCGTCCTGGCGGCGGAGACACGATGATGAAGGCGAAGACATACATACCGCTGGTGGTGGGCCTGGTCGTGGGCGTGCTTGCGATCAAGCTGACCTTTGACTACGTGCGGAAAGCACGGGCCGATACGATGTCCGGGCAGGGCGTCCCGGTGGTCCGGGCGCGGGCGACCATACCCATGGCGGCGGAGATCACGAACGACATGGTGGAGGTCGTGCGGGTTCCGAAGGCGTTCGTGCCGAAGGACGCATTCGGCAAGAAAGAGGACGTGGTCGGCCGGGTGACGGGCGTGATTGTCACGAAGGACCTGCCGATCACGGCGAATCTGCTGGCGCCCAAGGGAACGACGCCGGGGATGGAGGCGCGGATTCCGCCAGGTTATCGGGCCGTCGCGGTGAAGATCGACGAGTCGTCCGGGGTGGCGTTCCTAGTGAAGCCCGGCAGTCGCGTGGACGTCGTGGCCGTGATGACGTCTCAGGGCGGGCGGGATTCCGAGACGGTGAGCAAGACCATTCTCGAGAACATCGAGGTGGCGGCGGTGGGCCAGGAGCTCGGTAACAATACTGATAAGGCCTCTGTGGCCACCAAGTCGGTGACCTTGTTGCTGAAGCCCGAGGACGTGCCGACGCTCCATCTTGCCGCCCAGAAGGGGAAGATACTTCTGGCGATGCGAAATCAGGTCGATATGTCCTCACGTCAACTGGCCGGTACGACCGAAAAGAAGTTGCTCGGGCGCGAGGATACGAAGAATGAGTCCGCTAAACCGGGTCTGTTTTCCAAGCTGCTGAGCAGGGAGCAGGCCGCGCCGGCAAGGCCTCGTCCGGAGGTCAGGCCGACGGGGGTAGCGGTTGCCGCCAAGTATCCCAGGGACTGGTCGGTCGAGGTGATCGCCAGTTCGCGGAAGAACAAGACCGAGGTCGAGCAGGTTCGTTTTGACGGGCCTGATGCCGTGCGGCGTTCCGGCCCGGCGGGCCTGACGGGTGCCGCGCGGGTGCCGATGTCGGCGGCGCAGCGGGAGACTGATGCGGACGTTCCAGAGCCGCCCGTAGGAAAGAGTCCGACGACGGCGCCCTTTGGTGCCGTGTCGCTCGAATAACAGGCGTGCGACGGGCCAAGGGAGTAGTGATCCGTGGCCCGAACGAGCAAGGAGGCTGAGTGATGACGCGTTTCAGGAGTTCTCCGGCGGAGGGATTTCGAACGGCGCCCCACGCCTGTGTGCGGATCACACACCGGTCGAGGGGTGTCATACTGTGGGCCGCGGCGGCCGCACTCGCGTGGTGGGGCGCCGGCCGGGCAATCGCTCAGCCGACAGGTTCGCCGCCGGGCACACCGCGGGCCGTGGGCAGTCAGGCTCCCCCGCTTGAAGTGCTGTTGCATGGTGTGGACCGGGGCCAGCAACCGACTGCCTCCGTGGTAGAACGTCCCATCCGACTGGCCGCGGGCAAGAGTGTGATCGTGGAACTCGTGGAGAAGGGTAAGAAAGAGCCGCTGCCGATCGTCCGCACGTCCGTCGGGATCAAGGAAATCGCCGAGGCCGTCGTCGCGACGCCCCGGCAGGTCCTGATTACGGGCAAGGAGGAGGGCACGACGGGACTGATCCTCTGGGCGGAGGATGGCCGTCATCGGATGGTTGACGTGGAGGTGATTGCTCCCGTTACGGATGATCTGGCCAAGGATCTCAACGAGGAGATCCGGCGGGAGTTTCCGGCGACGCGCGTGCAGGCGCGTTTCGTACGCGACACGATTGTGTTGACGGGCACCGCGCCGACCGCGGAGGTGGCCAGCCAGATCGTCGACCTGGCGGGGGCGTTCCTCTCCAGGACGGGTCTTTCCAAGGGCGGCGGGAGCGGCACGGCGGAGGCCGGTCAGCAGCAGGCCGCGGGTTCCTCCGAGAGTGGCGGCGCCGGGGGCAAGGCCGGCGACAAGAGCACGGAATCGAAAGTCAAGAATCACATCAAGATCGCAGGCGAGCACCAGGTGCTTCTGCGGTGCACGGTCGCCGAGGTAAGCAAGAAGGCGGTACGCCAACTGGGGATCAACGGCTGGCTGGCGGGCGACAATGTCCGGGATGTGTTCGCCGTGAACCAGATCAACGGGATCAATCCTGTGAACATCGGCGCGGCCGGCGGGCAGAACATCATCCAGCCCGGCGGGCTGGTGTTTGCCACCGACAAGGACGGCCTGAACCTGCTCCAGGCGACGACTCTGAGCATCGGGTTCCCGCGCGTGCAGATGCAGATGTTCTTCCAGGCCCTCCGGGAGAACGATCTGTTGCGCGTGCTCGCGGAGCCGGACCTGGTGGCCGTGGCCGGCCAGGAGGCGAAGTTCCTCGTGGGCGGGGAGTTTCCCGTACCGGTGCCGCAAAGCGCCGGGACGGGCGGCGTCACGATCACCATCGAGTGGAAGCGGTTCGGCATCCAACTGGTGTTCGTGGCGACACCGATTTCCCGCGATATGATCCGCCTGCGTGTAGCGCCGGTGGTCAGCGATCTGGACTTCACCGCGGCGGTACAGTTGCAGGGCTTCCTGGTTCCGGGGATCCGGGAGCGCCGCGCGGAAACGACGATCGAGCTGGCCAACGGCAGTACGATCGCGATCGCCGGTCTGCTGAGCGATTCGTCGCGTGGCGTGGCGCGGAAGGTGCCGGCTGTCGGCGATATCCCGGTGCTCGGGGCGCTGTTCAGCTCGGTGCAGTATCAGCGGGATCAGACCGAACTGGTGATCCTCGTGACTCCGGAGCTGGCGGCGGCAATGAATCCCGATCAGGTGGCGCCGGTTCCCGGCCAGTACATGACGGAGCCGAACGACTGGCAGTTGTTCGGTCTCGGGTTGCTGGAAGGGGAGCCCGAGCCCGATCCGGACGAGCCGGAACTGGCGATCAAGACGGATGTGCCGGTCCGCAACCGGAAGTGGACCGCGCCGCCGACACAGATGTCGCTGCACGGCCCCTGGGGCGCGGCGGACGAGGCGGAGACGCAATAGAGGTTCCTGGCATTCGGGGTCGCGGCTTCGTGGCCTGAGCGTCGGGTGCCCGACGATCCGATAGCGGTGCCCTGGGAAGGGATGAACGGAGGAAGGAGTAAGCGACCGACGGATGGGCTCGGCGCTGCTCCGGCAAGGGTGGTGTCGAATGGCGGGAGTCCGGGAACCCCGGACGCCGGCGCGGGCCTGGCGCCACGGCGGTGAACCGGCGGCGCAGCCGTAATGGAGAATGACGATGAGAGGAAAGAAGCGCAGAGGCGGGGTTCTGGGCCGCGCGTGGAGCCGGCGTGGAACCGTGGTTGTTCAGGTAGCAGTCTGTTCGGTGGCGCTAATCGGCTTCGGCGCTCTGGCGGTCGACGTAGGCTACCTGTGCTGCACGAAGGCGGAACTTCAGCGGACGGCCGACGCAGCGGCGATGGCGGCGGCCGGCGAGCTGGCGAATTACGTAAGCGGGGATCCGCTTGTGCGGGCGCGGCAGGCGGCGCAGGACCTGGCCGCGCGGAATACGGTGTTGGGCTCGGGCATCGTACTGGATCCCGGCACAGACGTGACGTTCGGGCGGGCGGTGTGGGACGGAACCCGCTATAGCTTCACGCCGACCGAGGTGCTGTCGAACGCGGTGCGGGTGCGGGCTCGACGGACGGCGGACTCTCCGAACGGCGCCGTGCCGCTGTTCTTCGCCAATGTTTTCGGCCAGTCGAGCAAGGACATGTCGGCGGAGGCGACGGCGATCCTGACCCCGCGCGACGTGGTGTTCGTGCTGGACCTGTCGGGGTCGCACCGATACGACAGTTGCCTTCGGTCCTACAAACGGATCACGATTGCCAACCGCGACGTGTGGGAATCGCTGTGGGACAGCGCGCTGGCCGGGTCGCTGGGCGTGCCGCGGCCGACGGAGAACGGAGAGCCGGCCGGGCCTTACATCGGGAACATGAGGATGTGGGGCGCGAAGGATACCAACGCAAGCTGGAACTTCGCGAGCGACCCGGGGCTGGTTCGGCTTCCCAAGACGGGTACGTGGACGCTGACGGGGTCGTATTTGAGCCAGACCTTAAGCGCGAAGGGCTTCGGTTCGTACACTTCGGCGGAGGTCAGCGCGGTCAACACGACACCGAGCAGCTATAAGAGCGGCGATGGCGCGACGCTCTACTATCGTCGTCGCGTCCGGGTTGCCCTGGGCCTCGATCGGTGGAAGAGCGGCAAGACCGGGGGACAGGCAGGCGGCAACGGCGACAATTACATCGATGCAAGCGAAATCACGCCGATGGTGCCGTACCCGTCCAAATCCAGCAACCCGGACACCCTGTGTAAGCAGGTCGGAGGGAATTGGGATGTGTTCGTTGATTACGTCGCGAACAGCGGCTCCAGCATGTGCCAGTACGCCCCGGATTCCGAGTACTGGGGTGATCCGGGCCTGCAGTATCGCTTCGGTCTGAAGACGTTTACGGATTTCCTGCAGGTGCAGGAGGCCGGGGACAGCACGTCGCCGGGCCTGGCCGGTGCGCCGGAGCAGCCGATGGGTGCGGTGGCCGATGCAACGAAGACGGCGATTGAGATCATCCGCGGCCTGGACGGTAACGACATGATCGGCCTGGCCAGCTATGGGACGATCGGCTACGGTCCCGCGGACAAGCCGAACCACATGTCGTGGCTGACGGACGATTTCGACGCCGTGACAATCAAGGTGGACAAGCTCCAGGCCCGGATGTGGACCGATTTCACGAACATCGCCCAGGGGATCAACAAGGGCATGGACGTGCTGATAAACAGTCCCGTCTCGCCGGATCGCCTGCACGCGGCCAAGGTCATGATCCTGCTGACGGACGGCAACGCCAACCAGACGCTGGCCACGCCCGCCTCGGATACCGGGGGCCACTCGCCGTATTACAATCCGACGCAGGCGAAAGCGGACGCCGTCGCGCGTGCCACCGCGATCGCGGCGCAGGGCGTGCAGATCTACACGATCAGCGTGGGCATCACCGCCGATCAGGCGTTGATGGAGCAGATCGCGGCGATCGGCCACGGGGAGCACTTCCACGCGGAAGGGAGCGTGGCGTCCTACCGCCAGCAGTTGGAGAGCATCTTTGAGAAACTGGGCGGCGAACGTCCGGTTCAGCTTATCCAGTAGCGGCGGCAGCGGCGCGGTACGAGGGTATGTCCAGGCCCCGGAGCACGGGATGGTTCCCGCACGCCGGGGTCTGCCCTTTTTACGGACGTGACGGAAGCGACCACGATTCGGGGGCAGGATCAGGTAATAGACCGAAGACGGCCTCGGATGCGTCCGAAATAGAGGGATGGAGGCGCTCCGTCCCGGGGTATTCCACCGGCCTGCGCCAGAGGGGCCGCGGCCACAGGAACGCAGCGGGATGACCGGAGGAACGGCGATTCGCGGCACGTGCCGCGGTCGTCGGCCTGCCGGTCCAGGAAGAGGGGCGGCTTTCCGCGTTCAGGGGTAGCCATGCGGAGGAACATCCGCGCGATCGTATCCAACGGCGACGAGTCGTACGCTGCCGTTCTGCGCGCGCTGCTCCTCGGGTGCGAGGGCGTGCATATCGTCGCCGAGGTGGACGATCTGGCCATGCTCGGGCCGGCGATAGCGCAGTTTCCGTGCGACCTGCTTGTGGTCCATCTCGACCCGTCGCCCGAGGCGACGATTGCGTTCGTCGGGAAGGTGCTGGCGGGGCGGCCGGACCTTCCGGCGTTTGCCATCTCGCAGTGCAGCGACGGCAAGGTGATCCTGACGGCGATGCGCGCCGGGATGCGGGAGTACCTGACGAAGCCGGTGGAGAAGGATCAGATCCAGGCGGCCATCGATCGCATCGCGCAGCAGATTACGTCGAAGGATGAGCACGGGCGGGTGATCTCGGTGATGGGCAGCGTCGGCGGCGCCGGGGCGACGACGATCGCGGCGAACCTGGCCGTGGAGCTGGCGGCGCTGCGGGCCGGCAACGGACGCGGCGTGGCGCTGGTCGATCTGGATTACCGGTTCGGGCAGATCGCGACGCTGCTGGACGTGCAGCCGCAATACAGTATCGCCGACCTGTGCGACACGCCGGAGCATCTCGATCCGCAACTGATCTCGCGGGTGATGGTGCCGCATCCAAGCGGCGTGCACGTGCTGGCGCGCCCGCCGCATTTCTCGCAGGCGGAGATGATTACGGCCGCACACTGCGCGAGCGTGCTGAGCGGGCTTCAGGACCTTTACGACTACGTGGTCGTCGACGGACCGACGCGATTCGACATCGGGGCGAAGTCGGTCTTCGACCTGGCGGCGCTGCAACTGATTGTGATTCAACTTGTGGTGCCGAGCGTCCGCAACGTGCACCGGATTCTCGAGGAGCTCGGGGCGAACGGGTACAACCTGGACCGCGTGAAGCTGGTCTGCAACCGGGTGGGTCGGGAATCGGGATACCTGGAGCGCGAGCACGTGGAGAGCACGCTGGATCGGACCATTTTCTTCACGCTGCCGGACGACTGGAAGACGGTGAGCAGCGCCGTGAACATGGGGGTTCCGTTGCTGGAATCAGCGGGGAAGTCGCATATCCGGCAGGCGTTCGCGGAGCTTGCCGAGCGGATTCATACGCTGTTGTCCGAAGACGAGGGCGGCGGGGCGGCAGAGGCCGACCGGGCCGGCGGAACGGGGAAGAAGGCAGGCGGCCTTCTGAGCAAGATATTCAGTTCCTCATGAGGAGGTTGACGGGACATGTTTGGAAGCAGCAAGGGGACGGTTCTGAGGAAGCCGATTGTTCGACCGGGCCTTGCCCCGGCGGGAGAGGGCGCCGGGCCGGACCGGGGCGCCCCCGCGAAGGGGCTGGCCGGCGGGCTTGGGGGCGGGCAGGACCAGAGCAAGATTGTTACCGAGCGTCTGGAGCAGTACCACGACCTGAAGTCGCGAATCCACCGCAAGCTCGTCGAGCAACTGGATCTGGCGCGGCTGAACGCGGACGACGAGTCGATGCGCGCGCAGGTTCGCGAGCTGGTCGCGGAGCTCTCCGAGCAGGAAAACGCACTACTGAACTACAATGAGCGGCAGCGCCTGATCAACGAGGTTCTGGACGAGACGTTCGGGCTGGGGCCGCTGGAGGTCCTGCTGGCCGACCCGACGATCAGCGATATCCTGGTAAACGGCCCCCGCAGCGTCTACATCGAGCGCAAAGGCCGCCTGCAGAAGACCGACGTGCAGTTCCGCGACAACGCGCACCTGATGCACGTCATCGACAAGATCGTCAGCGCGGTGGGGCGCCGGTGCGACGAGGTCAACCCGATGGTGGACGCGCGCCTGCCGGACGGCTCGCGTGTGAATGCGATCATCCCGCCCCTGGCGATCGACGGGCCGACGCTGTCGATCCGGCGGTTCGGCAAGGATCCGATCACGTGGGACGACTACCTGAAGTTCAAGTCCTGTGCGCCGGAAATGGTGGATTTCCTGCGGGCCTGCGTGATCGCGCGGATGAACATCCTGATCGTGGGCGGCACGGGCTCCGGTAAGACCACGCTGCTGAACAACCTCTCGAGCTTCATTCCGGAGCACGAGCGGATCGTGACCATCGAGGACGCGGCGGAACTGAGCCTGCGTCAGCCGCACGTGGTCCGGCTGGAATCGCGTCCGGCGAACATCGAGGGCAAGGGCCGTATCACGATCCGCGACCTGCTGATCAACAGCCTGCGTATGCGGCCCGATCGGATCGTGGTGGGCGAGTGCCGCGGGCCGGAGACGCTGGACATGCTTCAGGCGATGAACACGGGCCACGACGGCTCGCTCACGACGATTCACGCGAACAGCACGCGGGATGCGGTGCAGCGCGTGGAAACGATGGTGATGATGGCGGGCTTCGATCTGCCGCTCAAGCCGATCCGGCAGCAGTTCGCCTCGGCCATCAACGTCATCGTGCAGGCGCAGCGTTTGACGGGGGGGCCGCGGAAGATCGTCGGTATCAGCGAGGTCAGCGGCATGGAGGGGGACGTGATCACGATGCAGGATCTCTTCCTGTTCGAGCAGGAGGGGATCGACAACACCGGCCGCGCGTACGGCCGCTTCGTGGCGACGGGGATACGCCCGCAGTTCATGGAGCGTCTCCGGACGGCGGGCACGGAGCTCGACCCCGGCATTTTCGAGCGCCGGGTGCTTCTGGCGGACGAGCCGAACCAGTAACGCCGGGCGGTACGCGGCCGCCCGCTCCCGAGGAGTGTTGCGGGGTGACGAAGATCGGTTTTCAACGGGTCGGACCGGAGGAGTGCCCATGACAGCGGTCCCCATGCTGGCCGCACTGAGCGGCGCGGCGAATATCGTATTCATGGTGATGCCGATGGCCGGGTCCCTTCTGCTGGCCTTCGGAATCTATCAGGTCATCACGGATCTTCGCAGCAACAGCCGGCAGAAGGTCCTGGATCGGTTGCAGGACCGCTCGGGCAAGGGGCGGTCCAAGGGGCGTCTGAGCAAGGACGCCGTGATCCGCAAGCGGACCGCCGAGGCGGCCGCCGGGTCGCTGGATTCCCTGGTCTCCCGGCTCAGCGTGGTGCCCAAGCTTCAGCGGGTTCTCGATCAGGCCAAAGTCGACTGGTCGGCGGCGCGGATGCTGAGGAACCTGTTCGTGGCGGCGGTTGTGCTGGGCTCCGGCCTCGTGCTTCTGCGCGGCAGCGTGCTGACCGGCGTCGCCGCGGGGCTGGCGGTGTTCGCGGTGCCGCTGTTCGTTCTGTTTCGCAAACGCAAGAAGCGGATGCGCAAGCTGGTGGAGCAGCTTCCCGATTGCTTCGAGCTGATGAGTCAGGCCCTTCGAGCCGGTCATTCGCTGGCGAGCGGGATCCAGTTGGTAAGCGAGCAGATGCCGGACCCCATCGGGACGGAGTGCGCCCGCGTTTTCCATGAGCAGAACCTCGGCGTGAAGATCGAAGACGCACTGATGGCCATGGCCGATCGCTGCGGGCAGCTCGACGTGAGGTTCTTCGTGACGGCCGTGCTGATCCAGCGGCAGACGGGCGGCGACCTGGCCGAGGTGCTGGACAAGATGGGCTCCGTCGTCCGCGACCGGATTCAGTTGATGGGCATGGTGCAGGCGCTGACGGCGGAAGGGCGGCTGTCGGGCTGGGTGCTCCTGGCCCTGCCCGTGGTCGTGTTCTTCGTCATCATGTACATCAATCCGACCTACGCCAGCCAGCTCCTGTATGACCCGCAGGGCCGCCTGATGCTTTTTGCGGCGATCGGCATGCAGTTGATGGGCATGGCGATGATCAAGAAGATCGTCAACATCAAAGTGTAAAGGGGAGCGGTCATGACGCAAGTCATTCTCATCGGCGTGATGGTCGCCTTCAGTGTGGCGATGATCGTTTATTCTCTTCTGCCCGGTCGGCGCCGGCGGGAGGAGAAACTGCTGCAGCGCATGTCCGGGCGGCGGACCGCCGACGAGGCGTCGAGCCCGCGACAGATGGCGAAGCCCTCGACGGCGGAGAAGGTGCTGCGGAAGGTGGCCCCGCTGGCCGTCAAGCCGGTCATGCCCAAGAGCGAGGAGGAGATGTCCACGCTCCGGGTCAAGCTGTCGAACGCCGGCTTTCGCGGCGAGGCGGCGCCGGCCATGTTCCTGGCGAGCAAGACGATCCTCGGCATCGTGCTGCTGATTGTCGCGCTGACGTTCACATGGACCAGCGGCCAGGAAATGAACCGGGTCCTCGGGATGTCGGCGTTTCTGGCCGGCATCGGCTTCATGTTGCCGAATCTCTGGCTCTCGATGGCCACGAAACAGCGGGGCGAGAAGATTCGCAACGGCCTGCCGGACTCGCTCGATCTGATGGTCATCACGGTGGAATCGGGCCTGGCCCTGGACGCGGCCATTCAGCGGGTCGGCGAGGAAATGCGGCACGTGCATCCCGAATTGAGCGAGGAAATGACGATCGCAACCCTGGAAACGCAGATGGGCGTTCCCCGGAGCGAGGCGCTGCAGAACCTGGCGACGCGCACGGGAGTGGCCGAGATGAAGGCCCTCGTGGCGGTCATCACTCAGGCGGAGAAGTTCGGTACCAGTATTGCGAAGGCCCTTCGCAATCAGGCGGACTCGATGCGGACCAAGCGACGCCTCAAGGCGGAAGAGCGGGCCCAGAAGACCACCGTTAAGCTCATGCTGCCGCTGGTGTTGTTCATCTTCCCGGCGATCTTCGTCGTGCTGCTTGGGCCGGCCATGTTGCAGATCATGCGGCAGTTCATGCAGGGCAAGTTCTGAGCAGGGGCCGCTGCGGAGGCGGCCGCGGGAAGGTCCGGCCCGGCCGGCCGATCTTCCGGCGCCCGACAGGCGTTCGGGTGCTGTCTCTACCTGCGCGGCAGTACTGGCACGCGGCCTTTCGGCGCGCTTGATATCGGAGCGCCCTCGCCGGGATTGATTTCGCCGAAAAAACCCTTTCCTCGACGAACCCCTCCGGGCTTTTTGACCGATAAGCTTCGCAACAGCCACGGACGGCTGCGGTACCTCGGGAATTCGCACCCCCGCGGGGGGGTGGCATGCGATTACGGAAGGAGCCGATCATGTCGAGCACTGCTCGTTTGTCGTTACGGGTTGCGGCGGTCTTTGCGGCGGCGATCACGGCCGCCGGCGGTGCGGGCTGTGCCGCACCGCCACAGCGGCTCAACGCGCCGCCTCAGGGATGGTCGTCGCGCCAGGCGGCGATGCAGGAGCATTACGTCTACATGACGGACAATGCGCTGCTGGCGGAGATGGATGTCACGGATGTGCATTTCACGCCACACAGCGCCGCCCTCAATTCGCTCGGCGCCCGCCGGCTGGACCGGTACGCCGCACTGTTGAAGGAATCCGGCGGGGAGCTGAAGTACGACACGCAGTTGACGGACGCGAAGCTCGTGGAGGCGCGGCTCGCCAGTGTGCGGGAGTATCTGACGGCGGCGGGTGCGGATCTGACGAAGCTGACGGTCGTGCGGGGGCCGGCGGGAGTGGACGGCATGTCGGCGGAGGAGGCGATTGCCGCTCGTGAGAGGCTTCAGGCCGGCAAGACGGACCAGGAGAAGACCGGCTCATCGGACGCGGGGACGGGGCAGGGCGGCTACTAGGCGCAGAGCATACCGGGCGGGGCGCCGCTCATGCCGGAAGGCTCCGCGGGCGACGACAGGGAGGTCCTGGTGATGACGACTCGGAAGTGCGGTGGGATCCTTGCATGTGCCTGCGTGATTGCAGGACTCGCCGGCGGGTGTCAGAGCCCGTCGCCCGAGGCGGCGAAGGCCGCGGGAAACGGGTGGTCGCAGACGGAGGGGCCCAAGGACAAGACCGCCGGTGCGGCGATGCCCGAACGCGATGTCCTGCCGCGCACGCATTACGCCGCCGGACGTCTGCATGAAAGCCAGAACCGGCTCGAGCGTGCCGTGGAGCAATACCGCGCCGCCGTGACGCTCGATCCGAAATACGTGGACGCCTACAACGGGCTGGGAGTCTGTCTCACCCGGCTGGGGCGTTACCGGGAGGCAGAGGAGCACTTGCTCAAGGCGATCGAGTTGGCGCCCGATCGGGCGCACCTGCGCAACAACCTGGCGTTCTGTTATATCAGCCAGCGCCGTTGGGCCGACGCGGAGGCCGAGTTGCGCAACGCGCTGGAGTTGAAACCGAACTTCGCGCGCGCGCGGATCAACCTGGCCATGTCGCTGGCCCAGCAGGGGAAGTTCGATCCTGCGCTGCAGGAGTTCCGGGCCGTCCTCAAGGAGGGAGATGCGCAGTTCAACATGGGGCTGATGTACCAGTCCGTCGGACGATACGCCGAGGCGGGCGAGGCCTTCCGCGCCGCCCTGGAGAAGAACCCGCGCATGGTGGCGGCGAGGGAGCGGCTGGAGAAACTCCGGCCGATGTTGGACAAGGCGCGGGCGGAGCGGCCGAAGGCCGAGCCGTACGCCGTGGCGCCGGCCACACGACCGGCCCATGTGGCGGCCGGCTCGAACGGAGCGGCTGAGAAGATCGCAGCATCAAAGGCCCCGGGGGACGAGAAGGCGACGCTCGAGGCGCAGAGCGAGCCCTCGCGAAGTCGGCAGCAGGCCAGCCCGCTGCCGCGCGTTCCGGCGGACGTGGTTCCGGCGGCGCGCGAGGCGTTGACGACGCTGACCGGAATCGTGAAGCGCCTGATGTCGGTGGCGAGTGTCTTGTGCGCTCCGCATCGAGAAGCCGTTGGTGCGGGGGGAACGCCGGAGGGGCCGTTCCGCGTTATCTGCGAGGCGACAGCGGCCCCGTCGGTGCCGGAGGATCTGGATATTGCGGACAATCTGTGGCTGAGCGTGCGTGATCCGGCGCAGGCGGCCGCCGCGTCTGAGCACGTGGCGGCATTGGAAGAGGGAGCGAGGGAGGCGGCGGAGGGGGTGCGCGGCGAACCTGCCGCTGCGGACCCGGCGCAGGCGGAGGCAGCACCACCGGCGGCCGGACGGGAGCGGGTCGGCGGATCGATCCTGATCGGCGCGATGCTGCTGCCGGACGATCCGTTTCGAGCATTTCCGCAGCGGTGAGGACGCAGCCGGGCGGCCCCCGCCCGCGCGGCCCGGACGATTGGCGGTTGAGCGAAAGGGCCGGCGCGGGTAACGTAGTGCAGCGGCGCCGGTGGCGGTGCGCGATGGAAGGGGCGAGTTGTCCCGCCGTGTTGGGGTTACCCCGGGTTGGCTGCGTTGGACGCGACAGTTCTGGCCGTTTTCGCCTTTGTATACCTGGGCATGATGCTCGGAGAGATTCCCGGGCTGGCGCTCGACCGTACGGGCGTAGCCCTGCTGGGGGCGATCGTGCTCCTGGCGACCGAGCGGGTCAGTCCGCAGGCCGCGTGGGATGCGGTCGACGTGTCGACCATCGCGTTGTTGTTCAGCTTGATGGTCGTCTCGGCGCAGTTCCGGCTCGGCGGGTTCTATACGCATATCACCCGCCGCCTGGCCGGCGTTCAGGTTTCGCCGGATGCATTGTTGGCGCTGCTGATCGCGGTAGCGGGCGCGTTATCGGCGCTGCTGGCGAATGACATCGTCTGCCTTGCGATGGCGCCCGTGCTCGTGGAGGGCTGCGCCCGGCGGCGGCTGGATCCCGTGCCGTTTCTGCTTGCGCTCGCGTGTGCGGCGAACGTGGGATCGGCCGCTACACTCATCGGCAACCCGCAGAACATGCTGATCGGGCAGACGCTGCACCTTTCCTTCTCGGGGTATCTGCTGGATGCGGGTGTCCCGTCGGTGCTGGGGCTGGCGGCCGTTTGGCTCATTGTGCGCTGGCGGGTTCGGGGCCAGTGGCATAAGGAGATGCCCGTGCCCGACGTCCCGGTCAACCGCTTCAACGTCTGGCAGACGGGCAAAGGGATCGTGGTGCTCGTCCTGCTCGTGATCGCGTTTCTGGCGACGCCGTGGCCGCGCGACGTGATGGCGATGATCGCCGCCGGCGTGCTGCTCACGAGTCGGCGAATGGCCTCGCGGGACATCCTCGCGTTGGTGGACTGGCACTTGCTGGTGCTGTTCGGCGGGCTTTTCGTGGTGAATCACGCCCTGGAGGCGACCGGCGCGCTTGGGCAGGCGATGGGCGGTCTGGCGGCCTCGGGCGTGCCGGTGTCGCAGCCGTTCTGGTTGTTCGGGATCAGCGTGTTCCTCTCGAATCTCGTCTCGAACGTCCCCGCCGTGATGCTGCTCTTGCCGAGCGCGACGCATCCGCTGGCCGGGCCGGTCCTGGCGCTTTCGAGTACCCTGGCGGGCAACCTGTTCATCGTGGGGAGCATCGCCAACATCATCGTGGTCGATCAGGCGGCGCGATTCGATGTGCGGATCACGTGGCGGGATCATGCGCGGGTGGGCGTGCCCGTAACGCTGCTGACGCTCGCGCTGGCGGCGGGGTGGTTGTGGCTGAGGGGCTGACGGGGAGCGACTCGTCGGGACGCCAAGCGGGCGGATTGCCGGGGCAGGACTGCGCGGGCGGCCGGAGCGGACCGGGCAGGCCGGGCAGTTCGGAGAAGCGGCTTGTGTTCGGTCCGGGGGCTCTGTACGATCCAACGCACGGTTAGGTCTCCGGGGCGTGGATCACGGGGATCGGGACCGCCAAAGTCGCGAGGACACGGGATTCCGTGAAGCACGCGGGGCAGACACGCCGCCGATCGAAGCGGGGGATGAGAGCCCGTCTGCATGCGGAGCGGGGCGTGTGCCTGTCGGCATGCGGCCGCGGTCAGGCGGGCGATTGCTTCATTCAACAGGCCGTGGCGGGTCTTGCGATCGGCCTCATCCTCGTCGATTCCCGGGGCAGGATCGTGTGGTTGAATCGCGCGGCGGAGCACCTGCTGGGTCTGTCGGCGGCGCAGTGCGTCGGCCGGCCATTTGTAAAGGTTCTGCTCGATCCGCAACTGGTAGCTTTCTGGCACGAGGTGATGTGCCGGGACGGCAATTGTACCGCGGACGTGTCGATGCGATGGCCGCACCATCTGGAGCTGAAGCTGAACGCGACGCAGTGCCTCGGGCAGGATGGGACAGAGATCGGCCGTGCCTTGCTGTTCTGCGACGTTACCACGGACCGGAATGTGAAGATCGAACTGACGCGGGAGATGGCAAAGCGGCTGTTGGGTATGTCTGCACCCGGGGAGGAGTCGCCGGGGGCGATCACGGCGGTGACGGCACAGGAGATGCGCGTGTTGCGGCTTGTCGGGCGAGGATGCGCCAATGAGGCCATCGCGGAGAAACTGAGCGTGGCGGTGTCGACGGTACGTTCCCATCTGAAAAGTGTCTACCGCAAGCTGGGGCTTCGTTCGCGCGCTCAGGCCGTTGCGTACGCCGTGCGGCATCATCTCTGCTGAGTCAGGGGCGAGACGCCCGCGTCTCCCCTTTCGGGGGGAGGGAATCCGCCGGCATGGGCAATATCCGCGGGGCCTTCGGCGCGGGATAATCCCGGTGCAATCGCCGCGGCGGGGGCCGCGCGTTCACGTGTGTGGGTCATTGCAGAACGAGGACATTCCATGCTACGTACCTTCTCGTACACGCGTATTGCGGCATCGGTGGCGCCCTGTCTGTGTGTTCTTGCCGTCCCCGTTTTCATCGGTTGCGGTACGGCCGGAGTGTCGAACCCGACAGCCGGCACGAATGCGGACGGCACGATTGATGTGCATCTGTTCCGGTTTGATCCCGCCACTCGCGAGTACGTTCTGGGCTCCACGCGGGTGTCGGAGGCCGCGTTCCGGCGTGATACCCGCGCGTTGTGCGGCCGGTGTCACGTCGAGCAGGTACAGGAGTTGAAGGACACCGTGCACTATCGGTGGGCTTCGACCAATAAGAACGTCCTCTTCCCCGGGGGCGGCGCCCATGGGATGCTGGACCGTGCGTGCGGTTTGCCCGCCTCCACCGCACTGATCGGCTACACGAGCGACGTTCAGCTTGACGAATGCGGGAAGTGCCACGTGGGCCGCTTCCCGCCGCTCATGGAGTCGTTTCTGGGCGCGTCGCTGCGACAGATGGGCGTTCCGGAGGCGGAGACGCAGGCGGCTCGTCTCATCGAGGCAGGTATGGATTGCCTCGTCTGTCACGCGGACAAGTATCGCTCGGTGCCGGCGGATCGGGCCGGGCTCAAGGTGGCGGCTTATGCCCCCGCCAGCGGCGCATCGCCGACGCCGGGCGGGGATGCGCGATGCTCCCATGATGACACGGACTTTGACGGCGATGGGCAGCCGGACCCGCTCATCGACATGAACGGGGACGGCGTTCCGGATACACCGCTTCTGCAAGACCGCAACGGCGACGGCGTACCCGATACGCCCTGGCCTACCGTAGCGCAGGACCGCAGCTTCGAGGCGGTTTCGTCGCTTGGTCCGACGAATGATGAAACGTGCCTGCGGTGCCACGAGCACGCCCGAACCGGCTACAAGCGGGGAACGTTGTTTCGCAAGGGGTATGACGTTCACGCGACGTCGGACGCCGTGGCGGCGATGGGCGGCGGCGAGAACCGTCACTGCGTGGCGTGCCACAAGGCCGACCACCACAAGTTCCGTCGCGGAGACGGCGTCGGCGGCGACCTCATGGCGGTCGATTACCCCGTCGGCTCGGCTCAGAACCAGCTCACCTGCGCGACCTGTCATGATTCGACGAAGCTTTCGCGGCCGTACCACTCCGTTCGCCACCTGGATACGATGGCGTGCGAAACGTGCCATATCCCGTACACCTCGGGCATTACGTATTCCCTCTGGGGCCAGGGCGCGAACCTGACCTTCGGGCGCAATGCCCGGGGCACGGACACCAAGGTCATTACGCTCGATCATTATCTCGACGACGGCACGGACGAGGACGTTGGCACGGACTGGGAGGCGTACCGCAGTTATCCGACGCTGAGCTGGTTCAACGGCCGGGTGTCGTTCCTGGCACAGTCCCTCGCCGTCCGGGGCAGCCCCGGCGCGAAGATTACGCCGTTCAAGCCGATGGCCAACGGCATGGTCTTCGACGCCCGCTATTTCCGCGGCGAGATGATGTCGAACGCGGCTGCCGGCGGCGGGTACGCATACAACGCCTACTCGATGTATCGCTTCCAGGCGGGCCAGGCCAATGCGGACATCTTCAAGGCCCTTGGTTTCTTCACGCTGTCGGCCGACGACGTGCGGGCCATCACGCTGAACGACTTCCTGTCATCCGATCCGGACCGGCAGGCGATGGCCTTCATGCAGATCTTTCCGAACATGGTCTTCTTCGACAAGGCGGCGTACGGCTATGTCCGCTATCAGGTGTCGTCGAATTCGCCGTACGATGCGAATCACGACGGGTTTGTCGATGTCGGCGCGCCGTTCAACTTTGACATGCTGTCCGCTGCCAACAACGCCCTGCGGGCCTTTCAGGGGTTCAACGGGTCGCTCGGCCTGCCCGCCGATTATGCGTGGTATCCCCCGTTCGAGAACGCCAGCGACCTGATCAGCATGAAGCTGCCGGACGGCACGGACATGCGGATCTATCTGTCGATCGAGGGGATGAAGCTGCCTCCGGAGCAGCAGCCCGCCTACTTCCAGGCGCTGCAATACTACCCGGCGTTTTCCAACGGTGTGACGTTGGGCGGACACGGCGTCCGACCGAAGGCGGAGGCGCTGGGAGCCGACTTCGGCTGTCGAACGTGTCACTCGCCGGGAGGGATGATGGATCATCCGGTTCCCGTCACACGTTCCGTGCCCCGGGACGTACCCGGGTTCGGTACGTTCCAGTTCCCGGTTTACCGCTGGCGGTACTACAACATTCATGCGATTACGGACCTCGGTCTGACCACGCAGGATGAGGACATTATGGCGGGCACGGCGAATGTGGACATCGCCGGCGATCCCCGGTATCTCCGCGAGAGTGCGAACACGATCGTTGTCAACTACATCAACCCGGCTGGAGAGGGCTCCTACCGGCCGGCGGACGACGCCGAGTCGCTGGCGGGCACGGGGCTTTCGCCCGGCGACCTGACGACGCACGGGGGCGCATGGATGCCGGCTCTGGAGCCTGATGTGGAGTATGTTCCGAACTATCTGATCCTGGGGTTCAGTGAGAAGGAGATTCTAATCCTCGACTGAGAGGGTCTTTGCAGCCGGGGCGGGCAGCATTCGGCTTGCGGCCTGTACCCGTTGCGCGCGTCGCATCACAGGGTCGGCGACGATCCACACAGCAAGGCCGGGTTGCCATGGTCGCAACCGGAACGGGGCCCCCGGCGGGGCACGATTCTCCGTTTTCTCTCTGGGCGGGTGCTCAGGTTTTCAGGTGCAACGGGGCTGCGTTTCGGAAGCCCCGGGCTTCGGGAGCGGTCAGGAGCCGGCTGCGAGGAATGTCCTTACGAACTTGGCGACGAGCAGCACGAGCAGGACGAGCAGGTAGACCCGTAGACCGTACAGGATGATCTTGACCAGGGGCGTCGTTTTGATGCGCGGCATGGGCGGTCTCTACCTCATGTCTTGGCCCGGGTTACGAGGCCTTTCATGATATCCTTGTAGTACACGACGCCGAGCATGGAGTCGTGTTCGTCCACCACCGGGATCGCGCGGTAGTGGTACTTCGCGAACATCTCCTCGAGATCCTCGCGGAGGTCGTCCCGCTGGGCGGAGACGACGGGCGAGGTCATGATCTCGCCGAGGGTCGCCGTGTTCGACGCCAGCACGAGTTCGCGGAGGTCCACGACCCCGACGAGCAGTCGGTTTTCGCCCAGCACGTAGACGTACGAGATGCTGTGGCGTTCGTACTTCCCGTTTCGGATCTGGTCGAGGACCTGCCCCACGGTCGACTCCCGGGTGGCGGCCACGTAATCGGTCGCCTTGAGGTCGCCGGCGGTTGCCTCCCGTTCGGAGATGATCACACGGACGCGGTACGCCCGGTCTTCCGGCAGCAGCTCCATCATCTTCGTGAAGTCGTCGTGCGGCAGCACGGAGAGGAGGTCCACGAGCTGGGGCACGGACAACTCGGACAGGATCTTCTGCGCGCGTTCGCGGCGGAGGTCGGCGATGAGCTGCCGCTGGGCCCGCGGCTCGGCCTCGACGAGGGCCTCGGCGGCGGTCTCGGGATCCAGGGCGGAGAAGAACGCCTCCTGCTCCTTGCCGGAGAGTTCCTCGAGGGCGTCGGCGAGGTCCTCGCCGGGCAGTTCGTGGATCTGCTTGCGGGTGATGGACAGCGAGACGGCATCGGATGTTCGCGCATCCTCCAGCGAGAGGGGCTGGACGTAGCGCCAGTTGATGAACTGGTCCTTGATCCACGTAAGCCGGCCCAGGCCCCACTTCCGCAGAAAGCCGTTGAACGAGGTGTCCACGTGGACGAGGATCATCTTGCCCTTCGAGGCCAGCAGGTGCACGTCGTTGACCGGCTCGATCCGCCGTCCGTCCATGTCGAAGATCGTGCGCCCCATCAGGTGCTCGTTGACGAGGATCCAGCCCGGCTGGTCGACGAACGGCGGATACGGCCCGCCGCCCTCGGGGGGAGCGACGAAGATCGCGTCATCCTCGATCCGCAGGACCTTTTCCCACGGAATGAACTCGGTCGGCTTGCCCCAGCCGTGCTCGATGTAGATGCCGACCGCCTCCGGATACGGCTCGGCCAGGCGGAAGACGAGGTCGGTCAGCTTGCCGATCCGGTCCTTGATCTTGCCGGCGCAGACCGGGCGATTGAGCAGCTCCGAGAAGTACAGCGCCTGGTAATCCTTCCCGGGGGAGGACGGCCCGGGCGGTTTCGGCGTCTGATTGTTGGTTTGTGCAGCCATCACGGCACCCTAGGAACCCGATCGCAGCAGCCCCGGGAAGAGTATCGAAACGCCGAAGAGCGTGGACATTATGATGACAAAGAGCACGATGCAGCCGTTCGCGATGTTCTGCCACCGCGTATTCACATGCGGGCCCATGAGATCCTTGTCGTTCAGGAGCAGGACGAGGAACACCAGCGCGGCCGGCAGGAGTGTCACGGCGGCCACCTGGACGAACATCGTGATCGTGATCAGGGGCGCACCGGGGATGAGCACGACGGCGCCGGCCGTTGCCAGCGTCAGCAGGTAGACGGCGTAAAACCAGGGGGCGTCCCGGACGCTCTTGTTGAGCGAGTGGGCCCAGCCGAAGACCTCGCCGACGGCCCACGACGTGGACAGCGAAATGCACAGCGCCCCGAGGAAGCCCGCGTCGAACAGGCCGATGGCGAAGAGCCGGCGGGCCCAGTCGCCCTTCTGCGCCGGGAGCAGGGGTACCAGGGCATTGGCGGTCTGCTTGGCGTCCTCGACGACGATGGGCGGGTTGTGGTAGTAGAACGCCGCGCCGGTGGCGATGATGATGAACACCGCCACAACGCCCGTCAGCGAGGAGCCGAGGAACGTATCCAGTTTTCCGAAACGGATGTCGTGGATGTCCATGCCCTTGTCCACGACCGCACTCTGCTGGAAGAAGATCTGCCAGGGCGTGATCGTCGTGCCGATGTTGGCCATGACGATGAAGAGAAGGTCCTGGGTCAGGCCGTGCGGAAAGTGCGGGTGGTAGAAGCCCTTCATCACCGCGCCCCAGCCGGGGGCGGTGGGTGTCTTCATGGCCCAGAGAGCCGCCGGAATGTAGACGAGGTTGAAGAGGCAGAAGAACAGCGTGAGTTTCTCGAATGTCCAGTACTTGCCGGTCATGACGACGGCCATGAGGATGACCGTGACCACGAGGTAGGTCAGCGCGGGCGGGATGCCGAAGATGCTCATCGCCTCGACCATGCCGATGTATTCCGTGACCAGCGTGAGCCAGTTGACCACCGCGAGGTCGAAGATGGAGAACCAGCCCCAGAAGGGGCCGAACCCGTCGAAGATGGCTTCCGCATGCCCGCGCTTCGTCACGGCGCCGAGGCGGACCGTCATTTCCTGGACGTAGTAGGCCATCGGTACGAGGATGAAGAAGATCCACAGGAGGTTGAAGCCGTATTTCGATCCTGTGACCGAGTAGGTCGAGATTCCGCCGGCGTCGTTATCGGCCACCATGGTGATGATCCCCGGCCCGAGGACGGCCAGAAGGATGAGGCCTCGGCGGCGCAATCGGCTGAAGCGATGGATGGCCTTGCTGATCCAGTACATCGCACGTCTGCCCGGCTGGTCTTTACGGAACGTGCCTGAATCCGGCCGTCCCGGGCTGTATGGCCCGCCTGCGGCTCGATGGGGCCGCCCCCGATCCGCCGCCGGCGGAGAAGGTGGGGAGTCCTACGTTTCGCGGCAGGCCCTGATTGTCGTCACTACTGCCTCTGTGCGTATCTCGACGCAAGCAAAGCGCCGCATTGTATCGGCTGCGTGGTTGGACGCAAGCGGAGAAGTCGGGGAAACGCCGAGTGCTGCGGGCCGCGCGACCCAAACGGCGAGATCGCCAAACGGCCGGCCGGCATGCCCGCGCCCGCCGGTAAACCGGGGATTCGGGCATGTCAGCCGTGCCGCTGAATCGGCGGCGGACTCGATGTCGAGGCGACCTCCTCCGACGCGCAGACTCCGACGGGCCATGCGCACGATCGGAGCCGGGCCCTCGTTGCCTTCAGGACGTCGGACACCCGCGGGCCGGCGGCCGGTTTGGCCCGTTGAAACACGCCTGGAACGTCAGGAAGTCCGCGATATCGACGTCGCGATCGGCGTCGAGGTCGTCTTCCTGGCAGGCCGGCTGCGCGGGGGGCCGGTTGGGGCCGTTGAAACAGAGCGAGAATCGCTCGAAATCGACCATGTCCACATCGCCGTCTCCGTCGAGGTCGCACCACGTGCCCGGCGACCCGGCGCGCAAGAGCACCAGCCCCCCGTCGCCGTCGGCCAAATACAGGTAACTGCCTCTTACCGACACGGACCGGGTACTGCCGCTCGTGTCGTAACCGCCGACTCGCGCGGGCGCACCGGGATCGGAGATGTCCACGGCGTCCAGGCCGCTCATGGCGCGGGCCACATAGGCGTATCGGCCGGCGATGGTGACGCCCTGCGCCCCGCTTACGGCGCTGCACGTGGCAACGTGCACGGGCGACGGCGGGTTCGTTACGTCAAGCACGACAAGCCCGGAGACCCAGTCCGCGACATACACGTAGTTGCCGGAGATCGCCACGCCGCCGGCGTACGCAAGCTGATCGGAGTAGCCGCCGACACGTGCCGGCGCCGCGGGATCGACGATGTCGATCACCTCCAGGCCGGCGTCTTTCTCCGCGACATAGGCATAGCGGCCCGACTTGGCGATCCCCCAGGGGATGCCGGCGGTTGGACAGGTGCCCAGGGGGACGGGCGATGCAGGATTGGACACGTCGAATACATCCAGGCGGCGTGAGCCGACGGTGTACGCGTACCCGTCCGATACGGCGATCGCCTTCGGTGTGCTGTTCAGAACCTGGATGGAGCCGACGGCGACTGGCAAGCCCGGCTCCGAGACGTCCACCACGCGAAGCCCGCCGTAGGAGTCGGCGACGTATGCGTAGGATCCGGCAATCGTTACGGCGTACGCGGTCCCGGGCATGGGCACCAGTCCCGCGCGGGACGGGGTCGCGGGGGCGGACACATCAATCGTGAGGAGCCCCAGATCCCACCCGGCAAGGCAGGCGTAATCGCCAAGGGCAACCGCGTCCTGCACGAAGCCGCCGGCCTCATATCCGCCCACACGTGTTGGCGCCGTCGGGCTTGTCACATCGATGATCTGTAGCCCGCCGGAGAAGTCGGCGACATACGCGTAGTCGCCGGACAGAACCACCGCATGACCATTGCTGATCGTATCGCAGGCTCCGGCGTGGATCGGCGCGGCGGGATTCGAGACGTCGACAACTTCAAGGCCGTCGAGGTCTTCCGCGAGATACGCGTAGCGGCCCGCGACGGTGATGCCGTTTGCGTGAAGCGATCCTCCCCGGTACCGCCCCAGTTGCGTCGGAGAGCCGGGGTTCGAGACATCAACTATCTCGAGACCCCATGTGTCGAAGAGGACGTAGGCGCGACTGTCCGCAACGGCCACGCCCACGGCTTCCGACGAGAAACCGTGGTAGGTCCCGACGACGCGTGGATCCCACGGGTGCGAGATGTCGATGATCTGAAGGCCGGATGTCTCGCTGGCCACATAGGCATAGTTTCCCGCAAGGACGATGTCCCGGCCCGCCCCGCGGATGTCGCACGTGCCCACAGGTGCCGGGGAGGACGGGATCGATATGTCCAACACCGTAAGCCCGTATCTGTCCTCGGCAACGTAGGCGTACTTGCCCGCGACGGCCACGGCATGCACCGGGTAGCCGAGGTAGAACCCGCCCACTCGCCGGGGTGATTCCGGTTGCGAGACGTCGAGAGCTTGCAGCGAGCGATTCTGATCAACGACGTAGGCGTAGCCGCCCGATACGGCCACGCCGGCCACGACCTCCGGCAGCAGTTCGCTTCGGCCCAGCACGACCGGGTCGCCGGGCCGGCTTACGTCCAACACGACCAGCCGCGCTCCAAGGCCGAGATAGGCCCGGTTCCCGGAAACCGCGATGCCGAGGCTTGTTCCTCCCCACTGGCTGATGAACCTCATGGGCAGTGTGTCGGTCGCCATCGCCGACGCGCTCATCGCCGCCGCCGTAATCGCGGCCAGGATCGGCCGGATAGGGTGGTGGTTGGACCGGCGTGCGTTCGTTTCTCCCCTGCCGGGTTGTTTATGTAGGGGTGCATGCGTGACCATACTCAACCTCCTCACCCCGCTTTGCGCGAGGTGTACAAGGATGGGGGTCTGGAGACTCCTCCCACCTTGGCGCTTCGTAGCTTATGGACGGCTGCCTGGGGCGACGCGGTGCGTCCGCCCGTGTTGGCCGGCAGCCTCCCGGGCGCGTCAGGGACACGCCGCGGGTCGGTCAGGTCCGTTGAAACACGCCTGGAATCTCAGGAAGTCCGCGATATCGACGTCATGGTCCGCGTCGAGATCGGCATCGATGCAACCCGCCTGGGCGGCCGGTCGATTGGGGCCGTTCACGCACGCGAGGAAGTGCGCAAAGTCCCCCAGATCGACATCCCCGTCAAAGTCGAAATCGCCGGCGGCCGATTGCAGGCCGGTAATCTCGAACGCGAGGTTGTTGGCCTGCGGTCCGTGGCCGAGGTCGAACGGCGCCCAGCACAGGCCGGTCGTACCGACGTCCTTCGTCGGTGACCAGTAGAGGTTGTCGAAAGCTCCACCGACGAGGCCGCCCGGGGCGTTGTGCGACCAGGCGAACTCATCCGCCCAATCGTCGCCCGCCACCACGAGGACGTATCTCTCCGTGGGGCCGACGTGCGCGTCACCCGTGAAATTCGGCAGGTCGGCTAACTCGACGTGCCACCGCTCGACGGAGGCCGTCCCGAGGCCCGATGGGTCCTCCGTGGCCACGTGAAAGGCGTCCCAGTTCGGGGTGTTGCTGTTCCAGGCGTGGAATCTCTCCACGAGCACGTTCCGGTTCGGGTCGAAGGCGTACACGTAGACGTGCATCTCGCCCGGCCCGCCGCCGTAGTCCTTCAGGATGCCCCAGAAGGTAACCCCGGTGATCCGGCCGGGCCTGGAGACGGCGAACCAGTCGCCGGCTGCGCCGGGGTCGCCATCATTGTGTGGATACCAGTCGATGCCGAGGATCGATTGAACGCCGTAGTAATGGAGACCCTCGCCGATGTCCGCGGCCTGCGGTTGCCCCGTCGAGAACAGCAGGGAATCGACGGCCCACGCTGCCGAGGCGGGCATCACAACAAGAGAAAGAAGAGCGACTCGTGCGTACTGCGTCCGGTTCATGATGCACCTCCTCAGTTCAGAGTCCAGCCCTTGTACTCTTTGATGTCCGGGATGGTCCATCGGTGGTACTGCGTGTACCAGCCCGGATCCAGCTCGTTGGGCGACGGATCCGAACCGAGAGGATACTCCGTGCAGCCCGGTGGCGGATTGTTGCAGTTGTTGAAAGGACTGGCGTATCCCACCTCGGGGTGCTCGCCGGATCGCCAGATGAAGTGCTTGGTCGTATCGATGCCGCCGGTCTGGTTGCAGGCCGGGGCGTAATCCGCCGTGTCGATGTCGTACGCGACCAGTGCCACATGGCCATCCCGGTGCAGCAGGTTCGCGCCGAACTTGTGGCGGTAGGCGATCGTGTTCGATCCCCAGTACGGGTCGTGATACCGGTTGCTCACGAGGCCTCTGCCGCCGAGGCTCTGGGTCCACGTCCACTGTCCGTCGCCCGCGATGACTCGCCGGTCCGGGTCGCCGTCCGGATTCCAGCACGGGAACCGGGCCGGGTCGGCGTGGGTCACATACGGTAAGCTGACTGCGTAGCTGTGATCGGCGCCGAAGCCGCCACCAAGGGCCGCCGGATACCGAAAGGCCCAGTCCATTCCACGCTTCCGGTTCAACGGGTCGGGCAGTCGGTCTGCGGGGCAGTAGCCGGAGTTGCGGCTCGCGATATAGCCCTTCTGCTGGAGCACGTCGATCCAGGTGGCCATTACGCTGGAGTGGCCGTACCGAGTACTGGCGGCCACGTTTGCGTCGTCAGAAACCGGTGTGTAGTAGCCGGGGTATTCCTGCTGGAGCGTTCCGAGCGCCTGACTGAGTGTGGCGAGATTGGCGGCGCACGCGACGACCCGCGGGTCTTGTCGTGCCCGCGTGAGGGTCGGCGCCGCAAGCGCCCCGCTGACAATCACCATCGCTATCAGCGCAACGACTTCTGCCAGTGCTGCGCCCCGGCGATTCGGGGCATCCCGGTTCCCATTCATTGGTCTCATGGTATGAATCCTCCAGCGGTGGGTGCGCGGCCGGCTCAACGAGAGCCGTTTCGTTTCTTTGTTGGGGGCGCCGCCGGTCTCCTGGTGGCCGCCGGAGATTGCAGCGCCACACATCCATTATACCCGCACCAAGTGTCCTTCCACAGCGCCACTTTGTATAGTCCAGCGGCGAGGTGCCGATGGCCCAGCCGGATCCGATATTACGTCGGCGGCGTGATTTACAGCCGTGGGCGCCTGTGTTACCCTTCCCGCCGTCGCATCTCCCGCTCCTGTGCGGCTTTCGGGAGAACGGCGGCTGCCGGGGGACGCGACGGGTTCCGGTTGGGAGCATAATCATGACGGGCGACGGCTGGGGGCGAATCGGACGTTGGTCGGGGGCGGTTGTGGCGGTCTGGGTGGGCCTGGCCGGCTGTGGCGGGGGGATGGACTTCGCCCCGACGGTGCACCTGCCGCCAGAGCAACGGCAGGTCGTTACCGAGTCGCTTGTCGGCAAGGAGATCGTCCTGCCGAAGGCCCAGCCGTTCAACATCCATGTGAAACAGAGCGCGCAGAACCCCGGTGCCAATGGCACTGCCCAGGGCGTGGCGGATGCCAACGGATGGGGCGAGGCCTCGTGTTCGACGGAGGCCGGTAACGGCGGCTCGGCCACGGGGGAGTTTCGTATCGGCCAAGCGATCGATTACCGCGGCGATGTCCCCGTCACGGTTGCGGTACGGGTGAGCTTCAAGCTTGTTTCCGAGCTGACGGCCGACCCTGTCGCCCGGGGAAACCTGGCGCAGTTGTCACTGACGGCCGCGGTGCGCGATTCGACCGGTCGGGTGAACCCGAAGATTCCGATGGAGTCGCTTTCCAGCGATGATTCGCCCGGCAAGGCGACTCGCTCGGACGTTCGGGAGCTGACCTTCGTCATGGCGCCGGGCAGCAGCTACCAGATTACCTTGGACGGCAACGTGAGCGCGACGAGCGAGAGCGGGGGCAAGGCGGCGGCGAAGATCGTCGTCAGCAACCTTCAGATGACCATGCAGTTCTCGTCCGCGCCGGCCCCGGCAACCGCGCCGGCCCCGAAGTGAGTCCGCACGCCGCGTGCGGTTGCGCCTGAAAGCGAAACACCGGCGCCCGGGGCGAACCCGCGGGCGCCGGTCTTGTATCGGGAGTCTTGAGGGCGGCCGGACACAAGGGACCGGCCCGCCGCGGCCGTGCCGGCTATTGCTGTGCCCCTGCCGGCGGGGTTGTGGGGGGCGTAGCGCCTTCCTTGACGAAGATGTAGTAGAGCTGTCCTTCGTTCAAGGTTCGTCCGGCCAGTTCGCCCACCGAGCCTTTTTCGTCGTCGGTGCCCATGAAGATGTCGCAGCGCCCCGCCGCCCGTATGGCCCCGCCCGTGTCCTGGTCCATCGCGAAGCCGCCGTACGGTTCATTCTGGATGTCATTGCCGAGCCGTACAGGCAACTGGGTCACGAGGTAGGCCGGGCAGGCCCGCGGGTAGATGGACTTGTCCGTCGCGATGGAGCGGTAGGGCGTTACAGGCACGTTCAGGCTGCCGTACGGTCCGCCGCTTCGGGGCTGGAAGAACACATACCGCTGATTCCGCGGAAGATACTTGGCCAGTTGCTCCGGGTGGGCATGGAAGTACTGGATCAGGCCCTGGAGCGAGAGTTGCTCGGCCGGGATCGCCCCGTCGTTGATGAGGGCCTGGCCCACGGACGTGTAGGGGTAACCGTTATTGGCCGCATAGCCGATCTCGAAATACGAGCCGTCGGCCATGCGAAGCTTGCCCGAGCCCTGGACCGTGACGATGTAGGCTTCGAACGGGTCCTTGAGCCAGCAGATCTCGTGGCCCTTGAGGGGGGACTGGGGCGAATCGATCTGTGCCCGGGTCCAGCAGGGAATGACGGCCCCGCCGGCGGTCTTCATGCCGAGCGTGTTGCCGTCCTTATCCTTCACAAGGTTGTCGGGGGCCTTGTAGAGCGGGTAGCGGAACTGGGCGTCGGGTTGCAGCCGTGCGTCGAAGATGGGGCGGTAGTAACCGGTGAAGAGCACGGTGCCGCGGTCGTCGCATCCGACGGACTGATAGATCTCGAATCGCTCGCGGATGAGCGCGTCAAATTCGGTCGGCGTCTTCGCTTCCGCGAGGACGTCGAGCAGGGCGCGGCAGCTCTTCACGGCGCGGTCGTGGCTGATGTCGAGGTAGGGGAAGAACTGCTTGCTCGACGGCTTGCCGAGGTAGGCGATGCTGTTGCGGATGGAATCCTCCAGGCCCGGCCGGTTCACGAAGCCCGCGCTGAAGTCGGGGTAATGGCTCGGGTCGATCTTTCGCAAGGCCTTTTCCCCCGGCGGCAGTTGGTGGTTGTAGTCGGGCTTGAGTTCCGGCACCTGATGAATCGGCTCTTCAGGTTTCTTGCAGGCCGGGCAGAGAACAAGCCCCAGGATCACTGCGAGCCGGCAGCCATGTGCGATGAGTTTCACGGCAAATCCTCCATGACGTTCCGACGGGATGCCCGCCTCTCCATGATGCGGGCAGGTCGCCACGGCATTATATAGCAGAAAGGGCCGGGGGTATGCAACCTTCCGACGGCGGGGAGAAGAAAACGCATGTTGGCGTCGGGCCCTGCCAGGCGGCTACAATGCCCCGTCACGCCGGCCGGGTGGCTCGGTCCCGCCAGGGGACGGGGCCCGGTCCGTTGCGGTTCCCGGGTTACAAAGGCAGGAGATGCACTTGAAGAAGGCGACGATTCATACCTCGTTCGGGCAGATGACGCTGCGGTTTTTCCCTGAGAAGGCTCCGCAGCACGTGGCGAACTTCCTCGATCTGGCGGAAAGGGGGTTCTACGACGGCCTGACGTTTCACCGGATCATCAATGGATTCATGATTCAGGGCGGCTGCCCGCGAGGCAACGGCACGGGGAACGGTCCGCGGCGGCTGCGGGCGGAGTTCAACGATATTCCCCACGAGGCGGGCGTTCTGTCGATGGCCCGGGCGGCCGATCCGGACTCGGCGAGCTGTCAGTTCTTCATCTGCCTCGACCGGTGCGACTTCCTGGACGGGCAGTATACGGCGTTCGGCAGGCTGGACGACGAGGCGTCGATGGAGACGCTGAAAAAGATCGGCAGGGTGCCCGTCCGCGACGCGGGAACCGGCGAGGTGTCATCCCCCGTGCGCCCGGTGAAGATCGAGAAGATCGTCGTGACGGAAGTGGAGGAGGCGTGAATGGCCCTGGGTAACGGCGACGGCCGCGAGCGGGTCGTGACCATTTTCGGAAGCTACTCGCCCCGGCCGGGAGAGGCGCTGTACGAGCTGGCCTATCGCATCGGCTACGCGCTGGCCGCGGCGGGGTACACCGTGTGCAACGGCGGGTACGATGGCACGATGGAGGCCGCCTGCCGCGGAGCCAGGGATGCCGGCGGGCATACCATCGGCGTGACCTGCGCCATCTTCAGCGATTACCGCGGTAAGCCCCTCAAGGCGAACCCGTACGTGGACCGGGAAATCGTGCACGAGGACGTGTTCGCCCGGATCCGGGAGATGATGCAGCTCGGCGACGCGTTTGTCGTGCTCGAGGGCGGCACGGGGACGCTGACGGAACTGGCCATCGTCTGGGAATTCGTGTGCAAGGGGCTGATCGAGCCGCGACCGATCGTGATCGTGGGCGATTTCTGGCAGCCGCTGGTGGACCGGGTCGCGCAGGTCCGCCCGAAGCACGCCGCGATGGTGACCGTGGCGCATCGGCCGGAGGAAGTCGTCGCGGCGGTGGCGTCGAACGGGCGCCCACGCACGTAACGGGGCCCGCCGGTGGGCGGTTGCCACGTCCGCCGTCCGGGAGGCGTGTTTCCTCCGGCCAAGGCGCTCATCGCGCTTACTGCGGCGCGGTGGACTCGATCGTCTGGAGTCTGGGGCCGATTCGCTGCCCGGCGTATCGGAGCGAATTCCTGAGCATGATCGCGAACACAATGGCGGCGATGCTCAGCGCCACGGCCGTGGTCCAGTGCCGGGGGCGGAACTGGCGGATGGCCGGCGCCGCCGCAATGATGCCCAGCAGGCAGGCGATCACCACGATGGCGTCGAAGCTCGCCCGCTGCCAGTAGTGCGCGTCGAGGTGCAGCCACATCCCGAACTCGTCAAAGGTAAGTGCGAGGCCGATCCCGTAGAGCAGCGCCGAAACCGTCAGCCGGCGGCCGACCGGTCGGGCGAACAGCAGGTAGCCGCCGACGGCGCTCAGGAGGAAGATGCCGTAGTTGAGATGATGGATGTGCGTACCGCCGATATGCACGTACAGGTCCGGTATCCGGCGGCTCATGATGAGAAACACGAGCATCCGGGCCGCCATGAATGTGAACACGAAGGCCACCAGCACCTTCCGCGCGAGGTCGTGCAGAGGCGGGCGGGAGGATTCCGGGCCGGCGCGGTCGAGTGACATGGTCAGTCTCGCAGTCTGCCCGTTCGGATCCGAAGGGTCAGTCCTTCGGCCAGTCGGGCAGCGTGAACTTGTGGACGGCCTTCGTCGTGTGGTTCTTGTAGTGGCCCATGACGAGAGCCGTCAGGTAGTCGATCGAAAACCGCGTGCCCTCGATTCGCATGGTGGCCGGTGTGTCGGCAAGCAGGTAGCTGAAGCGTTCCACAAACGCGCCGACCCGCTGCACGTGCCGCACCATCTCCGCCGTGTCCCAGTCGGGCCGCCTCGGCACGTAATCCGGCGGCATCTGAGCCGGGTTCCAGTTGATCACCGGGATGGCGGGGTCGAGGGCGTGGTATACCTGGCTGAAAAAGCCCAGTTCTCTCGCCGTGGTGTGTTCGAAGTTCCAGCGGATCGTGTGGGTGCCGTCCGACGGCTTCCAGTCGAGTTGCTTCTTCGACACCTTGCCCAGCGACTCGATCAGGGCATGCCGGTCGCTGCGCAGGGCCAGAAGCGACCGCTCCACGTCCGGCTTCGGACGCTGCGGCGCCCATCCGGACACGATCACGGCGGGCGAGCCGATGGGGGCTTTTTGCCCGTTCGACAGCGAGGCCACGGCGATTGCGTTTCCCTTTACCCGGCGCACGAGAAGGCCCGCGCGGCGCGCATCCGTCACGAACGGATCCACGCCGGTCAGCGGCAGCGTGCTGTCGGCGGTCTTGTAGTGGATCGGCCAGACGAATCGCCGGGGCTTGAGCTGCCGCACGACTTCCATCGCCGCAGCGGCGTCGATCGTGTACGTGCCGCCCACGGGGAGGATGAGCACGTCCACGGTGCCGATCTGCGCGACCTGCTCCGGCGTGAGCACATGGCCGAGGTCCCCGCAGTGCAGGATGCGGACGCCGTTCGTCTCGATCAGGAACATGGTGTTCTTGCCGCGCTGGGCGCCGGCCTGGGCGTCGTGGAATACGCCGATTCCGAGCACGTGAACGGCGTACGGCGAGAGGTTCCCGGCCTCCTCGCGCGGGAGGACGGCGGCGGCCGGCTGATTCGGCGGGCGATCGAGGTAATGATCGATCTTCGCCCAGTCCTTGCCGCCCTCGGTCAGTCCGCGCAGCACGACCGGCCGGCCTTTGACCGATTCGACCGCGTTGTGATCGAAGTGCTCGTGAGTGACCAGCACGAGGTCGGCGGTGAGATCCGGTCTGGGGAAGCCGATTTCCTTCGTCGGCGAGAACGGGTCCACCACGATCGTGAAGCCCCAGAACGTCTCGATCGAGACGCACCCCTGGCCCCACCAGCGGATCGCGATGGGCAATGGGCCGTCCTCCGTGCTTGGCGCGACGGTCGTCTGGCCGACGTCGCCGGGTTCGAGGAACGGTTTTGTGGTCGCGCCGCTTGCCGGTCTTCGTGCCCCGGGTTCATCGGCATGGGCCGACTGCCACCCGCTCATGCAGCCAAGTACCGCGACGCAGATCATCTGCCATTTCATACACGTCGTCTCCGTCTTGTGCCGGCTTCGGAGAATGGATTATCGCCGCTCGAAGCCGCTTGAACAAACCCCCGCGCTGCACTACCTTCGCCGCGATGGCACACCGGAAAGGTTGGACACGGGCGGCGCTGGGGTTGTGCGCGTGGCTGGCCGGCTGTACGCCGGCGGGCGAACCTGCTGCCGGGGGCGCGGGGCGGCCGCCGGTCTTCTTCGGCAGGCCCGGAAAGCTCGCCGGCGAACAGACGAAGGCCGCAGGGCGCGTGGTTCACAGCGGGCCGCTTCGGGCGGTCTGGGTCACGCGGTTTGCCTACAGGACGCCGGCGGACATCGCCGGGGTCATGGAGAATTGCCGGGGGCTTGGGCTCAATGCCGTTCTGTTTCAGGTCCGCGGCAACGGCACGGTCTTTTACCGCTCGCGGATCGAGCCCTGGTCGGAGGCGTTCGGCGGGGGCGACCCCGGCTTCGACCCGCTCGAGGTGGCGGTGCGGGAGGCCCACGCGCGCGGGCTGGAACTGCATGCCTGGGTGAACGTGATGCCCGGCTGGCGCGGCCCCAACCCGCCGCAGGATCCGAGGCAGCTTTACAACGCCCATCCGGAGTGGTTCTGGTACGATCAGAAGGGCCGCCGCCAGCCGCTCGTCCAGGTGATCGAGGGCCGGCGCGAGGGCTGGTACGTCAGCCTCAATCCGTGCCTGCCGGAGGTGCGGCAATACCTGATCTCGGTGTTCGAGGAGATCGCCCGCGGCTACGCCATCGACGGGCTGCACCTGGATTACATCCGCTTCCCGAACGACAACGCGCCGAGGGGCGTGGATTACCCGCATGATCCGCGGACGCTCGCCTTGTACCGCGAGGCCACGGGCCGGGCCCCGGCGGACAGCCGCGCGATCTGGGACCAGTGGCGTACGGAGCAGGTGTCGCGCCTCGTGTATGAGACGCGCGTGATGGTGCGCCGCGTGAACCCGGAGATAACCGTTTCCGCCGCGGTGAACCCCGACCCGGTGCGGGCCAGGGCGGCGTACTTCCAGGACGGCGAGATGTGGGCCGCCAAGGACTGGGTGGATTATCTGCTGCCGATGAACTACACGGATGACGAGGCGACGTTCGTGGAACGGGCGCAGGCCTGGCGTCGGCGTGCGCACGGCAAGGCGGTCGTCATGGGCATCGGCCTCCACATGACCGGCACAGCGCATAAGGCGGTCCGCCAGATCGAGCTGGCCGACCAGTGGAAGGGGGGCTTCAGCCTGTTCACCTACTCGTCGCTCTTCGCGCCGCCCGGCGGCACGGGGCCGGCCGACGCCGCAAACGGCTCACCTGCGCAACGCAGCGAGCGCCTCGCCGCCGTCCGTCGGACGCTCCTGCGGATCGCCGGGCGGTAGACGAAGGGCGTTGCGTTTCGTACTCAATATGCGTACAGCAGCCGATCGGGAGTATTCCAGCGCGGGCGTGGCCCGCAGCCCAACATGGCGGCGCCGGACGCACGTAGCGTGCGTCGCGTCATTCTGAGGCCCCCTTGGGGCCGAAGAATCCGGCGTCCGACTTGCGCAGATCCTTGCGCGCGCAAAGCCCCCGCAAAGCTCAGGCCAGATTCTTCGGTCGCTCCGCTCCCTCAGAATGACGTACCGCCCCTGGCCCGGAATGCGGCGCCGGCCGACGAGAATCCAGGCGATAACAGTGTAGGGCGGGCTCTGCCCAGCAATTCTCTGCGAAGGACTGCGAGCCGCCGCGGCGCGGTCTGACGGGTTGGACGGCGAACGGGAGGATGGCTCCATGCCCGAGTATCGTCGTGCCTACGAACCGGGTGGGACGTTCTTCTTTGCCGTCGTGAGCCATCGACGCCGGCGGTTCCTCTGCGACGACCTCGCCCGTCGTCTTCTGCGCGAGTCGCTCATCGAGACGCGGACGGCGAGGCCCTTCGACATCCTCGCCATGGTGTTGTTGCCGGACCATTTGCATTACCTTTGGCGGCTCCCGGAAGACGACGCGGATTTCTCGACGCGTTGGGCCCGGGCGAAGAAGGCCTTCACGGAGCGATGGACGGCCGCCGGGGGCGTCGAGGGTTCTGTCACGATCTCGCGCAGGCGGCACCGGGAACGCGGCGTGTGGCACCGGCGGTTCCGGGAGCATACGATTCGTGACGATCGAGATTTCCGACGTCATTGCGATCACGTCCATTACAACCCGGTCAAGCACGGACTCGTGTCCTGCCCGCATGCGTGGCCGCACTCGACGTTTGGCGATCGGGTCCGGCGGAGGGCGTACGGAGGGGATTGGTTGTGCGTGTGCAGGGTCCCCGAGCGTGAACCGGCGCGCTTCGACGATCTGGACGAGACGGCGATGGAATAGCGCGGAGGTGGGCAGCCCACCCTACCCGACTGCCCCGCTCCCCGGACGTCATAACGTCCGGCAGGCGAGATAGCCTTTCGTTGGATTACAAGACTACCTCGCGGTCATCACTTCCCGTGGACCGACTGCCGTCAAGCCGCCGTCCATGTCCGCCGTATACGCGACGCCTCGCTCATCCACCGCCACGCCCGCCATGACGTGCAACTGCGGCGAGACCTGATATTGCCAGACGACCTTGCCGTCCTTCGCGTCGAGTATGCTCAGCAGGCCGCGGTTCGAGCAGACGTAGACCTTGCCGCCTCGCTCGGTCGGCTCGATCGGAAATCGGCCCAGCGGCACGTCCTGCTTCCAGACGACATGGCCGTCGGCGTCGTACTTCGTGAGGCCGTCGGCGAGGCTTCGCGCGTACACGAAGCGGCCGTCCTCCGACGGGCCGACGGCCGCGCAGTTCTTTTGCAGCGGGCGCAGGTACTTGCCGTCGGAGGCATACAGGCCGAGGTTGTAGCCGCGATCCGTGATGAACAGTTTCCCGCCCGCGAACACCGGCGGGCAATCCGCGGGGGCGAAATAGCGGCTTGGCTGGCCGCCCTGCCCGGTGGGGCCGCGCTGCTTCCACTTGAGCGTTCCGTCAGCGAGGTTCACGGCGTAGACCCAGCCGTCCCAGGCGCCGACGCAGAACGTATTGTCGCAGACGGCTCCAGCGGCCTCGATACTGAACTCCGCGTGCTTCACGGCCCAGAGCTTGCGACCGTCCCGGACGCCGATCGCATGCACGTAGCCTTCGTTATCGCCGAAGTACGCCGCGTTGTCCTTCACGACCGGCCGGCCGTATACCGGAGCGGCCGCCTTGTACGTCCAGACCTTGCGACCCGACTGGGCGGATACGCCGTAGACCTGGCCGTCTCCGGAGCCGAACACGATGATGTCTCCGACGACCGCCGGTGTCGCGAGGATCTCGCCGCCGGTCTCGAACGTCCATCGTTTCCTGAAGGAGCGGTCGAACGCGGTGACTTTGCCGCCTGTATCCACGGCGATTACCAGTCCGTCGCAGAGCAGCGGCGCCGCCTTCGTGCCGGCATCGTGCTGGTAGTGACTCGCGGCCCACTCCGATGAGCCGCTCTCGGGCAGGGCGATCTCGAACGCGGCCGCGCGATCCCAGGTCCTCTTCGCGTCATCGGTGACGCTGATGCGGAGGAAGTGCCGGCCGGGCAGGAGCGACCTCACGCTGAGGAGGCCGCGGAAGCGGTCGCCGGCCGGTTTCAGCTCGCCGCCGGACTTCTCCAGGCCGTCCACGTCGAATACCACGCGGGTCACGCGCAAGCCGTTCGCCCGGACGCGGGCCACGACCGCCACCTGGTTCGCTGAGGTGACCGGCTTCTCCGCGGCAGGGGACACGATCTCGATGTCGCATGTCGGTGCGGGGCCGAAAAGGGGTTTCTCGAGGTTGGCCTTCATCGGCTTGTTGGCTTGAAACCGATAGCCGATCCGCAGCACGCCGTCGATCACGGAGACGATGCTGTAGCCTGCGTTGTCGCCGAACGTCGATCCACCCATGACGCGGTCGATGTTCTCCCACTTGCCCGGCGTCGGGTGGTGCCCATGCCCGTCGAGGATGGCCGCGATGCGATGTCCCTCGATGGCGTCGAGGAGACGCAGTTGCTCGTACGGGAAGGCGAACTCCGTCGTATAGAGGGGGTGGTGCATGAATAGAAACACCGGCGTGTCGGGTTTGAGCTTGTTCAGGTCCGCCCGAAGCCAGTTGAGCGTGCGGCGGTCGAGGCAGGGCACCGGTTCCTGCGGCGCGGCGGAGTTGAGGACCGCGAAGTGGCAGCCGAACCTGTCGAAGGAGTAGGAATCCGCGCCGTGGCGTTTCCGCATGATCGGCAGGATGGCCGTCCACGTGTTATCGTGGTTGCCGGGGGTGATGAAGAACGGGACCGGCAGCGGCCGGAAGTACTGCTCGATATCCGACCATGTCTCGCCGATCACGCCGTATTCCGTCAGGTCGCCCGTGGCGATCACGAAGGCGGGCGGGGGGGCGGTCACCTTGTACGGCTCGAGCACCTGCGGCTTGGCCGCCTCCTGGCAGAGCCAGCGGATGGTATCGACGCTGCGGCCGCCGTTCCTGGCCGGCACGCCCGCGGGGCGCGGCTCGATGTGGACGTCGGAGATCTGCAGGAACGAGAAATCGGGGATCTTCGGCGGGGCGGCCGTAATCGGTCGAATGCCGACGCAAGCGGCCGCCAATGCCGCCATGAGGACGGTTGCGTACCCGTTTCGCTGCCGGAACCGACGATCGCCGCCGTGCCGCATCTTTTCATTCTCCTGCAAGAACGACATACGAATCCGAACTCGCGGGGCTTTGTATACCACAGGAGTGCGTGGGCTTCCATCGAAGGGGGTTGAGCTTCACGCGGCACGGCTTCTGTGTCGCTTGCGTCGCCGCCACGCCGCATACAGAATGTTTCACGCAGGACGCCGCCGGCCGCACAAGCCCGGAGGCGGGGACTTGTGCATTAGAGCCTTGCGTCGCAGCTCCTGCGCGCCTTGCGCGCATGTTATCGCGCCGCGGCGGTAGCGCGACCCGTCATTCTGAGGAGCGCAGCGACGAAGAATCCGGCGGATTGGCGCAGAGAAGTCGGATGCCTCGCTCGCTCCGCATGACGGCCGTCGGCGCGCCGGTGTTCGGGTGCGGCCGAAGGCGGCCTTGGGGTGGTTGGGGGACCGGAAGATGGTCACACGCGCGACAGGTTCAGGCAACCGGGATGTGCGTACTGTCCATCCCGGCATACCTGTCGCGACGAATCCTGCGATGCGCGGCCTGACGGCGAGCGGGCAGGAGAGGTGCGAGACCGGCTCGCCGCCTCGCTCCGGGCATCGCACCGTGATTCTCGAGGGCGACGACCTCGGGCTGCTCTATGCTTTCAACGAGGGCATTCGTCACGCGTATCAGCTGGGCGGCCTGACGAGTACGTGTCTGCGGGCGAACGGCTACGCGTACGAACATGCCGTTCGCGAAGTCCTTCCCGCCTGTCCCGGGCTGGGCGTCGGGGTTCATCTGTGCCTGAACGAGGCCCGGTGCGTGGCGCCGACGTACCGGGTGCCGCTGCTGGTGGGGCAGGACGGTTGCTTTCGCCGCGGTTTTCTGCGGCTCATGAAGCTCGCCCGCCGGCCGCGGGGCCGTCGCCAGATCGAGCGGGAGTTCCGCGCGCAGATCGAGAAGGTGCTGGCGGACGGCGTCCGCGTCGATCACCTCAACTCGCACCAGCACGTCACGATGATCCCGGAGGTGTTTCGCATCACGTGCCGGTTGGCGCGGGAGTACGGGATACCGTGCGTCCGGCTCGTTCGTGAGTTGCCGTACGGTGCGGGGGGGCTCGGCAAACGTCTTCAGCCCTTCGTCAATTCGAACTACGTCAAGCACCTCCTGCTGAATCGCTTCGCCCGCGTGAATGAGCTGGTCGCACGCGAGTACGACATCGCGGTTACGGATTACTTTGTCGGCGTGAATTACACGTCGCACATGAACCTGGGCACGGTGGTGGCGGGGCTGCGGGCGGTGCCGTCGGGCAGCGTCGAGGTCCTGCTGCACCCCGCCATCGGGCCGGACCCCCGTGACGTGGAGTATCCGGAGCCGGGACTGCGCCGCTACGTCCGCGCCCCGCAGCGTGCGGCGGAGGTCCAGGCACTCATCGTGCCGGCCCTGTACGACTTTCTGCGGCGGGATGCGTGGACGGCCACGACGTTTGCCGAGTGGGCCGCCGGACGGGAACTCCGGCGGGCCCGGGTTACGGCGCCACACGTTCCCGAGCCGGTGCGCCGGCTCTGTAACACGATCGAGGTCGCCTGCCCGCCCTGGGTGTCGGCGGCGCGGGAGGACAGCCGGGCCTTTGCGCAGCTTGTGAGTACGCAGGTGGCGCCCGGGCAGCGCGTGCTCGACCTGGGCTCCGGCACCGGCATCATCGGCATCTGCCTTGCTAGGCTGGGCCGCGAGGTGGTGGCCAGCGACGTGTCGCGCGCGGCGGTACGAACCACGGCGGCCAACGCCCGGCGGAACGGCGTGGTCATTCCCTGTTATCACTCCGATCTTCTGGAGTCTCTGGAGGGCTCGTTCGACTGGATCGCCTTCAATCCGCCGTACAGCTTCGGGCCGGACACGTTTGTTTCGAACGTCGCGAAGAACCTGTTGCGGCGGGTTTCGTGGGTCTCGCAGAGCTCCGGTCTGGCCATGCCGCGCCCCGTTCTGCGGTATCACCAGCAGCTCATCGGGCGGCTGGCGGCTCAGGCGCCGCGGCATCTCCGCGCCGGGGGGCGGATCCTCATTCACGCATATGAGTCCGAGGTCACCGCGTTGATCAGCGTCCTGCCGCCGGGATCGGAAGTCGAAATCCTCCGTCACCCCGCGATGGATCAGACGGTCGGCATGGTGATCCGTTTGCCGACGTCTTGCGCATGAGCTGACGTCGGCCTGTCGCCTCGGCGCCGATCCCCGTGGCGCCCCGCCTGCGGTTGCGGGTGGATGCGGTTCAGAAAGACGCGCGGCGGCTGCCTGCCGTGCCGGGTGGTCGTGTCGATCGGGGCCGCCTCACGCGCCCGGCGTCGCCCACTCGCTGTGGAAGATGCCGGGCTTGTCCACGCGCTCGTAGGTGTGCGCGCCGAAGTAATCCCGCTGGGCCTGAATCAGGTTCGCCGGGAGCCTCGCCCGACGGTAGCTGTCGTAGTAGGCAATCGCCGACGAGAACGCGGGAACCGGGATGCCACGGTCCACGGCCGTCGAAACCACGCGCCGCCAGTTGAGCTGCGAGCGCTCGATGATCTCCTTGAAATACGGGTCGAGCAGCAGGTTCGGCAGGGCCGGGTTGCGGTCGTACGCCTCCTTGATGCGGTTGAGGAAGTGCGCCCGGATGATGCAGCCGCCGCGCCAGATCATCGCGATCTCGCCGTACTTCAGGTTCCAGTTGTACTCCTGGCTTGCCGCTCGCATGAGCTGGAAGCCCTGCGCGTACGAGCAGATCTTTGACGCGTACAGGGCGTCGTGGATCTGCTGAATGAACTTCTCGCGGGTACCGCGATACTTCTCCGGCGGCCCTTTGAGCACCCTGGCGGCCGCGACGCGCTCCTCCTTGATCGCCGAGATGCAGCGGGCGAAGACGGCCTCGGCGATCGTCATTGCCGGGATGCCCAGATCGAGCGCCGAGACGCTCGTCCATTTGCCCGTGCCCTTCTGGCCGGCCTTGTCGAGTACGAGGTCTACCAGCGGCTTGCCGGTCTCTTCGTCGATCCGCTTGAAGATGTCGGCCGTGATCTGGATGAGATAGCTGTTCAGGTCGCCCTGGTTCCACTGGCTGAAGACGTCGTGCAACTCCGCCGCGCTCAGGCCGAGGCAGTAGCTCAGCAGCGAGTATGCTTCGGAGATGAGCTGCATGTCGCCATACTCGATGCCGTTGTGAACCATCTTGACGTAGTGGCCCGCGCCGTCCGGCCCGATGTAGGTGCAGCAGGGCTCGCCGTTGACCTTCGCCGCGATGTCGAGCAGCACCGGTTTGATCAGCTCGTACGCCTCCGGCTGCCCGCCCGGCATGATGCTCGGGCCCTTCAGCGCGCCTTCCTCGCCGCCGGAGATGCCGGTGCCGATGTAGAGAATGCCCTTCTCCGCGAGGGCCTTGTTCCGGCGGATCGTGTCGGGGAAATGGCTGTTGCCGCCGTCGATGATCAGGTCGCCGCGATCGAGCAGGGGAACAAGCTTGCCGATGAAGTCGTCGACGGCCTGCCCCGCCTTGACCATGAGGATGATCCGGCGGGGTCTCTCGATCGCCGCGACGAACTGCTCGAGGGTCTCGTAGCCGACGAGGTTCTTGCCTTTGCCGCGGCCTTCAACGAGGTTTCTGGTCTTCTCATACGTGCGGTTATAGACGGCCACGGAGTATCCGCGGCTCTCGATGTTGAGCGCAAGATTCTCCCCCATTACCGCGAGCCCGATCAATCCTACCTGCTGTGTCGCCATCTTGTAGCCTCCTGCCTGGACGACTCACGTCTGTTGTGGACGGGGCATTGTATGACGTGGGGCCGCCGCCGCAAGTGGGCCGGGTCTGCGCTTCAGGTTTCAGCCGGCGAAAGCGGCAAGCCCGACACAGGTAACGTCCCTCTCTGAGGGCTTCGGGCCATCCCACGAACCGGGCGGGAGAAGCGAGGAAAGCGCGCTGGCACAAGCGGGCCGTCGAATTGCCCGCTCGCGGGGGGCATCGGCGGATCGCGCATCGCTTCGCTCGTTCATCCCGGCGGTGGCGGCAGGATCATCAGTTTCGCGAACAGGCCGGGTACCGCAGTGCCCCCCATCTTCTCGCGGATGAGGCCCGCCGATTCGGCCGGCTCGGCACTGCGATCAGCGCGATTGCTGCGGCGGAAGAATGCCGAAGCCGCGCGTCAGGAAGAAAAATGGCGGACACGGCCCGCACTCTCGTTGTTCAAATTGCGTATACACACCGATGATCGGCGTTCGGCGCGGATTCCGTGTCCGGGGGTCGCTTTGCCCCCTTCAGCGAGGACGTGAGAGGCGGTGCTTCCGCGGATAGCCCTTTTCGTCGTAACCGGAAGCTCCGCGAGCCACTGGGGTTGGCATAGTACAGGAGGGATTCTAGGTTCGCCGTAGCGGGGGTCGCCGTTTCGTGACGCTTTTCCGTCTCGCCGCGGCGGGTACGGCAAGTGTCGGCTACGCAAGCGGGGCGCAGTGGGTCTCATACAGTATTCACGAGTGCCCAGACGGGGGATAAGCGGCGGACACTTACCTCAACCGACCTGTAAGCGATTGCCGATAACTAGTCTCGTCGCGCGGTCAACTGATCGCCGTGGTACCCAGGGTGTGTCTCGGGCGGGAGGATCGATATAAGTCGTTATGCTGCGAGCGTTTAGCTCAACAATTGCACGGTGGTAACATGGCCTCGCAGCGGCTGCGCCACGTGGATGAGCTGCGAAAAGTTCGTAACCAGACAGCAGGTTGTCTTTGCATCTTTGTGCCTGGGCTCGGGAAACGATATGCCAGGGGCGTCACGACCGAGCGGCGGGTTTGCTGAGGAGATTGAGGCGTCGGCAAGGGCCGGGTGTGCAGTGGAATGCGTCGGTAACCGGCAAACGGGCCGCCGGGCCGCAGGTGGGAAGGTAGACGGTCCCGCAGAAGGGTAATAGCCATGATCGGCACGAGAGATTGGTTAACGGCGATGGCGATCCGGGTGTCGCTGCTGGTCGTGACGGCGGGCGCGATCGCCGGCTGCGGTAACTGGTGGTGGACGAGCTTTCTTGACCCTACGCAGGTAAGCGGCGACTTCAAGCGGCCGATGATCTCGGAGATCCAGCGAAGCCTGACGTTTGAGGATACGCCTCCGGGGATTCCGGGCGCCGAGGAGCCTACGCCGGAGGATGCCGTTGCGATCGTCGAGGAGTATCGGCTTGAGCCGAACGACGTTGTGGGGATTCGGATTCCTCAGTTTCTGGAGTATGAGCCGGTCACGGATCTCACGTTGACGGTCAACGAGGTTGGTGATGTGCAGGTTCCCCAGCTCGGATGGGTCCATGTGGAGGGAATGACGGCGCGCGAGGTGGAAGGGGAGATCCGGGATCTGTGCGTGCAGAAGGGCATCTTCCGAGAGGAATCGATACCGCCGATTCAGGTGATTTTTCCCCGTCAGCGGCAGCAGTTCTTCAATATCTTCGGGGGGGTGACCGCTCCGGACACCTATCGGATCCTTGAATCGGATTTTCGCCTTCTGGATGCGTTGAGTCTGGCGGGCGGTCTCGCGGAGCAGGTGGAGTGGGTCTACGTCTACCGCGCGCAGCCTCGTCCGAAACGTACGCAGAAGCCGGTGTCGATGCCTGCCGCGCCGGCGCCGGCTCAGCCGGCGCAGCCGCCGGTGGCGCCGCCCGAGCCGCCGCCCGTGGCTCCGGCGACGATCAGCGACCTGGGCGGCGGTGGCTCTGGCCGAAGGCTTGCCCAAGCCAGTCCTGTTGCTGGGAAGCCGACGAGTGCGCCCGAAAACGAGCGTGAATTGATCGACGTCATCGCCCCGGCAAGCGCGCCGAGCCAAGCCGCGCCGGCTCCGGCCACGTCCGCCGCCGCACCGGAGGCACCGCCGCCGATGCCCAAGTTCATTTATCTGAACGGGCAATGGGTGGAGGTTGGTCAGAAGCCTCAGGCGGCATCGCAAACCGCACCGGCGCCGGCGGAAGCACCAGCGAAACCTCCGTCGGTCGCGAGCGCCCCCACGACCGCGGCCACGCAGACCGCCACGAGCGAGCCGGTGACGTGGGAGTCCGTGGCCGGGGAAACACACCAGCGGATCATCCGAATTCCGGCGGCGGCTCTCCGTCGCGGCGATGCACGGTATAATATTGTGATTCGCCACCGGGATGTGATTCGCGTTGATCCGGGCCCCCTGGGCGAATTCTTCCTGCTCGGGCAGGTACAGCGGCCGGGCGTCTATTCGCTGACGGGGCGCGAGATTACGCTAAAACAGGCGATCGCGGCGAGCGGGGGGCTTGCGCTGCTGGCGTGGCCGTCGCGGTGCGAGATCACACGGCGGCTGGATCAGGACCGGGAGCAGATCATTCCGGTCAACCTGGAGCAGATTTTCGCGGGGAACCAACCGGACGTATTCCTCCGCCCGAACGACATTGTGAACGTGGGTACGAACATCGTGGCGCCGTTCCTGGCGACGGTTCGGACGTCGTTCCGCATGAGTTACGGCTTCGGCTTTGTTTACGACCGGAACTTTGGCGACATTGACGCGTATGGACCAAAGGAAAACCCCGACACCGTCCACTTGAGTCGGCGGGCGGCGCGACGTGCCCAGTTGGGTCTGCTGCCGTAAGAGGGCCGGGAAGGCATGACGAGCGCTTCACAGTTCGACGCAGGCTACGTCTCGGCGCGGCGGTCGCCGCGGGAGGCGGCGTCGATCGACTGGACCAGGACGGCGTTTCAGGCGCTCGTGGCGGGGGCGCTGATCGCGGTGCTGTACTGGCACGTCCTGCTGACGCTCGTGGTGAAGTGGCAGACGATCGGGGACTGGTCGCACGGGTTCCTGATCCCGGTCTTCAGCGTGTACTACCTCTATCTTCAGCGGCACCGCTTTCCGACCGTGCCGGCCCGGGCGGGATACGGCGGCCTGGCGGTGATGCTCGCGGCTTTCGCGATGTACTGGTACTACACGCAGACGGCGATTGCGTACTACCAGAGCCTGTCGCTGGTACTGATGATCTTCGGGGTGACGTATCTGCTGGGCGGCTGGCCCGTCGCCCGCTGGGGCTGGTTTGCCATCGCGTTCCTGGTGTTCGCGCTGCCGATCCCGGGCGGCGTCTACGAGCAGATGACCATCCCGTTGCAGAAGATCGCCTCGGCGCTGGCGGCCCGGATTCTCAACGCCGTTCCGAACATGGAGGCCGAGGCGAACAACATCGTCATTTCCTACCTGTATCAGGGCAGAGAGGGCGAACTGAATGTCGAGCAGGCGTGCAGCGGCATCCGGTTGATGATGGCGTTCGTGGCGCTGGGCGTGGCGATGGCGTTCGGCTCGGAGCGACGGCTCTGGCATCGGATGGTCATGATCCTGTCCTGCGTGCCGATCGCCATATTCTGCAACGTGGTGCGGGTGACGACCACGGGATTCTTCGTGGTTTTCGGCCACGAGGACTGGGCGAAGGGGTCGTATCACATGCTGCTCGGGTTGAGCATGCTGCTGATCGCGTTCGGGCTTTTCGGGCTGATTTCGTACGTGTTGGGCCATCTGTTCGTGGAGGATCCGGAGGCCGGGTCGCCGTCCCGGCGGGCGGTTCCTCGCGCGGGGCAGGAGAGTGAGATATGAGTCGGATGCCGGTGACGTTTCAGGAGCGGGTGCCGATGCCGGTCGAGCCGATCCTGCGGCCGGGCGGCGCGGCGACGGCGGCGTTTTCCGCGAGCGATATCCTCCGCGCCCTCAAGCAGCGGATCTTCCTGATTCTCTTTCTGTGGATCGTTCTCCTGGCTGTCGTGACGGTCGGGACGTATCTGTGGATGCGGTACTATCCGGGGTATGTCGCCAAGGCGCAGGTGCTGGTGGAGTCGCCGAAGCCGCAGATGCCGTACACGCTGCAGGAGGCCCCGCTGTCGCCGGACGTTCAGGAGCGGATCCTGATGGACCAGGCGCTGCTGGTCAAGAGCGACGACGTGCTCACGGAGGTGCTGCAGGACAGCGAGGTGATCAGCACCCAGTGGTACCAGAGCTACTCGCAGGACGAACGGCCGCAGATGCTGCTCGACCTTCAGGACAAGCTCAATGTCACGCCGATTCGCGGCACGAGCTATCTCCAGATCTCGATGTCGTGCCACAGCCCGGACGACCCGCACCGCATCGTCAACAGCGTGGTGGAGAAGTATCTCGCCCGGGCCAACTACCTCTCCCGAAGGAACTACAACACGCAGCTTGAGAAGTACCGGGCCGAACGGGACGGCCTCGCCAGGCAGATCCGCGAGATCCGGGAGCGGAAAGACGCCTTCGTGACGAGGGAACTGGGGAACGTGCCGGGCATCACGCAGGGGCTCAATGTCATTGCGGAGGCCCTGCGCGAGCTGACCAACCAGACGACGCGACTCGAGGCGGAGAAGTTCCAGTACAAGGCCATGTATGACAACCTCGCCGGGGTGTCGCCGCGGAGCCTGAACATCTCCCCGCAGATGCGGATGATGATCGAGAACGATCCGAAGATCGCAAACCTCAATAACGCCCTTTCGCAACTGCGGCAGCAGAAGCTGATGGCCTCGAAGCGGTTCGGCGAGAACCACCGGGCCGTTCGGGAGGTCGACGCGCAGATTTCGGCGCTGGAGCAGCAGCTCAGCGAGGAGATGGCGATCAAGGAGGATCAGATCCGCCAGTACGAGGTCGACCAGGCCCAGATGGCCTACCTGAATGCGACCGAGGCCGACTTGCAGCTTCAGGAGAAGCTCCTGGAGCTGAAGGAGCAGCAGCGCGATCTCGACCGCCAGCTTGCCGCGTACCAGGCGATGGAGGAGGACCAGTTGCGGCTCGAGAAGAACTACGAGCTGGTGTCCGACCACGCCCGGATGCTCGATCTGATCCTGAGCCAGAGCTCCGTGGTGCGCGTGGAGCCGGTCGCGAACGCGGTCAAGCCGCTCGAGCGCGCGACGCCCCGCTGGGAGCTGAACCTTCCGATCGGCGGTTTTCTGGGGCTCGTGATCGCGGTCGGTGTCGCGCTCCTGCTGGAGTTTGCCGACACCTCGGTCCGCACGCCGCGGGATATCGTTCGGTACGTCAGCGTGCCGATGCTGGGCACCGTACCCGACGTGGACGACGAGGAAGTCGCGATCGACCGGGTGGAGATGGCCGCGCATACCTCGCCGCGCTCGCTTATCGCCGAGGCGTTCCGGAACATCCGCACGAACCTGCTTCTGAGCGCCCCCGCGGAACGCCAGAGGACCGTGCTGGTCACCAGTCCGAAACCGGAGGACGGAAAGACCACCGTCGCCACGAACCTCGCGATCTCCATCGCGCAGAGCGGCCGGCGCGTCCTGCTCATCGATGCGAATTTCCGCCGCCCGGCGATTCATCAGTTGTTCCCCACCGGCTCGCGCGAGGGGCTGAGCAACGCCCTGATCGGCCAGTCGGTGCTGGACACGCTGGTGCACTCGACGGCCCTGCCGAATCTCGATGTGCTGCTGCCCGGGCCCATTCCGCCGAACCCGGCGGAACTGCTGGGCGGCAAGTACATGGGGGATCTGATCGCGCAGGCCGCCGACCGGTATGACCAGGTCATCTTCGACGGGCCGCCGGTGTTGCTCGTGAGCGACGCGCTGGTGCTGGCGGGCGTGGTGGACGGCGTGATTCTCGTGTGCCGGGCCAAGGCGAATTCTCGCGGCGTGGCCCAGCGTGCCCGGGACCAGTTGGAGCGCGTGAACGCGCATCTCTTCGGTGCGGTCCTGAACGCGGCCCAGGTGCGGCGCGGCGGATACTTCCGCGAGCAGTTGCGGACGTTCTACGACTATCAGGTCGAGGAACTGCCGGGGGCAACTGCCGCCGCCCTGCCGGAGAACGGACCGGCCGGCAGCCCGCCGCCCGGCGGCAACGCCTCGACGTAGCCGGCCGGCGCAAGACCGGACTTCGGCATTGGCGCCCGCTCGATGCGGACAGGGCCGGATCCAACCCGGAGGGGTCGAACCCGGCCCTGCCAGGGGACCGGAGGTACGCTCGATTCGCCGGCGACAGCGGCCGGCGAGGGATCACTCTGGCGCAGGAGCCGGGGCGGTCGCATCGCTGCGGCCGGCGGCCGACGCATCATCCAGAAGGTCTACGCTCTCGGCCGTGGTGAGCTTCTGTACCATCGCGGGTTTGCCTCTGTCCGTTTCCGAGCCGTCTGTGTCCGCGTCGGTCGGCATGCTGATCTCCATGGTCAATCGCTGGACCTGGCGGAGCTGCACGAGCTCCCCGTTTTCGTAATCCCAGTAGGCCGTGCCTTCTCCGCCGCTGGCCTTCAGGTCGAAGCGCAAGCGCTCGACGATTCCTTTCGCGGGGGCTGAGGCGTTTGCCTGGGCGGGGGCGGCCACCTCCGGGGTGGCGGCCATGTGGAAGGACTCCTTCACGCCGATCTTCGCGCACTTGCGCCCGCGGAACTCCTCGATCGCCAGGAGTTCATACCGGCCCTGGCCGTCGATTTTCCCGTTGAACAGGGGGATCTTCATGTTCCAGCTTCGCTCCCACCGGTCGCCGACCCGTTTGCGCTCGTTCGGAATCAGCCGGTAGGAGGACTGCATTTCCTTCATCATGCCTTCGTCGTCGAACATGCCGCTTAGCTGGTCCAGCAGCTTGCGGAGGGATGCGGGCACCGGTTCGTCGGCGAGGCTGTTCAGCATCTTCTCCTTGAACTGTTTGACGCCTTCGATCCGCGCGGGCTGTCCGTCGGGACCGACGATCACGGTGAGCGTGCTGCCGACCATCGCGGAGAAGATCCGCGCGAGCATTCGCGTATCGAGGCGGTCGCCCGGTTGCGTGGCCGGCGCCGCAGAGTCGAACTCCATGTTCATTCCGCCGATGCTCATCTTCATGGCGACGCGGTCCATCGTCATGTCCAGCACGGCGGACCCGTCCGGATTCGCCTGGCGGCAGGTCAACGTGAGATCCTGCTCGAAGGTCTGCGCGAACTTCTGCTCCGGCAGGGGGTCGAACAACTTCATGGAGCCGACCGTCCTGCTGACCACTCGTTGCCGGGCGGTGCGTCCCGCCCGGTAGACGAACTTCAGGTCGATCGCATCCGGCTCGGCCGCGCGGGCTTCCTGTCCGGCTGCAGTGATCGCGGCGATCAGGACGCACACAAGGGCGCGAATCGTTGTCATGGCACTCTCCTTATGACGGCAGGCATCGGTTGCCTCGTCGTCGATGGTGGGGGGGGCCTTGGTCAATCCTCGTCACCTCACCTGTCGGCCGGTCTCGCCGGTCTCCTCGGCCGCCTGAAGCAGAATCGCGCGAATCTCGTCCTCGTGCCGCTTCAGCGCGGATTGCTGATTGTCGGTGAGCTTCAGCGGTTTTCCGTTCACCGTTACCTGGGTCCGGGAGTCGCACGGCTCCGCGGCCCACATCATCTGGAACTCGATCCGGCGGCCGTCTTTTGTGCGCACTACCCACTCGGCGGTCCCCTTTCCGGTCGTGGCACCGGCCGCTTCGCCCCGGTCGGGGAGCCGCATGGCCCGTCGCGCCGAGCCCCATGCGTCCTCGAGTCGATCGATCAGGCCGCCGAGCTCCGCCGCCAACGCCTCCAGTGCGCGGGCTTGCGTCAGGCCCGGGTCCGGCCGGGAGACGGGCGTGTCGGCCTCGCCGGCCGTTCGGAATGCCGCTGCCGCTTCGATCAGGAGGGTCTTCGCGCGCTTCTGGAGTGCACGACCAAGCTGCCAGGCAGCGGAGTACCGGCTTTTGTCGGCGCTTGCCGCAGCCGCGCGGAGTCGTTCGATCAGCGCGTCGGTCACCTCACCGGCCAGCTCCAGATCCGTGATACGCTGGTTGACGCTCGGGGCCAGGGCCGGGTGTGCCGCCGCGGCGGCGCGGTAGGCGTCTCGAGCCTCGGCGTCGCGTCCCATGCCCGCCAGACAGTCGCCGATGGCCATTGCGACATAGCCGTCCTCGTCAAGATCGGGGTATCGGGCCGCGAGTTCCCGAAACGCGGCAAGGGCCTCCTGCAATCTGTTCCGGCTGAGCAGCTCCGTCGCCTCGGTCGACTTCTCGACGAAATCGACGGAGCGCTCCACGGCATCCGCCCCCGCGCCCGGCTGGGCCTGCGCAGCGCCCAGGCCGAGCAGTGCCGCCAGCAGCGCGATTACTGCGGGCCGATACCGCCGCGGACAGGCCGGCCTGTGAATCTGCGATCGTATCACTCGAGTATCCATAGTCAGGCTCCTAAAGCCGGATGACCGGTGGAAGGATCAGTAGCGCAGGCTCCGCGTCCGGTTCCACAGCGGGCGCCGCCGGCTCCGTGGCCGCGCGGGCGGGGGGGGCGGGCGGCGGGCGGAACA